>NZ_JBIRMW010000006.1:0-501677 GCF_044331325.1 Streptomyces sp. NPDC017246 | reverse complement strand
CGGGCGCTCACTGCCCCCGGGGTGTGGCCGCGCGCGCCCCCCCGCGCCCGCCCCCCCCCCCCCCCCCCCCGGGGGGGGGGGGGGGGGGCGCCCCCCCCCCCCCGGGGGGCCCCCGGCCCCCCCCCCCCGCGGCTCGCGGACATCGCGGCCCAGTCGGGGGTCAGTGAGGCCACCGTCAGCCGTGTGCTCAACGGCAAGGCGGGGGTGGCCGGCGCGACCCGTCACAAGGTGCTCGCGGCGCTCGACGTGCTCGGCTACGAGCGTCCCGTGCGCCTCAAACGGCGCAGCGCGGGCCTCGTCGGGCTCGTGGTGCCCGAGCTGACCAACCCGATCTTCCCCGCCTTCGCGCAGGTGGTCGAACAGGTCCTCGCCGGGCACGGCTACACCCCGGTGCTCTGCACCCAGATGCCCGGCGGCGCCACCGAGGACGAGCTCGTCGAGCAGCTCGTGGACCGCGGGGTGGCCGGCATCGTCTTCCTCTCCGGCCTGCACGCCGACGCCTCCGCCGACCCGGCCCGCTACGCGCGCCTGACCGGCCGGGGCGTGCCGTACGTCCTCATCAACGGCTACAACGAGCACATCGACGCCAACTTCGTCTCCCCGGACGACCGGGCCGCGGCCCGGATGGCCGTACGGCACCTGGTCGAGCTCGGCCACGAGCGGATCGGCCTCGCCATCGGCCCCACCCGTTACGTGCCCTCGCGCCGCAAGGCCGAGGGCTTCACCGCCGAGCTGTACGAGCTCCTCGGTGTCGAGCGGGCGGACGCCGAACGGTTCATCAGACCCACGCTCTTCGGTGTCGAGGGCGGCCACGCGGCTGCCGACATCCTGCTCCGCGAGGGCTGCACGGGCATCGTCTGCGGCTCCGACCTGATGGCGCTCGGCGTGATCCGCGCCGTCCGCGCCCATGGCCTCGACGTGCCGGGTGACGTCTCCGTCGTCGGCTTCGACGACTCCCCGCTGATCGCCTTCACCAGCCCACCGCTGTCCACCGTGCGCCAGCCCGTGCAGGCCATGGCGACGGCGGCCGTCGGCGCGCTCCTGGAGGAGATCGAGGGCAATCCCGTGCAGCGCACGGAGTTCGTCTTCCAGCCGGAGCTGGTGGTGCGCGGCTCCACGGCGCAGCCCCCCGCCCGGGTCGCGGGGCCGCAAGTCCTTTCGTAACAACTTGCGTTGGGGTGTCCGGAGGGTTGACCGGGCGTCGGGGCACTCGTACGGTCACGGCTGAAAACAGTTGCTGAAGTTTTCGGCAACTTCTTGCGACAGCGAAGTCAGCAGGAGGAATCATGGCCAGAAAGACCGTGGCAGCTGCACTCGCCCTCGTGGCGGGAGCCGCTGTGGCCGTCACGGGCAACGCCCCGGCCCAGGCCGGCCCGCCCGGCGAGAAAGACGTCACCGCGGTGATGTTCGAGTGGAACTTCGCCTCGATCGCCCGCGAGTGCACCGACCGCCTCGGCCCCGCCGGATACGGATACGTCCAGGTCTCCCCGCCCCAGGAACACCTCCAGGGCGGCCAGTGGTGGACCTCCTACCAGCCCGTGAGCTACAAGATCGCCGGACGACTCGGCGACCGCACCGCCTTCAAGAGCATGATCGACACCTGCCACGCGGCCGGCGTCAAGGTCGTCGCCGACTCCGTCATCAACCACATGGCGAACGGCTCCGGCACGGGAACGGGCGGGACCCCGTTCTCCAAGTACGACTACCCGGGCCTCTACTCCGGCGCCGACATGGACGACTGCCGCTCCTCGATCTCCAACTACCAGGACCGCGGCAACGTCCAGAACTGCGAACTCGTCCAGCTCCCCGACCTCGACACCGGCGAGGACCACGTCCGCGGCAAGATAGCGGGCTACCTCAACGACCTGCTCTCCCTCGGCGTCGACGGCCTCCGCATCGACGCCGCCAAGCACATGCCGGCCGCCGACCTCGCCAACATCAAGTCGCGGCTCACCAACCCCGGCGTGTACTGGAAGCAGGAGGCCATCCACGGCGGCGGAGAGGCCGTCTCCCCGAGCGAGTACCTCGGCACCGGAGACGTCCAGGAGTTCCGCTACGCCCGCGACCTCAAGCGCGTCCTCCAGAACGAGAAGCTCGCCAACCTCAAGAACTTCGGCGAGGCCTGGGGCTACATGCCCTCCGGCCAGTCCGGCGTCTTCGTCGACAACCACGACACCGAGCGCGGCGGCGACACCCTGTCCTACAAGGACGGCGCCACCTACACCCTCGCCTCCGTCTTCGCGCTCGCCTGGCCCTACGGCGCCCCGGACGTCCACTCCGGCTACGAGTGGACCGACAAGGACGCGGGACCGCCCAACGGCGGCCAGGTGAACGCCTGCTACACCGACGGCTGGAAGTGCCAGCACGCCTGGCGCGAGATCTCCTCCATGGTCGGCTTCCGCAACACCGCGCGCGGCCAGGCCGTCACCGGCTGGTGGGACAACGGCAACAACGCGATCGCGTTCGGCCGCGGCTCCAAGGCGTACGTGGCCATCAACCACGAGTCCTCGGCGCTCACCCGCACCTTCCAGACCTCCCTGCCCGGCGGCACCTACTGCGACGTCCAGTCGAACACCGCCGTGACGGTGAACTCGTCCGGCCAGTTCACCGCCACCCTCGGCGCCAACACCGCCGTGGCCCTGCACGTCAACGCGACGAACTGCGGCGGGACCACCCCGACCACGCCGCCGACGACCCCGCCGACCACCCCTCCGGCCGCCGCGGGCGCCTCGTTCAACGCCACCGCCACCACCGTGGTCGGCCAGAACATCTACGTCACCGGCAACCGCGCCGAGCTCGGCAACTGGTCCCCGGCCGCCGCCCTGAAGCTCGACCCGGCCACGTACCCCGTCTGGAAGCTGACCGTCGGCCTGCCCGCCGGAACGGCCTTCGAGTACAAGTACATCCGCAAGGACGCCGCCGGAAACGTCACCTGGGAATCCGGCGCCAACCGCACCGCGACCGTCCCCGCCTCCGGACAGACCGTCCTGAACGACACCTTCCGCAGCTGAGCACCGCTCCCCTCCAGGGCCGCCCCCGACCGGGGCGGCCCTCCCACCCGTACCCCGTCCCTCCTCCAGGGAGCACCCCCGTGACACGCAAGAGAACGGCGGTCGCGCTGGCCGCCGCCCTGTGCGCCGCCCTCGTGCCCGCCGTCCCCGCGGCCGCCGCGCCCAGGCCCCCCGCCCCGCCCTCCGACCGGGCGCTCGCGGCCGAGCCCGCCCGCCAGGACCTCACCCGCGAGCAGTTCTACTTCGTCCTGCCCGACCGTTTCGCCAACGGGGACACCTCCAACGACCGTGGCGGCCTCACCGGCAGCCGGACACAGACCGGCTTCGACCCCACCGACAAGGGCTTCTACCAGGGCGGCGACCTCAAGGGCCTGACCCAGCGGCTCGACTACATCAAGGGGCTCGGCACCACCGCCATCTGGATGGCGCCGATCTTCAAGAACCGGCCCGTCCAGGGCGTCGGCAAGGACGCCTCCGCCGGCTACCACGGCTACTGGATAACCGACTTCACCCAGGTCGACCCGCACTTCGGCACCAACGAGGACCTGGAGCGGCTGATCGACGCCGCCCACCGCAAGGGCATGAAGGTCTTCTTCGACGTCATCACCAACCACACCGCCGACACCGTCGACTACGCCGAGCAGAAGTACGGCTACCGCCCCAAGGGCGCCTACCCGTACCTCGACAAGGACGGCCGCCCCTTCGACGACCGCGAGGCCATCGGCAGGGTCGACGCCGGGTCCTTCCCGTACACCCCCGTCGAGAAGGCGAACACCAAGGTCCCGTCCTGGCTCAACGACCCGACGATGTACCACAACCGGGGCGACTCCACCTGGGCCGGGGAGTCCGCCGAGTACGGCGACTTCGTCGGCCTCGACGACCTGTGGACCGAACGCCCCGAGGTCGTCGAGGGCATGAAGAGGATCTACGAGAAGTGGGTCCGAGACTTCAAGATCGACGGCTTCCGCATCGACACCGTCAAGCACGTCGACCTCGACTTCTGGACCCAGTGGGCCACCGCCCTCGACGCCTACGCCGAGAAGCAGGGCCGCGAGGACTTCTTCATGTTCGGCGAGGTCTACTCCGCCGACACCACCGTCACCGCCCCCTACGTCACCCGCGGCCGGCTCGACGCCACCCTCGACTTCCCCTTCCAGGACGCCGCCCGCGCCTTCGCCTCCCAGAGCGCCGGAGCCGACCGCCTCGCCAGGGTCTTCGCCGACGACTACCGGTACACCACCGACAAGGCCAACGCCTACGAGCAGGTCACCTTCCTCGGCAACCACGACATGGGCCGCTTCGGGAGCTTCCTCAAGCAGGACAACCCGAACGCCTCCGACGACGAACTCGTCCGCCGGGCCACGCTCGCCAACGAGCTGATGTTCCTGTCCCGGGGCAACCCGGTCGTCTACTCCGGCGACGAGCAGGGCTTCACCGGCGCCGGCGGCGACAAGGACGCCCGCCAGCCCCTCTTCGCCTCGAAGGCCGCCGACTACCTCGACGACGACCAGCTCGGCACCGACCGCACCCACGCCACCGACGCGTACGACACCACACACCCGGTGTACCGGTCCGTCGCCGCCCTGTCGAAGCTGACCCGCGACAACCCGGCCCTCCGCGACGGCGTCCAGCAGGAACGGTACGCCGAGGGCTCCGTCTACGCCTTCTCCCGTACGGACAGCAGGACGAAGACCGAGTACCTCGTCGCCACCAACAGCGCCACCACCGAGAAGACCGTCACCGTCCCCGTCGGCTCGGCCGCCTTCCGGACCCTGTACGGCGGCCAGGGCGCCGTGACCGCCGCCCACGGCAAGGTCACCGTCACCGTCCCGGCCCTCTCCTCCCTGGTCCTCAAGGCCGACAAGCCCCTCCCGGCCCCCGCCGCCAAGCCCGCCGTCACCCTCAAGGCGCCCGCCGCCGGAGCCACCGGCACCGTCGAGCTCACCGCCGACGTCACCGGCGGCGGCCTCAACCGGGTCGTCTTCGCCGCCCAGACCGGCAACGGCCGCTGGCAGACCCTCGGCACCGCCGACCACGCCCCCTACAAGGTCACCCAGCACGTGACCGCCCCCGCCGGCACCGCCCTGCGCTACAAGGCCGTCGTCGTCGACAGCACCGGCCGCACCGCGAGCGCCACCGCCGCCACCACCGCGGGACAGGTCCCCGCGCCCGAGAAGCCGGTCGCCGTCGAGCGCACGTACGCCGTCGTCCACTACCAGCGCGAGGACGGGAACTACGACGGCTGGACCCTGAAGAGCGCCGGCCAGGAGACCGCGTTCACCGGCCGGGACGCCCACGGCGCCTTCGCCTGGGTCAAGGTCCCCGAAGGCGCGTCCACCGTCCCGTACACCGTCGAGAAGAACGGCACCGCCGACGGCCCGCAGCGCACCGTCAACCTCGGCCGCACCGGCGAGGTCTGGATCACCCAGGGCCAGGACGGACAGTCCGACACCGCCCCCGCCTCCCCGCCGCAGGACACGACCAAGGCCGTCCTCCACTACCAGCGCGCCGACGGCGACTACGACGGCTGGGGCCTCCACACCTGGACCGGCGCCGCCCAGCCCACCGACTGGTCCAAGCCGCTGCTCCCCGTCCGCTTCGACGCCTACGGCGCCGTCTACGAGGTCCCGCTCACCGAGGGCGCGAGCTCCCTCTCGTACATCCTCCACAAGGGCGACGAGAAGGACCTCCCCACCGACCAGTCCCTCGACCTGGCCGGACTCGGCCACGAGGCCTGGATGCTCTCCGGACAGCAGAAGTACCTCCTCCCGACCGCCGGCGGCGCCCCGAACCTCGACCTCGGCAAGGCCGAGGCCCAGTGGATCGACCGGAACACCGTCGTCTGGAAGGTCAAGGCCAACGAGTCCACCAGCCAGCAGCTCGTGTACGCCGCGGACGGCGGCATCACCGTCATCGACGGCGCCCTCACCACCGAGGGCCAGTGGCTCCGGCTCGACCCGACCGCGCTCACCGACGCCCAGAAGGCGAAGTACCCCCACCTCAGGGACTACCCGGCCTTCACCGTCGACCCCCGCGACACCGACCGCGTCCGCGCATCCCTGCGCGGCCAGCTGATCGCCACCCAGCGCGCCGCCAACGGCGCCCTGCTCGCCGCCACCGGCGTCCAGACCGCCGGCGTCCTCGACGACCTGTACGCGAAGAAGGCGACCGGCGCCGCCCTCGGCCCCGTCTTCCGCGACGGCGGGGTCACCCTCTCCGTATGGGCCCCCACCGCCCAGGACGTCGACCTCGAACTCGACGGCCGGACCCTGCCCATGCGCCGCGACGACAGCTCCGGCGTCTGGTCCGTCACCGGCCCCAGGAGCTGGACGGGCAAGCCCTACCGGTACGTGGTGAAGGTCTGGGCCCCCACCGTCCAGAAGACCGTCACCAACAAGGTCACCGACCCCTACTCCACCGCCCTCACCACCGACTCCGCCCGCAGCCTCGCCGTCGACCTCGACGACACCCGGCTCGCCCCCAAGGGCTGGAAGACCCTGAGGAAGCCGGCCGCCGTGCCCCTGCGCGACGCCCAGATCCAGGAACTCCACATCCGCGACTTCTCGATCGCGGACCCGACGGCCGAGGCCGGCCACCGCGGCACCTACCTCGCCTTCACCGACAAGGACAGCAAGGGCTCGCGGCACCTGAAGGCGCTCGCCGCCTCCGGCACCTCCTACGTCCACCTCCTCCCGGCCTTCGACATCGGCACCATCCCCGAGAAGAAGTCCGGACAGACCGTCCCCGCCTGCGACCTGAAGGTCTACGCCCCCGACTCCGAGGAGCAGCAGGCCTGCGTCACCGCCGCCGCGGCCAAGGACGCCTTCAACTGGGGCTACGACCCGCTGCACTACACCGTCCCCGAGGGCTCCTACGCCACCGACCCCGAAGGCACCCGCCGCACGGTCGAGTTCCGGCAGATGGTCCAGTCCCTCAACGGCGACGGCCTGCGCACCGTCATGGACGTCGTCTACAACCACACCGTCGCCGCCGGACAGTCCGACAAGTCCGTCCTCGACCGGATCGTGCCCGGCTACTACCAGCGCCTCCAGGCCGACGGCACCGTCGCCACCTCGACCTGCTGCGCCAACACCGCGCCGGAGAACGCGATGATGGGCAAGCTCGTCGTCGACTCGATCGTCACCTGGGCCAAGGACTACAAGGTCGACGGCTTCCGCTTCGACCTCATGGGCCACCACCCCAAGGCGAACATCCTCGCCGTCCGCAAGGCCCTCGACGCCCTCACCGTCGCCAAGGACGGCGTCGACGGCAAGGCGATCGTCCTCTACGGCGAGGGCTGGAACTTCGGCGAGATCGCCGACGACGCCCGCTTCGTCCAGGCCACCCAGAAGAACATGGCCGGCACCGGCATCGCCACCTTCTCCGACCGGGCCCGCGACGCCGTCCGCGGCGGCGGCCCCTTCGACGAGGACCCCGGCGTCCAGGGCTTCGCCTCCGGACTCTTCACCGACCCCAACACCTCCACCGCCAACGGCACCCCCGAGCAGCAGAAGGCCCGGCTCCTCCACTACCAGGACCTGATCAAGGTCGGCCTGACCGGCAACCTCGCCGACTACACGTTCACCGACACCTCGGGCCGCACGGTCAAGGGCAGCCAGGTCGACTACAACGGCGCACCGGCCGGATACGCCGCCGCCCCGGGCGACGCCCTCGCCTACGCCGACGCCCACGACAACGAGTCCCTGTACGACGCCCTCGCCTTCAAGCTCCCGGCGGGCACCAGCCCCGCCGACCGGGCCCGGATGCAGGTCCTCGCCATGGCGACCGCCACCCTCTCCCAGGGCCCGGCGCTCTCCCAGGCCGGCTCGGACCTGCTGCGCTCCAAGTCCCTCGACCGCAACTCGTACGACAGTGGCGACTGGTACAACGCGATTCACTGGGACTGCGCGGACGGCAACGGCTTCGGCCGCGGCCTCCCGCCGGCCGCCGACAACAAGGCCAAGTGGTCCTACGGCAAGCCGCTGCTGGTGAACCCGGCCCTGACCGTCGGCTGCGAGCAGATCGACGGCGCCTCCGCCGCGTACCGCGACCTGCAGAAGATCCGTACGACCGAGCCGGCCTTCTCCCTCGCCACCGCCGGACAGGTACAGGACACCCTGTCCTTCCCGCTCTCCGGCGGCGAGGAGACCCCGGGCGTGATCACGATGCGCCTGGGCGACCTGGTCGTCGTCCTCAACGCGAGCCCGCGGAGCACCTCGCAGAAGGTCACCGGCCTGGCCGGCTCCCCGTACGCCCTGCACCCGGTGCAGGCCTCGGGCTCCGACACCGTCGTGAAGTCGGCCTCCTACGAGGCCGGTTCGGGCACCTTCACGGTCCCGGCGCGGACGGTGGCGGTGTTCAAGGCGAAGTGACGGCCGCGCTCACCCGGCGGTGAGCGACCGCTCCAGCAGGGTCACCCCGTAACACGTGCCGTCGGCGGCGAGCTTTCCCGGCTCCTCGCCGACGGCACGGTAGCCCGCGGCTTCGTAGTACGTACGGAGCCGCGGGTTGTCCGACAGACAGTCGAGACGGGCCACCGCCCGCCCACCGGCCGCGATCCGCCCCTCCGCGTGCGCGAGCAGCGCCCGCCCGGTCCCGGCGGGCGCGGCCTCCCGGTCCGTCATCAGCCGGTGGACGTACCCGGCGACCGGCGGCTGCGGGCCCCAGGCCTGTTCGTCCTCCCACCACAGCTCGTACGCGCCGACCGCCCGGCCCTCGTGGGACGCCAGCCAGACCTCGCCCCCGGCGATCCGCTCCCGGAAATGCGCGGCGCTCTTCCCGCCGGGCTTCCACTGGTCGATCCCGTTCCGGAGCATCCACCGCGCCGCTCCGTCGTACATGGCCGACAGCAGCTCCGGATCGCCGTCGTCCGCCCGTCGGAAGGTCACTTGTGCGCTCATGGCGATCACCGTAAAGGTGTGGACAGACACTCGTCCCACCGGGAGGGACCCTCATGCCCCAGATCACCGTCGACCACTCCGCGCCCCTCGACCGGCGCGGCTTCGCGCTCGCCCTGCACCCGCTCGTCGTGGAGACGGTCGACACGACGCTCGACGCCTGCAAGACCCGCTTCCGCGAGGTCGCCGAGACGGTCATCGGGGACGGCTCGGCCGAGGACGTCCTCGTGCACGTCGAGATCGCCCTGCTGGCCGGCCGCACGGACGAACTCAAGGCCCGGCTCTCGGAGGCCGTGCTCGCCCTCCTGCCGGAGTACCTCAAGGAGCCCGAAGGGGTCCGCCTCTCGGTCGAGATCCGCGACCTGGAAACGTCCTACCGCAAGCGCTGATCGGGTACGGAAGACCCGGCGTTCCCGGCGTTCCCGGTGTCCACCGCCGGGGCCGCGGGGGCCACGGTCCCCACCAGCGCGACGAGCCGGGCCACCAGCTCCCCGAAGGGGCCGTCGGCCGGCTCGTCCGCGAGGATGCCGACCAGGATCGCCGCCATGTCCGGGTCGTACGCGGCACTCACCGCGGCGAGCGCCGCGAAGTCGTGCACGAGCTGCAACTCCAGCTCCGCGCGCGGCACCCGGCGCCCGTCCAGCCAGATCAGCGCCGTCGACTCGGCCAGCGAGACCCAGGAGCGGACGACCAACTCCAGTCGTGCGGACGGCTTCTCGACCCCCAGGTGGGCGAGGATCTGCACGTACGCGGCCAGCCGCACCTCGTCGATCATCGCGTTCGTCGTGGACGAACCCACCGCCGGACCGCCCCGCATCAGCGCCGCGAACCCCGGGCCGTGCTCGTCCACGAAGTCGAAGAACCGGCCCATCACCCGCAGCAGGCGCGCCCCGAGCGGACCCTGCGGCGGCTCCACGAACCGGGCCGCCAGCTCGTCGGCGGCCCGCCGCAGCGCCGCCTCGTAGAGGCTCTGCTTGCCGGGGAAGTAGTGGTAGACCAGCGGCCGCGAGATCCCCGCGGCCGCGGCGATCTCGTCGATGGACACCTCGTCGGGAGAGCGGTGGCTGAAGAGTTCGAGGGCGACCCCGATCAGCTGCTGCTTGCGCTCCTCGACGCCCATCCTGCGGCGTACCCCGGTCGTCATACGAACAGCCTAACGGGGTCGGTTACGCTCCTGCTCCATGAGCGCTTCCGACCAGGACACCCAGGCCGCCAAGGCCCCGGAGGCCCCTGAGGCCCCCACGGCCGACGAGACCCTCGAAGAGACCTCCGGGGAGAGCTCCGAGGAGACCTCCGCAGACACCACCGGCGCGCCCGTCGAGGCCGCCGACGCACTCGACGACCTCGACGAGGACGAGGGGGACGACGAGGGCGACGAGGACGACGACCTCGACGAGTCCGAGGAGTCCGACGAGGACGCCCCCACCGCGGGGCTCACGCCGAAGCAGGCGCGGCGACTGCGCGTCGCCGCCGCCTCCGTGCTCCTCGTGGCCATGGCCGTCGTCCTGGTGATCCGCCTCGCGAGCCGGACGTCCGTCCTGGTCGTCGGTGTGTACGGCCTCGCCATGATCCTCTGCGGCATCGTGATCGAGCTCTCCCGCAACGGCCGTACCCGGCTCGGCACCTGGCTCCTGGTGAGCGGCCTCCTCGCCGCGCTCGCCCTGGACTGGCTGGTCCTGCCCTAGCCGCCCGCGGGCCGCTCAGAGGTCGAGTACGAGCCGTTCTCCCGCGCAGCGCGAGACGCAGATCAGCATCGAGTCGCCCCGCTCGGCGTCGGTGAGCAGCTCGTCCCGGTGGTCGACCTCACCCTCCAGGACCCGCTGTTGGCAGGTCCCGCAGAATCCCTGCCGGCAGGAGTACGTGATGCCCGGAAGCTCCTCGCGGACCGCCGCGAGGACCGACTGGTCGGCGGCCACCCTCACCGTACGGCCGGAACGGCGCAGTTCGACGTCGAAGGCGGTGCCGCCGGCCGTCGCCGCCGCCGAGAAACGCTCCAGACGCGGGGCCCGGCCCTCCGGCATCGCCGCCGTCACGGCGTCCATCAGCCCGTCCGGGCCACAGCAGTAGACGAGCGTCTCGGCCGGTACGTGCCCGAGGAAGTCCAGATCGGGGAAGCCGGACGTGTCCTCGGCGACGACGGTCACCCGGTCGTCTCCGCCCAGCGCCTCGATCTCCGCCAGATACGGCAGGGTGGACCGGCTCCGCCCGCAGTACACGAGCCGCCAGTCCGCCCCGGCCGCCTCGGCGGCGCGCAGCATCGGCAGGACCGGGGTGATGCCGATGCCGCCGGCGACGAAGACGTACGCGGGCGCGTCGACCAGCGGGAAACGGTTGCGCGGCCCCCGGATCTCGATCTCCACGCCCTCCTGGAGCTGCTCGTGGACCTCGCGCGAGCCGCCCCGGCCGCCCTGACCGGCTTCGATCAGCCGGGTCGCCACGGTGTACGCGGCGGGGTCGGCCGGGTCGCCGCAGAGCGAGTACTGCCGCACGAGGCCGGAGGGCAGGACGAGGTCGACATGGGCGCCCGGCTGCCAGGAGGGCAACCCGCTCCCTTCCAGGCGGAGTTCGACGACGCCCTCGGCGGGCGTGGCGCGCCCGGTCACCAGGACCTTGCGGGGGACGGTGCTGCCCCGGCCGTACCCGGACACCGGTGCGTCCAGGGCGGGCAGGGGCCACAGCGGGGCGGTGGTCATCCGGCTGCGGACGGCGCGGCGGACGAGCAGCGCGGCTCCGGCGACCAGGGCGACGGTGGTGAACCGGGGCATCAGCGGCCTCCGTTGGCGCCGGGGGAGGAGGCCAGGTAGGCCATCGCCTGCGCGGTGTCACCCTCCTGGGAGGGGTGATAGGCGCGGCTGAGATAGCGGGGTATCGAGCGCAGCATGTCCGGGGTGGAGGGCAGCACTCCCTGCCGGCCCTTGCGGACGAACTGGCCGAGGGACGCCTTGCCGTCGAGGAGGCTCGGGTCGTTCTCCATGAAGAAGCGGACGCCCCGCTGCCAGAGGAAGACGAGCGCGGAGAAGGCGAGCGCCCAGGTGCGGGCGCGGCGCCGGTAGCCGCCGTCGAGGTGCATGAAGAGCTCGAAGGCGACCGAGCGGTGCTCGACCTCCTCGGCGCCGTGCCAGCGCAGCAGATCGAGCATGGTGGGGTCGGCGCCGACCCGGTCGAGCTCGTCGGCGTTGAGCACCCAGTTGCCGAGGAAGGCGGTGTAGTGCTCGATCGCGGCGATCATCGCGACCCGCTCCATCAGCCACCAGCGGCGCGGCCGGCCCGGCGGCAGGGTCCGGTCCCCGAGCAGCTTCTCGAAGAACCAGTCGACCTGCGCGGTGTACGGGGTGGGGTCGAGGCCCTGCTCCCGGAGGTGCGGGAGGACGTCGTCGTGGGCCTGGGAGTGGATGGCCTCCTGGCCGATGAAGCCGATGACGTCCGCGCGCAGCCGGTCGTCGGTGATGTACGGCAGAGCCTGCTTGTAGACGTGCACGAACCAGCGCTCGCCGGCCGGGAGCAGCAGGTGCAGCACGTTGATGGTGTGCGTGGTGAAGGGATCGCCGGGTACCCAGTGGAGCGGGGTCGCGTCCCAGTCGAAGCTGACCTTGCGGGCCTTGAGCTCGACGTGCTCCGACGCCACCGGTGCGGGCTGCGTATTAGACATGACGTCAATGTACTGAGGGGTAGTCGACGACAACAGATCTGTGCACGGGGTTTTTGGCCGGTGGGGGCGGATACCGGGGGTGGGCCCGGGGCGGCCGCACCCACCCCCGGGCAGCGTCCCCGGGTCCCCCGGCCTCCGGGCCCCCGGCCACGTCGTCGCCCCCGGTCACCTGAGGGCGCCCACCCGCCTTCCGTCCCGCAGGACGCCGTCCAGGTCGGCCCGGGCGCCCGCCGTCGCCCTCACCGCGAGGACCGGGCCCTCGGACCGGCCCTTCACCCCGCCCGAGGTCTCCAGGGCCGTGAAGTCCGGGCTGCCCGCCGCCAGGACGTACCACCCGCCGCTCGGCGCCTGCCACAGCACACCCGCGAGGACCCGGGGATCCCGCACCCCGCACGCGGGCGAACCCTCGGAGCGGGCCGCGAGCGCGGCGGGCACGCCGGGCGACGGGACCAGGAACTGGGCGAGGGTCCTGCTGCCCGTACCCCGCCAGGTCTCCGCACGCGTGCACAGCCAGGTGCCCCGCCCGGCGCCCTCGGGCAACGGCTGCCGGGCGAACCGCCAGGCGTTCACCGACCGCACCCCGTGCGCCCGTACCGCCGTCAACTGGCACGCGGTCCGCGCCCAGGCCTCCCGGGCCTCCTGCCCCGTGGCGTCCACCGGGGCGGCCGGCGGGCCCCACAGGAGCCGGGCGGGGGCCAGCTCGCCGAGGTCGGCGAGAAGCCGCCGCCCCGAACCGTCCCGCACCTGAAGGGTGTTCCAGCGGGTGCAGCTCTTCGCGAGGGCGGGACTCGGCATCGGGTCGGTGATCCCGTCGGCGTCCCGCGCGAGAGGGCGGGGGGCCCGGGCGGGCGCGAGGAGATCCCGTACGGCGGTCTCCGTCACCCAGGGCGCCGTCAGATAGCGCACGTTCCCCGCCGCCCGGGACAGGACGAGCGCCGTCGAACCGACCGTGTCGGCACCGTCGGTCCGGGCGAAGTCGAGCGCCGCGCCCGCCGTGCCCTCGACCGGCTCCGCGTACCGCACCGCCCGCAGCCCGTCGTGGAGGAGCACCACCCGGGCGCCGTCGACGACTCCGGCGAAGAGCAGCTGGGGCGGCCCCATCGGCGGTCCCACGGGTGTCCCGGGCGTCGCCGAGGAGTGCACGGAGGGGCCGGGGCGCGCCCACACGGCGAGCGCCCGACGCAACAGCGTGCCGTCCCCGACGAGCCCGCCCCGCGCGGGCCACACGGAGAAGTCCTGCCGGGTGGAGCCGGTCCAGACGGCGGGGGCGACCCGCTTGAGCGCGCCGGGGTCGAGGGCGGCCTCGGCGGCGGGGTTACGGGCGTACGAGGGCGCCGCAGCACCGTTTCTGCCCCAGCCGTTCCCGGGCAGCCCGAGCAGCGCCCCGCACACGAGAAGCGCGGCGAGGGCGACGAGCGCGGCGCGGGCGTGCTGCCGCCGTCGGATGAGATCGGTGGGCCGGGCCTGAAGAGCGCAGGGATCGAACTCGTCGGATTCGAGCAGGGCGACGCCGCTGCGGCGACGCCCGGGATCGAAGGAGCGCGGGGCCCCACCGCTCGGCCCGGGCCCGAGCGCGCCACCCGGCCCGCCGGCCCCGCGACCGGCGCCGCGAGGGGTGCTCGGTCGGGCCTGTTCGCCCACTCGGCCGGCGCGCCCGTCCCCGCTCGCGGGATCGGAACCGCCGTCGGTGCCGCCGGAGCCCGGAGCGTTCGGCCCCGGCGCGGAGCCGTGCCGGTCAGGGCCCCCGGGGATCCGGCGCGGACCGCCCTGCTCGCCGACCCTGTCCGTACGGCCGTCCCCGCCTTCGGCACGAGCACCGGAACCGCTCCCGAGCCGGCCGGCGGGCGGGACGCCGGAACCGTCGGCCGGACGCGGGCCGTCGGAGCGACGCGGGCCCTCGGCAGGACGAGGACCCTCGGCCGGACGCGGGCCCGCGGAGGGGCCGGGCCCCTCGGATGCGCCGGCCGGAGCCGGTCCACCGGCCGGACCGGCCTCCAGGTCGTCCACCGCGTCCGCCTCCGCCAGGGCGGACGCCGGGTCCTCCACCCCCGCCGAGGCCAGCACCCGCAGGACCTCCGCGTCGCCCTGGCGCTCCAGGCCCCGGAGGACGTACGCCGCGCGGCCGGGGCCGGAGAGGCGGGACAGCCGCTGGTCCAGGGCGAGTTCGTCGGCGCCGCCGACGCGGGGGAACAGTCTCAGCCCCCACACGTGCGGCAGCAGCGGCGGGAACTGCGCCCGGCGCGGCAGGGCGAGGCGCCGCAACGGCAGCCCGGCGACGAGCGCCTGCCGCAGCACCTCGCCCCGGACGAACGCGTACCCCGGATCGACCGCGTCCTCGGCGAGCCGCGGCTCGGGCACGGCGGGGCCGAGGACCCGGCGTCGCGGCAGCGAGCGCTGGACGAGCGCGTGCGCGGTCAGGACACGGCGGTTGCGGCCGAGCGACGGGGGCAGCACGAGATACGCGATGCGGACGAGACGCGGATAGCGCTCGACGAGCGCGGCCTCGGCCTGCTCGACGTCGACGGGGCCCACGGGCGAGGGAACGAGATCCTTGGTGCTCACGTTCAGCAGAACGAGCGATTCTTCCGATGGTCACCCCGGTCCGTGGGACGCCCGGACGGCGGGCGCGGACCGCGCGGCCGGTCGACCGGCCGCCCGTCCCCGCCGCGTCACCCCTCCGTCAGCCGCTCCCGTACCCTCGCCGTCACCTCGTCCGGGACGCCCAGCCCCTCCCGTACGTACGTCTCCATCGACCCGTGCCGGACCGCCACTTCGTCGAGCGCCGCGTCCAGGTACTCCGGCAGCACCCCGATCAGATCGAGCGCGAGGTCGGGATTGCCGCCCTGGGCGGTGAACCCCTCGATCATGGGCGCGAACGCCTGCCGCACCGCCGTGTTGACCGACAGGTACTCCTCCCGCACGGTCTCCATGTCCGCGCCCAGCAGCGACAGGACGACCGTCGCCGCCCACCCCGTCCGGTCCTTGCCGGCCGAACAGTGGAAGACCAGCGGCCCGGCGTCCGGAGCGCCCAGCTCGGTGAGGAGGGCACGGTAGGAGGCGCGGGCGGAGTCGCCGGAGACGAAGGTCCGGTAGGTACGGGCGAAGGCCGACCGGACCTGGCCCCCGCCGAGGTGTTCCTCGGCGAGCGCCGGGTCGGAGAGCAGCGCCTTCAGACGGGCGGCGGGCGGCAGCCCGCTGATGGCCAGATGGTCGGCGAGCACGTCCGCGACGAGCAGGCGCGCACCGCCGGGCAGCCGGTCGGGCCGGTCGCCGCGCTCGGAGTCCGTACGGAAGTCCACGACGGTACGGATGCCCAGCCGCGCCACGGCGGGTTCGGCCGGGTCGAGCCGGTCGAGCTGGGCGGAGCGCAGGACCAGGCCGGGCCGGACGGAACGCCCGGCGCCGAGCGGCAGGCCGCCGAGATCGCGGAGGTTGGCGACGGAGACGGCGGGGATGGCGGGCATGCGGTCGACTCCTCCGGTTCTTGCACGTTCGTGTCGACCGTAGTGGATCACCCCGATCCGGGCAGTCCGGCACGATCGCCGCCACGCGCCGAACCGGGTGCCCGCCCCCCCACCGAGCACACCTCACCGCGCACCGCTCGCCGGGCGCGACCGGATCCGTACTACCCGCCGAGCGCCGCGACCACCTCGGCCTCCCGCTCCGGCGAGAGGCCGACCGCCGGACGGTCCGGCCGGTGCGGCGCGGTCCCGCCGAGCGATTCCAGCCAGGTCCAGGTGTCCGCGACCGTCTCCGCCGCGGACCGGCAGCGCAGCCCGGCCTCGACGGCCCGGGAGACGTCGGCGGTGTACATCGCGTCGAACATCTCGCCCGGCGGCAGCCACACCGGCAGCTCCGACCACGGCGCCGCCCCGGCCGCGAGCAGCGCCTCCGGCTCCGCCCAGCGGAGCTCCGCGTCCGCGCCGGTGACCCGCACACAGGCGTCGAGCAGCTCGCCCATGGTCGCGTGGCCGGGAGGGGAGACGAGGTTGTACGGCCCGGAGAGTCCGGCGGCCACCGCGTCGAGGGTCCACTCGGCCAGGTCGCGCACGTCGATGTACTGGATCGGCAGCGTGTCGGGCCCGGGCGCGAGGACCGGTCCGCCCCGCGCGATCCGGCCGAGCCACCAGGGGAGCCGGCCCACGTTCTCGTACGGCCCGATGATCAGGCCCGCGCGGACGAACAGCGTCCGGTCCGCCCCGAAGGCGGCCGTGGCGGCGAGCTCGCCGCCACGCTTGGCCTCGGCGTACGGCACGTCCCCGTCGTCCTGCGAGCCCTCGACCAGCGGGCCGTCCTCCGCGAGTCCGGCCGCCGCCGGCCACGCGTACACGGAACGGCTCGACACGTACGCGAACCGGCCGACCCGGTCGGCGAGCAGCCGCGCCGCGTCCCGCACGGCGGAGGGAGCCGCCGACCAGGTGTCCACGACGGCGTCCCAGGTCCCCGTGGCGAGGGCGGCGAGACCCTCCGGGCCGGTCGTGCGGTCACCGATCAGCGACGTGACCCCCTTCGGCGGCGCGTGCCGGCCGCGGTGGAAGACGGTCACCTCCCACCCGCGGTCGAGCGCCGCCTCGACGACCGCGCGGCCCACGAACTCCGTACCACCGAGCATCAGAAGTTTCATGATCAGATCGTGCAGCGCCGCACCTCGCGGGGCCAGGCTTTCCGCTCCCGGAGGATTCCGCCACGGGAGGAACGCCGGAGGCAACCTCGGTGCAGCATCGCCGGCTTGGCGCAAACGTCACCGCGAACGTGAGGGCAGGCCACCACGAACGTCAGCGGTTACGCCGTCGGAAACGTCATCGGATCGCAGGGAACGGCATCGGGCGGGGAGGGCCTCTCGTGCCCCGCGTGGCCGGATGACACCATGACGGGCGATGACGAATGCCCGGTCGCCCCTGCGCGCCTTGCGTGCCGCCCTGTTCGCGGTGGTGTGCGTGACCTTGGCCGCCGTGGGGCATTCTTCCATGTCTGCGCATCACCTTCCGGCCCCGACCCTGCTCGGCGCCTTCGTCGTGACGGCGGCCGTCGCGTGGGCCGCCGCCGGCCGGCGGCGGGGCGCGCCGACGATCGCGGGGGCGTTGTTCGGCCTCCAGGGAGCGCTGCACCTGGTCTTCTCGACGGCCGGTTCCCACGCCGGGGGCACGGGCCATCCGACGGGGACGACCGGCACGCACGGCATGCACGGGACGCACGACATGAGCGCCATGACCGACCCGCACGCCACGGGCATGGGCACGGTCATGGGCTCGGGCACAGGCATGGGCCCGGGCACAGGCATCGGCCCGGGCGCGGACATGGGCGCGAGCGCGGACACGCCCATGACCATGGTCATGGGAACGGGTACGGGCTCCGGCATCGGCATGCTCGCCGCCCACCTCCTCGCCGCACTCCTCTGCGGCTTCTGGCTGGCCCACGGCGAAGCCGCGTTCCTCACGCTCGCCCGAGCCGCCCTCGCGTACGCCTTCACACCCCTGAGCCTGATCTTCGCGCGCGTGCGGGTGCCCGACGCCCCGCGCCGCCCGGTCCGCCGCGCCCGGCGGAACGCCCACCGGCCGCACACCGTCGTCCTCGCGCACACCCTCTCCCGGCGCGGCCCGCCCCGGCTGTCCGTACCCCGCGCCACGACCCTCGGAGCACAGGTCTGACCCCGGGGGTCCCTTCCCCCTGTCTGCACCGACTCCAAGGACAGTCACAGCCATGACCATCGACGATCCCGCACGCCCGGACACGTCCGAGGCGCCACCGTCGGAGAACACCCCGCCCACCACCGAGGCCGCACCCGCGAGCGCCACGAACGCCGCGAAGCCCACGACCTGGAGCGCCCTGCGCCCCCTCGTCCTGCGCCTCCACTTCTACGCGGGCGTCCTCGTCGCCCCGTTCCTCCTCGTGGCCGCCGCGAGCGGACTGCTGTACGCGCTCTCCTTCCAGGCCGAGAAGGTGGTGTACGCGCACGAGCTGGAGGTCCCCGTCGGCGAGACGACCCTGCCGCTCTCCCAGCAGGTGGACATCGCCCGCGAGGCCAACCCCGACGGCACCGTCACCGCCGTCTGGCCCGGCGCCGAACCCGGCGCGACCACCCGGGTCCTGATGGCCGACCCGGACGTCCCCGAGGGCACCTCGCTGGCCGTCTTCGTCGACCCGTACACCGGGGACGTACGCGGGCAGCTGCCCAGTTACGGCAGCTCCGGCGCGCTCCCGCTGCGCACCTGGATCGACGGTCTGCACCGCGATCTGCACCTCGGCGAGACCGGCCGCAACTACAGCGAGCTGGCCGCGAGCTGGCTCTGGGTCGTCGCACTCGGCGGTCTGCTGCTCTGGCTCGGCCGGCGCCGCAAGAACCGCCGCGCCCTGTTCGTACCGGAGGGCGGACCCGCCTCCCGCCGCCGCACCCTGTCCTGGCACGGCTCGGTCGGCCTGTGGGCGGTGACCGGACTCGTCCTGCTCTCGGCGACGGGCCTGACCTGGTCGCGGTACGCGGGCGAGAACATCGGCGTCGTCCAGGACGGTCTCGGCGGCGCCACCCCCACCCTCACCGCGACCGTCGGGGAGGCCGCGGCCGGCGGCTCCTCGGAGCACGAGGGCCACGGCGGCGCCCACCCGGGCGGCACCACCGCGCAGGGCCCGGACATCGGCCTCGACAAGGCGCTCGACGCGGCCCGCGCGGCCGGCATCGACAGCCCGAGGATCTCGCTGGTCCCGCCGT
Source organism: Streptomyces sp. NPDC017246 (assembly GCF_044331325.1). Taxonomy (NCBI): domain Bacteria; kingdom Bacillati; phylum Actinomycetota; class Actinomycetes; order Kitasatosporales; family Streptomycetaceae; genus Streptomyces; species Streptomyces sp. NPDC017246. The sequence continues at coordinate 482,414 of NZ_JBIRMW010000006.1, read as the reverse complement.
CCGAGGGCAAGGGGTACGTGGTCAAGGAGACCGACACCCAGTTCCCGCTGGAGCTGGACTCGGTCGCCCTGAACCCGGCGGACGGCACGGTCCTGGACCGGCTCGCCTTCGCCGACTACCCGCTCCTCGCGAAGCTCACCCGGATGGGCATCGACGGGCACACCGGCGTGTTCCTGGGCCTGTTCAACCAGCTGGCCCTCGCGGCCCTCGCGCTCTCCCTGATCCTGCTGATCCTCTGGGGCTACCGCATGTGGTGGCTGCGCCGTCCGGGCCGCCCGGTCGCGCGAGGGGCATGGCGGAAGATCCCGGTCACCATGCTGCTCCCGCTCCTCGCGGTCACGGCGTCGGTGGCGTGGTTCGTCCCGCTGCTCGGGATCAGCCTGCTGCTGTTCCTGGCCGTGGACCTCGCCCTGGCGCTGGTGGCCAGGGTCAGGGCGAGGGCGGCGTCACGAACGACCGACTCCGGCCGAACCGTCTGATCAGGGCGTGTACTTGTAGCCGACCCGCCGCACGGTCTGGATCGTGTGGCGGTGCTCGGCGCCCAGCTTGCGGCGCAGCCGGGCCACGTGGACGTCGACGGTACGACCGTCGCCGACGTGTCCGTACCCCCACACCGTGGTGACCAACTGGTCGCGGGTGTGCACCCGGTGAGGGTGCGCCACCAGATGGGCGAGCAGCTCGAACTCCAGGTACGTCAGGTCCAGCGCCTGACCGTCCACGACGGCGATCCGCTGCACCCCGTCGATGGCCACGGGCCCCTGCTCGTCCACCGCGGCGGCGACGGGCGCGGACACGGGGGCGGCGACGGGCAGGCGCGGCTGCTGATCGGCCGGCACGAGCACGAGGTACCCGACCATCGGCGGGCGTCCCGGCAGCGTGGGAAGGGTGTGCGGGGGAGCGGGCAGCAGCGTGGCACCGGGCGGCAGGAAGTCCGCGACCTGGGCGAAGTCGACGACCTCGTTGGGATCGACGGCGCGCAGTCGGTGACGGCCGGGACGGACGGCCGTGAGGGAGGCACTCTGGGTATGGGCCATGAGAGGTCAGCTCTTTCGCGCGGAGAAACGAACGGACAGGAGTCGTACGTCGTGCGCGTCGGCCGAAGGCCGTGGATCGGACCGTACCGATCGGGGCTTTAGAGGGCCGACGCGTTCCTCGCGCGGCAACACACCCGGTCGAAGTCATGATGCTGCCGGGAAGGCCAGAACGGCTCGAGGTCGTGACGACCCGTCGCGGTGTCGTTCTGTGTGATGGCCATTTCCCTAGTCTACTACTCGGGAATCGGATCGGTCCCCGGGTTGGCTGCTCGGATCTCGCCGATGGCTCCGACGCTTCCGGCCGCGTCCAGCCTTCACATGGTGAGAATGAGGGCAGGGACCTGTGACTCGGCCCCGCGGACCCACGTCCACCAGCCGCGGGCGGCGATGTTGTGGGACGAATTCAGGTCCGCGTGCTCAACGAAGCCGCAGGCCCGACACGCGAGCACGGCTTGGGAAGGCCGGTTGCGCCGGTCGATGTGATGACAGCGGGAGCATTCCCGGCTGGTGTACGCGGGGTCGACGTAGACCACCGGCACCCCGTCCCGTCTCGCCTTGTGGGCGATGATGGCGCCGAGCTGACGGAAGGACCAGCTGTGCAAGGTGGCGCGTTGGGGCTTGCGTAGCCGTACCCGTTCGCGGATGCCCGTAAGGTCCTCCAGGGCAATGCCACGACCGGTGCGTTCAGCCTCCGCCACGATGCGCTTACTGATCTTGTGGTTGACGTCTCGGGCCCGGCGCGATTCCTTCCCCGCCCGGCTCTTCGCCCGCCGCTTGGCGGACTTCGTTCCCTTCGTCTGCAGCTTGGCCCGCAGCTTCCGGTCCGCCTCCCGGCGCCGGTTGAGGCGCCGGCCGCTGTAGCGGTGCCCGGTGGAGGTGGTGGCGATGTTCACGACCCCCAGATCCACTCCCACGAATCCTTCAGGAGCGGGATTCGGAGTGGCCTCCGGGACCTCGCGGGTCGCCATCAGGTACCACTGGCCGCCTTGGAGGAGCAGATCGGATTCCCCCTTGCGGCACGCGGCCAGCAGGGCCAACTGCTCTCCCCGCCCGGTGAACGTGATGCCTTTCGTCCGTCCCGAGGCCGTCCAGATGGACACGGTGCGGTCCTCGACCTGCCAGGACAGACAGCGGTCGTCGAACGGCTGCGCCGCGTTCGGGCGGAAGGCAACCGGTTTCGTGGGGCGTTCGGTCCCCAGGCGCGGCCGCAGCGTGGAGTACGCGTCGGCTACCTTGCGCAGCACATGCAGCGCGGGTTGCGCCGGCAGCAGCTTCACCCGCACGACCGGCTTCACGGCCCCGACGCTAGTCGCCACCCCGGCGGCCGCGGAGGCGGGATCGTCATCCGTCAGCCGATCGTGTGAGACAACGGAAGAGGGCGCCCACCGGGTGAATCGGTGGGCGCCCTCTTCCAAAGCGGTGCGGATCAGACCTGGCCGGCCTTCTCCAGGGCCTCGCAGCAGGTGTCCACCAGGAGGCGGGTCACCGTGTACGGGTCCACGTTCGCGTTCGGACGGCGGTCCTCGATGTAGCCCTTCTGGTCCTGCTCGACCTGCCACGGGATGCGGACCGAGGCGCCGCGGTCCGAGACGCCGTAGGAGTACTGGTCCCACGGGGCGGTCTCGTGCAGGCCCGTCAGGCGGTCGTCGATGCCGGCGCCGTAGTTCTTGACGTGGTCGAGCGGCTTCGAGCCCTGGCCCAGGGACTCGGCGGCTGTGATGATCGCGTCGTAGCCCTCGCGCATCGCCTTGGTGGAGAAGTTGGTGTGCGCGCCCGCGCCGTTCCAGTCGCCCTTCACCGGCTTCGGGTCCAGCGTCGCGGAGACGTTGAAGTCCTCGGCCGTGCGGTACAGCAGCCAGCGGGCGATCCACAGCTGGTCGGAGACCTCGAGGGGAGCCAGCGGGCCGACCTGGAACTCCCACTGGCCGGGCATGACCTCGGCGTTGATGCCGGAGATGCCGAGACCGGCCTTGAGGCAGTTCTCCAGGTGCGCCTCGACGATCGGGCGGCCGAAGATCTCGTCCGCGCCGACACCGCAGTAGTAACCGCCCTGGGCGGCCGGGAAGCCGTTGACCGGGAAGCCGAGCGGGCGGGTGCCCTCGAAGAAGGTGTACTCCTGCTCGATGCCGAAGATCGGCTCCTGCGAGGCGTACCGGGCCTGCACCTCGGCGAGCGCGGCGCGGGTGTTCGAGTCGTGCGGCGTCATGTCCGTGTTGAGGACCTCGCACAGCACCAGGATGTCGCTGCCGCCGCGGATCGGGTCCGGGCAGACGAAGACCGGCTTGAGGACGCGGTCCGAGGCGTGGCCCTTGGCCTGGTTCGTGCTGGATCCGTCGAAGCCCCAGATCGGCAGCTCCTCCAGAGCGGCGCCCTCGCCCGCGAGTATCTTCGTCTTCGAGCGAAGCTTCGCGGTCGGCTCGGTGCCGTCGATCCAGATGTACTCAGCCTTGAAGGTCACGGGCCTCATCCTTTGGGCGTGCTGCTGCGTGGGTCGCGGCGGCTCGCGGCGCTGCGAGAAGCTGCGGTGTCTGTGTCCGGTCGCAGCTTCGCAACACGGGATTTCCCGTCGGTTGCCCGAATGTGAACCCCGTGTTACTCAGCTTTCCTGTGTTTCCCGCAGTCGCTGTGCGACGGCGTGGGCGTTCAGGAGCGGGTCGAGCCCCGCGCCGCGGATACGCCGCACCAGCTCCGCGTACGAGGTGCCGAGGGCTTCCGCGGTCCGCCCCGGGTGCCAGTCGCAGTCGGCGAGCCGCCGCAGCAGGTGCCCCTTGCGGATCTGGTTCTCGGAGAGCCGGAACGTCTTCAGATAGACCGTCCGGCCCTTGTGGTCGGTGATCAGCTCGCCGATGTGCTGCTCCGTCCCGTCCCGCAGGAACGGCGGCAGGAACCGGTACAGGTCGAACGGCCCCGCCCGGTACACCCGCTCGAAGGCGTACGGGGTCTCCAGGAGGTCCCGCGCCATGAGCCCGTCGTGCGCCACGGCCCAGGCCCGCTCCTGCTCCCCGGCGGCCGCCCGCAGGTCCGCGAGGGTGCGGATGCCGCCGGCCCCGTCCCGGATCCCCGCCGTGAACTCGGGCACCGGGGCGCCGTAGTGGGCGTACTGGTGCACCAGCTCCCCGTACAGGTCCTCGATCAGGGTCGGATGCAGAAGCCGGTAGTCGTCCGGGTGGGGTACGACGAAGGCCGCGGCCAGCGCGTCGGCCACGTACAGGAGCAGCCCGCACTGGCCGGGGTGGACCTCGAAGATCCGCAGCCCCTCGGCGAGCCCGGGTACGGTCCACCCCGCGTACGCCGCCTCGGCGCGCGGCGAGAGGCCGTGCCGCAGCGCCTCGCGGGACCACTCGTCCCAGGCCGTCGACGGTCCGCCGAAGTGCAGCGAGAGGTACCCCTCGAGGGCGAGGTGCAGCGGCAGGAAGCGGAGCCGGCGCGCGGTGCGTCCTTCGTGGTCACGGCGCCGCTTGGCCATCTTGTGGATGCGGCGCACGGGCATGCAGGCCGTCGGCCCGTCGACGGCCCCGCCGCCGCGGCCGCTCGTGCCGTCGCCGCCGAGCCGGGTCCCGTACACGGCGGACTCCGCGCCCGGGCCCGTCCCCGATCCCGTCCAGTCGGCGACGAAGCCGTGCGGGATGTACGAGGTGTAGGCGGACCGGTCGGGCAGATCGACCGCGCCGAGACCGCCGTACCCCCCGTAGACCTCCCGGTGCAGGCGCAGCCCGGGCACCGGCTCGGCCCGGACGAGCGGTACGAGCCGTACGCCGCCCCACACCTGCGCCGGCCGGACGTCGAGCCCGGTCAGATCGATCCGGGTCATCCCCCGGTCCCCTCTCCCACAGACGTTCCCGACCCCTCCAGGAACAGCTCCACCCGCCGGTCCAGATAGGCCCGCAACTCCGCGAACCCCGTCCGCCCCTCGGCGAACTGCGCGATCTCCACGAGCGCCGCCAGATCCTCCGCGTCCCTGATCCCGGCGGCCGGCACGCTCGGGGCCAGCCGGCGCACGTCGAAACCCTCCGCGTCGTATACGGGGTTCAGGTGCACCACGCTCGTCCGCCGCTCCGGATCCAGCCGCGACCGCCACACCCGCAGCACCTCGCCCGCGAGCCCCGGCGGCGCGTTGTCCCAGCCGTCCGAGACGATCACCAGCCGGTCGGGTCCGGTCTCCAGCGCGTCCAGGATCCGCAGGCCCAACGGGGTCGGTCCGTACGGCCGGACGAGCAGCGGATCACTGCCGCCGGAGGTCCACAGCGGGGTGTACGCCCCCGGCGCCGCGAGGGCCTCCAGGAGGTAGTGGCAGCCGAGGGCGACGGCCAGCGGGCGGCGCCGCTTCACCGCCGAGCCCGAGGAGGAGAAGCTGTCGTCGAGCACGGCGGCGACCCGCCCCCAGCTCCCGGCGTACGGCCCCGCCGCGCGCCGGGCGGCCGCCCGCAGCGCGCCCGTCAGCTCGGCCCGTCGCTCCACCCGCTCGGTGAACGGCAGCGACAGGACGTACAGGGCGAGGCGGGTCAGCGGCATGACGGTCAGATCGGCGGCGCGCGCCGTCCTGAGCTGTTCGAGCCGGGTCATCCGGGGCGCGATCCGGTCCAGGAACACCGCGCGCGGGACCCCGTGCTTGGCGGCGAACCCCTCGGCGACCGTGAACGGCAGCTCGTACAGCGCGCCCTGCTCGTAGCGGGCCCGGCGGAACGAGTCGAGCGTCGGGTTCTCGTACCGGACCCGGCGGCCGGGCGTGAAGAGGAAGTCCCCGGTCTCGGGATCGGGCAGCCGCCCGTGGACGTGCCGGAGGGCGGCCTTCAGACCGGTCCGGTACTTCACCGCGTCGAGGGCGGGGTCGGGGCGTGCCGCGAGCCACGCGCGCACGATCGCGCGCGTACGCCGGTTGTTGACCCCGGCGGCGCGCAGCGCGCGGAACAGCCGGTAGACGCGCTGCGGCGGCAGGAGCGCGAGCCGGGCGGCGATCAGCCGCCCCTCGGCCCGCTTCTCCTCGGGGCCGCCGGCCTCGTCGGCGGTACGCAGCAGCTGCTCGACGATGAGGGCCGCGTTGTGGTGGTTGATGTCGAGCGCGAGGGCGGCGGCGTACACGGGCCGGTAGTTGACCCGTACGTACTCGTGGACGAACCGCAGCGAGAACCGCTGCGCGGCGGCCGAGGAACGGAACTCGCGCTGACCGGTGGCGGTCACGGCGGCGTTGACGAAGAGGAGCACGTCCTCGGCGGCGACGAGCTCGGACAAGGCTCTCCCCTTCTCGTGGGTGCCGGCCGGGGAATGAGGGCACGAACAGCGAAGACGTTGCTTCAGAGGCAGGTTCCGGAAGTCGCACCGAAGTCCCGCGGCCGGCCAGGGAACGCTAACACCGGACAGGGGGAGCACCGCGACTGGATTTCGCGGCAGCGGCAGCGGCAGCGGCAGGGACACGGGCAGGGGCACGGGCAGGCGCCGGGGCGGGTCAGGGGGGGGCCGGGGGTCCGCGGCCGGCTGTCACACCCACCCGGCAGACTGGGGTCATGGCGAAGCAGCTGGGCGCGAAGCCCCGTATCGGACTCCTCGGCACCGGCCCCTGGGCCGGCCGCACCCACGCGCCCGCGCTCGCCGGGCATCCGGGGGTCGAGCTCAGCGGGGTGTGGGGCCGCCGTCCCGAGGCCGCGGCCGCGCTCGCCGCCGCGTCGGGCACGCGCGCGTACGACGACGTGGACGCCCTCTTCGCGGCCAGCGACGCCGTCGCCCTCGCGCTCCCGCCGGACGTGCAGGCCCCGCTCGCGGTGCGGGCGGCGGAGGCCGGCTGCCATGTCCTCCTCGACAAGCCGGTGGCGACGACCGTCGCCGGGGCACGCGAGGTGGCCGAGGCGGTCGCGGCCGCCGGGGTCGCCTCGGTGGTGTTCTGCACCCTGCGGTTCGCGGAGCCGACGGCCCGCTGGATCGAGGAACAGCAGGCCGTCGGCGGCTGGTTCCTGGGCGAGGCGCACTGGCTGGGCTCGCTCTACGGGACCGGTTCGAGCAGCGAGTACGCGGCGTCCCCGTGGCGGCGGGAGAAGGGCGGGCTGTGGGACGTCGGCCCGCATGTCCTCTCCGTCTTCCTGCCGGTCCTCGGCGACGTCACCGCGATCACGGCGGCGCCGGGCCCGGACGACACCCATCACCTGGTGCTGCGCCACACCTCGGGCGCGAGCAGCACGGCCACGCTCACCCTCAGCGCGCCGCCGGAGGCGGCGGAGGCGGCCCTCACCCTGTACGGCACCGGGGGCCGGGCCGAGATGCCCCGCTGGGACGGGGCGGTGGGAGCGTTCGGCGCGGCCGTGGACGCCCTCGTCACGGCGGCCCGCACCGGCGCACCCGACGCCTGCGACGCCCGCTTCGGCCTCCGCCTCACCGAGATCCTGACGACGGCGGAGACGGCGGCTCAGGAGGCGCGGGAGACCCAGGAGGCGCGCGAGGCGTCGGGCAGCTGAAGCCCCTGCCCGGACGCGGGCGGTCCCGCCGGCACCGAGCCCCCTCGCAGCGGGACCCGCGCCGAGGCCTCAGGAGCCGAGCGCCTCGGAGAGCGCCCCGCACAACGCGTCCACCGCGGCCCCGTACAGCCGTTCCGGCGGTGTGGCGTAGCCGACGACCAGCCCGTCCGGGCGGTGGGTGTCGCCGGCCTCCGGGTGGCGGTAGGGCGCCAGGCCCTCGACCTCGACCCCGTGCCGGGCCGCCGCGGCGAGGGCGGCCCGCTCCGTACCCGGCGGCAGCTCCACCACGGCGTGCAGCCCGGCGGAGATCCCCGTCACCCGTACCGTCGGCACCCGTTCCGCCAGAGCCGCCGTCAGCCGGTCGCGCCGTCCGCGGTGCCGCTGGCGCATCCGCCGGACGTGCCGGTCGTACGCGCCGGAGACGATGAGGTCGGCGAGGGTGAGCTGGTCCGTCGCGGAGGCGTACGGCTCACGGCGGCCCTTCGCCGCGACCACCCCGTCCACGAGCGCCGACGGCAGGCACATCCAGCCGATCCGCAGGGTGGGGGAGAGGCTCTTGCTGACGGAGCCGAGGAGGACGGTCCGTTCGGGGTCGAGGCCCTGGACGGAGCCCACGGGCCGCCGGTCGTAGCGGAACTCCCCGTCGTAGTCGTCCTCGATCACCAGACCGCCGGATTCCCGCGCCCACTCCAGGACGCCGGTGCGGCGCTCGGGGTGCAGCGGCCCGCCGGTGGGGAACTGGTGGGCGGGGGTGAGCAGCACCGCGCCCGACCGGCGGGGGATGTCCGCGACGCGCGCCCCGTCCCCGTCGACGGTCACCGGCACCGTGGTGACGCCGGCCTCGGCGAGGAGGCCGCGGTGGAAGGGCAGTCCGTAGGACTCGACGGCCCAGGGGGCGGCGGTGCCGAGGACGGGCGCGAGCAGCCGGAGCGCGTGCGCGGCGCCCGAGCAGACGACGATCCGGTCGGGGGTGGTCCGCACGCCCCGCACGCGCGCGAGGTACTCGGTGAGCGCCCGGCGCAGTTCGATCCGGCCGTGCGGGTCGCCGATCCCGAAGGCCTCGTGCGGCGCGTCCGTGAGCGCCCGCCGGGCCGCCGCCAGCCAGGCGGCGCGGGGGAAGGCGGCGGGGTCGGGCTTGCCCTGGACGAGGTCGTACGGGAGCGGCGGCGGCGCGGCCGGGTGGACGGGCCGGGGCGCGGGCGCGGCGACGCGGTCGGCGACGCGGGTCCCGGAGCCCTGGCGGGAGGTGAGCCAGCCCTCGGCGACGAGTTCGGCGTAGGCGTCGGCGACGGTGTTGCGGGCGATCCCGAGGTCGGTGGCGAGCGAGCGGTAGGGCGGCAGCCGGGTTCCGGGAGCGAGCCGGCCGCCGCGTACGGCCTCGCGGAGCGCCGCGATGAGCACGGCCCGCCGTCCGCCGGCGGCACTCAGCTCCAGATGCAGATCGACCCCGAGCCCCGAGGGCCCGGACCCGCCGTCCGGCTCACTCACGCGGCCCCCTCGCCGTCTCCGTCGTCACCGGTCCCCCCCGTCGCGCGAGAAGCGGGCTCAACGCGACAGCGCGTCCCGTACGGCCTCCTCGGACCGGCCGACGACGGCCGTGCCGTCCTCGGCGGTGATGATCGGCCGCTGGATGAGCTCGGGGTGCCCGGCGAGCGCCTCGACCCACCGGTCGCGGTTCTCGGCGTCCCGGGGCCACTCCTTCACCCCGAGCTCCTTGGCGACGGCTTCCCCCGTCCGCGTGATGTCCCAGGGTTCGAGCCCGAGCCGCTTCAGCACCTGCCGGATCTCGTCGGGGGAGGGCACGTCCTCCAGGTAGCGCCGCACGGTGTAGTCGGCGCCTTCGGCGTCGAGGAGGGTGAGGGCGCTGCGGCACTTGGAACAGGCGGGATTGATCCAGATCTCCATGCCCCCACGGTACCCCCCAGAGCTCCCTCCACCACCCCCCAAACCCCCTCTGGCCAGGGGCGATTGTCAGTGGGGGCCACTAAAATAAGGGGTGAAGGCGAGGGCCCCGGGGAGGGCCCCGCCCCCGTCGTTCGCCAGGAGGTAGCCCATGGCTCTCGCCGTGATCCGGACACCGTCCCTCGAACCGTGGAAGCCGCTCCGGAGGAAGCCGCTCCCCGCGGGCCGCCCCCGGGAGTGGTACGTGACGCACAACCGCCGTCTGAAGGCCATGCGCCTCGCGATCGCCCTCCTCGACGCCGGTGTCTACGTCCCGTCGAAGGCCACGAACGCGACGATACGCACCACGGCCCAGCACATCGGCATCCACCCGCCGTCGGACACCACCTGCCGCATGGTCCGCACCTTCATCCGCTACGGCCGCTGAGCGGAGGGACCGCAAGGGCAGGCGGGCACGCGAGGAGAACGGCGAAGGCCGCCGCTCCCGGAAGTCCGGGGGCGGCGGCCCTCACTGCTGTACTGCTGGGGCGTCCGGCTTAGAGGTCGAAGTAGAGCTCGAACTCGTGCGGGTGCGGGCGCAGCTGGATCGGGGCGATCTCGTTCGTGCGCTTGTAGTCGATCCAGGTCTCGATCAGGTCGGAGGTGAAGACGCCGCCGGCCTGGAGGTACTCGTTGTCCTCCTCCAGGGCGGTGAGGACGGCCTCCAGGTTGGTCGGGACCTGGGGGACGTTGGCGTGCTCCTCGGGAGCCAGCTCGTACAGGTCCTTGTCGATCGGCTCCATGGGCTCGATCTTGTTCTTGACGCCGTCGAGGCCCGCGAGGAGCAGCGCCGAGAAGGCGAGGTACGGGTTCGAGGACGGGTCCGGCGCGCGGAACTCGACGCGCTTGGCCTTCGGGTTCGAGCCCGTGATCGGGATGCGCATGGCGGCGGAGCGGTTGCGCTGCGAGTACACCATGTTGACCGGGGCCTCGAAGCCCGGGACCAGGCGGTGGTACGAGTTCACCGTCGGGTTGGTGAAGGCGAGCAGCGACGGGGCGTGCTTGAGGATGCCGCCGATGTAGTAGCGGGCGGTGTCCGAGAGGCCCGCGTAGCCGGTCTCGTCGTAGAACAGCGGGTCGCCGTTGGCCCACAGCGACTGGTGGACGTGCATGCCCGAGCCGTTGTCGCCGAAGATCGGCTTCGGCATGAAGGTCGCGGTCTTGCCGTTGCGCCAGGCGACGTTCTTCACGATGTACTTGAAGAGCATCAGGTCGTCGGCCGCGGCGAGCAGCGTGTTGAACTTGTAGTTGATCTCGGCCTGGCCGGCGGTGCCGACCTCGTGGTGCTGGCGCTCGACCTGCAGGCCGACGTTCTCCAGCTCCAGGGAGATCTCGGAGCGCAGGTCGGCGAAGTGGTCGACCGGCGGGGCCGGGAAGTAGCCGCCCTTGTAGCGGACCTTGTAGCCGCGGTTGTTCTCCTCCGCACCGGTGTTCCAGGCGCCGGCCTCGGAGTCGATGTGGTAGAAGCCCTGGTTCGCGGAGGTCTCGAAGCGCACCGAGTCGAACACGTAGAACTCGGCCTCGGGGCCGAAGTACGCGGTGTCGGCGATGCCGGTGGACGTGAGGTACGCCTCGGCCTTCTTCGCGATGTTCCGCGGGTCACGGCTGTACTGCTCGCCCGTGATCGGGTCGTGGATGAAGAAGTTGATGTTCAGCGTCTTGTCGCGGCGGAAGGGGTCCACGCGGGCCGTCGACAGGTCGGCGCGGAGCGCCATGTCGGACTCGTGGATCGCCTGGAAGCCGCGGATCGACGAGCCGTCGAAGGCGAGCTCCTCCGACGGGTCGAACGCCGTCGCCGGGATCGTGAAGTGCTGCATCACGCCCGGAAGGTCGCAGAAACGGACGTCGACCATCTTGACGTCGTTGTCCTTGATGTACTTCTTGACCTCGTCGGCGTTCTGGAACCCGTGCGTCTCGGACATCCCACTCCTCCTACTCCCGGCCCGGGGAGGGGCGGGGTTTGCAGCTGGTTCGTGCAGCCAGTGCGGTGGCACACGCTGGACCCGACCATAGGCAGACGGGATTTCTCAAGCATGACCCAATTGTTTCGTCGAAGTTAACCGGGGTGGGTGCCGCTCCGCCCGCCGACACACGTCGCGTGCCCGTTCGGTCCGACTTCGCCGACCCGGGCCGAAGTGATCAAAAACGGGCGCAGTACCGTGGTCGGGTGGACAACAGGCAAGCACTCGGATCTTGGCTCTCCGGCCCGCGCGCGGCGGCCGAGGACGCAGGCGTCGACTTCGGATACCGCGGTCAGCAGCTGGGGCTGCCGGAGGAGGGCCCCGGTTCGATCGCCCGCCCCGGTCGCCGCCTCGGCGCCCTCGCCGTCGACTGGGCCGTCTGCACGTTGATCGCATACGGCCTGATCACCGACGGCTACAACCAGGCGACCGGCAACTGGGCCCTCGGCATCCTCCTCGTCCTGAGCGTGCTGACCGTCGGCACCATCGGCTCGACGCCCGGCAAGCGGCTTTTCGGCCTCCAGGTCGTCTCCGCGCGCGGCGGCCGGCTCGGAGTGCCGCGGGTGGCGCTCCGCTCCCTGCTCGTCTGCCTGGCGATCCCGGCGCTCATCTGGGACCGCGACGGCCGCGGCCTCCACGACCGTCTCTCCGGTGCCGTCCAGGTCCGCATCTGACTCCTGCGGCACGGAGAAGGCCCCGGACCGTTGTCACGGTCCGGGGCCTTCCCGTTGTTCTTGTCGGGCGCGTCAGCGCGTCTTTCCGCCCCGCGGCATCCGCATGCCCTTCGGCATCGGACCCTTCGGCAGCGGCATGTTGCTCATCAGGTCACCCATCGCCCGCAGCCGGTCGTTGGCCACCGTCACCTGCGGGCCAGTGAGCACCCGAGGCAGCTTGAGCATGGTCGTACGGACCTTCTTGAGCGGCACCAGGCCCTCGCCGTCGCCGACGATGATGTCGGTGACCGGCACGTCCACCACGACGCGGTTCATGCGCTTCTTCTCGGCCGCGAGCAGCGGCTTCACCCGGTTCGGGTTGCCCTCCGCCACCAGCACGATGCCGGCCCGGCCGACCGCGCGGTGCACGACGTCCTGGCTGCGGTTCATCGCGACCGCGGGGGTCGTCGTCCAGCCTCGTCCGACGTTCTGGAGCACTGCCGCGGCAGCGCCCGGCTGGCCCTCCATCTGTCCGAAGGCCGCGCGCTCGGCACGCCGCCCGAACACGATGGCCGCCGCCAGGAGTCCCAGGACGAAGCCCAGGATGCCCAGGTAGACCGGGTGACCGATCAGGAAGCCGATCGCGAGGAGGACACCGAGTACGACGATGCCCACGCCTGCGACGACAAGTCCGACCTTAGGGTCAGCCTTTCGGGTCATCTTGTACGTGAGGGCGATCTGCTTCAGTCGCCCCTGGTTCGCAGCGTCAGCGCTGCCCGTGTTTGCCTTCCTCGCCATGTCCTGAAGTTTACGTGGCCCGGGAAGTCCGGCCCGACGCGACCTCCATCACGTGCTGGGCCTCGACCCTGTCCTTGGCGCGGCGGCGGTCCTCCAGGACGGAGTTCCAGGCGTTGCGCCGGGCGGTGCGCTGCCCGGCGCCGAGGAGCAGTGACTCCACGGCCTTCAGGGCGTCGGTGACGGACGGGATCGCGGTGACGCGGACGTGCGTCGATGCGGCCGGCATGTCGGGGTCCTCCCTCGATTGCGGGTGAGACGAGGCGGGGGGAGCGAGCGGTGGTGGCGGTGAGTGAAACCAGGCTCACAGACTGGTGTTACCAGCGCGTGACCCGGTGGTCAAACACTGATGAAACGTTGATGCGGCCATGCGGAGGAGTGCGGGAACGCCGACGCGGCCCGTACATCCCCGCTGAGCTGCGGGGGCGTACGGGCCGCGTCGGATCCGGCCACTACCGGCCGGTAACTACTTGTGCTCGGATTCACACAGCCTGAGTGGCGTTGTCGACCGCGCCGCGCTTCTCGATCGCCTGCTGGAACAGACGCCCCGCGCGGTACGAGGAACGGACCAGCGGGCCGGACATGACACCGGAGAAGCCGATCTCGTCGGCCTCGTCCTTCAGCTCCACGAACTCCTGCGGCTTCACCCAGCGCTCCACGGGGTGGTGCCGGACGGAGGGGCGCAGGTACTGCGTGATCGTGATCAGCTCGCAACCCGCGTCGTGCAGCTGCCGGAGCGCCTCGCTGACCTCTTCACGGGTCTCGCCCATGCCGAGGATCAGGTTCGACTTCGTGACCAGACCGTAGTCACGGGCCTTCGTGATGACGTCAAGGGAACGCTCGTAACGGAAGCCCGGACGGATCCGCTTGAAGATCCGCGGCACCGTCTCGACGTTGTGCGCGAAGACCTCGGGGCGGGAGGCGAAGACCTCCGCCAGGAGCTCCGGCACCGCGTTGAAGTCGGGCGCGAGCAGCTCGACCTTGGTGCGGCCCTCGGCGCGCTCCGCCGTCTGCTGGTGGATCTGGCGCACGGTCTCCGCGTACAGCCAGGCGCCGCCGTCCTCCAGGTCGTCCCGCGCGACGCCGGTGATGGTGGCGTAGTTCAGGTCCATCGTGACGACGGACTCGCCCACCCGGCGGGGCTCGTCGCGGTCCAGCGCCTCGGGCTTGCCCGTGTCGATCTGGCAGAAGTCACAGCGCCGGGTGCACTGGTCACCGCCGATGAGGAAGGTCGCCTCGCGGTCCTCCCAGCACTCGAAGATGTTGGGACAGCCCGCCTCCTGGCAGACCGTGTGCAGGCCCTCGCTCTTCACGAGACTCTGCATCTTCGTGTACTCGGGCCCCATCTTCGCCCGGGTCTTGATCCACTCGGGCTTGCGCTCGATGGGGGTCTGGGCGTTCCGGACCTCCAGGCGCAGCATCTTGCGTCCGTCGGGTGCGACTGCGGACACATCGGCTCCTGTAGCTTCGATTCTTCGGCGCACACCAGGGTACGCCGTTGCTTCCCATGCCTTACTACCTATGGCCAACCTCTGGCCAGCGCCCCGCATTCCTGAGGGCACTCCTCAGGCCGAGGCCGTCTCCACCGGGCGCTCGATCTCCCGGGGCTTCAGCTCCGCCTGTTCCAGGACCGCCCGCAGGTGCTTCTCCACCACCGGCAGCACCTCCTCGATCGTGACATCGCGGCCCAGCTCGTTGGCGAGCGAGGTGACGCCCGCGTCGCGGATGCCGCACGGGATGATCCGGTCGAACCACGCGTTGTCCGGGTTCACGTTGAGGGCGAAGCCGTGCATGGTGACGCCCTTGGCGACCCGGATGCCGATCGCGGCGAGCTTGCGGTCCTCGCGGCGCTGGCCGGCGTTGGACGGGGCGTACTCGGGGCCGTTCATGCGCGGGTCGAACTCCTCGTCCGTCAGCCGCGGGTCGAAGTCCAGCGACAGTCCGCCGAGCGACGGCCGCCGCTCCACCGGATCACCGAGGACCCAGACACCGCTGCGGCCCTCGACCCGGCTCGTCTCCACGCCGAACTCGGCGGCGGTGAGGATCAGCGCCTCCTCCAGGCGGCGGACGTGCGCGACGACGTCCACCGGGCGGGGCAGCTTCATGATCGGGTAGCCGACCAGCTGGCCGGGACCGTGCCAGGTGATCTTGCCGCCGCGGTCGACGTCCACCACCGGAGTCCCGTCGAGCGGGCGCTCGCTCTCCGCCGTCCGCCGGCCGGCCGTGTAGACCGGCGGGTGTTCGAGGAGCAGACAGGTGTCGTCGATCTCGTCGGCGAACCGCGCGGCGTGCACCTCGCGCTGCTTGTCCCAGGCCACCTGGTAGTCGACGGCTTCCTCGCCGAAACCAAGGCGGACGAATCGCAGCTCACTCACGGCCATGCCTCCTCCTGGATGCCGGGGGCCGGGTACCGGGGATCATCCCGGGCCGGATCGGCACCATGCGTCATTCGCGCCCATGCCACTGTACGGCGGTACCGGAGACACCCCTCCGGCAGGTGGACGGGGGGTGCCTACGTCAGCGATGCCGTCAATCCTCACACGATCGGATGAATGTGGGGCGAAGGTGGCGGTACAGGCCGTTCGGACCGCTAAATTCGCGCCGTTCCATGAGGGTCCGACGGGACTGCCGCCCGGACCCGGAAGGCAGGAGACCGCACAGCTGATGACGGAACGACCACCGCAGCGCATCCCGAACCGCCAGCTCGCCGCGCTCATCGCCGAAGCGGGGTTCTCCCATGCGGGCCTGGCGAGACGCGTCGACCAGCTCGGTCTGGAACACGGTCTCGATCTGCGGTACGACAAGACCTCCGTGACCCGCTGGCTCCGCGGCCAGCAGCCGCGCGGCACCACACCCGCCCTCATCGCCGAGGTCTTCACCCGTCGCCTGGGACGCCGCCTCTCCGCCCAGGACCTCGGCCTCGACGCCTGCGCGCCCGTCTACGCCGGCCTGGAGTTCGCCGCGACCCCGGAAGAGGCCGTCGACATCGTCAGCGGACTCTGGCGCAAGGACTCCGGCAGCCACGCCGAACTCCGCAAGATCGCCTTCACACCGGCGGGCCTGGTCGTCCCCAGCCGCGACTGGCTGATCGGGCGCGCCGACGACCGGGTGGCGCGCGGGGACCTGCCCACCGGCCCCCGCTCCCCGTCCTCCGTCGCCGCCGCCGAGGCCCGCCTCCCGTACGACCCGCGCCTCGCGCACGACCCCCGCGTGCCGCCCCAGGGCCGCTTCTCCGTCCCCCGGCAGCGCGGCACGGACAGAGGACCCGGCCAACGGGTCTCCAGCGGGGACATCGCCGCCCTCCGCTCGGTCGGCGAACTCTTCCGCACCCTCGACCACGCCTACGGCGGCGGCCACGCCCGCCAGGCCCTCGTCCGCTACCTCGAACACGAGGCCGAACCCATGCTGCGCGGGACGTACGGCGAGTCCGTCGGCCGCCGCCTCTTCGCCGCGGCCGCCGACCTCACCCGGCTCGCCGGCTGGACCTCGTACGACATCGCCGCCCACGGACTCGCCCAGCGCTACTTCGTCCAGGCACTGCGCCTCGCCCAGGCCGCCGGGGACCGGGCCTACGGCTCGTACGTGCTCCTCACCATGAGCTGCCAGGCCGTCTACCTCAGCCACGGGCGCGAAGCCGTCCAGCTCGCCCGGGTCGCCCAGCAGGGCGTCGGGCCCGCCGCCCCGCCCGTCGTCCAGGCGATGCTGCACGCCGTCGAGGCACGCGGACACGCGGTCCTCGGCGAGGCACGGGCCTGCAGCGCCTCCCTCGTCCGCGCCGAACGGGCCCTAGAAGCGGCCCGGCCAGGCGACGAGGTGCCCTACTGGGCCCGGATGTTCGACGAGGCCCAGCTCGCCGACGAACTCGGCCACTGCCACCGCGACCTCCAGCAGTACCGCCCCGCCGCCCAGCACGCCGAACGCGCCCTCCAGCTCCGCGCCCCCGGCTTCGCCCGCAGCCGCCTCTTCTGCCGGGTGGTCCTCGCCACCTCGCGGCTCGCCCTCGGCGAACTCGACCAGGCCTGCGCGCTCGGCGCCGAGGCCGCGCAGCAGGCCTCGGAGATGCGGTCGGCGCGGGCGGTGGAGTACGTACGCGACTTCGAACGACGCCTGGAGCCGTACCGCGACGCGGCGGCGGCCCGCACGTACCGCGACCGCGTGGCCGCGATCGGCTGACCACCAGGCCCTCGCGCCCCGTGCGGGCGGGGGCCTGGTGGTCTGCGCCCTCACTCCGCCCCCGGTCGGCCCGAACCCCGCCCCCGCGGCCCGCACGGCCCCGCCGCCGCACGGTCGCTCGCGCGCGCCGCCCGGGCCCGCCCCGCCGTGTGGCCACGCGCACGCCGCGCCGGCTCACCCCCGTGCGGTCACGCGCGCGCGTGGCCGCACGGCCCACTGCCGTGCGGCCATGCCCGCCCACCGCCGTGCGGACCCGCTCGCGCGCCGCGCCCGGCCCACCGCCCGTGTGGGCCCACGCATGCGCCCCCGCCCGCCGCCGTGTGGGCCTGCCCGCGGGCTCGCGCCCCGGCCCACTGCCGTGTGGGCGCGCGCACACGCGGCCCCGCCCGGCTCACCGCCGTGTGCGCACGCGCACGCCGCCCCCGCCCGCCGCCGTGTGGGCCTGCCCGCGGGCTCGCGCCCCGGCCCGCTGCCGTGTGGGCGCGCACACGCGGCGCCCCGCCCGCGCCGCCTGGCCTTTGCCGCAGCCCGCGCCCGCTGCCCTCGCCCACCCCCGTGTGGGCAATCGTCCCGCTGGGGCGGGACGGGTGGGCACACGGGACGGCGCCCTTGGCGGCGCGTCCGCCCCCTGCGCCTGAACCCGCACCAACAGCGCGACGCACATCCGGTGCGGGTCAGGGCGCGGAAGCCTGGGCCCGGCAAGGGGCGACGTTCCGTTGTGCCCACCCGTTCCGCCCTGGGGGTCCCCCCGGACGGAGTCTGGGGGAGGAACAGTTGCCCACAACGGGGTGGGCAGCGCCCACAACGGCGTGGCGACGACGCCCGTTGTGACGTCCCATTCCGGGTTGGGGAACGGGAGGTCACACGGGGGGCGCGACGTCCGCAGCGCGGGGTCGGTAGGGGCCGCCCCCCCCGGAACCGTTGCCCGCAGCGAGGGCGGCGTGCCGTGTTACGCCGCCTCCCTCGCCGGTGGTTGCGACGGGGTGGGGACGCCCAGGTCCGTCAGGAGTGCGCGGGCCGCCCGGTGGCCCGAGGCGAGGGCGCCCTGGGTGGTGCTCGTGGCCCGGTGGTCGCCGCAGACGTACAGGCCCGACAGCAGCCGGACCGAGCGGCGCGCGTCGTGCGGGGGCGCCATCGCCGGGACCGCGTCGGGCGTGTGGTGCAGGGCGAGCAGCTCCCACTCGTCGGTCGACGTGCCGTACAGCGTGGCGAGGTGCTTGCGGACCCGCCGTTCCGTGTCGTCCGGCGGTGTGCCGAGCACCGTCGAGGTGATCAGGGCCCGCCCCTCCGGCGCCCGGCTCGGATCGACCGCGCTCATCACGGCCGTGTGGGAGACGGGCCCGCCCGGGTCGGACTCCAGGAGCAGGCTCGGGTCCCCGGTCGGTGCCACGGGCGCCGTGTGGTGGAGCACCGTCACGGGGTGGAAGGCCGGCGTCCGCAGGCCCGGCAGCAGTTCGGCGGCCGTCCGCGCCCCCGTGGCGAGCAGTACGGACCGGCACCGGAACACCCCGTGCTCGGCCGTCGTGACCCGGGACACGGACGCCTCCGTGACCCGGATTCCGGTACGGACGGTGCCGGGCGGCAGCGCGGCCGCCAGCCGCTCCGGGAGCGCCGCCGAACCGCCCTCGGGTACGGCCAGCCGGCCCCGGGCGAAGGCGCGCAGCGCGAGGTCCGCGTGGCGGCTCGACATGCCGAGGTCCGGGTCGCCGAGAAGCGCGGCGAGCAGTGGCCGCAGCACCCCTTGCACGGTCCGGGCGGGCAGCCGGGCGGTGAGGGCCTCGCGCGCGGTCCGTTCGGGGCGGGCGAGGAGCCGCTGTGTCGGGGTCGCGGCGAGCCGCACGAGCGAGGCACCGAGCCGGGCCTGGTCGAGCGAGGCGGCCGGATGGCGGGGGGCGCTCGCGAGGGCGCGCGCCACACTGAACGCTCCCCCCACGCTTCGGTGCCCCGCACCCCGCTGCCCCCCGGGCGTCCGGCGCGGGTGCGGGGCGCCCCACCGCGCGTACCGGCCGTCGCTGTGGACGAGCACCCCCGGAGTGAAGGGGCGCAGTACGAGGCCGTCGAGCCCCGGGACGGCCCTGAGCTCCTCGTACGACTGGGTGAGCAGTGGCCCGACCCGGTCGAGCAGAAAGCCGTCGACGGTCTCGGTCGCCATCCGGCCCCCGATGCGGGGTTCCGCCTCGAGAACGGCGACGGAGAGTCCCGCGCCGGTCAGCCGGTGGGCGGCGGCGAGTCCGGCGACTCCGGCTCCCACGATGACGACGTCGACGGCCTCCACGACGTCCGTACGCTGTGCGGTCCTTGCGCTGTCTGCGCTGTTGAGCACGTGCCCCTCCCCAGGTCGGCGCGGCCGGTGGGAGGCCTATGCCCCCAACGGGCCTCCGGAATGCCCGAGTTCGCCGTTCGTGTCGAGCCTAGGCAGCGCTCCCACGGGTGCCAGCCGCGCGCACCGGGGGTGCGTGCGGCACGGGGGAGCGCAGGGGAGGGGCGAGGGAGGGGCCGGGGGAGCGCAGGGGAGGGAACGGGGGCGGGGCGGCGGAGCGCAGAGGGAGAGGGGAGGGGGCCGGGTGCGCCCGTCGCCTCCCCGCCGCACGGTCGCCGCTCAGCCTGCCGCGGCCCTGATCGCGTCGTCGATCGTCGGGAACGCGAAGTCGAAGCCGGTCTCCAACAGGCGTCCCGGCAGCACCCGCTGACTGCCCAGCACGTCCTGCGCGAAGTCTCCGAGCACCGCCTTCAGGGCGGCCGTGGGCACCGTGAGGAGGGTCGGCCGGTGCAGTACGCGGCCCATCGCCGCCGTGACCTCGCGGTTGGTGACCGGGTCGGGGGCGGTCAGGTTCACCGGGCCGGAGAGTGACGGGGTGTCGATCAGGTGGCGCAGTGCGGCCACCTCGTCGTGGAGGGAGATGAACGACCAGTACTGGCGGCCGTCGCCCATCCGTCCGCCGAGTCCGGCGCGGAAGAGCGGGAAGAGCCGCCCCCAGGCCCCGCCCTCGCGGGCCACCACGAGGCCGGTGCGGGCGTATGTGACGCGGATGCCGGCCTCCTCGGCGGGGGCCGCGGCGGCCTCCCACTCCACGCAGACCGAGGGAAGGAAGCCGGTGCCGGCGGGGGCGCTCTCGTCGACGGCGCGGCTGCCGGTGTCCCCGTACCAGCCGAGCGCCGTGCCGCAGACCAGGCTCTCCGGCGGTTCCGCGAGCGAGGCGAGGGCCTGGGAGATCGCCGTCGTGCCGAGCACCCGGCTGTCCCGGATCTCCTGCTTGTACGCCTCCGTCCAGCGGCGCTCGCCGACCCCGGCGCCCGCCAGGTGGACGACGGAGTCCACGCCGACGAGCCCGGCGGCGTCCACGTACAGCCGTTTCGGGTCCCATTCGACCTCGTCGGCGGTCCGGGCGGGCCGGCGGACGAGCCGGAGGACGTCGTGGCCGTCGGTGCGCAGGGAGCGGACCAGGGCCGAGCCGATGAGCCCGGTGGCGCCGGTGACGGCGACACGCTTGCGGGTGGTGGAACGCTGCATGGGAACCATCCTGCCTCCCCGGCCGGGGCGTGGCACAGTTGCCGTCATGATCGTGCCGGAGACGCTGATACGTACCGCCGTACCCGGGGACGACGAGGTCCTCGCCGCGCTCGACCGGGCCGCCTGGTCGACCCTGCACGCGGTCCTGCCCGCCCCGGTCCTTCCGTACGAGCCCTTCTTCGACGCCCGTCACCTGCCGGAGGACTATCTCCTCGCGGTGAGCGGGGGCGTGGTCGTCGGCTACATCCGGGTGGTGCCGCCCACGCCGCTCGCGGCGACCGCGCACGTCCGCCAGATCCAGGGGCTCGTGGTCGCCGAGTCCGTCCGGGGGCGCGGGGTGGCGCGGGCGCTGCTGCGGGCCGCGATGGACAAGGCGCGGGCGGACGGCGCCGTCCGCATGACGCTGCGGGTGCTCGGGCACAACACCCCGGCCCGTGCGCTCTACGCCTCCGAGGGCTTCGCGGTCGAGGGGGTCCTGCCGGGCGAGCTGTTCCTGGACGGGGCGTACGTGGACGACGTCCTCATGGGCCGGTCGCTGGCCCTCTGAACCCCGGGGGTGCCCTGCCGGCCGGGCCGGGCTGGGCCGGGCCCGCGGCACGTCACCCGCTAGGGGTTCAGCAGCCGCATCCCGCCCATCAGCTCGCGCAGACAGCGGACGGCGAGTTCCGCCGGGGCGCCCTCGCCCCGTACCGGCGCGTCCGTCTCCGCCCAGCTCTCCAGCGCGATCCGGATGGCATCGGTGGCCGCCGCCGCCGCGAGCCGTACCTCCAGGGGGTCGGCGTCCGGTCCCGCGAGTCCGGCGACGATCTCGCGCAGCCGTTCCTCGGACTCCTGGTTGACCCGGTACCAGACGGCCCGGAGCGCCGGGTCCTCGGTGGCCGCGCGCAGCAGCCCCCGGGTCCAGCGCAGCCCCTCCTCCGCCGCCGCGTCCCCGGGGGTCAGCGATGCGGCGATGGAGCGCTCCAGGGCCGTCGGCAGGGCCGCGCCCGGTTCCGTGGCGGCGAGGTGTTCGCGCCAGCGGTCGCCGCCGCCCGCGAGGAGCGGGGCCACGGCGTCCTGCTTGGAGCGGAAGTACCGGTAGAAGGTGCGCAGCGCGACCCCGGCCCGCAGGGCGATGTCCTCGGCCGTGGTGCCGTCGGGGCCGTGCTCGGTGAAGAGTTCGGCGGCGGCGCGCGCGATGTCCAGCTGGGTGGCGGCCTTGCGGCGCTCCGTCAGCGTCCGGGTGGGGGGCGTGGCGCCCTCGGGCTTGGTGCTCACCGTACGAAGAGTACGCCCGCGACAGCCCGATGTGCACGTTGTGCAGCTATGGCAAAACGTGCCACTTGGGCGTACGGTGGCGGCATTCCCCCAGAAGCTCGACATCGAGAGGTTGCCGCCATGAACCAGCTGACCCGTTACGAAGGACGCCGCGCCCTCATCACCGGCGGCGGCTCCGGCATCGGCCAGGCCACCGTCCTCCGCGTGCTCGCCGAGGGCGGCCGGGTCGTCGCCGCCGACATCAGCGAGGACGGCCTCAAGGACACCGTCGCCAAGGCCGGCGACGCCGCCGACCGCCTCACCACCCTCGTCCTGAACGTCGCCGACGAGGCCTCCGTACGCACCGGTGTCGCCGCCGCCGTCGAGGCGCTCGGCGGCCTGGACGTCCTCGTGAACGCGGCCGGCGTCCTGCGCTCCTCGCACACCCACGAGACGAGCCTCGACTCCTTCGAGCAGGTGATACGGATCAACCTGACCGGAACCTTCCTGATGATCCGCGAGGCGATCCCCGCCCTCCTGGAGGGCGACGGCTCCGCCGTCGTGAACTTCTCCTCCACCTCCGCGATGTTCGCCCACCCCTACATGGCGGCCTACGCGGCCAGCAAGGGCGGCATCCAGTCCATGACGCACGCGCTCGCCGCCGAGTACGCCAAGCAGGGCATCCGCTTCACCGCCGTCCAGCCCGGCTCCATCTCCTCCGGTATGACCGACGGCAGCGGCGCCTCCCGCCAGAGCGTCGGCCCCGGCCTCCCCGAGGACACCGACTGGTCCCTCTTCGCGAAGCTCGCCCCCGCCCTCGGCCAGGGCTTCGCGGGCCCCGAGACCGTCGCCGGCGTCGTCGCGATGCTGGGGAGCGAGGACGGCAGGTTCATCACCGGCACCGAGGTCCGCGTCGACGGCGGCACGCACTTCTGACGCGTGCCCGCGAGGGCCGGGAGGACCCGCGCCCCCGGCCGGGCCGAGAGCGCGGGCCGGGGGGCCGAGCCCGGCGGGCCGAGCCGAGAGCGCGGGCCGAGAGGCGGGCCGGGAGACCGGTACGGACCCGGGGTGGGACGGCCCCCGGGTCCGTACCTCCCCCACCCGTGACCCTTCCGCCTCACACGGTTCCTACGCCGCTCCGAAGCGCTCCCACAGCCGGGGGAAGCGCGCCGCGAGCACGTTGTCGTCCTCCAGGTCGAAGGGAGCGCCCAGCGGCTCCCCGCCCGGCATCGGAATGCCCAGGTCGGGCGTCTCGGCGCCGGTCAGCTGCTCGTACGCCTCGTCCGCGGCGAAACCGATCTCCTCACCGTCCCCGTCGATCTCCAGGTCGAATTCGCCGAGCAGCTCCGCCAGCGCGTCCGGATCGTGCACCGCGCCCTCGTAGATCTCCCGGCCCTGGCCGATGAGCCAGCAGCGGAACGAGTCGAAGGTCTCGTCGCCCGCCCCGTCGAACAGCACGGCCGCCGCGCCCCACAGGTCCCAGAGGAACGCGCGGTTGTAGCGGGCCTCGAAATGGCGTGCGTAGTCGAGCACGGAGTCGGGGTCCAGCCGGGTCAGCCGTTCCACGAGCAGATCGGCCTGTTCCTCGGGGTCGCCCTCGGCGTCCGCGCGGCTGGCGTCGATGATCTCCCAGAACTCCGTCTCGTCCATCACGGCACCAGCATCGTGGCTCGGAGGGTGCGACGCACCCGGAAACCCGAAATGAATCAGGACAGAAGGTGTCGTACTTTCCTGCCAGTCTGGTGGCCATGACGACGGAGACGAACGAGACGAAGGCCCTGCGGGGACGGATCTGCCTGGTCGCCGGGGCCACCCGGGGAGCCGGACGGGCCATCGCCGTCCAGCTCGGCGCGGCGGGCGCCACGGTGTACGTCACCGGGCGGACCACCCGCGAGAAGGTCAGCGAGGTCGGCCGGGCCACCGAGACCATCGAGGAGACCGCCGAACTGGTGACGGCGGCCGGCGGCGAGGGCATCGCCGTCCCCACCGACCACCTGGAGGCCGAGCAGGTCCGGGCGCTGGTCGACCGGATCGACCGGGAGCGGGGACGGCTCGACGTCCTCGTCAACGACGTGTGGGGCGGTGAGCACCTCCTCGTCTTCGGCAAGAAGACCTGGGAGAACGACCTCACCGGCGGCCTCCGGATGCTCGAACTGGGTGTGCGGACGCACGTCATCACCTCGCACGCGGCGCTGCCGCTGCTCATCCGCAACCGGGGCGGCCTCGTCGTCGAGGTCACCGACGGCACCGCCGAGTACAACGGCCCCCGCTTCCGCGAGAACCTCTTCTACGACCTCGCCAAGAACGCCCCGATCCGGATGGCCTTCGGCCTCGGAAAGGAACTGGAGGAGTACGGCGGTACGGCCGTCTGCCTCACTCCTGGCTGGCTCAGGTCCGAGCAGATGCTCGCCGCGTTCGGCGTCACCGAGGAGAACTGGCGCGACGCCGTGGAGAAGATTCCCGGCTTCGCGGTCGCGGAGTCCCCGGTGTACGTGGGACGCGCCGTCGCCGCCCTCGCCGCCGACCCCGACCGGCACCGCTGGAACGGCCGGTCGCTCTCCAGCGGACAGCTGGCGGGGGAGTACGGCTTCACCGACGCGGACGGCTCGCGGCCGGACGCGTGGGGCTTCATGCTCGCCGACGAGACGGGCGAGCCGGACGTGAACGACTACCGGTAGACGACGGCCGGCGGGCCACGGCCGGGACGCCGGCTGCCGCCCGCCGCCGTCACACGTACAGCGCGGCCATCGCGCGGGCCGCCTCACCGAAGCGGGCGCGCAGGGAGTCCGGGGCCAGGACCTCGGCCTCCGCGCCCAGGGTGAGCAGCTGGGAGAGGGCGACCTCCTCGCCCTCCACCGGGAGCGTCACCGTCACCCGGCCGTCCGCGTCCCGCGTCCCCGCCGCCAGGGCCTCCTCGGCGGCCGCGCGGTCCGTCACGTGCGGCAGTCTGCGGGCCCCCGCCTCCGTGAGCCGTAGGACGACCTCGGTGCGCAGGATCGACCGGGCGAACTCCGCCGCGCGCTCGGCCCAGAACTCCGGCAGGGCGAACGCCTCGTCCCGTACGAACCGGTCCCCGGACAGGGCGACGGCCGTGAAGCGGTCCACCCGGTAGGTCCGGAACGCCGTACCGGAACGCGCGCACAGGTACCAGACGCCCGCCTTCAGGACGAGGCCGTACGGGGCGAGTTCGCGCTCCACCTCGCGGTCGCCCCGCCGGTAGCGCGCGGAGATCGTCCGGTCGTCCCAGACCGCGTCCGCGATCGGCGGCAGCATCTCCGGCGACTCCGGCTCCTGGTACCAGCCCGGCGCGTCGAGCAGAAAGCGCTGGGCCACCGAGTCGGGGGCGTCCCGCAGCGAGGGCAGCAGCGCCGCGGACACCTTGAGCCGGGCCGCCGAAGCCGCGTCCTCCAGGCCCATGTCCCGCAGCGCGCCGGGCAGGCCGGACAGGAACAGCGCCTCGGCCTCGCCGCGTGCCAGACCCGTCAGCCGGGTGCGGTAGCCGCCGACGAGCCGGTACCCGCCGGCCCTTCCCCGGTCCGCATACACCGGAACCCCCGCCTCGGAGAGGGCGAGGGCATCGCGGGTGATGGTGCGCTCCGACACCTCCAGCTCGGCGGCGAGTTCGGCCGCCGTCATCGAAGGACGGGACTGGAGGAGCAGGACCAGCTTGATCAGACGGGCGGCGCGCATGAACCCATCATGCGCGCCCGCACCGACAGTCCGGCCTAGAGGCCGTAGCGCTCGCGCGCCTCCTTCACGGCCGAGGCCGGGACCTCGCCGCGACGGGCGAGCTGGGCGAGAGCGGCGACGACGATCGACTGCGCGTCGACACCGAAGTGGCGGCGGGCCGCGTCACGGGTGTCCGACAGACCGAAGCCGTCCGCACCGAGCGAGGACCAGTCCTGCTCGACCCACTGCGCGATCTGGTCGGGGACCTGGCGCATGTAGTCGGAGACCGCGAGGACCGGGGACTCGACGCCTTCGAGGGCCTTGCGGATGTACGGCACCTGCTCCTCGCCGCGCAGCAGCGCCGCGTCGGCCTCCAGGGCGTCGCGCCGCAGCTCCGTCCAGGAGGTCGCGGACCACACGTCGGCGCCCACGCCCCACTCGGCGGCGAGCAGCTTCTGCGCCTCAAGGGCCCAGTGGATGGCCGTACCGGAGGAGAGGAGCTGGATCCGCGAGGCGTTCGCGGGGAGGTCGAGACCGGCCGACTCCGCCGTGTTGAAGCGGTAGAGGCCCTTGACGATGCCCTCGTCGATGCCGGACGGCTTGGCCGGCTGCGGCATCGGCTCGTTGTAGACGGTGAGGTAGTAGAAGACGTTCTGGTCCTCGCCCTCGGCGGCCTCGCCGTACATCCGGCGCAGACCCTCCTTGACGATGGCCGCGACCTCGTAGGCGAACGCCGGGTCGTACGTCAGGGCGGCCGGGTTGGTGGCCGCGATCACCGGCGAGTGGCCGTCGGCGTGCTGGAGGCCCTCACCGGTCAGGGTCGTGCGGCCCGCGGTGGCACCGACGAGGAAGCCGCGGCCGAGCTGGTCGCCGAGCTGCCACATCTGGTCGGCGGTGCGCTGCCAGCCGAACATCGAGTAGAAGATGTAGAACGGGATCATCGCCTCACCGTGCGTGGAGTACGCGGTGGAAGCGGCGATGAAGTCGGCCATCGAACCGGCCTCGGTGATCCCCTCGTTGAGGATCTGGCCGTTGACGGCCTCCTTGTAGTACATCAGCTGGTCGCGGTCGACCGGCTCGTACGTCTGGCCCTTCGGCGAGTAGATGCCGAGCGACGGGAACAGCGACTCCATACCGAAGGTACGGGCCTCGTCCGGGACGATCGGGACCCAGCGCTTGCCGGTCTCCTTGTCGCGGATCAGGTCCTTGATCAGACGGACGAACGCCATCGTGGTCGCCATCGACTGCGTGCCGGAGCCCTTGTCGAAGGCGGTGAAGGCCTTCTCGGCCGGGGCCGGCAGCGGGGCGATCGCGTGGGTACGGCGGGCCGGGGCCGGGCCGCCGAGGGCCGCGCGGCGCTCCTGGAGGTAGCGGACCTCGGGGGAGTCGACGCCGGGGTGGCCGTAGGGCACCTGGCCGTCGGCGAACTGCGCGTCCGAGATGGGCAGCTCGAGAAGGTCACGCATGTTCTTGAACTCGTCGTTCGAGAGCTTCTTCATCTGGTGGTTCGCGTTCTTCGACGCGAAGCCCTCACCGAGGGTGAAGCCCTTGACGGTCTGCGCGAGGATGACCGTGGGCGCGCCCTTGAACTCCACGGCGGCCTTGTACGCGGCGTACACCTTGCGCGGCTCGTGGCCACCGCGGGAGAGGTGGAAGCACTCCAGGATCTTGTCGTCGCTCAGCAGCCGCGCCATCGCGACGAGCGCCGGGTCCTTGCCGAAGAAGTCCTGGCGGATGTAGGCGGCGTCGCGGGTCTGGTACGTCTGGACCTGCGCGTCCGGCACCTCGCGGAGGCGGCGGACCAGGGCGCCGGTGGTGTCGAGCGCGAACAGCTCGTCCCACGCGTTGCCCCACAGCGACTTCACGACGTTCCAGCCGGCGCCGCGGAACTGGGCCTCCAGCTCCTGCACGATCTTGAAGTTGGCGCGGACCGGGCCGTCGAGGCGCTGCAGGTTGCAGTTGATGACGAAGGTCAGGTTGTCCAGACCCTCGCGGGCGGCCAGGGCGAGGGCCGCGGTCGACTCGGGCTCGTCCATCTCGCCGTCGCCGAGGAACGCCCACACGTGCGAGGCGGAGACGTCCTTGATGGCGCGGTTGGTCAGGTAGCGGTTGAAGCGCGCCTGGTAGATGGCGGAGAGCGGGCCCAGACCCATGGAGACGGTCGGGAACTCCCACAGCCAGGGGAGGCGGCGCGGGTGCGGGTAGGAGGGCAGACCGTTGCCGCCGGACTCCTGCCGGAAGTTGTCGAGGTGGGCCTCGTTCAGGCGCCCGTCCAGGAACGCGCGGGCGTAGATGCCGGGGGCGGCGTGACCCTGGATGTAGAGCTGGTCGCCGGAACCGTCGGCTTCCTTGCCCTTGAAGAAGTGGTTGAAGCCGGTCTCGTACAGCCAGGCGGCCGACGCGAACGTGGCGATGTGACCGCCGACGCCGTACTTCGAGCCGCGGCTGACCATCGCGGCCGCGTTCCAGCGGTTCCAGGCGGTGATCCGGCGCTCCATGGCCTCGTCGCCGTCGAAGTCGGCGCCCGTCGGCTCGGCGGAGGTCGGGATGGTGTTGACGTAGTCCGTCTCCAGCAGCTTGGGCAGGGCCAGGCCCGCGCCCTCGGCGTGCTGGAGCGTGCGGCGCATCAGGTAGGCGGCCCGGTGGGGGCCGGCGGCCTTGGTGACGGCGTCCAGGGAGGCCGCCCACTCGGCGGTCTCCTCGGTGTCACGGTCCGGGAGCTGGTCGAGCTCGCTCGGAATCTTGCCTACGGGATCGGTCATGATCGCCGCCTTCCGGACAGGGTGGGGGTGGAGATGGGGTGCCTTGTCTGGCAGGACAGGGCGAAGGGCCGGGTAGCGGCCCGCCGAAGACTGTAAACCGGCGATCGATGATCGATCAAAGGGTTGAAGGGGAAAACCTCTTCAGATCGAGAAAGTCGGCACAGGGTGCCGCGAAAGAGGGCACCCGGTGCCTTGTTTTCGCAGGTGAGAGCGGGAAGGGGCCGCTTTCTGAGGGAGTGCGCGCACGAATGAGCGGGCCCACCCAGAGGGGTGGACCCGCTACGTTCCGCGACCGTCGAGTGAGGCGCGGGTGAGGGCCGGGGAAGGAGGAGTGAGGCCGGGGAGCGCGGAGCGAGGCCACTCAGGCGCGCGGCGCGCAGCCCAGCACGTGCGCCTTCACCAGCGCGCCGATGTTCGGGTCGCCCCGGCGGAAGGCCTCCACCAGCTCCTGGTGCTCCTCCGCGTACGACTTCTGGACCGTGCCGAGCCAGCGGATCGACAGGGCCGTGAAGACCTCGATGCCGAGCGTCTCCCAGGTGTGCAGCAGCACGGCGTTCCCCGCGGCCTTCACCAGCTCCCGGTGGAAGGCCACCGTGTGCCGCACCTGCGCCGTCCCGTCGGCGGCCGCGTCCGCCTCGTACAGCGCCGCCACGTGCGGCTCCAGGGCCGAGCAGTCCGTCGCCAGCCGCCCGGCCGCCAGCTCGGCCGCGATCTGCTCCAGACCGGCGCGTACGGGGTAGCTCTCCTCCAGGTCGGCGGCGGTCAGATTGCGGACCCGGACGCCCTTGTTCGGCGCCGACTCGATCAGCCGCAGCGACTCCAGCTCGCGCAGCGCCTCGCGCACGGGCGTCTGGCTGACCTCCAGCTCGGTCGCGATCCGGCGCTCCACGATCCGCTCGCCCGGCTTCCAGCGGCCGCTGACGATCCCCTCCACGATGTGCTCGCGGATCTGCTCGCGCAGCGAGTGGACGACGGGGACGGTCATGAAGCGGCTCCTCGGGGAGTGTTGACTCTGAAGACAATACGGCGGCGCCCCCGTCCGGAAACACTTCCGGACGGGGGCGCCGCAGGTGAGGCTCGTTACGTTGCCTTTCGGCGTGAGCCCTACAGACCGAGGTCGTTCTCGAACTCGCCGGCCTCGAGGATCGCCTTGACCGAGGTCAGGTAGCGGGCGGCGTCGGCGCCGTCCACCAGACGGTGGTCGTAGGACAGCGCGACGTACGTCATGTCGCGGATCGCGATCGTCTCACCCAGGTCCGGGTGGTTGATGACGACCGGACGGCGCACGGTGGCGCCGATGCCCAGGATGGCGACCTGGTTCGGGGGCACGATGATCGTGTCGAAGAGCGCGCCGCGCGAACCGGTGTTGGAGATGGTGAAGGTCGCACCGGCCAGGTCGTCCGGGGTGATCTTGCTGGCGCGCACGGCGCCGGCCAGCTCCGCGGTCTTCTTCGAGATGCCGGCGATGTTGAGGTCGCCCGCACCCTTGATGACCGGGGTCATCAGACCCTTCTCGGAGTCCACCGCGATACCGATGTTCTCGGTGTCGAAGTAGGTGATCGTGCCCTCGTCCTCGTTGATCCGGGCGTTGATGACCGGGTGGGCCTTCAGCGCCTGGGCCGCCGCCTTCACGAAGAACGGCATCGGGGAGAGCTTGACGCCCTCACGGGCGGCGAAGGCGTCCTTCGCGCGGCCGCGCAGCTTCATCAGCTTGGTGATGTCGACCTCGACGACCGAGGTCAGCTGGGCCTGGCCGTGCAGCGCCTTCATCATGTTGTCGCCGATGACCTTGCGCATGCGGGTCATCTTGACGGTCTGACCGCGCAGCGGGGAGACCTCGAGGGCCGGGGCCTTCGCGGCGGCCGCGGGAGCGGCGGCGACGGGAGCCTGGGCGGCCTTCTTGGCCTCGGCGGCCGCGAGGACGTCCTGCTTGCGGATACGGCCGCCGACGCCCGAACCCTTGACGGCCGCCAGGTCGACACCGTTCTCGGTGGCGAGCTTGCGGACGAGCGGGGTCACGTACGCGCCGTCCTCGGCCGCGGGGGTCGCCGGAACCGGGGTGACGACGGCCGGAGCGATCGACGGGGCCGGGGCGGCCGGGGCCGGAGCGGCCGGGGCCACCGGCGCGGGGGCCGGAGCCGGAGCGGCCGGAGCGGGGGCGGCCGGAGCCGGAGCGGCGACCGGGGCCGGAGCCGCGGCGGGGGCGGCCGGAGCCGGAGCCGGAGCGGCGGCCGGAGCGGCACCCGCGGCACCGATGACGGCGAGCTTGGCGCCGACCTCGGCGGTCTCGTCCTCGGCGACGACGATCTCCAGGAGGACACCCGAGGCCGGGGCCGGGATCTCGGTGTCGACCTTGTCCGTGGACACCTCGAGCAGCGGCTCGTCGGCCTCGACGGTCTCGCCGACCGACTTCAGCCAGCGGGTGACGGTGCCCTCGGTGACGGACTCGCCCAGCGCGGGCAGCACGACGTCGGTGCCGGTGGCACCGCCCGCCGGAGCGGCGGCGGGAGCCTCGGCCGCGGGGGCCGGAGCGGCCGGGGCCTCGGCGGCCGGGGCCTCGTCGGCGGGGGCCTCGGCGGCCGGGGCCGCGGCGGGCTCGGCGGCCGGAGCGGCGGCCGGGGCGCCGGTGCCGTCGTCGATGATGGCCAGCTCGGCGCCGACCTCGACCGTCTCGTCCTCGGCGACCTTGATGGAGGCCAGGATGCCCGAGGCGGGGGCGGGGATCTCGGTGTCGACCTTGTCGGTCGAGACCTCGAGCAGCGGCTCGTCGGCCTCGACACGCTCACCCTCGGCCTTGAGCCAGCGGGTGACGGTGCCCTCGGTGACGCTCTCGCCGAGCGCCGGCAGGGTTACGGAAACCGACATGGTTTCAGTTGCTCCTAACGAATTGCGGGAAGTGGTCGTCGCGCCCTGTGATGACGTGAGCGTCAGTCGTGGGAGTGCAGAGGCTTGCCGGCCAGGGCCAGGTGGGCCTCGCCGAGCGCCTCGTTCTGCGTCGGGTGGGCGTGGATGAGCTGCGCGACCTCGGCCGGCAGCGCCTCCCAGTTGTAGATCAGCTGTGCTTCGCCGACCTGCTCGCCCATGCGGTCACCGACCATGTGGACGCCGACCACGGCACCGTCCTTGACCTGGACGAGCTTGATCTCGCCCGCGGTCTTGAGGATCTTGCTCTTGCCGTTGCCCGCGAGGTTGTACTTCAGGGCGACGACCTTGTCCGCGCCGTAGATCTCCTTGGCCTTGGCCTCGGTGATGCCGACGGAGGCGACCTCGGGGTGGCAGTACGTCACCCGGGGCACGCCGTCGTAGTCGATCGGGACGGCCTTCAGGCCGGCCAGGCGCTCCGCGACGAGGATGCCCTCGGCGAAGCCGACGTGCGCGAGCTGGAGCGTCGGGACGAGGTCGCCCACTGCCGAGATCGTCGGCACGTTGGTGCGCATGTACTCGTCGGCCAGGACGTAGCCGCGGTCCATCGCGACGCCCTGCTCCTCGTAACCGAGACCCGCGGAGACCGGGCCGCGGCCGATCGCGACGAGCAGCACCTCGGCCTCGAAGGTCTTGCCGTCGGCCAGGGTGACCTTGACGCCGTTGTCGGTGTACTCGGCGGACTGGAAGAAGGTGCCGAGGTTGAACTTGATGCCGCGCTTGCGGAACGCGCGCTCAAGAAGCTTCGAGCTGTTCTCGTCCTCGACGGGGACGAGGTGCTTCATGCCCTCGATCACCGTGACGTCGGTGCCGAAGGACTTCCACGCGGAGGCGAACTCGACGCCGATGACACCGCCGCCGAGGATGATCGCGGACTCCGGGACCCGGTCGAGGGTCAGCGCGTGGTCCGAGGTGATGATCCGGTTGCCGTCGATCTCCAGACCGGGCAGGGACTTCGGCACGGAACCGGTCGCCAGGAGGATGTGGCGGCCCTCGACACGACGACCGTCGACGTCGACGGAGGTCGGGGAGGACAGGTGGCCGGTGCCCTCGATGTAGGTCACCTTGCGGGAGGCGACGAGACCCTGCAGACCCTTGTACAGGCCCGAGATCACGTCGTCCTTGTACTTGTGCACGGCCTTGATGTCGATGCCCTCGAAAGAGGCCTTGACACCGAACTGCTCCGCCTCGCGGGTCTGGTCGGCGACCTCGCCGGCGTGGAGCAGGGCCTTCGTCGGGATGCAGCCGTTGTGCAGGCAGGTGCCGCCGAGCTTGTTCTTCTCGATCAGTGCGACGTCCAGGCCCAGCTGCGCTCCGCGCAGCGCCGCGGCGTAACCGCCGCTACCGCCGCCGAGGATCACTAGGTCGAAAACGGTGCTGGCGTCGTTCGCCACGTCACGTCCTCCATGCATGTGCGCTCGTCGCCGGTCCTCGATGACCGGGCGGCGGCTGGTGTTCGGCCGCTTATTTTCGGCCCTGTGGTGGGGGCCCTGTCCTGCCGAGAACCCATCTTCGCACTTGTTGACGGATGGCGGGACGCGGGGCCGGTGTGTGAGATCGGCGGATCGTCCGTACGTGGGGGTAACCGGAGGGTGCGAACGTACGGATTTCGTCGCGGGCGAACGACGGGCGAACGGTACGGCCCCGGGGACCGGAGTCCTCGGGGCCGTACCGTCACACCACGGTTCAGAGCTCGCCGGCCGCCGTGCGCTCCGCCAGCTTCACCAGGGTGCGGACCGAGGAACCGGTGCCGCCCTTGGGGGTGTAGCCGTACGGGGCGCCCTCGTGGAAGGCCGGGCCCGCGATGTCCAGGTGGGCCCAGGTGATGCCCTCGCCCACGAACTCCTGGAGGAAGAGACCGGCGACCAGGCCGCCGCCCATCCGCTCGCCCATGTTGGCGATGTCGGCGGTGGGGGAGTCCATGCCCTTGCGCAGGTCCGCGGGGAGCGGCATCGGCCAGGACTGCTCGCCGACCTCGTCCGCGATCTCGTGGATCGCGGAGCGGTAGTCGTCGTCGTTGGCCATGATGCCGAAGGTGCGGTTGCCGAGCGCCAGGACCATGGCGCCGGTCAGGGTCGCCACGTCGATGATCGCGTCCGGGTGTTCCTCGGAGGCCTTGGTCAGCGCGTCGGCGAGGACGAGACGGCCCTCGGCGTCGGTGTTCAGGACCTCGACGGTCTTGCCGCTGTACATGCGCAGGACGTCACCCGGGCGGGTGGCGGAGCCGGACGGCATGTTCTCGGCGAGGGCGAGCCAGCCCGTGACGTTGACCTCGAGGCCCAGGCGGGCCGCGGCGACGACGGAGGAGAACACGGCGGCGGCGCCGCTCATGTCGCACTTCATCGTCTCGTTGTGGCCGGCCGGCTTCAGGGAGATGCCGCCCGAGTCGTAGGTGATGCCCTTGCCGACCAGGGCGAGGGTCTTCTCCGCCTTCGGGTGGGTGTAGGCGATCCGGACCAGGCGCGGCGGGTTGTCCGAGCCGACGCCGACGCCGAGGATGCCGCCGTAGCCGCCCTTGGCGAGCGCCTTCTCGTCGAGGACCTGGACCTTGAGGCCGTGCTCCTTGCCGGCGGCCTGGGCCGCGGCGGCGAAGGCGGCCGGGGTCAGGTCGTTCGGCGGCATGTTGATCAGGTCGCGGGCGCGGTTGATCTCCTCCGCGACGGCCTGGGCGCGCTCGGCCGCGGCCTTGAAGGCCTTGTCGCGCGGCTTGGCGCCGAGCAGGGCGACCTCGCCCAGCGGCTTCTTGGCGTCCTTGCCGGCCTCCTGGTACACGGTGTACGCGTACGCGCCGAGCAGGGCGCCCTCCGCGATCGCGGAGGCGTCCTCGGGGTCGGCGATCGGCAGCGCGAACGCGGCCTTCTTCGCACCCGTCAGGACGCGGGCGGCGGTACCGGCGGCGCGGCGCAGGGTCTCCGCGGCGTAGGAGTCGCCGTCCTCGGGCGCGGAGCCCAGGCCGACGGCGAGGACGACGGGGGCCTTGAGACCGGCGGGGGCGGGCAGCTTGGTCGCCTCACCCTCGGCGCCCGTAGCGCCCAGCGTCTCCAGGACGGTGGCGAGCCGGCCGTCGAAGGCCTTGTCGACGGCCTCGGCGCCCGGGGCGACGACGAGCGTCTTCCCGGACTTCGCGATGCCGACGACGAGGGCGTCGGCGCGCAGCGTCGCCGCACCGGCAGTGCTGAGAGTGAGAGCAGTCACGGTGGTGAAATCTCGCTTCCATTGAGTTCTGTGGCGGTCGAGGGATGGGCCGACCGTGCCCGCCGCATCGTATTTCGGCCCGGAGAGCGCCGAGAACGAGCCTACGCTCGCTCACCCGGTTCGCTCACGGCGGCGGTGATTCACTCATCCGTGGTGTCTCTTTCATGTTTACCGTTCAGGCTCGGAACGCTCCTTCACACTCGCCTCAGCCACGCAAGGACGACTCTCCCGTCTTCGCATCATCTGCAACATCTCCACAGGTCCCCCGCTCCGGCACCCGGTGCGCGGCGACCTGCCGAGGGGGGACACCACCTGATGGAATCCGGCCGAATCCGTACGCCCAGAACCGCTCCCCGCGGTGCCCGCACGGCATCCCGCACCGCCCGTGTCGCGGCTCTCGCCGCCGCCGCGCTGCTCGCCACCGTCGTCCCGTCCGCGCAGGCCCTCGCGGCCCCCGTGCCCCGGATCGACCTCACCGTCCTCGTCGTCGACGACGGCGGCAGCGCGGTCGGGGCGATCACCGCCGAGCTCAAGGGCTCCGGCGTGCCGTACCGCCGGATCGACCTCAACGATCCGAACCGCCCGGTCCTCGACACGGCCTTCCTCAGCGACACCCTCGACGGACGCCCCCGCGCCAAGTACCAGGGCGTCGTCCTGCCCCACGAGAGCGCCTTCGGCCCCGACTCGGCCGAACACACCGCCCTCCAGGCGTACGAACGGACCTTCGGGATCCCGCAGGTGGACGCCTACACCTGGTCGCACCCCGGCGTCGGCCTCGACTACACCAACGAGGGCGGCTGGTCCGGAGTCCTCGACGGGGTCACCGCCGGCGTCACCGCCGCCGGGAAGGCGGGCCCCTTCCAGTACCTGTCCGGGGCGCTCACCTTCGAGGACAACGACCCCGCGATCGCCGAGAGCTACGGCTACGCGGGCCGCCCCCGCGCCGGCTACACCAGCTACGTCGACGTGCCCGTCGACGGAGCGGCCGGCGGCGCCCGGGCCAGCCTCGTCGGCGAGTACACCGCCGACGGGCGCCGCGAACTGGTCGTCACCTTCGCCTACAACCAGTACCAGCGGCAGTTCCGGGCGCTCGCCCGCGGCATCGTCGACTGGCTCACCCAGGGCGTCCACCTCGGCCAGAGCCGCAACTACCTCTCCGTCCACGTCGACGACGTCTTCGCCCCCGACGCCCGCTGGGACGCCGCGCTCAACTGCACCCCCGGCGACTTCGACTGCGTCGGCGACGACGGCGAGGGCGCCAACCCGATCCGGATGACGGTCGCCGACGCCCAGTACGCCGCCACCTGGCAGAAGTCCTCCGGCCTCACCCTCGACATGGTCTACAACGGCGGCCAGGGCGAGCAGTGGAAGACCGAGCACGCCGGCTCCGACCCGCTCACCGACCGGCTCGTCGCGGACCGCGCCCAGTACCGGTGGATCAACCACACCTACACCCACCCCTTCCTCGGCTGCGTCCAGGACAACACCGTCGTCCCCTGGCAGTGCGCCAAGAACGCCCAGGGCGCCACCCTGTGGGTCAGCCGCGCCGAACTCTCCGCCCAGATCCGCGACAACCAGAACTGGGCCGTCCGCAAGGGCATCGCCGTCGACCGCTCCGAACTCGTCACCGGCGAGCACTCCGGCCTCAGGACGCTGCCCCAGCAGCCCGTCGACAACCCCAACCTCGCCGGGGCCCTCGCCGACAACGGCGTCAAGTGGGCCGGCAGCGACAACTCCCGCGAGCCGCAGCAGCGTTCGATCGGCACCGCCTCCGGCGCCGCGAAGACCGTGCCCCGCCACCCGATGAACGTGTACTACAACGTGGGCACCGCCGCCGAGATGGCCGACGAGTACAACTGGCTCTACACCGCCGCCGCCGACGGCGGCAGCGGCATCTGCGAGTCCAACCCGCTCTCCACCTGCCTCACCGAGCCGCTCCCCACCACCACCGGGTACGCCGACCACATCGTCCCGCAGGAAGCCCGCACCGCCCTCTCCCACGTGCTGGGCAACGACCCGCGCCCGCACTACGTGCACCAGTCCAACCTCGCCGAGGAGCGCCTCCTCTACCCCGTCCTCGACCGGATCCTCACCGACTACCGGGGCCTGTTCGCGCCGAGCGCCCCTCTGGTGAACCCGGCCCAGCGGGACGTCGGCACCGAACTGACCCGCCGCGCCGCCTGGGACCAGGCCCTCGCCGCCGGAAAGGTCACCGCCTACCGCATCGGCACCGCGGTCACCGTCAAGGCGCCCTCCGGCGTCGTCGCACCCCTCACCGCCCCCGAGGGCACCCGCAAGCGCCTCCTCCTCGGCACCACCGTCTTCGGCACGGCCTACGCCGGGACCCGGTCCGCCTGGACCGCGCCCGAAGTGCTCCAGACCAGCGTCACACTCACGCTCCCGACCGCCTGACCAGCACGTTCTGGGGGGAAACGCACATGCCGAGCAGTGGCCGTCATGTCACCATGCTCACCGAAGGCACCTACCCGCATGTCCACGGCGGCGTCAGCACCTGGTGCGACCAGCTCGTCCGCGGCATGCCCGAGGTCGACTTCGAGATCCTCGCCCTCACGGGCAGCGGCCGCGAACCCGTCACCTGGGAGCTGCCGTCCAACGTCACCCGGCACACCGCGTACCCCCTCTGGGGACTCCCGCAGGGACCGGCCGCGCCCGTGCGCGCGCGCCGGCCCCTGCGGGGGCGTACGCGCCGTCGCTTCCTCGACACCTACGAGCGTCTGCTGCTCGCCCTCCTCGACCCCGAGGCGGACTGCGACTTCGGCACCGGCCTGTACGAGCTGGCCGAACTCGCCCGGCAGGGAAGGCTGACCGCCGCCCTGCGCTCCGAGGCCGCCCTGCGCTCCCTGATGTGGATCTGGACCATGCCGCATCTGCCGACGCTCGCGGCCCGGCCCACCGTCCACGACGCCCTCACCGCCACCGACCTGCTGGAACACGCCCTGCGACCGCTCGCCGCCCGGATAGCCGGCGGCGGCGTCGCCCACGCCGTCTCCAGCGGCCTCGCCACTCTTCCGGCGCTCGCCGCACAGCACTTCGAAGGGGTGCCCTTCCTGCTCACCGAACACGGCATCTACCTCCGCGAGCGCTACCTCGGCTACCGCACCGAGGCGCAACGCTGGCCCGTCAAGGCCCTCATGCTCGGCTTCTACCGTGAGCTCAACACCCTGGGCTACCGCAAGGCCGACCTCATCACCCCCTGCAACCAGTACAACCGGCGCTGGGAGGAGCGCGGCGGCGCCCCCGCCGACCGCATCCGCACCGTCTACAACGGCGTCGACCCGGCCCTCTTCCCCGAGGCCGGCCCCGAACCCGAGACGCCCACCCTCAGCTGGTGCGGCCGCGTCGACCCCATCAAGGACCTCGAAACCCTGATCCGGGCGTACGCGATCTGCCGTGCCGAACTCCCCGCGCTGCGGCTCCGGTTGTTCGGCCCGGTCCCCGCCGGGAACGAGGACTACGCCACCCGTCTGGAGAAGCTCGCCGCCGAACTCGGCGTCGCCGACGGGATCACCTTCGAGGGCCGGGTCTCCGACGTGCCGCGCGCCTACGGAGCGGGCAGTGTGGTGATGCTCTCCTCCATCAGCGAGGGCTTCCCCTTCTCCCTCATCGAGGCCATGTCCTGTGGCCGCGCCACCGTCTCCACGGACGTCGGCGGGGTGCGGGAGGCCGTCGGCGACACCGGGATCGTCG
This sequence comes from Streptomyces sp. NPDC017246, assembly GCF_044331325.1. Lineage (NCBI taxonomy): Bacteria > Bacillati > Actinomycetota > Actinomycetes > Kitasatosporales > Streptomycetaceae > Streptomyces > Streptomyces sp. NPDC017246. Next base: position 444,411 of record NZ_JBIRMW010000006.1, on the reverse strand, counting down.
TCCCGCCCCGCGAACCGGCCGTCATGGCCGCCGCCGTCACCGAGCTCCTCCGCGACGGGGTCCGGCGTGCCGAACTCGGCCGTCTGGCGCGGCAGCGGGTCATCGACCGGTTCACCCTGCACCGCTCGGTGGACGGATTCCGGCAGATCTACCGCGAGCTGGCGGGCGACCGCGTCAAGCCCGTGCGGCCCGCGGCGCATCCGAAGCCCTGGCCGGTCCGCCTTCCGGCCCCGCGCCGCATCACCCCGACCCTGGTGGCGGGAGGAACCCCGGTATGAGCGGTTCCCTCTGGCTGAGACGGCCGACCACGGACACCCAGCTGCCGGCGATCCCGAGGCCGCGGCGGGAGACGACCCCGGGCGCGACGGGGCCCGAGGCTTCCGCCCCGGCCACCCCGGCCGCCCGGGCCACCCCGACCACCCCGACCGATCCGGCCGCCCCGACTGCCACAGGCCCCGAGACCCACGCCCCGGACGGCCCGGCGCCCGGGGCGCCGGGTGCACCCGCCCCGGACGGTCTCGCCGACGATCCCCTCGACGAACTCGCCGAGCGGCTGAGGGCGTTCGCCGCCGTCGCCGTGCACCCCGACGAGATCGCCGCCATCCTCGAGTCCGACGGCATGACCGACGACCACATCCGGCTCACCTACGGCCGCGCCGACTCCTTCGAACTCGCCGAGGACCTCTACGCGCGCGTGGAACGGCGTCACCCCGCACCCGAGGCACCGTCCGGCGACGCCTGGCACACCGGGCTCGCGGCCTGTCTCCTGCGCGGGCTCGTCTTCGCGCTGCCCGGCCTCGCGTACGTCCTCGCCGCGCCCCTGCTCGCGGGGGAGCAGAGCCGGTTCGGGCTCCCCGGCGGAACGGTTCCACTGCTCGCGGGCGCCGTCACCGGCTGGGTGTGGAACCAGGCCCTGTCCCACCGCGCCTACACCTGGCTCGGTCTCGGCGACCGGTCTGCCGCCGCCCGGACCCTCCTCGTCGGCGCCCCGGTGGGCGCCCTCGCCGGCACGGCCGTCGCCCTCGCGGCGGCCGCACCCGGCGAGATCCCGGCCGCCCTGTTCGCCGCAGGGCAGTCGGTCTATCTCGCCGCCGCGACCGTGCTCCTGGTCCTCGGCCGGGAACGGGCCCTGCTCTGCGCCCTGGTGCCGCTCGCCGGAGCCGTCCCCGCCTTCCGCTGGGACCTGCCCGACCCCCTGCGCGTCGGGCTCCTCCTCGCCGCGCTCACCGCCGGCGTCGTCTTCGCCGGGCTCGTCCTCCGGCCGGGCGCACGGCGCGGCACGGCCGGACGCGGCGGGCCCCCGCGCGCCGCCTCCCTCCCGTACGGACTGTTCGGCCTCGGCAGCGGGCTGCTCGTGCTCCACGCGGGTGTCGGCGACACCCTGGTGAGCGGAGCGGGGGCCGTCATAGCGCTCACCCTCTCCATGGGGCCCGCCGAGTGGCTGCTGCACCGCTTCCGGGGCGAGAGCCTGACCCGGCTGCGGACCCTCACCACCGCCCGTGAGTTCCGCCGCGCGGTCACCGGCACCCTGGTGCTCTGTCTCGGCGGCTACCTCACGGTCCTCGTCGCCCTCACCCTCGCCGTGACCCTGGCCTGGCCGGGCGCACCCTGGCCGACGCCGCCACGGCTGGTCACCCTGCTCCTGATCGGCACCGTGCTCTGGCTGGGGCTGCTGCTCCAGGCCTTCGGCGCGGTGCTCAGCGCGGCCGCCGTCTGTCTCCTCGCGGCGGCGGCGGAGGCCGTGGCGCCCACGGCCGGGCCGGTGGCGGCCGGGGGAGCGGCCGCCGTGCTCGCCGTCCTCGCCTGTGTTCTGCTGGTACGACCGACCGCTCACCGTGTCTAGGGGATCCGGCCCGTGAATCGCTTCCTCCTGGTGCCGTTCTACGAGCACCCGGCCGACCGCCCCGAGGCCTGGTCGGCCCTCGTCGGCGCGGCGCCGTCCCTGTACGGCGTCGTCGTCAACCCGGCGAGCGGCGCGGGCGAATCCCCCGACCCGGCGTTCGCCGAGGCGGCCGGACGGCTGCGGGCGGAAGGCGTACGCCTCCTCGGCTACGTGGACACCGCCTACGGGCGCCGCCCGCAGGCCGAGGTCGTCACCGAACTGCTCCGGCACCGCGACTGGTACGGCACCGACGGCGCCTTCCTCGACCAGGTCTCGACGGCCCCGGCGGCCCTCGCCCACTACCGCCGGATCGCGGTCGCGGCCCGGTCCGCCGGCGCCGCGACCCTCGTGCTCAACCACGGCGCCCACCCGGACCCGGGCTACGAGGAGTTCGCCGACCTCCTCGTCACCTTCGAGGGGCCCTGGGACACGTACCGGACACTCGACCTGCCGGTCGCCGACCACTACTGCCACCTCGTCTACGCGGCCCCGCCCGGTGTCCGCCCCGTCACCCCGGTGCACTGCGCGGTCCCCGGTACGGGCGCGCACCCCTGGGGCACCCTTCCGCACCTCCTGGAGCCCGCCCGATGAGACGACTGCTGCCCCTGCTCGCGGGCCTGCTCCTCCTCGCCACCGCCTGTACGACGGTTCCCGACCCCGACCCGGACCCGAAGCGGGCGGAGAAGCGGTGGCAGCCGAAGCCGGGCCTCGCCTGGCAGTGGCAGCTCAGCGGCCGGCTCGACCCGACGGTCGACGTCCCCGTGTACGACATCGACGGCTTCGACCACCCGGCGTCGGCGGTCCAGGACCTCCACCGCCGGGGCCGCAAGGTCATCTGCTACCTCTCGACCGGTGCCTGGGAGGACTTCCGGCCGGACGCGGCGGCGTTCCCGAAGTCCGTACTCGGCAAGGGCAACGGCTGGAAGGGCGAACGCTGGCTCGACATCCGCCGGACCGACGTCCTCACCCCGCTCATGACCGAGCGTCTCGACATGTGCCGCGCCAAGGGCTTCGACGCGGTCGAGCCCGACAACATGGACGGCTACCGCAACACCACCGGTTTCCCCCTGACCGCCGCCGACCAGCTCCGCTACAACCGTCTGATCGCCCGCCTCGCCCGTGAACGGGGTCTCGCGGTGGGCCTCAAGAACGACCTGGACCAGATCCCGCAGCTGCTCCCGGACTTCGACTTCGCGGTCAACGAACAGTGCGCGGAGTTCGACGAGTGCGGCCGGCTCGTTCCGTTCGTGAAGGCGGGCAAGGCGGTCTTCCACGTCGAGTACGAGCTGGAGGCCCGGGAGTTCTGCCCGCAGGTCCGGGCCCTGGGTCTCAGCTCGATGCAGAAGCGGTACGAGCTGGGGGTGTGGCGCCGGGCCTGCTAAAGGGTGTGGCGCCGGGCTCGTGAGAGGTGTCCGGCCCGGTCGGAGGACACCTCTCGAAGCCGCGGGCGGGTACGGGTCAGCCCAGTGCAAGCGCCACGAGGGCCGTCGTCGCCGCCGTCTCCTCCACCGCCCCGAACACGTCCCCCGTCACCCCGCCGAACCGCCGGACGCACCGGCGGAGCAGCGCCGCCGCCGCGCCGAGGGCCGCGCCCGCCGCCAGGACGTTGTGGACGGCGTCGTACGGGGAGAAGAGCAGGCCCGTCCCGGCGAGGAGGACCAGGACCACCGCCGTCGTCAGGGTCGCCGAGCGGACCGGGACCGTCGCGGCGACGATCGCTCCGAGGCCCTCGGGGCGGGCCGGGGGGACGCCGTGGCGGGAGGCGTGGGTGAGGGCGAGGCGGGCGACGGCCGCGGCGAGGACGGCGCCGACGGCGCCGTGCGCCCAGCTCTCCTCGTACAGCTCGAACAGCGCGGCGACCTGGGCGAGCAGGACGAGGAGCAGCACGATGACGCCGAACGGGCCGACGTCCGACTGCTTCATGATGCGCAGCGCGTCCTCGGCGGGCTTGGCGCTGCCGAGGCCGTCGGCGGTGTCCGCGAGTCCGTCGAGGTGGAGGCCCCGGGTGAGGACGGCGGGGACGGCCGTGGTGACGACGGCGGCGAGCAGCGGGCCCGAGCCGAGCGCGAGGAACGTGGCGCCGAGCCCGGCGGCGAAGACACCGACGACCAGCCCGGCCAGCGGGGCGCAGAGCATGCCGGCGCGTGCCGCGTCCCGGTCCCATCGGGTGATGCGGGCGGGGAACACCGTGAGGGTGCCGAAGGCGAAACGCAGGCCGTCCATCCGGGCAGGGTAATCGGCGCTTCCGGACGGTAGATTGCGCATATCGCGCAAATCGGAACGGGGTGGCATGGGTCACTGGTTCTCCCGCAACATCGTCGAGCCGGGCAAGCTCCCGATGCTCCTCGCGCTGACCTCGTTCATCGTGACATTCCTGGTCACCCGGACCGTCGTCCGCCTCATCCGGGCGGGGAAGGGACCCTTCCGGAACGTCTCCTCCGGAGGGCTCCACATCCATCACGTCGTACCGGGCGTGATCCTGACCGTGGTCGGCGGTTTCGGCGCGGTCGGCAGCGACCGGCACGGTTTCGGCGCGGCCCTCTTCGCCGTGGTCTTCGGGATCGGCGCGGGGCTCGTCCTGGACGAGTTCGCGCTGATCCTCCATCTCGACGACGTCTACTGGACCGACGAGGGCCGCAAGAGCGTCGAGGTGGTCGTCCTCACCGCCGCCCTGGTCGGGCTCACCCTGAGCGGCTTCTCGCCGCTCGGTGTCGACGACATGACCGCCGACGAACGCCAGGACCGGGCCACCTTCATCCTGACCCTGATCGTCAACTTCCTCTTCATCCTGATCACCCTGGTGAAGGGGAAGTTCCGGATGGCCGTCATCGGGACCCTGGTGCCGTTCGTGGCGATCGTCGGCGCCGTCCGGCTCGCCCGCCCCGGCTCCTGGTGGTCCCGGCGGTTCTATCCGCGCCGCCACCGGGCGCGGGCCCGGTCCCGTATCCGCACCTACCGCCACGACAGGCGCTGGACCAAGATCAGGCGCCGGGCTCAGGACTTGATCGGCGGCTTCCAGGAGCGGGTCCCCGGGCGGGGCTCCACGCCCTCCTGACCGCGCTCGCGCCAGGACTGAACCCCGATCAGGACGAGAACGCCGGCGATGGCCGCCAGATGCTCCTTGCCCGCCAGGTTCGGCTTGACGATCACTTCCACGACCATCGCCACGACCACGAGCGTGCCCGTCCACCGGGCCCCGTAGCGCCAGCAGACGTAGACGGCGAGACCGACCACGGCCGCCGAGGGGCCCGTGTCGACGACCCGCGCGTCGGTGGCCGGCAGCCCGAAGGGGCTGTCCGGCCCGAGCGCGATGCCCACGCGCGCGTAGAGCGTCCCGCAGAGCGTGGCCAGATAGGCGACGCCGAGGGTGCACCACCGGCCGAGGCAGATCTCGGCGATCCCGAACACCAGCAGGACCTGTGCCAGGGCGCCCCACACCGGCAGGTCGAGCGCCGGGACGAAGAGCGAGAGCGGGGTCCTGAGCAGCGCGATCCACAGCGGGTCCTCGGCCCGTACGAAGCCGATGTCCAGGACCGGCCGATAGCCCCAGTCCTGGTTCTGCACGACCTGGAAGAGGGCGGTGAGACAGACGGCGGCGAGCGTCATGGGGACCGCTCTCCACCGCCGGGTCACCAGCGCCGCCCGTACGGTGCCGAACAGCGGGCCCCACTCGCGGCGGGCGAAGCCGCGCGGCGCGGCCCCCTCGCGGGACCGGCTCAACGGCCGCTCTCCAGATGTCTGCGGTGCATCCACTTGGGCAGCCCGGGGGCTTCCAGGAACCCTTCGGCGCGACCGGCGGCGAGGCCGATGCGCAACAGGTCCGCACTCTTCTCGAAGAGCATGAATCGGGGCTCCCAGATCGGTCGGTACTTGGCGTTGGCGCGGTACAACGACTCGATCTGCCACCAGCGGGAGAAGAAACTGAGCAGTGAACGCCACATGCGCAGCACGGGTCCCGCCCCGAGCTTCGAGCCACGTTCGAAGACGGAGCGGAACATCGCGAAGTTGAGTGAGACCTGAGTGATCCCGATCTCCTTGGCGCGCTGGAGGAGTTCGATGACCATGAACTCCATCAGGCCGTTCTCGGACTCGCGGTCACGGCGCATGAGGTCCAGCGAGAGCCCCTTCGGGCCCCAGGGCACGAAGGAGAGCACGGCCCGCAGGTCGCCCTCGCCGTCCGTGCACTCCAGCATCACGCAGCGGCCGTCCCGCGGGTCGCCCAGCCGGCCCAGCGCCATCGAGAAGCCGCGCTCGGTGGCCCCGTCCCGCCAGTCGTCGGCCTTGCGCAGCAGCTCGGCCATCTCCTCGGCCGGGATCTCCTCGTGGCGCCGGATGCGGACCTCGTACCCGGCCCGCTTGACCCGGTTGAAGGCCTGCCGGACCGTCCGCATGGCCCGGCCGTCCAGGGTGAACTCGTCGGTCTCCACGATCGCCTCGTCACCGAGTTCGAGGGCGTCCAGACCGTGCCGGGCGTAGATGACACCGGCCTCCTCGCTCGCGCCCATCACCGCCGGGATCCACCCGTGTTCGCGCGCCTCGGCCAGCCAGGGTTCGATGGCACCGGGCCAGGCCTCGGGATCGCCGATCGGATCGCCGGAGGCGAGCGAGACCCCGCCGACGACCCGGTAGGTGACGGCGGCCTTCTCGCTCGGCGACCACACGACGCTCTTCTCGCGGCGCAGCGAGAAGTAGCCCAGCGAGTCGCGGTCCCCGTGCTTGTCGAGCAGCGTCCGCAGCCGCTCCTCGTCCTCCTCGGTCAGCGGGTCGACGGCCCGGCGGGAGCGGAAGGCGGCGAAGAGCACCGCGAAGAGCAGCAGTGTGGACAGGACGTTGATGGTGACGTCGACCCAGCCGGGGGTGGTGATCCCGGCGAACCGCGAGTCGTCGGAGGCCAGGGTGATGAGCCGCATCACGCCGTACCGCCAGCGCTCCAGGAAGGTGGAGTGGGCGGTGGAGGTGTTGGTGACGGTGACGAGGACGGCCGCGAGCAGCGAGGTGACGAGCAGTCCGCCGACCGCCACGATCGCGGCGAGCCACGGGTTGGAGCGGTCGCCCTTCGCGTAGAACTCCTTGCGGCTGAGCAGCAGTGCCAGGACGAAGGCGGCCGTCAGGGTCAGCGAGATCCAGTTCTGGGCGTGCTGCCGGATCTCGGGGAAGAACATCACCAGGACGAAGAGCAGGAGGAACAGGCCGCCGAGCACCATGTTGAGGATCCACGCGGCCCGTTTGCGGCGCCGCATGGTGATCGCCAGGAACAGGGTGAAGACCCCCGAGGCGAAACCCGCCGTGAGCATGTACGGGGTGAAGTAGTTGTCCTCGTTGTGGCGGCGCAGGTCCTGCCCGAAGGAGACCCAGACGGCACTCAGGAAATTGATGAACGTGACGACGCGCAAGTACCAGACGGCGAACGCGGCGCTGCGCCGCGATCGCGTGGCGGTGCCCCGGGGCGCTCCTTCGGCGGACAAACGGACCTCTCCCATGAAAAGCGATCATATGGGGCGTCGCTTGCCGCGCGGCAGCGCCGGAGGCGGCCGCGCGCGCGTCGTGCGCACATGCCGTGCGCCGCGCCTGCGGCCGCCTCCGAAGCCGACGAGTCCCTCTCGCCCCCCCCCGTCGGCCTCAGGCCTCGGGGACCTCGCCCTCGCTGTCCGGAGTGGTCGGATCCGGACGCTCGGGAAGCTCGGCGGCGAACGCCGCCGCGGCCCTGACGAGGGGAAGTGCGAGCAATGCCCCGGTTCCCTCACCCACATGGACGCCGTGGTCGAGCAGCGGGTTGAGCGCCATCCGGTCCAATGCCTTCGCCTGCGCCGGCTCCCCGCTCACCTGACCCGCGAGCCACCAGTCCGGCGCCCGGAACGCCGCCCGCTGCGCCACCAGCGCACAGGCCGCGCCCACCACGCCGTCCAGGATCACCGGCATCCGCCGGACCGAGGCCTGCAGCAGGAAACCGGTCATCGCCGCCAGATCCGCCCCGCCGACCGCCGCGAGCAGCTCCAGCTGATCGCCCAGGACCGGACGGGCCCGCCGCAGCGAATCCCGGATCGCCGCGCACTTGCGCATCCACGCCAGGTCGTCGATCCCGGCGCCGCCCCGGCCCGTCACCACCGACGCGTCCGTCCCGCAGAGCGCCGCGATCAGCGTGGCGGCCGGCGTCGTCCCGCCGACGCTCAGATCCCCGAGCACCACCAGATCGGTGCCCGAATCCGCCTCCTCGTCGGCGATCGCGATCCCCAGCCGGACCGCCGCCTCGGTCTCCTCGACCGTCAGCGCGTTCTCCACGTCGATCCGGCCGCTGCCGCGCCGCACCCGGTGGCGCACCACCTCGGCGGGCAGCAGCTCCGGGTCGCAGTCCAGACCGGCGTCCACGACCCGAACCGGGACCTCCGTCGACCGGGCGAGCACGGCGACCGGGCTCGCCCCGTCCAGCACCGCCCGCACCAACTCGTGGGCGGTGCCCGCCGGGCGGCCCGACACATCGAGCGAGGCCACCCCGTGGTCGCCCGCGAAGAGCACCACCTTCGGCTGCTCGATCGCGCGCACCTTGACCGAGGCCTGCGCGGCCGACAGCCATTCGCCGAGCTCGTCGAGCCGACCGAGCGCCCCCGGCGGCACGGTCAGCCGCTCACGGCGCTCCTCGGCGTCACGCCGGATCCCCCCGTCGGGGCGCTCGATCAGATCGGAGAATTCGTCCAGGTTCACGGTTCCGCCTTGTGACACATCAGCGAGGGCCATCGGTGCTCGCACCCTACCCGCGCAGCACCAGGGGCTGTCCGGCGACCACGAGGAGGACCTGCTCGCACTCGTCGGCGAAGGCGGCGTTCAACCGGCCCAGCTCGTCACGGAACCGTCGCCCCGCCGCCGTCGCCGGCACCACCCCCGAGCCGACCTCGTTCGTCACCGCCACGACCGTACGGCGGGTGGCCCGCACCGCCGCCACCAGTTCCTCGGTCCGCTTCCGCAGCGCCGTCCGCCCACCGGCCGCCCACCGCTCGTCGTCCCAGGCCTCCACCCGGTCCATGGCGTCCGTCAGCCACAGCGCCAGACAGTCGACGAGCAGCGCGGGCCCGTCCTCCTCGAGCAGGGGTACGAGCTCACAGGTCTCGGCGGTACGCCAGGACCCCGGCCGCCGCTCCCGGTGCAGGCCCACCCGCTCCGCCCACTCCCGGTCGCCCTCCCGGGTCCCGCCCGTCGCCACGTACAGCACCTCGGGGAAGGTCTCCAGACGCCGCTCGGCCTCCACCGACTTCCCCGACCGGGCCCCGCCGGTCACCAGGGTCCGTCGCGGCACGTCCGGAACCTCGTGGTACTCGCCCACGTACAGCGTCGTCCCGTCCGGCACCGTCCGCGCGCCCGCCGCCGCCAGCCGCCGGTCCAGCTCGGCCCCGGTCGGCATGTCGTGGTCCAGGTGTACGGCGACGACGTCGGTCGCGGGCCCGACGGCCCCGGTCGCGCGCAGCCGGGCCAGCCCGTCCGGCCGGCCCGTCACATCGGCGACCACCATGTCGTACGGCACCCGGTGGTCCTCCGGAAGCCCGGCCGCCGCCCCGCCCGGAGGCAGGTAGAGCAGCGTCTCGCCGTCCGCCGATGTCACCTCGTACCCGGTGCCGGGGGAGTCCATCGGCACCGCCCGCACCCGGTGCCCGGAGATCAGCGTCAACTCCCGTCCGTCCGGCACCCTCCCGGCGGTGGGCAGTCCCGCGGGCACTTCGACGGCGGGCCCGTCGTGGGGATGGGTCAGCAGCACCTGTCGCACACCGACCAGCGAATGCCCCGACCGGGCGGCGGCGAGCGCGGCCCCCGGGGTCAGATCGAGCAGCAGGGCCCCGTCCACGAGCAGCGCCGTGGCGGCGCGGGCCCGTGGTCCGCGGGAGAGCGCGCACACCGCGCAGGGGCAGTCGGGGCGGGGGAGTCCGAGCGGGGCGCCGGTGCCGAGCAGAGTCAGTTCCACCCTCAGATCCTCCCGCGCCACCGCGAGCCGTGCGCGCCCGGCTACTCTGCGGGCAGGAAACCGATCATCCGGTGAGCGCCAGGAGGCGGACATGGCATGGACGTGGCGGTTCGAGAAGTCCGACGGCACGGAGGTCGAGCCGGTGGTGACTCCGGAGGAGTTCACCACCCAGGGCGACGCGGAGAGCTGGATCGGGGAGCACTGGCGTGACCTCCTGGGCGGCGGCGCGGACCAGGTGACCCTCTCGGAGGACGACACCAAGATCTACGGCCCGATGCCCCTGAACGCGGAGGGCTAGAGCGCCCGGCGGCCGGGGAGGGGCGCGGGAGCCGGGCCCCCGCACCCCTCCTCCGGCCTCGCACCCGGCCTTGCGGCCCACGGCCCACGGACGGCGCCCGACTTCCAGGCCCACGGGCCCGGACGACGCCAGGGCTTGGCCCCCCAGGCGGCGGACGGCACCCGGCTTTTCGGCCCGCAGGCCGGCGACGGCGCCCGCACCCCGGGCGGCGCGGTCCCGTCGGCGTGTCCGCTACCTCTCGCCCAGGGTGACCTCGGTCTTCTCCGTGGCCGTCCCCCGGACGTACGTCACCGTCACCTTGTCGCCCGGCCGGTGCGAGGCCAGCGCCTCCGACAGTGACGTGATCGTCGTGATGTCCGTGTCGTCGAGCCGCGTGATCACATCGCCCGGCTTCAGTCCCGCCTCGGCCGCCGCGCCGTTCGCGGGTGCCTCGACGACCGCCACGCCCGCCGGCTCGGAGTCGTCGTTCAGCAGCGTGCGGCCGGTGATGTCGAGGGCGGCCCGGCCCGAGTCCGTCACCTTGCCGTCCTTGACGATCTGGTCGGCGATCGTCCGCACCGTCGACGCGGGGATCGCGAACCCGATGCCGGGCGCAGCGCTGCCGCTCATACCGGGATCGGTGGCGGCGAGCGTCGGGATGCCGATGACCTCGCTGTCGAGGTTCACCAGCGCGCCCCCGCTGTTGCCGGGGTTGATCGCGGCCGATGTCTGGACCATGTCCGCGATGGTCGCACCCGTGCCGCCGCCGGTCCGTCCTTCGCTGACCATACGACCGGTCGCGGAGACGATCCCCTGGGTCACACTGCCGGACAGACCGAGCGGGGAGCCCATCGCGAGCACGATCTGTCCCATCTCGACACCCCCCGAATCGCCGAACTTCGCGGGCTTGAGACCCTTCGGCGGCGATTCCAGCCTGATCACCGCGAGGTCCTGCTCGGGGTACGAGGAGACGAGCCGGGCGGTCAGCGGCTTCCCGCCCGTGGCGGCGGTGACCTTGAAGGACTTCTCCTGGCCGACCACGTGCGCGTTGGTGACGATGTGGCCCTTGCCGTCGTAGACGACGCCGGAGCCGAGGCTCTCGGTCGCCTCGATCTGCACGACCGACGGCAGGACGTTCTTGATGACGGCCTGGTAGTCGTCCTGGAGGTCGTTGGCGGAGAGGGGCGCCGCCGCCTGCGTGGAGCGGGGGTGCTCCGGAGCGGATCCGTTCCCGCCCGAGGACGAGCAGCCGGCGAGTGCGACGGCGCAGGCCGTGGCGGTCAGGGGGAGCAGGAGACGCGGGACGGGAGGGCGGGGAGGCCGGGCGCGGGTACGGGATACGTCCATGTCCGGAGTATCCGTTTCCTCCTCGGCCGTGGGCCCGGCGAGCGCACCCGATCAGGGGTGCGCGGACGCCGGCCGGCGTCCCGTCAGCCCCGTACTCCGCAGAGGTGCAGCAGCGCCGCGACCCGCCGGTACGGTTCCGTGCGGCCCGCCCGGTCCTCGGCGGCGAGCAGCCGGTCCAGCTCCTCGGCGGCCGGCAGGCCCGCCTCGGCGGGGACGCCGTCGGTGAAGACGCGGACCCCGTACCAGGCGTGCAGCGGTGCCGCGATGCCCGCGAGCGTCGCGGTGAGCGCGTCGAGGCGGTCGGCCCGCACCTTCACGCCGTTGTCGTCGGTGTAGACGTCCGAGTCGAAGCCGGTGAGCGCACCGGTCCAGTCCCCGGCGAGTCCCGGCCGCATGGAGAGGGCCTCCCCGTTCCGCACGACGAGGGAGAGGAGGCCGCCGGGGGCGAGCATCCGGGCGAGGCCGGCGAGCAGTGCGTCGGGCTCGTCGGCGTACATCAGCACGCCGTGGCAGAGGACCACGTCGAAGCTGCCGGGGAGGAAGTGCACCCCGGTCTCGCGTCCGTCGCCCTCGATGAGCCGGACCCGCTCACGGATTCCGGCGGGTTCGGTCGCCAGCGACTCGCGGGCCGCCTTGAGGAGGTCGGGATCGGCTTCGAGGCCGGTCACCGTGTGCCCCGCGCGGGCGAGGCGCAGCGCCTGCGTGCCCTGGCCCATGCCGGCGTCGAGGATCCGGAGCCGCTGCCCCACGGGGTAGCGGCCGGATATCTGCTCGTCGAGCTGGCGGGCGACGATCTCCTGCCGGATGGTGTCGCGCAGCCCGCCGGAACCGGCGGGCCAGTGCGCGACGGCGGGCAGCACGGGGCCGCCCGACTCCGACGTCGCCGCGCCGAAAGCGCGCTCGACAGGCTCCGAGCTGTCGGCGCTCAGGGCCGCTCTCCGCGCTTGACCTGCGGCTTCGGCAGTCGCAGTCGGCGCATCTGGAGTGTGCGCATCAGGCCGTAGGCGACCGCTCCGCGCTTCGGCTCGTTGGGGAAGCGCTTTGCCAGCTGCTTCCGCAGCCGGATCCAGATGCCGATCGAGTCGATGACGATCAGGATGATCACACCGAGCCAGAGCAGCAGGGAGATGTTCTGCAGCGACCGGTTGGCGTTGCCGAACAGCGACAGCACCAGGATCACCACGGCCATCGGCAGGAAGAACTCGGCGATCGCGAAGCGCGAGTCGACGAAGTCGCGCACGAAGCGCCGGACCGGACCCTTGTCTCGGGCGGGCAGATAACGCTCGTCACCGCTGGCCAGCGCTTCGCGCTGACGGGCCAGGTCCGAGCGGCGTGCCTCGCGCTGGCGCTTGGAGGCCTCCTTGCGGTCGGTCGGCACCGTCGCGGCGCGACGGCGCTGGGTCTGCGCCTCACTCCGCTTCGGGGTCGGGCGGCCCTTGGGGGCCTCGGGGTCGCGGGGCTGCTTGGTGGAGAGGTCCGCCGTCACCTTGTCGGTGGGGGCCTTCTCGTCCTTCGAACGGCTACGGAACACAAAACCCAAGGGTACGGGGTGGTGGGCATGAACCCCATGCCGGGCGGGAACGATCCGCTAACGGAGTGCGTCTACGGCGGTACGTACGCAGGACAGCCGCGGTTTCCCCTAGATCCATCTACTCCCTGCGCGGGAGGGAAGTGGGGGCGCAGTCGTCCTTGGGGAGGAGCGCATCCCGCTCCGAACAGTGCGGTAATGGAGACAGGGCCCGTACTGTGGATCCTGTCGAAGAGCTGGAGCCGAAGTCCGTCAGAAGGGGGCGCGCGAAGCCCATGAGCGGTGTCATGAAGCGTATGGGGATGATCTTCCGCGCGAAGGCGAACAAGGCCCTTGACCGGGCCGAGGATCCGCGCGAGACGCTCGACTACTCGTACCAGAAGCAACTGGAGCTGCTGCAGAAGGTGCGGCGCGGCGTCGCCGACGTCGCCACCTCCCGCAAGCGGCTCGAACTGCAGCTGAACCAGCTGCAGGGCCAGTCCGCCAAGCTGGAGGACCAGGGCCGCAAGGCGCTGGCACTGGGCCGCGAGGACCTGGCGCGCGAGGCGCTGTCCCGCCGTGCCGCGCTCCAGCAGCAGGTCAGCGACCTGGAGGTGCAGCACCAGACGCTGCAGGGCGAGGAGGAGAAGCTCACCCTCGCCGCCCAGCGCCTCCAGGCCAAGGTGGACGCCTTCCGCACCAAGAAGGAGACCATCAAGGCGACCTACACGGCGGCCCAGGCCCAGACCCGGATCGCCGAGTCCTTCTCCGGCATCTCGGAGGAGATGAGCGACGTCGGCCTCGCCATCCAGCGGGCCGAGGACAAGACCGCCCAGCTCCAGGCGCGCGCCGGCGCGATCGACGAGCTGCTCGCCTCGGGCGCCCTGGACGACCAGTCCGGGCTCGCGAAGGACGACATCCAGGCCGAGCTGGACCGCCTCTCCGGCGGTACGGACGTCGAGCTGGAGCTCCAGCGGATGAAGGCCGAGCTGGCCGGCGGCCCGTCGGCGCAGCAGCAGGCGCTCGAAGGCGGTGGCGCGGCCGCACCGCAGGACACCCCGCAGCAGCAGTCCCACCCGCGCTTCGAGAAGTAGCGCGCACCGAACAGCGCTCGCGAACAGACAGGACGCGTCATGATCGTACGGATCATGGGGGAGGGCCAGTGGAAGCTGGCCGACAGCCACCTCGTGGAGCTGAACAGGCTCGACGACGAGCTGCTCGAAGAGATGGAATCGGGGGACGAGGACGGCTTCCGGCGCACGCTGAACGCCCTCCTCGACGAGGTCCGGCGGACCGGCGCACCGCTGCCGGACGAGGCGCTCGAACCCTCGGAGCTGATTCTTCCGGCTCCCGACGCGGGCCTGGACGAGGTCAGGGAGATGCTCTCCGACGACGGCCTCATCCCCGGCTGAGCACGCCGTACGACAGGTCCCGCCGCCCCCTCGGGGGCGGCGGGACCTCGTGCTTTCCGCGTACGGCCCAGGGGCGGCCACGGGCCTGCTCGGCCCCGGCGGAACGGCGGGACGACGTACGAGCCGGTCCGGCCCCGTACCGTTGTCCCCCGTGACTCCCACCGGCCCCGCCACCGGCACCCTCTTCGCCCGTCTCCGTGACCGGTTCCGCGCGCATCCCCTCGCCTTCGACGCGACCCTCGCGTTCGGCGCGCTCGTCTGCATGATCGCCGGATCCTTCACCGACCCGCACGGCAGCGGGACCGGGCCGTCCTTCGGCGACCAGGTACCCGACGTGCCCAGCGTGCTGATCATGGTGGCCGGGGCCACCGCCCTGGTCCTCCGCCGGAGCCATCCCTTCCGCGTGCTCTGCTTCACGGGCGCGATGAGCATCTTCGAGCTGGCCGGCGACACCCGGCCCGCCACCATCGCCATGAGCGCCGTCGTCGCGCTCTACACGGTCGCCTCGCGCACCGACCGGCCCACCACCTGGCGGGTCGGCCTCGTCACCATGGCGGTGCTGACCGCCGCTGCCATGGCCTTCGGCCCGACGCCCTGGTACGCGCAGGAGAACCTCGGCATCATCGCCTGGACCGGCATGGCGGCCGCCGCGGGCGACGCCGTCCGCAGCCGCCGGGCCTTCGTCGACGCCATCAGGGAGCGCGCCGAACGGGCCGAACGCACCCGCGAGGAGGAGGCGGGACGCCGGGTCGCGGAGGAGCGGCTGCGGATCGCCCGCGACCTCCACGACGTCGTCGCCCACCACATCGCCCTGGTGAACGTGCAGGCCGGAGTCGCGGCGCACGTCATGGACAAGCGCCCCGACCAGGCCAAGGAGGCCCTCGCGCACGTGCGGGAGGCCAGCCGGTCCGCACTCGACGAGCTGCGCGCCACCGTCGGGCTGCTGCGCCAGTCCGGCGACCCGGAGGCCCCCACCGAACCGGCCCCCGGGCTCGCCGTCCTCGACGGGCTGCTGGACACCTTCCGCAAGGCCGGACTCCCCGTCGCCCTCGCCCGCACCGACGGGGACAGGCCGCTGCCCTCGACGGTCGACCTGGCCGCGTACCGGATCGTGCAGGAGGCCCTGACCAATGTGCGCAAGCACGCGGGACCGGACGCCGCGGCCGAGGTGAGCGTCGTCCGGGTGGGCCGTACGGTCGAGATCACCGTCCTCGACAACGGCACGCCCCGCACCGCTGCGGACCCCGCGCCCACCGGCGGCCACGGACTGCTCGGCATGCGCGAACGGGTCGGCGCGCTCGGCGGCACCCTGACCGCCGCCCCCCGGTACGGCGGCGGCTTCCGGGTTCAGGCGATACTGCCCGTGACGTCCCGTACGGGGGAGGACACATGACGATCCGGGTACTGCTCGCCGACGACCAGGCCCTGCTGCGCAGCGCCTTCAAGGTCCTGGTGAACTCCGAACCGGACATGGAGGTCGTCGGCGAGGCCGCCGACGGCGCCCAGGCCGTGACCCTCGCCCGCTCGGAGCGGCCCGACGTCGTCCTGATGGACATCCGGATGCCGGGCACCGACGGCCTCGCCGCCACCCGCATGATCACCGCCGACCCGGAGCTCTCCGACGTGCGCATCGTCATGCTGACCACCTTCGAGGTCGACGAGTACGTCGTGCAGTCGCTGCGCGCCGGCGCCTCCGGCTTCCTCGGCAAGGGCGCCGAGCCCGAGGAACTCCTCGGCGCGATCCGGATCGCCCACGCGGGAGAGGCCCTGCTCTCCCCGGCCGCCACCAAGGGGCTGATCGCCACCTTCCTCGCGCAGGGCCCCGGAGCGGAGGCCGTCGGCGAGGGCGGCCGGGGCCGCACCGAACGGCTCGCCGCGCTCACCGCCCGGGAACGCGAGGTCCTCGTCCTGGTCGGCGGCGGTCTCTCCAACGACGAGATCGCCGAGCGGCTCGACGTCAGCCCGCTCACCGTGAAGACCCATGTCAACCGGGCCATGGCCAAACTCGGCGCCCGCGACCGGGCCCAGCTGGTGGTCACGGCGTACGAATCGGGACTGGTACGTCCACGGGTGGAGTGACCCGGGGCCCCGGCGTACTCCAGACGCGGTATGCGCGGGATAAGGATGTGGACCCGGGGGGCGAGGACTTCCGGCCCGCGATGGCAGATCGTAGAGAACGGTGGGGCACCCCCGGCGGATCCAGCGGATCCGGTCCGGGGTCTTGGCTGCTCCCGCCTGTCGACGAGTACGCCACAGAAGAGAGACCCCATGTCCTGGCTGTCCAGGTTCAGCCTCGCGCAACGGGCCCTGATCGGGCTGATCTCCATCGTCGCCCTGCTGTTCGGGGCGATCGCGATACCGCAGCTGAAGCAGCAACTGTTCCCCTCGATCGAGCTGCCCATGGTCTCGGTCCTCGCCCCCTACCAGGGTGCCTCTCCCGATGTGGTCGAGAAGCAGGTCGTCGAGCCCCTGGAGAACAACCTCAAGGCCGTCGACGGCCTGAAGTCGGTCACCTCCACGGCCTCCGAGGGCATGGCGCTCATCATGGCCTCCTTCGACTACGGCGACGAGTCGACGAAGCAGCTGGTCGCCGACGTCCAGCAGGCCGTCAACCGGGCCCGCGCCGAACTGCCCGACACGGTCGACCCGCAGGTCGTGGCCGGCTCCACGGACGACATCCCGACCGTCGTCCTCGCCGCCGCCTCCGACCAGGACCCGCAGGCGCTCGCCGACCTGCTGGACCGCACCGTCGTGCCCGCCCTCGAAGGCATCGAGGGCGTCGGCCAGGTCTCCGTCACCGGCGTCCAGGACCTCCAGGTCTCCGTCACCCCGGACGAGAGGAAGCTCGCCGCGGCCGGCCTCACGACCATGAAACTCGGTGAGGCCCTCCGCTCCGGCGGCGGCACCCTCCCGGCCGGCTCCTTCTCCGAGACGGGCAAGAGCCGCACCATCCAGGTCGGCGGCGGCTTCACCTCGCTGAAGCAGATCGAGGACCTCCGCATCCCGGCGGCCACTCCCGGCAAGGGCAAGGCGGTCCGCCTCGGTGACGTCGCCACCGTCCGCCAGGAGGAGTCGCCGCGCGTCTCCCTCACCCGGACCAACGGCAAGGCCAGCCTCGCCGTCATGGCCACCATGGACAAGGACGGCAGCGCCGTCGCGATCTCCGACGCCGTCAAGGAGAAGCTGCCCGAGC
Organism: Streptomyces sp. NPDC017246; assembly: GCF_044331325.1. NCBI lineage: Bacteria > Bacillati > Actinomycetota > Actinomycetes > Kitasatosporales > Streptomycetaceae > Streptomyces > Streptomyces sp. NPDC017246. Next base: position 426,845 of record NZ_JBIRMW010000006.1, on the reverse strand, counting down.
TCCGCGGCGACCTCGGCGCGGGCGCCGAGCTGACCGTGGTCTCCGACCAGGGCCCGGCCGTCGCCAAGGCCGTCTCAGGGCTGACCACCGAGGGCGCGCTCGGCCTCGTCATGGCCGTCCTGGTGATCCTCGTCTTCCTCGCGTCGATCCGCTCCACCCTGGTCACCGCGGTCTCCATCCCGCTCTCGGTCGTCCTCGCGCTCATCGTGCTGTGGACCCGCGACCTCTCGCTCAACATGCTGACCCTCGGCGCGCTCACCATCGCCATCGGCCGGGTCGTCGACGACTCGATCGTGGTCCTGGAGAACATCAAGCGTCACCTCGGCTACGGCGAGGAGCGCGAGTCCGCCATCCTCACCGCGGTCCGCGAGGTGGCGGGCGCCGTGACGTCCTCCACCCTCACCACCGTCGCCGTCTTCCTGCCGATCGGTCTGACCGGCGGCATGATCGGCGAGCTGTTCGGCTCGTTCTCGCTGACGGTCACGGCGGCCCTGCTGGCCTCGCTGCTCGTCTCCCTGACGGTCGTCCCGGTCCTGTCGTTCTGGTTCCTGCGCGCCCCCAAGGGCACCCCGGAGGACCTGGCGGAGGCCCGCAGGCTGGCCGAGGAGAAGGAGGAGAAGAGCCGTCTCCAGCGTCTGTACGTGCCGGTCCTGAAGTTCGCGACCCGGCGCCGGCTCACCAGCCTCGCCATCGCGTTCGCCGTCCTGATCGTCACCTTCGGCATGGCCCCGCTCCTGAAGACGAACTTCTTCGACCAGGGCGAGCAGGAGGTGCTCAGCATCCAGCAGGAGCTGGCGCCCGGCACCGCTCTCGACGCCTCCGACGCGGCCGCGAAGAAGATCGAGAAGCTCCTCGCGGACACCGACGGCGTCAAGGACTACCAGGTCAACGTCGGCTCGTCCGGCTTCATGGCGGCCTTCGGCGGCGGCACCGGCACCAACCAGGCCACCTACCAGGTCAGCCTGGAGGAGTCCGCCTCCTTCGAGAAGACCCGTGACGCCATCGAGAAGGGCCTCGCCGCCCTCGACGGCATCGGCGACACCAAGCTCACCGCCGGTGACGGCTTCGGCAGCCAGGACCTGAGCGTGGTCGTCAAGGCCGCCGACGCCGAGGTCCTCCAGAAGGCCTCCGAGCAGGTCCGGGCCGCGATCGCGGGCATCAAGGACGTCACCGACGTCCAGAGCGACCTCTCGCAGTCCGTGCCGCGCATCTCGGTCAAGGCGAAGCCCGAGGCGGCCGACGCCGGCTTCGACTCCGCCTCGCTCGGCATGATCGTCGGCCAGGCCGTCCGGGGCACCCCGACCGCCAAGGCGATCCTCGACGACAGCGAGCGGGACGTCCTCATCACCTCGGCGAAGCCGGTCACCACCCTGGCCGGGCTCAAGGCGCTGCCCCTCGGCCCGGTGAAGCTGGGCGACATCGCCACCGTCGAGCTCGTCCCCGGCCCGGTGTCCATGACCCGGATCGACGGCGCCCGCGCCGCGACGATCACGGCCAAGCCGGTCGGCGACAACACCGGCGCGGTGAGCGCCACCCTGCAGCAGAAGATCGACGCGCTCGACCTGCCCGAGGGCGCCACCGCCAGCATCGGCGGTGTCTCCGAGGACCAGTCCGAGGCCTTCCTCAACCTGTTCCTGGCGATGCTCGCGGCCGTCGCGATCGTCTTCATGCTGCTGGTGGCGACCTTCCGTTCGCTGATCCAGCCGCTGATCCTGCTGGTCTCGATCCCGTTCGCGGCGACCGGCGCGATCGGTCTGCTGGTGATCACCGACACCGCGATGGGCGTCCCGGCGATGATCGGCATGCTGATGCTCATCGGCATCGTCGTCACCAACGCGATCGTCCTGATCGACCTGATCAACCAGTACCGGGCCCAGGGCATGGGTGTCGTCGAAGCGGTGATCGAGGGCGGCCGGCACCGGCTCCGCCCGATCCTCATGACCGCCCTGGCGACGATCTTCGCCCTGCTGCCGATGGCCCTCGGCATCACCGGTGAGGGCGGCTTCATCGCCCAGCCGCTGGCCGTGGTGGTGATCGGCGGTCTGATCACCTCGACGCTGCTGACGCTGCTCCTCGTCCCGACGCTCTACGCGATGGTGGAGCTCCGCAAGGACCGCCGCGCGGCGAAGAAGGCGGCGAAGAAGGCGGCGAAGGCGGACGCTTCGGCGGTCCCGCCGCAGGCCAAGGAGCCGGCCGCGGTCTGATCCGGACGGAACGAGGAAGGGGCGCCCCGCGATCACGCGGGGTGCCCCTTCCCGTATCAGCCGTCCGGAGAACCGTTACGGCAGAGCGAGCATCCGCTCCAGGGCGAGCTTCGCGAAGCTCTCCGTCTCCTTGTCGACCTGGATCTGGTTGACGAGGTTGCCCTCGGCCAGGGACTCCAGGGTCCACACCAGGTGCGGCAGGTCGATGCGGTTCATGGTCGAGCAGAAGCAGACCGTCTTGTCGAGGAAGACGATCTCCTTGTCCTGGTCGGCGAAGCGGTTCGCCAGCCGGCGGACCAGGTTCAGCTCCGTGCCGATCGCCCACTTGGAACCGGCCGGGGCCGCCTCCAGGGTGTTGATGATGTACTCGGTCGAGCCCACGTAGTCCGCGGCGGCGACGACCTCGTGCCGGCACTCGGGGTGGACCAGCACGTTCACCCCGGGGATGCGCGCGCGGACGTCCTCGACCGACTCCAGCGAGAAGCGGCCGTGCACCGAGCAGTGACCCCGCCACAGGATCATCTTGGCGGCGCGCAGCTGCTCGACGGTCAGGCCGCCGTTCGGCTTGTGCGGGTTGTACAGGACGCAGTCGTCGAGGGACATGCCCATGTCGCGGACGGCGGTGTTGCGGCCCAGGTGCTGGTCCGGGAGGAAGAGCACCTTCTCGCCCTGCTCGAAGGCCCAGTTCAGGGCCCGCTCGGCGTTGGACGAGGTGCAGATCGTGCCCCCGTGCTTGCCGGTGAAGGCCTTGATGTCGGCCGAGGAGTTCATGTACGAGACGGGCACGACCTGCTCGGCGACGCCGGCCTCGGTCAGCACGTCCCAGCACTCGGCGACCTGCTCGGCGGTGGCCATGTCGGCCATCGAGCAGCCGGCCGCGAGGTCGGGCAGGACGACCTTCTGCTCGTCACCGGTCAGGATGTCCGCCGACTCCGCCATGAAGTGCACACCGCAGAAGACGATGTACTCGGCCGAGGGCTTGGCCGCGGCGTCGCGCGCGAGCTTGAAGGAGTCGCCGGTGACGTCGGCGAACTGGATGACCTCGTCGCGCTGGTAGTGGTGGCCGAGCACGAAGACCTTGTCCCCGAGCTTCTCCTTGGCCGCGCGAGCGCGTTCCACGAGGTCGGGGTCGGAGGGCGACGGCAGGTCGCCGGGGCACTCCACGCCGCGCTCGCTCTTCGGGTCGGCCTCGCGACCGAGCAGGAGCAGGGCGAGCGGCGACGGCTGGACGTCGAGTTCATGACGGGCTTGGGCCGTGGTCACGTCACGCACCCTTTCTTCGGGGAACCTTTTCGTCGAAATGACGCTATCTATCATAACCGCTTCACGTCACGTTGACGATGTCCATAGTGTCGATGTGACGAATTCGCTGTCGCCGCAGCTGGACTTCACCGTCCCCGCTCCGGGACAGGGTGTGCGAGCATGAAGGAGTAGAACCCACTCGGCCCGGAATGAATCCGGGGCACCGACGGTTGCAACCGTCGGCAAGCAGTCTCCGTACACACCGGGAGAGAAGCAGATGTCCGTATCGGACGAGAAGACCACTGTCAGCGACGGCATCCTCCTGTCCGACGCCGCCGCGGCCAAGGTCAAGGGCCTCCTCGACCAGGAAGGCCGCGAGGACCTGGCCCTGCGCGTCGCCGTTCAGCCCGGCGGCTGCTCCGGCCTGCGTTACCAGCTGTTCTTCGACGAGCGTTCGCTCGACGGCGATGTCGTGAAGGACTTCGACGGCGTCAAGGTCGTCACCGACCGCATGAGCGCCCCGTACCTGGGCGGCGCCTCGATCGACTTCGTCGACACCATCGAGAAGCAGGGCTTCACCATCGACAACCCGAACGCCACGGGTTCCTGCGCCTGCGGTGACTCGTTCAGCTAAGTCGCACCTGTCGAACGTGTGAGGGGGGGGGGGGGGGGGGGGGGGGGCGGCGGCCCCCCCCCCCCCCCCCCCCCCCCCCCGCCCCTCACACGTATGTCCGCGCGAAGCCCTCGCGCACACCCCGCCCGGTTCAGCGGCGCGGCACCGACTCCCCGCTCGCCGCGTCGACCACCGGCCGGTCGCCCAGCGGGCTCGCGAGCGTCACGGTCTTCGTGAAGTCCTTGGCGATCATGACGCACACCCGCTCGGGGTCGGACTTCTCGATGATCCGCACCGTCACCCGGTCCGGCCGCTCCTCGGCCTTCACGGTGTACGTGCTGCACACCCCGCCCCAGAAGGTGACGGCCAGCTGCCGGCCGTCCTCCCCGACCCGGACGGACTCGACCACCCGCGCCGCCGTACCGTCCGGCTGCGAGGGCGTCGGCGAGGGCTTCGACGGCGGCGCCAGATACTCCGGGGCCACCGCGGGCTGCGCCACCGTGTACGGCGCGCCGTCCTTCGGGTCCGCCGTGAACAGCCACGACGGTACGAGCAGCCGCTCGCCGTCCACGTCACGCGCGGCCAGACCGAACACCGCGGCCGTCACCGGCACCTGGTCCGGCGCGGCCGTGTCCGCGACCGTCCGGCACGGCGCGCCCGGCGACACGGGCTTCCCGGCAGCGGGCTCCCGCCCGGACCCCGTGTCCGGCCGGCCCGAGTCGTCCACCCCGCCGGCCGGCGGGTCGGTGGCGCAGCCCCCGATGCCGATCGGACCGGTGCCCTTCGAGTCCTCGTTCAGCCGGGAGAGCGCCTTCGCCGCCGGGATCACCGGGTACGCGGCCCCCTCTGCCGGCTCCTTGAGCATCCCGCTGCCGGCGACCGGCCGGCCGTCCCGCGCGATGTGCAGCCCCGTCGACCAGCCGTAGGTCGGCAGCCCGCCCACCACCGGATCGGCGTTCACGACGCGCACCGAACCGTTCATCACCTGCGTCGCGGTGACCTTCGCGTCGTCCTGGCCGAGCGCCTTCAGCACCGGCGCGGCGGCCGCCTTCGCCGCCGCCTCGCTCAGCGGCGTACCGCCCGGCGCGGGCTTCGACTCTCCCGGCGGCGGACACGCCTTGCCCTTGAGGCAGCTGTCACCCGCCGGGCCGCCGTCGTACCAGGAGTACGTCCAGTTCCCCGGTGCCTTCCGCGACACGTCGAGGCGGGGCCCCGAACCGTCCTTCTCGGGCCGGATCGTCCAGACCTCACCCACCTGGGAAGGGGTCCCGGAGATGCCCAGCGCTTCGGCCAGCCTGGTCACCTCCGCCGAGGTGACCAGGCCCTCGGGCCGGTGGACCGCGGCCGAGGAGGGCCCGTGGGGGAGTGGGCCCTTGGCTGTGTAGACGGTCCCGTTCGGGCCGCCTCCGGGGTCCGGCTCGCCGGGCGCGATCCCGGGGCCGCCCCCTGTGCCGCCGCCCGGGTCCGCACCGCCGCTGCCGCCCTCCAGTCGCAACGGCGGGGGCGGCCCCGCCGCGTCGGCGGCCCGGGCGGCGGCGGCGCCGCCGTCACCGGACGCCGAGGTGGCCAGATAGACGCCACCGCCTCCGGCGAGCAGCACACCCGCCGCCACCGAGGCGGCCAGGACGTTCCGTCGCCTCCGTACGTTCTCCGTACCACTCACCGCAACGCTCCCTCGTCTCGACCGGACGCCGATGGGACGGAGCGGGCGGGCGGACGGTTCCGTCCGTCAGCCCCCGTATTCCGCGGTGGCGTCGATCAGCCGCGCCGAAGCGGCCGGTACGACGACTCCGTGGATCAGTGCGGGGGAGACCCGAGCGGGCGCGGGGGAGACCGGGGTCACCCAGTGCGGAGCCATCCGTGCGCCGTCGCCCCGCAGGTCGGCGAGGCTCAACTCGGACTCGTGTCGCTCACGTGAAGCGGGGTAGATGGTCATGGGCGCACCGTATGCACCTCACACCCTCGGGGAAAAGGCCTACTCTGGGGTAGTTTCCACTGGTCGGCAGGGAGCCCCCCACCCGGTAGCGTGAACTGTCATTACCGCCTTCCCGCAGGAGCACCCGCCGTGCGTATCGCAGTCACCGGCTCCATCGCCACCGACCACCTCATGACCTTCCCCGGCCGGTTCGCCGACCAGCTCGTGGCCGACCAGCTCCACACGGTGTCCCTCTCCTTCCTCGTCGACAACCTCGACGTCCGCCGTGGCGGCGTCGGCCCCAACATCTGTTTCGGCATGGGACAGCTCGGCGGCAGCCCGATCCTCGTGGGCGCGGCCGGCTACGACTTCGACGAATACCGCGGCTGGCTCGACCGCCACGGCGTCGACACCGGCTCGGTGCGCATCTCCGAGGTGCTGCACACCGCCCGCTTCGTCTGCACCACGGACAAGGACCACAACCAGATCGGCTCCTTCTACACGGGCGCGATGAGCGAGGCCCGGCTGATCGAGCTCAAGGCCGTCGCCGACCGGGTCGGCGGGCTCGACCTCGTCCTGATCGGCGCCGACGACCCCGAGGCGATGCTCCGCCACACGGAGGAGTGCAAGACGCGGGAGATCCCCTTCGCCGCCGACTTCTCGCAGCAGATCGCGCGCATGGAGGGCAACGAGATCCGCACCCTCCTGGAGGGCGCCACCTACCTCTTCTCCAACGAGTACGAGAAGGGCCTCATCGAGTCCAAGACGGGCTGGACCGACGCCGAGATCCTCTCCCGCGTCGGCCACCGGGTCACCACGCTCGGCTCGCGCGGTGTCCGCATCGAGCGCGTCGGCGAGACCCCGATCGAGGTCGGCTGCCCCGAGGAGACCGCGAAGGTCGACCCCACCGGCGTCGGTGACGCCTTCCGCGCCGGCTTCCTCAGCGGCCTCTCCTGGGGCGTCGGCCTCGAGCGCGCGGCGCAGGTCGGCTGCATGCTGGCCACGCTGGTCATCGAGACGCTGGGCACGCAGGAGTACACGCTGCGTCGCGCCAACTTCATGGAGCGCTTCACCAAGGCGTACGGCGAGGACGCGGCCGCGGAGGTCCAGTCCCACCTGTCCTGACCCCTCCGGAACGCCGGCGCCCGCGCCTTCGGGCGCCGGCGCCCCGCCGCTGAGCCCGGCGTCCTGCCCCCTCGGGCGCCGAGCTTCACCCCCACGACCCGAAACGGCTGGTCACGCCGAGCGTCGCTCCGCCCACCTCGTTGTCGGCAACGGTTCCGCCGGGCCGGGCCGGGCCGGGACGGCTGGTCGGGTCGGGCGTCGCTCCGCCGCACCTCGTTGTGGGCAGCTGTTCCTCCCCCAGACTCCGTCCGGGGGGACCCCCAGGGCGGAACGGGTGGGCACAACGGAACGTCGCCCCTTGCCGGGCCCAGGCTTCCTTGCCGTAACCCGCACCGGATGTGCGTCGCGCTGTTTGTGCGGGTTCGGGCGCAGGGGGCGGACGCGCCGCCAAGGGCGCCGTCCCGTGTGCCCACCCGTCCCGCCCCAGCGGGACGATTGCCCACACGGGGGTGGGCGAGGGCGGGCGGCGTAGGCGCAGCCACGCGGCGGTGGTCCGGGCGCGGCGCGGACCCCACGCGGAGGAGGCGAGGGCGCCGAGTGGCCCGCGGCCCACAACCGACCGCGTGTCCGCAAAGGGGCCCCGCGGCCCGCAGCGGACCGTGCCCCAGGTACGGCGGAGGCTCACCCGCTAAGGCGCGGCGGCAGCCCACCCGCTCAGGCGCGGACACGGCCCGCAGCCGGACCCGGGCCTCAAGCACGGCGGCGGGCCCACCCGCTCAGACATGGCGGCAGGCCACCCGCTCAGGCGCGACCGCGGCCCGCAGCGGGCCGGCCTCAGACACAGCGGCCGCAGGCCACCGCTCAGGTGCGCCGTCGGATCACGTACGCCACACCGCCCCGTTCCGACGGCGACTCGCCCACGTACTCCTGGCCCCGCATCTCGCACCACGCCGGAATGTCCAGCCGCGCCGCCGCGTCGTCCGAGAGGACCGTCACCGTGCCGCCGACCGGGACGTCTCCGATCACCTTGGCCAGTTCGATCACCGGGATCGGGCAGCGCCGGCCGAGCGCGTCCACGACGAGTGAGCCGGAGTCCGCCGGACCGGCGGTGGGCGTCGCGGCCGGGGCGCCGAGTCGTTCGCGTACTCCCGCGACGACGCCCGGCAGTACGTCGAGGAAGCGGTCCACGTCTTCCGGGGTGGTGCCGGTGGGCAGGGACACCCGGACGTTCCCCTCGCTCAGCACGCCCATCGCGCGCAGCACATGGCTGGGCGTCAGTGTCGAACTCGTGCACGACGAACCGGACGAAACGGAGAAACCCTCCCGGTCCAGCTCGTGCAGCAGGGTCTCTCCGTCGACATAGAGACAGGAGAAGGTGACGAGATGGGGGAGCCGGCGCACCGGGTCGCCCACCACCTCCACGTCCGGCACGAGCTCCGGCACCCGCGTCCGGATCCGGTCGACCAGGGCCCGCAGTCGGGCCCCCTCGGCGGCGGCCTCGGCCCGTACCGCGCGCAGCGAGGCCGCCGCCGCCACGATCGCGGGCAGGTTCTCGAAGCCGGGCGCCCGGCCCGACTCCCTTTCGTCCGTGGGGCCTTGGGGTGCGAACCTGACTCCCTTGCGGACGGCGAGCAGTCCCACGCCCGCCGGGCCGCCCCACTTGTGCGCGCTCGCCGCGAGCAGTGACCAGCCGCCCTCCACGGGCCCCCAGCCGAGCGACTGGGCCGCGTCCACGAGCAGCGGGACGCCCGCCGCCCGGCAGGCCTCGGCGGCCTCCGCCACGGGCTGCTCGGTCCCCACCTCGTGGTTGGCCGACTGAAGGCAGGCGAGGGCCGTCCCGGAGTCCAGTGCCGCCGCGAAGGCGTCCGCGTCCACCGCCCCGGACCGGCCCACCGGCACCTCGGTGACGGCGCCGCCGCCCGCCGCGTGCGTCTCGGCCGCGTGCAGGACGGAGGAGTGTTCGACCGCGGACACCACGATGCGGTTTCCGACACGCCGACGTGCCGCGAGAGATCCCGAGATTCCCGCGTGAACCGCGCGTGTCCCCGAAGGAGTGAACACGAGCTCGTCGGGGCGGCAGCCCACGGCCTCGGCCGCGGCCTCCCGCGCCGCGTCGAGCAGCAGCCGGGCCCGCCGTCCCTCCCGGTACAGCCGGGCCGGATCGGCCCAGCCCTCGTCCAGGGAGGCGAGCAGTGCCTGGCGGGCGACGGGGTGGAGCGGGGCGGCGGACGCGGCGTCGAAATACGGCATCCGCCCACCGTAGAGCCTGGGTGCGGGCGATCGGCGCCCGCCCGGGGCGCGTCCGAGGGGAGTCCGCGGCGGGTCCGCGGCATGTCCTCGGCGAGCCCTCCGTGAGCCCTCCGCGGGTCTGCGGCGAGCCCCTCGTGAGCCCTCGTCAGAAGCGCGGCGAGGCCGACCGGCAGACCGCCGAACGGACGCGTCCGACCCCCCTCCGGAACCCCGGAGTCCACCCCTTCGGGGACTCGGACGGCGCGTTGGGCACCCTCCCCGCGCGACCCCAAATAGCGTCCAGTAGGGTTTGGTCCGCATAAACATCCAAACCCCTGCCCGCGGCCGGGGCGGCGACCGACCAGCGAGACGGACGGCCGTGGCCGACCAACGCGGGCCGAGACTCTCGGGAAGGCGCTACGTGAGTCCCAACGGCTCCGACCGCTCGTCGCGGCGCCCGATGCGGCGGAAGCTGCCGCAGGTGCTGACTGCGGGCCTGATCCTGGCGACAGCCACGGGCTGCTCGTACAACTGGGAAGACTTCCCCCGCCTTGGTATGCCCACCCCCGTCACGGAAGAGGCTCCCCGGATCCTCTCCCTGTGGCAGGGCTCGTGGGCGGCTGCGCTCATCACCGGCATCCTGGTGTGGGGCCTGATCATCTGGTCCGTCATCTTCCACCGGCGGAGCAGGACCAAGATCGAGGTCCCCCCGCAGACCCGGTACAACATGCCCATCGAGGCGCTGTACACGGTCACTCCGCTCATCATCGTCTCGGTGCTCTTCTACTTCACCGCGCGCGACGAGTCGAAGCTCCTCGAGCTCACCCCGAAGCCGGCTCACACGGTCAACGTGGTCGGCTACCAGTGGAGCTGGGGCTTCAACTACGTCGAGAACGTGCCCGGTGTGTCGGGTGACGCCAAGACGGACAAGAACCTCGCCTCGCTTCCGGACAAGTTCCTCGCGGACTTCCCGGAGAACGCCGGCGGTGTCTACGACGCCGGTATCCCCGGCGACCGCAACCCGCAGACGGGCAACCCGGGTCCCACCCTGTGGCTGCCGAAGGGCGAGAAGGTCCGGTTCGTCCTGACCTCGCGTGACGTGATCCACTCCTTCTGGGTGGTCCCCTTCCTCATGAAGCAGGACGTCATCCCGGGTCACACGAACTCCTTCGAGGTCACCCCGACGCAGGAAGGCACCTTCCTCGGCAAGTGCGCCGAGCTGTGCGGTGTCGACCACTCCCGGATGCTCTTCAACGTCAAGGTGGTCTCTCCGGAGCGCTACCAGCAGCACCTGAAGGAGCTGGCCGAGAAGGGGCAGACCGGCTACATCCCGTCTGGCATCGAGCAGACGGACCCGGCCAGGAATGCGGAGAAGAACCAACTGTGAGCATCCACAACGAAACCCAGGGTGCCGCCGCAGCTGAGGACTCGTACGAGAACGAGCTGCCCGTACGGCGCAAGCAGCCCGGCAACGTCGTGATCAAGTGGCTGACCACCACCGACCACAAGACGATCGGGACGATGTACCTGGTCACGTCGTTCGTCTTCTTCTGCATCGGCGGACTCATGGCGCTCTTCATGCGCGCCGAGCTGGCCCGTCCGGGTACGCAGATCATGTCGAACGAGCAGTTCAACCAGGCGTTCACGATGCACGGCACGATCATGCTGCTGATGTTCGCGACGCCGCTGTTCGCCGGATTCGCGAACTGGATCATGCCGCTGCAGATCGGCGCGCCCGACGTGGCGTTCCCGCGGCTGAACATGTTCGCGTACTGGCTGTACCTCTTCGGCTCGATCATCGCGGTGGCCGGCTTCCTCACCCCGCAGGGTGCGGCCGACTTCGGCTGGTTCGCCTACTCCCCGCTGTCGGACGCCGTCCGCTCGCCGGGTGTCGGCGCCGACATGTGGATCATGGGTCTGGCCTTCTCCGGCTTCGGCACGATCCTCGGTTCGGTCAACTTCATCACCACGATCATCTGCATGCGCGCTCCGGGCATGACGATGTTCCGTATGCCGATCTTCACCTGGAACGTGCTGCTGACCGGTGTTCTGGTCCTGCTCGCCTTCCCGGTGCTGGCGGCCGCGCTGTTCGCCCTGGAGGCGGACCGCAAGTTCGGTGCCCATGTCTTCGACGCTGCCAACGGCGGCGCCTTGCTGTGGCAACACCTCTTCTGGTTCTTCGGACACCCAGAGGTGTACATCATCGCCTTGCCCTTCTTCGGCATCGTCTCCGAGGTCATCCCGGTCTTCAGCCGTAAGCCGATGTTCGGCTACATCGGTCTGGTGGCCGCGACCATCGCGATCGCCGGCCTGTCCGTGACCGTGTGGGCGCACCACATGTACGTCACCGGTGGCGTGCTTCTACCGTTCTTCTCCTTCATGACGTTCCTCATCGCCGTACCGACGGGCGTGAAGTTCTTCAACTGGATCGGAACGATGTGGAAGGGCTCGCTGTCCTTCGAGACACCGATGCTCTGGACGATCGGCTTCCTGATCACCTTCACCTTCGGTGGTCTGACGGGCGTCATCCTGGCCTCGCCGCCGATGGACTTCCACGTCTCCGACTCGTACTTCGTCGTCGCGCACTTCCACTACGTCGTCTTCGGCACCGTGGTCTTCGCGATGTTCGCCGGGTTCCACTTCTGGTGGCCGAAGTTCACGGGCAAGATGCTGGACGAGCGGCTCGGCAAGATGACGTTCTGGACGCTGTTCATCGGCTTCCACGGCACCTTCCTGGTGCAGCACTGGCTCGGTGCCGAGGGCATGCCGCGTCGTTACGCGGACTACCTCGACGCCGACGGCTTCACCGCGCTGAACACGATCTCGACGATCTCCTCCTTCCTGCTCGGTCTGTCGATCCTGCCGTTCCTCTACAACGTCTGGAAGACCGCCAAGTACGGCAAGAAGATCGAGGTCGACGACCCGTGGGGCTACGGCCGTTCGCTCGAATGGGCGACGTCCTGCCCGCCGCCGCGGCACAACTTCCTCACCCTGCCGCGGATCCGTTCGGAATCGCCGGCGTTCGACCTGCACCACCCTGAGATCGCCGCTCTCGACCAGCTCGAGAACAAGCCGCACGAGGCCGAGGCCCTCACGGGCAGCAAGGAGGCCGGCAAGTGAAGATCCAAGGCAAGATGTTCATCTGGCTGAGCGTCTTCATCCTTGCCATGGCGATCCTGTACGGCGTCTGGTCGAAGGAGCCGGTCGGTACGACGGCGCTGTTCCTGGCGTTCGGCCTCTCCATCATGATCGGCTACTACCTGGCCTTCACGGCCAAGCGTGTCGACGCGATGGCGCAGGACGACAAGGAGGCCGACGTCGCGGACGAGGCCGGTGAGCTGGGCTTCTTCGCCCCGCACAGCTGGCAGCCGCTGTCGCTGGCCGTCGGTGGCGCGCTCGCCTTCCTGGCCATCGCCATGGGCTGGTGGATCCTGTACTTCTCCGCCCCGCTGATCCTGGTCGGTCTCTTCGGCTGGGTCTTCGAGTTCTACCGAGGCGAGAACCAGAACCAGTAGCGGTACCCCGCTCCGCACCGGAGCACCCCGGAGGGGCCCGGACACTTCGTCATCGAAGTGTCCGGGCCCCTCTTTTGGCGCACTCGACGCGCTGGTGGCGAGGACAGTCCTTAGCGTGAAGTCATGAACGACACGCCGCGCATTCGGACTGTTCTGAGCTGCACTCTTCTGGCCGTCACCGTCACCGCCGGCGCCACCTCGTGTGCGGGCTCCGACGGCCATCCGCTGTCGGCGAGGGCGTACGACGCGGCGGATCAGCTCGCGGTCAGCGCTCCCTCGGACGGTGCCAAGGCGGACCCCGAGAAGCCTCTGGAGATCACCGCCAAGGGCGATGACGGGCGCATCACCGACGTCACCGCCACCGACGCCTCCGGCCGCCATCTGGCGGGCGAACTCACCGCGGACGGACAGCGCTGGCGCTCCACGGCCGCCCTGGCCGCCGGTGCGCGCTACACCGTCCGGGTCTCCACCGAGGACGAGGACGGCGCCCCAGGTGCCCGTACGTTCACGTTCGAGACGGCCCCGGCCAAACAGGCCCTCACCGCGGCCTTCGGCCCGGAGGCGGGCACCTACGGCGTCGGGCAGCCCATCACGGCCGAGCTCAGTCTCGCCGTCAAGGACCGGGACTCCCGCGCCATAGTCGAGCGGGCCCTCAAGGTCCGTTCCACACCCTCCGTCGAGGGCGCCTGGTACTGGGTGGACGACAAGAAGCTGCACTTCCGCCCGAAGGAGTACTGGCCGGCCGGCGCGCGCGTCACGGTCACCGGCAACCTCGACGGCCTCAAGGTCGGCGACAAGCTCTACGGCGGCGCGTCCAAGCCGCTGAAGCTCACCATCGGCGACCGGATCGAGGCCGTCGCGGACGCCGGGTCGCACTACATGACCGTGCGGCGCAACGGAGAAGTGATCAATACCATTCCGGTGACCACCGGCAAACCGGGATTCTCCACCCGAAACGGCATCAAGGTGGTGCTCGGCAAGGAGTACTACGTCCGGATGCGGGGCACCAGCATCGGCATCGCCGAGGGCAGCTCCGAGTCGTACGACCTGCCCGTCTACTACGCGACCCGGGTCACCTGGAGCGGCGAGTACGTCCACGCCGCGCCCTGGTCCGTCGGCTCGCAGGGCGTGGCGAACGTCAGCCACGGCTGTGTCGGCATGTCGACCGGCAACGCGGCCTGGTTCTACGAGACCGTCCGCGCCGGAGACATCGTCCGCGTCGTCAACAGCTACGGCGACACGATGGACACCTTCGGCAACGGCTTCGGCGACTGGAACCTGCCGTGGGCCAAGTGGCGCGAGGGCAGCGCCCTGGTGGAGGCCACCGGGAGCCCGGTCGCCACCACCGAGAAGGCCCGCCTCAGGCCCCTCCCTCTGTGAGGGGCCCGGTTCGCCTCCCGAGCGCCGGAGCCGGGCTCACAGGGCCCGCGGCCCCTACGCGTCGATCGACAGGCGCGAGCGGATGAGGGACGCCAAGGACGCCGCGAACTCGACCGGTTCGACCGGAAGGGTGACCGCGGCGTCCGCGCGGCTCCAGGTGGCCAGCCAGGCGTCCTGGGGGCGGCCGATGAGCAGCAGCACGGGCGGGCAGTGGAAGACCTCGTCCTTGATCTGCCGGCAGACGCCCATGCCGCCCGCGGGCACCGCCTCGCCGTCCAGGACGCACACGTCGATGCCGCCCTCGTCCAGGCGCTTCAGGACCGCGGGAAGCGTCGCGCACTCCACGAACTCCACCGGGGGGACGTCGGACGCGGGCCTGCGCCCGGCCGCCAGCCGTACCTGCTCGCGGGTGTTCGCGTCGTCGCTGTAGACCAGGACCGTGGCACTCGACTGCATCGTTCCTCCGGCTGGGAAGGCGGGTGGGTCGTCGTCGACCGATGCGCGGATGCTACTCCGGTCCACACCCCGTCAACACCCGTTCAACACCTGTTCGAAGGGTGCCGGGAGGCCCTCGCACTGGGCCGTTCGGGCCTGACACACCCCTCTGACACTCCGAACGGCACCCCCCGGAGTGAGGGCGGGATAAGCGACCGACATAATGTCGGTCGTGGCGACAGTAACGACAGTAGAAACAGGGCACGCGCACCCGTCGGTCAATCGACCGAACCTCACCAGCGTCGGAACCATCATCTGGTTGAGCTCCGAGCTGATGTTCTTCGCGGCCCTCTTCGCGATGTACTTCACCCTGCGATCGGTGACGGGTGCCGAGTTCTGGGCGGAAAAGGCTTCGGCCTTGAACTTCCCGTTCTCGGCGACCAACACCACGATCCTGGTGCTCTCCTCCCTCACCTGTCAGCTCGGCGTCTTCGCCGCCGAGCGGGGCGACGTGAAGAAGCTCCGGTCGTGGTTCATCATCACGTTCGTGATGGGTTCGATCTTCATCGGCGGCCAGGTCTTCGAGTACACCGAGCTGGTGAAGCACGAGGGCCTCTCGCTCTCGTCGGACCCGTACGGCTCCGTGTTCTACCTGACCACCGGCTTCCACGGACTGCATGTGACGGGCGGACTCATCGCCTTCCTGCTGGTCCTGGGCCGGACATACGCCGCCAAGAGGTTCACTCACGAGCAGGCAACCGCCGCCATCGTCGTGTCCTACTACTGGCACTTCGTCGATGTCGTCTGGATCGGCCTCTTCGCCACGATCTACATGATCAAGTAATCGGCGCCGCCGTCACGGCGGACCGAGACATCCAGCAAGCATCGACGCAGAAGATCCTGACACCGGGGTAATCCGTGAAAAAGCTCTCCGCACGACGACGCCATCCGCTGGCGGCGGTCGTCGTCCTACTTCTCGCGCTGGCGGCCACTGGGGGGCTGTACGCCGCGTTCGCGCCCGCGGGCACGGCGAAGGCCGATGAAACCGCCCAGTCCCTCGCCATCGAGGAGGGCAAGAAGCTCTACTCCGTCGGCTGCGCCAGCTGCCACGGAACCGGGGGTCAGGGCACCACTGACGGCCCGTCCCTCGTAGGCGTCGGTTCGGCCGCCGTCGACTTCCAGGTCGGCACGGGTCGCATGCCGGCCCAGCAGCCGGGCGCCCAGGTCCCGAAGAAGAAGGTCATCTACTCGCAGGCTGAGATCGATCAGCTCGCGGCGTACGTCGCCTCTCTCGGTGCCGGCCCGATCACGCCGACCGAGGGCCAGTACAGCCCTGACGGCGCGGACATCGCCAAGGGTGGCGAACTGTTCCGCACCAACTGTGCCCAGTGCCACAACTTCACCGGAGAGGGTGGCGCGCTGACCTACGGCAAGTACGCCCCCAACCTGGAAGGCGTGAGCCCGAAGCACCTGTTCGAGGCCATGCAGACCGGCCCGCAGAACATGCCCTCCTTCCCGGACACGACCATGCCGGAGAAGGAGAAGAAGGACATCATCGCGTACGTCCAGGCCGTCAACGGCGAGAAGGCCGACAGCCCGGGCGGTCTCTCGCTCGGTGGCCTCGGCCCCGTCAGTGAGGGCCTGTTCGCCTGGGTCTTCGGTCTGGGCGCGCTGATCGCAGTTGCCATCTGGGTCGCGGCCCACACCGCTAAGGCCAAGAAGTCATGAGTAGCCAAGAGATTCCAGAAGAGAACCTGCCGGCAGGGCAGGACACCGCGCACGGCGCGGTGATGGTCGCCGACGAGCCGTTCGCCGACCCGGGCCTTCCGCCCCACAAGCCCCGCATCCAGGACATCGACGAGCGGGCCGCCCGTCGGTCCGAGCGCGCGGTCGCCTTCATGTTCACGCTCTCGATGCTGGCCACGGTCGGCTTCATCGCGTCGTACGTGATCTTCCCGGTCGACAAGATCGTGTACATCTGGCCCTTCGGCCGGGTGTCCGCGCTCAACTTCGCGCTCGGCTGGACCCTCGGTCTCGCCCTCTTCTTCATCGGCGCGGGCGCGGTCCACTGGGCCCGCACCCTGATGTCCGACGTCGAGATCGCGGACGAGCGTCACCCGATCCAGGCCGACGCCGAGACCAAGGCGAAGGTCATGGCGGACTTCGCGGCCGGTGCCGCGGAGTCGGGCATGGGCCGCCGCAAGCTCATCCGCAACACGATGTTCGGCGCGCTGTCGCTCGTACCGCTCTCCGGCATCGTCCTGCTGCGTGACATGGGCCCGCTGCCCGAGAAGAAGCTCCGGACCACCATGTGGACCAAGGGCCTTCAGCTCATCAACATGAACACGCACGAGCCGCTGCGTCCCGAGGACGTCGCGGTCGGTTCGCTGACCTTCGCGATGCCCGAGGGCCTCTCGGAGCACGACCACCACTTCCAGACCGAGATCGCCAAGGCCGCCCTGATGATCATCCGGATCCAGCCGGAGGACATCAAGGACAAGCGCGAGCTCGAGTGGTCGCACGAGGGCATCGTCGCGTTCTCGAAGATCTGCACCCACGTGGGCTGCCCGATCTCCCTGTACGAGCAGCAGACGCACCACGTCCTCTGCCCGTGCCACCAGTCCACCTTCGACCTCTCCGACGGCGCCCGCGTCATCTTCGGCCCGGCCGGTCACGCCCTCCCGCAGCTGCGGATCGGCGTGAACGACAAGGGCTTCCTGGAGGCGCTCGGCGACTTCGACGAGCCCGTCGGTCCGTCCTTCTGGGAGCGCGGATGAGCACCGTGACCGATACGAAGAAGGCACCCGCAGGTGAGCGGGTCGCCGACTGGGCCGATGGACGCCTGGGGATCTACACGCTGGCCAAGGCCAACATGCGGAAGATCTTCCCGGACCACTGGTCCTTCATGCTGGGCGAGATCTGCCTCTACAGCTTCCTCATCATCATCCTGACGGGCGTCTATCTGACGTTGTTCTTCCACCCGTCGATGAACGAGGTGGAGTACGTCGGACCGTACGTCCCGCTCCAGGGACAGCTGATGTCCGAGGCGTTCAACTCGACCATGCACATCTCGTTCGAGGTGCGCGGTGGTCTGCTGATCCGGCAGATCCACCACTGGGCGGCGCTGATCTTCCTCGCCGGCATGTTCGTGCACATGATGCGCGTGTTCTTCACGGGTGCGTTCCGCAAGCCGCGTGAGATCAACTGGCTGTTCGGCTTCCTGCTGTTCTTCCTGGGCATGTTCACCGGTTTCACCGGTTACTCGCTCCCGGACGACCTGCTCTCCGGCACCGGTGTCCGCTTCATGCAGGGCGCGATCCTGTCCGTGCCGGTCATCGGCACGTACCTGTCGATGTTCCTGTTCGGCGGGGAGTTCCCCGGCGGCGACTTCGTGGCCCGGTTCTACTCGGCCCACGTCCTGCTGCTGCCCGGCATCATGCTCGGCCTCGTGGTGGCCCACCTCATCCTGGTGTTCTTCCACAAGCACACGCAGTTCGAGGGCCCCGGCCGCACGAACAAGAACGTCGTGGGCATGCCGCTGCTGCCGGTCTACATGGCCAAGGCCGGAGGCTTCTTCTTCCTGGTCTTCGGTGTCATCGCCATCGTCGCGGCGATCGCCTCGATCAACCCGATCTGGGCCATCGGCCCGTACCGCCCGGACCAGGTGTCCACCGGCGCCCAGCCCGACTGGTACATGGGCTTCGCCGAGGGTCTGATCCGTGTCATGCCGGGCTGGGAGATCAACCTCTGGGGCCACACGCTGGTCCTCGGCGTGATGATCCCGCTGGCGATCTTCCCGGCGGTCCTCGCGGCGATCGCGGTCTACCCGTTCATCGAGTCGTGGATCACCGGCGACAAGCGCGAGCACCACATCGCGCAGCGCCCGCGCAACGCTCCGACGCGCACCGGTTTCGGTGTCGCCTGGATCACCGCGTACATGATCATGCTCGTGGGTGGTGGAAACGACCTCTGGGCGACCCACTTCCACCTGTCGCTCAACTCGATCACCTGGTTCGTCCGGATCTTCTTCTTCGTCGGCCCGGTCATCGCGTTCGTCGTCACCAAGCGGATCTGCCTCGGCCTCCAGCGCCGCGACAAGGACAAGGTGCTGCACGGCCGCGAGTCCGGCATCATCAAGCGCCTGCCGCACGGTGAGTTCGTCGAGATCCACGAGCCGCTCAGCCAGGGCGAGCTGCACCGCCTCACGGCGCACGAGCAGTACGACGCCGCGGAGCTTCCGCCGGCCGTCGACGAGAACGGTGTGGAGCGCAAGATCGGGCGCGTGGAGAAGCTCCGGGTCAAGCTCAACAAGGGCTACTACGGCGACGACAACCAGGTCGCCAAGCCCACGGTCGAGGAGTACAAGGAGATCCAGAGCGGCCACGGCCACCACTGATCGCCCGAACCCCCCGGCTTCCTGAAGAAGTCGCCACGGCAAGAGCCCCGTCCATTCGATGGACGGGGCTCTTCGCCGTCCCCCGGGGTCGATAGGGTGGAGCCGTATTCCCTACGGACTGACCAGGAGCTGCCATGAGCGCTGCGACCCCCGCTGGAGGACCTACGTCGGCGGGCCGCTCCTGGCCCGTCGTCCTGGAAGGTCTGCTGACCGGCCGCGACCAGAGCGCGGAGGACACCGCCTGGGCGATGGACCGGATCCTCCGCGGCGAGGCCACCGACGCCCAGATCGCCGGCTTCGCGGTCGCCCTGCGCGCCAAGGGCGAGACCGTCGACGAGATCACCGGCCTCGTCCGCACCATGTACGAGCACGCCAACACGATCGAGGTGCCCGGCCCCTCCGTCGACATCGTCGGAACCGGCGGCGACGGCGCCAAGACCGTCAACATCTCCACGATGTCCGCGATCGTCGTCGCCGGCACCGGCGCCAAGGTCGTGAAGCACGGCAACCGGGCCGCGTCCTCCGCCTCCGGCGCGTCCGACGTCCTGGAGAAGCTCGGCGTCAACCTGGAGCTGACCCCGCGACGGGTCGCCGAGGTCGCCGAGGAGGCCGGGATCACCTTCTGCTTCGCGGTGAAGTTCCACCCGGCGCTGCGGCACGTCGCCGCCGCCCGCAAGGAGCTCGGCATCCGGACCACCTTCAACTTCCTCGGTCCGCTCACCAACCCCGCCCGGGTCAGGGCCCAGGCCACCGGCGTCGCCGACGCCCGGATGGCTCCCATCATGGCCGGGGTGCTCGCCGAGCGCGGCTCCTCCGCGCTGGTCTTCCGCGGCGACGACGGCCTGGACGAGCTGACCACCACGGCCACGTCACGGGTCTGGGTGGTCCGCGACGGCTCGGTGCGGGAGGAGGCCTTCGATCCCCGGGACGTCGGCATCGAGCTCGTACCGGTGGAGGCACTGCGCGGCGCGGACGCCTCGTTCAACGCCGATGTCGCCCGCCGGCTGCTCGCCGGGGAGACCGGTCCGGTACGGGACGCGGTGCTGCTCAACTCGGCCGCGGCGCTGACCGCGCTCGCGCCGGGGGAGGGCACCCTGGTGGAGCAGATCCGCGCCGGTATCGCACAGGCGGCGGAGGCGGTCGACTCCGGTGAGGCCCGGCGGGCCCTGGAACGCTGGATCGCCGTCAGCAACGCCTAGCCTCCCGCGCGGGATTCACCTCCGGCCCCGGTCCAGCATGCGGACCGGGGTCTTGCGCTTCGTCGATCATGTGGCAGGATGCTCTACAGGTCACGAGTGACAGCGTTTTGGCCCCGGCTTGCTGTCCGGCAACCCTCCGTCCGTGGCGGGGTGCCCCGGGTGATGACCAGGCCGTAGGCAGCGAGGTCTACGGCAAGCGCGGACCCCTCGAACACCAGGGGTCCTGGTCTCTCGAGGAGCTTTTTCCGTGAGCAAGCGAATGCGATAGGGCGAATACGCCCCCACTTCACCCTCGGATCAGGGTCACTTCCGTGTACCTCCATGTCTTCCGAGGCATCACCCGTACCCCGCCGTGTCCGGCCGCGTACGGGCTCACCGAAGCCATTCCGCACCGCCCGCCGGGAGATATCGCCATGTCCGCACGCCCTGACGTCGCCACCGCCACCGTTACCGCCGTCGCCGTCGAGACCGTCGCCACCGCCGTCGAGACCGTGACCGCCGAGGCCGCCGACCCCTGCTGCGCCGCCCCGCTGCCCGTCCTCGGCCGGGACGTCACCGTCCCGCTCGTCACCGGCGGCGAGGTGACCTACGCGGCGCTCGACTACGCGGCCAGCGCGCCGGCCCTCCAGCGGGTCTGGGACGACGTCGCCGCGTACGCCCCCTACTACGGCAGCGTCCACCGCGGCGCCGGCTACCTCTCCCAGCTCTCCACCGACCTCTTCGAGAACAGCCGCGTCACCGTGGCCGAGTTCCTCGACTGCCGCCCCGGCGACCAGGTCGTCTTCACCCGCTCCACCACCGACTCCCTCAACCTGCTCGCCGCCACGATCCCGGCCGGCTGCGAGGTCTTCGTCTTCGAGACCGAGCACCACGCCTCGCTGCTGCCCTGGCGGGACGCCCGTGTCACCTACCTCAACGCGCCGCGCACCCCGGAGCAGGCCGTCGCGACCCTGGAACGCGCCCTCGCCGACCGCGACCCCCACGGTCCCGCCCTCGTCTGCGTCACCGGCGCCTCCAACGTCACCGGGGAACTGTGGCCGGTGAAGGAGCTCGCCGCCGCCGCGCACGCCCACGGCGCCCGGATCGTGCTCGACGCCGCCCAGCTGGCGCCCCACCACCCGGTCTCCGTCCAGGAGCTCGACGTGGACTGGATCGCCTTCTCCGGGCACAAGCTGTACGCGCCCTTCGGCTCCGGTGTCCTCGCGGGCCGCGCCGACTGGCTGCAGGACTCCGAGCCCTACCTCGCGGGCGGCGGCGCCTCCCGCAAGGTGGCGCGCCGGGCGGACGGCGGGGTGGACGTGGAGTGGCACACCACCGCGGCCCGGCACGAGGCCGGCTCCCCGAACGTCATCGGCGTGTACGCGATCGCCTCCGCCTGCAAGGCGCTCACCGAGGCGGGCTTCGACGCGCTCGTCGAGCGCGAGCGACACCTGATCGCCACGGTCCGGGAAGGACTCGCCGAGGTTCCCGAGGTCAGGGTGCTCTCGCTGTTCGGCGACGACGCCCCGCGGGTCGGTGTCATCTCCTTCGTCGTGGAGGGCTGGAACAGCTCCCACTTCGCCGCCGCGCTCTCCGCCGAGTACGGCATCGGCGTCCGCGACGGTCTCTTCTGCGCCCACCCGCTGGTCCGCACGCTGCTCGGCAGCGACCCGCAGGACCCGGGCGAGTGCGGCGCCCCCGAGGCGGCGCCCGGCGAGCGCTCGCTCAACGCCATCCGGGTGAGCTTCGGCGCCGGTACGCCCGACGAGCACGTCGAGCGGTTCGTCGGCGCCGTGAAGGAGCTCGTCCGGGACGGCGCGCAGTGGAAGTACCGCACCGAGGACGGCCGCTGCGTTCCGGACCGCGGCTGACCACTCACTCGTACGGGTGAAGGGGGCCTCCCGATCGGGAGGCCCCCTTCACCCGTGCCGCGGAGGAGTCTCAGGACTCCAGACCGATGGCGAAGGCCGCCTCCAGATCGTGCTGGGAGTACGTACGGAAGGCGACATGCGTGTCCGTGGCCTCGACGCCCGGGATCTTGCTGATGCTGCCGGGGATCACGTCCGCCAGGTCGTCGTGGCGGGGCACGCGGACCATGGCGATGAGGTCGTAGGTGCCGGTCACCGAGAAGACCTCGCTGACGCTGTCGAGCGAGGCGATCGACTCGGCGATCTCGGGGATGCGGTCCACGCTGGTCTTGATGAGCACGATCGCGGTGATCACGGCTGGCTTTCTCCCTCGGTCGCCGCGGCTGGGGCTTTCACTCTATCCCCACCCCGGTAGCGCCCCCAGGCGTAGAGGAAGCCGACGGAGAAGCCCACCACATGGGCCAGATAGGCGACGCCGGGACCGGCGCCCGCCGCCCGCGCGGCCAGCCACTGCAGCGCGAACCAGAAGACCAGCACGATCCAGGCGGGGAAGCGCAGCGGAAGGAAGAAGAGGAAGGGGAAGAGACTGGTGACGCGGGAGCGCGGGAAGAGGAAGAGAAAGGCCCCGAGCACCCCGGAGATCGCACCGGACGCCCCGACCAGGGTCTGCTCGCTGTTCGCGTGCGCCGCCGCGTAGCCGAGCAGCGCGAGGTAGCCGGTGCCCAGATAGAAGAGGGCGAACTGGACCGGGCCCATGCGTTCCTCGGCCATCGCCCCGAAGACGTACAGGAACAGCATGTTTCCCAGCAGGTGGAGCCAGCTCCCGTGGACGAAGAGCGCGGTGAGCGGCGTGAGCAGGGCGCGGGGATCGCCGCTCATCAGCTCGGCGGGGACGACGCCCCAGCGGCGGAAGTACATGCCCTGCGCCGCGAGGAGCTGGTCGCCCGTGCCGTACGCCGGGTTGAGTCCGGAGACCGGGCCGATCGCGAAGAGCAGGCAGCAGGCGGCGATCAGTCCGTACGTCACCGTGGGTCCGCTGCGTGTGCCCCGCCAGGCACCGAGGGCCGCACCTCGCCAGTCGATCATGGACAGATCATGGCGTACCGGGGCCGAACTGGACAGAGTGCCTCGCCGTGCCCCCGGGTACCGGTGAGGCCGTAGGGTAACGGGCAGTACGACCGCAGTTCGACGGCGCACCGCGGCTCCCGCACCTGGTACCACGCAACAGGAAGAAGGACGGCACGATGACGACGGTTCCCCTGCCGACCGCCGAGACCCGCTGGCGCTGCACGCTCTGCGGCAACCTGACCCGATTCGATGTGACGCGCTCCTCCAAGGTCGTGGAGTACGTCCATCTGGACCTCGCGGGAGACCCGACGGTCGAGGAGCGGCAGGTGGTCAGTGAGACCATCGAGTCGGTCCGCTGCCGCTGGTGCAACGCGGTGGATCAGATCGAACTGGTGGACAGGCCGGGCGCCGCCTCCTGAGGGACGGCGCGGAAGACATAGGGGTGACGGATCGTGGAGCAGCCCGCGCACGGTGGAGAGCCGACCGGCGCGGCAGGTGACGCCGCCGAGACGCTCGACCACCCACTGCCGGAGGGCGTACGGCGGCGGGTCGTCGCGCTGGTCGCTGACGCCTTCGGCGGGCTGACCGTCGCGGAGCTGCCCGCGCCCCTGCGGCAGTACGCCCGTTTCACCGCCAGCCGGCGGGCCAAGTTCGCCGGCAACGCGATGGCGGCGGCCCTGGAGAGCGACCCGCTGTTCCGGCAGCGGATCGGCGAACGGTTCAAGCAGGACCAGCCCGAACTGGCCGGAGCCGTCGAGACCGGGACCCCGCCCGCCGCCGCCGACCCCGTGGAGGTGGCGGCGGCCGCCTATGTGCTGCGCCCGTCCGGCTGGGTCAAGCTCGTGGCCGCCGCGGGCGAGGAGGCCCAGCGCGTCGACGCCGAGCGGGCCGACGAGGCGGGCCGGCGCGAACTGGAGCGGCTGCGCGAGGAACTCGCCGCGGCCCGGGACCGCTCACGGGGCGAGACCGAGCAGTTGCGGCACGACCTGGAGACGGCCAGGAAGGAAGCGGAATCGCTTCACCGCAAGCTGCGCAGCGCCCAGAGCGACGTGAAGCGCGGCGAGGCCGCGCTGCGCCGCGTCCAGGGCGAGATCGATGTAGCGAAGGCGGAGGCGGCGGCCCAGGTGTCGTCCGCCGAGAGCGAGAGCCGGCGGCTCAAGGCCCGGCTCGGCGAGGTCGAGGCGGCCCTCGAGGCGAGCCGGAGGACCGCCCGTGAGGGGCGCTCGGTGGAGGACATGCGGCTGCGGCTGCTGCTCGACACCGTGCTCGACGCCGCCCAGGGGCTGCGCCGTGAACTCGCGCTGCCGCCCGTGTCGATGCACCCGGCGGACACCGTGGACGCCGTGGAGCCGGGGCGGATGTCCCCGAAGGACATCGCGGCGCGGGCGCTCTCCGAGACCGACCCGGCGCTCCTCGACCAGCTGCTCGCGCTGCCGCAGGCCCATCTGGTCGTCGACGGCTACAACGTCACCAAGACCGGCTATCCGACGATGCCGCTGGAGAAGCAGCGGCTGCGGCTGCTCGGCAGCCTGTCGGCCCTGGCGGCCCGCTCGGGCGCCGAGGTCACCTGTGTCTTCGACGGGGCGGAGCTGGCGGCTCCGGTGCTGCTCGCGCCGCCGCGCGGGGTCCGGGTGCTGTTCTCCAAGCCCGGCGTGACGGCGGACGAGTTGATCCGTCAGCTGGTGCGGGCGGAGCCGCCCGGCCGGCCGGTGGTGGTGGTCTCCACCGACCGTGAGGTGGCCGACGGAGTGGCGAAGGCCGGTGCGCGGCCGGTCGCGTCCGCCTTGTTGCTGAAGCGGCTTTCGCGGCTCTCGTGAAGCATCGCAACTCCTGGGCGGTATGCCCGAATTCTGGACGGCAGATCGTCAAGTGCTCATCACTGCCCGTGCGATGCGTGTAAATAATGTGGTGCGTGGGAGATATTTTTGCCAGTGGGATTTGAACTGATCACAACTTGGTCACTAGGGTCAGGCTTCGAACCTTCGCGCGGTTGATCACCCATCCGGGGTGGCGGCGGAGGAACCGCCTGCCCCTTACCGGTTGGGCGGCTCTGAGGAAGAAGGAGCTCGCCTTCGTGGCGTCCCACCGTCGACCCAAGCAGCCGAGCCGCATCCGTGTGACCGTGCTCACCGCGACCGCGGCAGCCGCCGTCGCTCTCACCGCCCAGACCGGTGCCCAGGCGGCCCCCGCCAAGCCCAACATCGACGAAGTCAAGTCGAAGGTCGACAAGCTGCACCACGAGGCCGAAGAGGCCACGGAGCAGGCGAACCTCGCTGAGGAGCGCCGAGGCAAGCTCCAGAAGGAGATCGGCAACCTTCAGGACAAGGTGGCCCGCGGTCAGCAGGAGCTCAACACCCTGCGCGACCAGATCGGTTCGGTGGCCAGTGCCCAGTACCGCTCCGGCGGCATCGACCCGGCGCTCCAGCTCTTCCTCTCCGCCGACCCGGACACCTATCTCGACAAGGCGTCCGCGATCGACCAGCTGAGCGCCCAGCAGGCCGACGTGCTCACGTCGATCCAGGCCAAGCAGCGCACGCTCGCCCAGCAGCGGGCCGAGGCCACCACGAAGCTGGCCGACCTCGAGGACGTCCGCAAGACCCTCAGCGCCAAGAAGAAGATGTACCAGGGCAAGCTGGCCGACGCCCGCAAGCTCCTCAACACGCTCACGGCGGCCGAGAAGGCCAAGATCGCGGCCGAGGAGCGGGCGAAGGAGCAGCGGGCGAGCCGCGACGCCGGCGAGCGCCTGGACCTGGGCAACGAGGTCCCCGCGAACGGCTTCGGTGCCGCCGCGCTCGCGGCCGCCGACACACGGGTCGGCATGCCGTACCAGTCCGGACACGAGGGCCCCTCGTCGTTCGACTGCTCGGGTCTGACCCAGTGGGCCTACGGCAAGGCCGGCGTCAACCTCAGCCGCGTCACCTACACCCAGCAGAACGACGGCACGAAGATCGGCCGCAGCCAGCTCAAGCCGGGCGACCTGGTCTTCTTCAACAACCTGTCGCACGTGGGTCTGTACGCGGGCGGCAACACGATCCTGCACGCCCCCAAGCCGGGCGCCAACGTCCGCTACGAGTCCATGAGCTACATGGGCACGTTCCAGTTCGGCGTCCGCATCGGCGGCTGACCCGCCACGACGCGAACCGCGCCGCCATGCCGCCCAATCGGGTGGTTCGGCGCGACGCAAGCTGACCTGACGCCCCGCCGGTGACCTGTGATCTCCGGCGGGGCGTCACTTTGTGTGTCCGGCGGCTTCGTTGGACGCGGAGTGATCAGCGGCTACTGTCTGCCGCGCCAGTCTGCGTCGAGCCGAACGGAGCGCGATTCGTGGCGTCCCACCGCCGACCCGCCAGGGTCACCGTCCTCACCGCCGCCGCCGCGGCCACCGCGGCGGCGTCCCTCGGGGCCGTCCCCGCGGTCGCCGACCCCGGGGCCGGACCCGCGGCCACCCGCGCCACGGTCGACCGTCTCTTCGAGGAGGCCGAGAAGGCCACGGAGGGCTACAACCGGGCGGACGAGAAGGCGGACGCGCTGCGCCGGACGGTCTCCCAGGCCCAGGACGGCCTCGCCCGGGGCCAGGAGCGCATCAACCGCATGCGGGGCGCGCTCGGTTCGGTCGCCGGCGCCCAGTACCGCTCCGGCGGCATCGACCCCGCCCTCGCCCTGCTGCTCTCCTCCGACCCGGACAGCTACCTGGACCGGGCCTCCGCCCTCGACCGGGTCACCGCCCGGCAGGGCGCCGCGCTCGGCGAGCTCCGGCGGGAGCAGCGCCGGCTGGACCAGAAGCGGTCCGAGGCCCGTACGGCCCTGGTCGAGCTGGAGCGCAGCCGGGCCGAGGTCGCCCGCCACAAGCGCTCCGTCGAGCGCAAGCTCGCCGAGGCCCGCCGGGTGCTCGCGAGCCTGACCGTCGAGGAGCGGGCCGACTTCGACCGGGCATCCCGTTCCGGCGGGCGCGCGGAGGAGCCGCCGCCCATGGCCGAGGTCCCGGCGGGTTCCTCGCGGGCCGCCGCCGCGGTGATCGCCGCCCGCAGCGCGGTCGGCAAGCCGTACGTGTGGGGGGCGACCGGCCCCTCCGCCTTCGACTGCTCGGGCCTGATGGTCTGGTCGTACCGGCAGGCCGGGATCAGTCTGCCGCGCACCTCGTCGGCGCAGCGCTACGCGGGCCGCCAGGTGCCGCTCGCGCAGGCGCAGCCGGGGGACCTCGTCACCTACCGCGGCGACGCCAGCCACGTGGGGATCTACGCCGGCAACGGGCAGGTCATCCACGCCCCCTACCCGGGCGCGCGGGTCCGCTACGACCCGGTGAACATGATGTCGCACGTGACGGTGACCCGGGTCTGACCCCGTAGCGGAAGCAGGCCGCGCCGTTCCGACCGTACGATCGGAGGCGTGGCGGGTCAGGGGTGTGGAGCGCGGCGGTCGGCGACGGCCTGCCTGTCCGTCCTGCTGCTCGTGCTCGCGGGGCTCGTCGGCTGCGGTACGCGGACCGAGCCCGCCGACACCGCGTCCCGGGAGATACAGACGCTCCTCGACCGGCACGCCAGGGCGCTCACCGACCGCGACCGGCCCGGCTATCTGGCCGCCGTCGACCCGGCGTACGCGCCGACCGCCCTCACCGTCTTCCGGCGGCTCGCGACGGTCCCCGCCGAGGGCTGGACCTACCGGGTCACCGGCATCGACCGCACCGCGTCCGACCGGGTCACCGCCCGCGCCGAACTCGGCTACCGGCTCCGGGACCACGACGAGCGGCCCGCGACCGGCGCCCGGGTCCTCGACCTCACCCGACGGGACGGACGCTGGTACGTGACCGGTGACCGCCCCGCGGAGGGCGCGCCCCGGCATCTGTGGGAGCAGGGCGACGTCGCGACCGTCCGGGGAGTCCGCTCGCTCGTCCTCGGCGTCGGCCAGACCCCCGAGCGGCTCCGGGAGATCGCCGCGGCCGCCGACCGGGCGGTTCCGGTCGTCTCCGCCGCCTGGCCCGCCGGCCGGGCCCGTCAGGTCGTCGTCCTCGTGCCGGGGTCGCTGGCGGGGATGGGGGAGCTCCTCGGGGCGCCCGGGGCCTCGTACCGGGGCATCGCCGCCGTCACCACGGGGGAGACCGGGGGCCGGGCGGACGCCCCCGCGGACCGGGTGATCGTGAATCCCGACGCGTACGGGGTGCTCGGCGCCTTCGGCCGGCAGCTGGTCCTCACCCACGAGACCGTCCATGTCGCCACCCGCGCCGCCACCACCTCGTCGACTCCGGTGTGGCTCTCCGAGGGCTTCGCCGACTGGGTCGCCTACCGGGACGCCGGCCGCACCCCCGCCCAGGCCGCGCCCGAGCTCGCCCGCGCGGTCCGCGCGGGCGAGCTGCCCGCCCGGCTCCCCGACGACACCGACTTCGCCTTCGGGGGCGACGCGGAGGCGCTCGCGCGGGCGTACGAGGGCGGCTGGCTGGCGTGCGCGCTGATCGCGGACCGCTGGGGCGAGACGGAGCTGCGGGACTTCTACCGGGCGGTGGGCGCGCACCCGGGCCGGGACGGCGCGGTGGAGAAGGCGCTCCAGGAGGTGCTCGGCACCACTCCGGAGGAGTTCACGGCCGAGTGGCGCGCCTCTCTGAAGGAGCGGCTCGGCTAGGGCCTGTCCGGGAGGGCGGCCGGTTCCGCCCGGGTGTGCGGCCGGTTTCCGGTCAGCTCTCCAGCTGGGCGATGGCCTCCGTCAGCCAGGCCTTCTCGGCCGTGCCCGTCGCGCGGGCGATCCGCAGCATCCCCTGCCGGAACAGGTCCGGTTCCCGCTCGACGCTGACGGGGGTCCCGTCCTCGTAGAAGAAGCTGGCCGGGGTGTTCAGGAACTCCTGGCGGCGCCGGAGCACGGCCGCCTGGTCCGCCCGGTCGGGGAGCAGGCCCAGGAAGGCGAGCAGGGTGAAGAAGCGCTGGCCGTCGGTGATCTCCGCTTCCTTGGGGGCGCGCAGCCGGGCGAGCAGCTCCCGGCGGCCCTCGGGGGTGAGGGAGAGCGTCCGGCGCGGGGCCGCGCTCACGCCCGGCTCCGTGCGGCTGTCGACCAGGCCGTTCTTCACCAGGCGGGTGATCGCCGGGTAGAGGGCGCCGTCGCTGACCGGGCGCACATGGCCGCTGAGGCCGTGGATGCGCTCCTTCAGCTCGTACCCGTGCAGCGGCTTCCCGTACAGGAAGCCCAGGATCGACAGTTCCAGCACCGGGCGGTCTCCTTCGCGCTTGTCCTCGGACCGGTCGCCATGCTACCTCTTTTCGATGTGCCTCGAATCGAGGTACATCGAAAAGAGGGGGTCCTCGTCCATGTCCGCGCACCGCCGCACGCTCGTCCGGCTCGCCCGCCCGGTCTATCTCGAACTCCTCGCCGGAGTCGCCGCCGGCATCATCAACATGGTCTGGGTCGCCCGGCTCGGCGGGGACGCCGTCGCCGCCGTCGCCGTCGCCACCAACGTCGAGAACCTGCTCCTCGGCGTCGTCCTCGTGGCCGGCTCCGGCACCACCGTGCTCGTCGCCCGCGCCCGCGGCGCCGGCGACCCGGCCGCCGTCCGCACCGCCGTCCGGGGCGGCGCCGCCCTCGGCGCCCTGCTCGTGCCGCCCGTCGCCCTCGGCGGGTACCTGCTGCGCGAACCGCTCGCGGCCCTGCTGCTCGGCGGCCACGACCACCCCGCCCACGCCCTGGCCACCGCCTACTTCGCGATCTCGCTCCCCGGCACGGCCGTCCTCTTCGCCATGAACATCCTCGACGGGATCCTCAAGGGAGCGGGCGACACCCGCACCCCCATGCGGCTCGCCTTCCTCGCCAACGGGCTGATCCTCGTCCTCGACCCCCTGCTCATCCACGCCCACGGCGTGCGGGGAGCCGCCCTCGCCACCGTCACCGGCCGGGCCGTCGCCCTCGCCGCCGGGCTGCTCGTCCTCCGCCGCGAACCCCTGCTCAAGGCCGCCCGAGCCGTCCGCGCGACCGAGCGGACCGCCGCCGCCCTGGGCCGCACCGCACGCATCGGACTGCCGATGGGCGTCGACTTCACCGTCCGGATGACGGGGACCCTCGCGCTCGTCTCCGTCGTGGCCCGGCTCGGCGTCACCGAGATCGCCGCCTACGGCATCGCCACCAAGGCCATGTACGTCGCGACCATGGCCTTCTACGCCGTCCGCCAGGCCGCCGCCATCCACAGCG
This sequence comes from Streptomyces sp. NPDC017246, assembly GCF_044331325.1. Lineage (NCBI taxonomy): Bacteria > Bacillati > Actinomycetota > Actinomycetes > Kitasatosporales > Streptomycetaceae > Streptomyces > Streptomyces sp. NPDC017246. Next base: position 396,573 of record NZ_JBIRMW010000006.1, on the reverse strand, counting down.
CCCATCTGCTGGGGGAGGGGCGCGACGAACGCCGGGCCGTCGGACGGCAGGCCCTGCTCCTCGGCGGTGTCCTCGGCGCGAGTGCGGCGGCGCTGCTGCTCCCCGGCGCGGGACCCGTCATGCGGGCCTTCGGCGCCGAACCGGGGGTCGCGGAGGCGGGTGCGCTCTTCCTGCGCTGCCTCGGCCCCTACCTGCTGCTCCTGGCCGGGTACATCGCGCTGGCCGGGGTCTTCGAGGGCACCGGCGCCAGCCCGTACCTCGCCCGGATCACCGTCGGCGGCGTCCTCGTCCAGCTGCCGCTCGCGTACGGCCTCTCAGGTCTCGGACTGCCCGGCGTCTGCCTGGCCATGGCCCTCGCCATGGCCGCCCAGTGCGCGGCCCTGGCCCTGCTGCACCGGCGCACCCTCGCCGCACCTCAGCGCGAGCCGGACAGGGCCTTCTCGCGCTCCGCGTGAACCGCCTGCGCGGGCACGACCGCCCTCTCGGCGACGCGGGGCTCCGTCACCGTCTGGCGCCACAGGATGCGGCAGGCGATGAGGGTGGCGGCGATCAGCAGACCGTTCCGGGTGAACAGCACCGCGACGCCCAGCGGATCGCTCCGCGTCACGTGCGAGAACCACACCGGGAACTCGAACTGCGTCACCGCCGTCGCCCACACGACCAGACGCACCGGCCGCTCCATCCGGCTCGACCGGTACGCGAGACACACCGCCGCCAGGCCGACCAGCCACAGCATGTACTGCGGCGAGAGCACCCGGCTCGTCGTCGTGAACAGCAGCACCGCCACGAACGCCGTGTCCGCCACCGTCGACGAGGTGAAACGGCGCGCCCGGAAACGCCACACCAGCAGCCAGCCGAAGGCCGCGAACGTGAGCACCATCGCGGCCGTCGAGACGGTGGAGACGTACGGGCCGAGGAACTCGATCGAGCCGTAGTTCATCCGCGCCTCCCCGTCCCAGCCGAAGTGACGGGCCACATGGAAGACCATCGAGCCCAGCGACTCGACCTCCGTGCCCCGGTCGCGCTGGAAGGAGAGGAAGGCGAGCGCGCCCGGCATCCACAGCACGCAGAACAGCAGCACGGCGGCCGCCGCGCCCACCGCCGCCGGCCAGGAACGGAAGGTCGCCCGGCCCTTCGGCGTGCCCGCGAGCAGCAGCACCGGCCACACCTTCAGGACCGCGCCGAACCCGGCGAGCGCCCCCAGGACACGCGGACTCCGGCCCGCCGCGAGCAGCGCCGCCACCGCGACCGCCGTCACCATCACGTCGTACCGGGCGTACGCGGTCGGGCCGAGCAGCGGGACACCCGCGAGCCATATCCAGGCGCCGCGCGGCGAGCGGCCGGCGCGGCGGCCGGTGTGGAGGAGCAGCCCGAAGACGAGCGCGTCACAGAGGAAGGCGAGGACGAAGAACGCGGCCGAGTAGCCGAGGAACGGCAGCAGCCCCGGGGCGAGGATCGCGAACGCGGCGGCCGGCGGGTACTGCCAGGTCACGTCGTTCAGCGGATACGTGCCGGTGCGCAGGACCTCGTACCAGCCCTGGTAGATCTCCTCGATGTCGAACGTGATGTCCGGTCCGGGGATCACCACGACCTTGAAGACGCACAGCAGCAGGATGATCCGGGTCAGCGTCCAGAAGGTGACCGGAAGTCTCTGACCCGTGCGGAACCACTTCCCCACTGCGCCCGTCATCACTGTCTCGTCCTTCTCGCGTCGGCCCCGCTCACGCGGGGGAGTGGTGGTGCTGGGCGGTGGGTGCGCTCGCGGTAGATTCGGCCACGATGCACAAGACCCTGATCGTAACCAACGACTTCCCGCCGCGTCCCGGCGGAATCCAGGCCTTCCTGCACAACATGGCACTCCGCCTGGATCCCGAACAGATCGTGGTCTACGCCTCCACCTGGAAGCGCGGCCGCGAAGGGATCGAAGCGACAGCCGCGTTCGACGCCGAACAGCCTTTCACGGTCGTCCGGGATCGCACCACCATGCTGCTGCCCACTCCTCGGGTCACCGCCCGCGCCACCGCGCTCCTCCGCGAGCACGGCTGCGCGTCCGTGTGGTTCGGCGCGGCCGCGCCGCTCGGCCTGATGGCCCCCGCGCTGCGCAGGGCGGGCGCCCGCCGGCTCGTCGCCACCACCCACGGCCACGAGGCGGGCTGGGCCCAGCTGCCCGGCTCCCGGCAGCTGCTGCGGCGGATCGGCGAGGGCACGGACACGATCACCTACCTCGGCGAATACACCCGCTCCCGGATCGCCGAGGCCCTCACACCCGCCGCCGCCGGGCGGATGACACAGCTCCCGCCCGGCGTCGACGAGAAGACCTTCCACCCCGACTCGGGCGGCGCCGAGGTCCGCGCCCGCCTGGGACTCAGCGACCGCCCCGTGGTCGTCTGCGTCTCCCGGCTGGTCCCCCGCAAGGGCCAGGACACCCTGATCCGGGCGATGCCGCGGATCCTGCGCCGGGTCCCGGACGCGGTCCTCCTGATCGTCGGCGGCGGCCCGTACGAGAAGGACCTGCACCGCCTCGCCGCCGAGACCGGCGTGGCCGGATCCGTACGCTTCACCGGCGCCGTCCCCTGGTCCGAGCTTCCCGCCCACTACGGGGCCGGCGACGTCTTCGCCATGCCCTGCCGCACCCGCCGCGGCGGCCTCGACGTCGAGGGCCTCGGCATCGTCTACCTGGAGGCCTCCGCGACCGGCCTCCCGGTCGTCGCGGGCGACTCCGGAGGCGCCCCCGACGCGGTCCTCGACGGCGAGACGGGCTGGGTCGTCCGGGGCGAATCCGCCGAGGACACCGCCGACCGCGTCACCACCCTCCTCCTCGACCCCGAGCTCCGCGCCCGCATGGGCGAGCGGGGCCGCGCCTGGGTCGAGGAGAAATGGCGCTGGGACCTGCTCGCGGAGCGCCTCAGGGAGCTCTTGTAGCGCTCGGCCTCCGGGTCCGAGGGCGCGGTGAGGGTACGGAGACGGCCGGAGGCCCGGGGCGATCACCGCCCCGGGCCTCCGGCCGTACGTCCGCGCTCTCCGGGATCAGACCCCGTAGATCGCCTCGATCTCGTCCGCGAAGTCCTTCGCCACCACGTTCCGCTTCAGCTTCAGGGACGGGGTGATGTGACCCGCCTCCTCCGTGAACTGGGCCGGCAGGATGCGGAACTTACGGACCGACTCCGCCTTCGAGACCGCCGCGTTGCCGTCGTCGATCGCGCGCTGGATCTCCGCCATCAGCTCCGCGTCGTCGCGGAGGGTGGCCGCCGTCGAGCCCGTCGGCTTGCCGTGCTCCGAGGCCCAGCGGCCCAGGAACTCCTCGTCGATCGTGACCAGCGCGCCCACGAACGGACGGCCGTCGCCGACCACCATGCACTCCGCGACCAGCGCGTGCGCCCGGATCCGGTCCTCGATGACCGCCGGGGCGACGTTCTTGCCGCCCGCCGTCACCAGGATCTCCTTCTTCCGGCCGGTGATCGCGAGGTAGCCGTCCTCGTCGAGGGTGCCGATGTCGCCCGTGTGGAACCAGCCGTCCGCCAGCGCCTCGGCCGTCGCCGTCGGGTTGTTCCAGTACTCGGTGAAGATGTGCTCGCCGTGCAGCAGCACCTCGCCGTCGTCGGCGATCCGCACCACCGAACCCGGCAGCGGCTGACCGACCGTGCCGATCTTCTGCCGGTCCCAGGGGTTGAACGCCGTCGCCGCGCACGACTCCGTCAGGCCGTAGCCCTCCAGCACCGTGAAGCCGATGCCCCGGAAGAAGTGGCCGAGCCGCTCGCCCAGCGGCGCGCCGCCCGAGATCGCGTACTCGCCACGCCCGCCGAGCACCGCCCGCAGCTTGCTGAAGACCAGCTTGTCGAAGATCCTGTGCTTCAGCCTGAGGCCGAAGGACGGGCCCTGCGGGGTGCTCAGCGCCCGGCTGTAGGCGATCGCCGTCTGCGCGGCCTTGTCGAAGATCTTGCCCTTGCCGTCGGCCTGCGCCTTGGCGCGCGCCGAGTTGTAGACCTTCTCGAAGACCCGGGGCACGCCCAGGATCAGCGTCGGCCGGAACGAGGCCAGCTCGTCCGTGAGGTTCTTGATGTCCGGGACGCAGCCCAGCCGGATCGGCGCCATCACGGACGCGACCTCGACGAGCCGGCCGAAGACGTGCGCGGCGGGCAGGAACAGCAGCACCGAACACTCACCGGTACGGAAGAGCGGCTTCAGCCGCTCCACCACGTTGCCGCACTCCGCGAAGAACGCCCGGTGCGTCAGGACGCAGCCCTTGGGGCGGCCCGTCGTGCCCGAGGTGTAGACGATCGTCGCCGGGTCGTCCGCGTTCGCCGCCGACATGCGCGCGTCGAGCAGCTCGTCGGAGACGTCCGCGCCGGCGGCGGTGAGCCGTGCGACCGCGTCGTCCTCGATCTGCCAGACACCCTTGAGCTGCGGAAGCTCCGCCCGGACGGACTCCACCGCCTCCTGGTGCGCCGCGCTCTCGACGAGCACCAGGGTCGCGCCCGAGTCGCCGAGGATCCACTGGATCTGCTCCGCCGAGCTCGTCTCGTACACGGGTACGGTCACGCCGCCCGCGCTCCAGATCGCGAAGTCGAGGAGGACCCACTCGTAGCGCGTACGGGAGAGCAGCGCGACTCTGTCACCCGGCTCGACGCCGGCCGCGATCAGACCCTTGGCGGCCGCGCGGACCTCCGCGAGGAACTGGGTGGCGGTCACATCGGTCCACGCCCCGGCGACCTTGCGGCCCATCACGGCGACGTCTGGATGCTGGGAGGCGTTGCGGCGGATGAGATCCGTCAGGTTGCCGTCCGCGGGGACCTCGTACAGGGCCGGAAGGCTGAACTCGCGCAAGACTGCTGCTCCTCATCGGGCGCCGGCGCCACGGCTCTGTGTGATGCACCGGTGAAGTCCAAGAACGGTCAGGTGCTCCGTGGGGGTGAGCACGACTGGACTGCCCGGACGTTACCCACCAGTACATGGTTCCGGATAGGGGGTTCCGGCCAGATGTTCCGTGCGTCACACAAGTGTGGCGGTGCTCTGCGCACAGTAATCCACCGGTTTCCCGACTCGGAAGTAACCGCAGGTCCGACGCCCTAAGGTGGGCCCATGCGAGTCCATGTGGTCAGTGACGTGCACGGCAACGCCGGAGACCTCGCCAGGGCGGGGGACGGGGCCGACGCCCTCATATGCCTGGGAGACCTGGTCCTCTTCCTCGACTACGCCGACCACAGCCGCGGGATCTTCCCCGACCTCTTCGGCGTCGAGAACGCCGACCGGCTCGTGGAACTGCGCACCGCCCGCCGCTTCGACGAGGCCCGTGACCTGGGCCGCCGCCTCTGGGCGGAGCTCGACGTCGACCGCGAGACCGCGATCGAGGCCGCGGTCCGCCGCCAGTACGCCGACCTCTTCGCCGCCTTCCCCACCCCCACGTACGCCACCTACGGGAACGTCGACATCCCCCGGTTCTGGCCAGAATTCGCCGGACCGGGGACGACCGTCCTCGACGGCGAGCGGATCGAGCTCGGCGGCCTCGTCTTCGGCTTCGTCGGCGGCGGCCTGCGCACCCCGATGCGCACCCCGTACGAGATCTCCGACGAGGAGTACGCGGCGAAGGTCGAGGCCCTCGGCGACGTCGACGTCCTCTGCTCCCACATCCCGCCGGACGTCCCCGAGCTGACGTACGACACCGTCGCCCGCCGCTTCGAGCGCGGCAGCCGGGCCCTGCTCGACGCGATCCGGCGCACCCGGCCCCGCTACGCCCTCTTCGGCCACGTCCACCAGCCGCTGGCCAGGCGGATGCGGATCGCCGCGACCGAGTGCGTGAACGTCGGCCACTTCGCCTCGACGGGCAGGCCCTTGGCACTGGAGTGGTGACAGGCCCCGCGCCGCGGCGCGATAGCCTTCCGTCGGCACGTCTGTGCCCCCTTGACTTCCGCCGGACCGCACAGTGGAGGAACCACCACGATGGCCGAACACACCAGCTCGAGCATCACCATCGAGGCGGCACCGGCCGACGTCATGGGTGTGATCGCCGACTTCGCCCGATACCCGGAGTGGACCGGCGAGGTGAAGGAGGCCGAGGTCCTGGAGACCGACGGCTCCGGCCGCGCCGAGAAGGTCCGGCTGCTCCTCGACGCCGGGGCGATCAAGGACGACCACACCCTCGCCTACACCTGGACCGGTGCCGACGAGGTCAGCTGGACCCTGGTCAAGTCCCAGATGCTCCGCTCCCTCGACGGCTCCTACCGGCTCGCCGCGCTCGGCGGCGACCGGACCGAGGTCACCTACCAGCTGACCGTCGACGTCAAGATCCCCATGCTCGGCATGATCAAGCGCAAGGCGGAGAAGGTCATCATCGACCGCGCCCTCGCGGGCCTGAAGAAGCGCGTCGAATCCGGCGCGTAGCCCACTGCCGTGTGGGCGCGCACACGGCAGTCCCGCCCGGCCCACGCCGTGCGGGCCCGCCCGCGCCGCCCGGCCTTTGCCGCAGTGTGCGCGCGCTGCCCCCCCGCCACCGCCGGTGTGGGCATTCGTCCCGCTGGGGCGGGACGGGTGGGTACACGGGACGCGCGCTTGGCGGCGCGTCCGCCCCTTGTGCCTGGACCCGCACCAGTACTTTGGCGCGGATCGGGTGCGGGTCAGGGCGCGGAAGCCTGGGCCCGGCAAGGGGCGACGTTCCGTTGTGCCCACCCGTTCCGCCCTGGGGGTCCCCCCGGACGGAGTCTGGGGGAGGAACAACTGCCCACAACGGGGTGGGCAGCGCCCACAACGGGGTGACGCCGGTCGTGATCAGTCGTTCCGCGCCGGCGGAGCTGCTGTCCACAACGGAGGCGGCGGCGACGCCCGTCGACCCCCGCGTTTCCGCCCGGGGCAGGCGCGGGTGGGTGTGAGGCGTCCCGGTAACGTCCTCCGCATGCGGATCATCCTTGTCACCGGCCTCGGCGGCGCCGGGCGTACCACCGTCGCCGCCGCGACCGCCCTCGCCGAGGCACACGCGGGCCGCCGGGTCCTGCTGGTCTCCGAGGACGCCGACCCGCTCCTGGGCGGCGGTGGCGGTGGCGGCGGCCTCCGGGTCCTGCGTCCCGAGCCGGCCGCCGACTTCCGCCGCGAGTTCCTCGCTCTCCAGGCCCGTTCCTCCACCGCCCTCGACCTGCTGGGCGCCGTGCCCTTCGAGGACGCCGAGCTCACCGAACTTCCCGGCAGCCGCCAGTTCGCCCTGCTCCGTTCCCTGCGCGACGCCGCCGAGGGCGACCACGATCTGGCCGTCGTCGACCTGCCGCCGCTCGCCGAGGCGCTCGCCGTCCTGGCCCTGCCCGAGCAGCTCCGCCGCTATCTGCGCCGCCTCCTGCCCCCGGAACGGCAGGCCGCCCGCGCCCTGCGCCCGATGCTCGCCCAGCTCGCCGGGGTTCCCATGCCCGCGCAGTGGCTGTACGAGACCACCGGGCGCTGGGAGGCCGAGCTCGCCGCCGTCCAGGCCGTCGTCGAGGCCCCCACGACCTCCGTCCGGCTCGTCCTGGAACCCGGCCCCGCCGCCGTCCGTGCTCTGCGCACCGCCCGGCTCGGCCTCGCGCTCCAGGGCGTCTCCCTCGACTCCGTGGTCGCCAACCGGCTGCTGCCCGCCGAGTCGGAGGACCCCTGGCTCGCCGGGCTCACCGCCCAGCAGCACCGGCACCTGGCGGAGCTCCGTACCGCCGGCGGGGCCGTCGACGAGCTCCCGCACCTGGGCCGGGACCCGCGCGGGCCCGAGGACCTCGCGCTGCTCGCGCCCGCGAGGCCGGCCGCGCTGCCCGAGCCCGTACCGGAGTGGACGATCGAGGACCGGCGGGAGGAGGACGGTGTCCTGGTGTGGCACATCGGCCTCCCGGGGGCCGTCAAGGAGGAGCTGTCCCTCGTCCGCAGAGGTGACGAACTGCTCCTCACCGTCGGATCCGTCCGCCGCAACGTGCCTCTGCCGGCGGCTCTGCGCCGCTGCACCGTCACCGGTGCCGGACTCGTCGAAGGGGACCTCCGGGTGCGCTTCACCCCCGACCCCGGCCTCTGGCCCCGTACCTCCTGAGCGGGCGTGTACCGTCGAAGTACCAGCCACTGAGGAGTACGCCATGAGCGATTCGGATGCCTGGGCCAAGGCGTGCGCCGAGGACCTGGAGGCGGAGAAGGCCCGCCGTCGCGCGGAGCGCGGCGCGGAGCCCGGATCCCCGGCCGAGGAGTTCCGCAAGCTCTTCGAGGCCGTCGCCGGCAAGGTCTCGGGCGGCCTCGGGAACCCGCTGCTCGGCGGCCAGGCCGTGCAGACCGTGCAGCAGCTCGTCAACCAGGCGAAGGCCGCGGTCGAGCCCGTCATCGAGCGCAATCCGCAGGTCTTCGACCATCTCGCCGCCGCCGGGAGCGAGCTGCTCGCCGCCTACCGTTCCGCCGTCGAGAGCCATGAGAGCCGCTGGACGCGCGGCGAGAAGGTCACCCCCGACGACCCGACCGACCCGCGCCGGGACGCGGACGGGCCGCGCGTGGACGGGCAGGACGCCAAGCCCGAGGCCGACCGCGACGAGCACGGCGACGGCCACGACGACGAGCACGGGGCCGACCGTGAGGACGGCCGCGGCGACGACCGCAAGGACGACGAAGGGCCGGGAACCGGCCAGCACATCGACCTCGACTGATCGGGACGCCCGTCCCCCTCGGGTACGGTGGGCCCTAGCGGGGCTCGACCGAAAACTGAGGGACACATGGGACTCACCATCGGCGTCGACATCGGCGGCACGAAGATCGCGGCCGGCGTGGTCGACGAGGAGGGCAACATCCTCGACACGCACAAGGTGCCCACCCCGCCGACCCCCGAGGGCATCGTCGACGCGATCTGCGCGGCCGTCTCCGAGGCCGGCAAGGGCCACTCGATCGAGGCTGTCGGCATCGGTGCCGCGGGCTATGTCGACGACAAGCGCGCCACCGTCCTCTTCGCGCCGAACATCGACTGGCGGCACGAGCCGCTCAAGGACAAGGTCGAGCAGCGGGTCGGCCTGCCCGTCGTCGTCGAGAACGACGCCAACGCGGCTGCCTGGGGCGAGTACAGGTTCGGCGCCGGCCAGGGCCACGAGGACGTCATCTGCATCACCCTCGGCACCGGCCTCGGCGGCGGCATCATCATCGGCAACAAGCTGCGCCGCGGACGCTTCGGCGTGGCCGCCGAGTTCGGCCACATCCGGGTCGTCCCGGACGGTCTGCTGTGCGGCTGCGGCAGCCAGGGCTGCTGGGAGCAGTACGCCTCCGGACGGGCGCTCGTCCGCTACGCCAAGCAGCGCGCCCACGCCACCCCCGAGCGGGCCGAGGTCCTCCTCGGGCTCGGTGACGGCACCCCCGAGGGCATCGAGGGCCGGCACGTCAGCCAGGCCGCCCGCGCCGGCGACCCGGTCGCCGTCGACTCCTTCCGCGAGCTGGCCCGCTGGGCGGGCGCCGGTCTCGCGGACCTGGCCTCGCTCTTCGACCCCTCGGCGTTCATCGTCGGCGGCGGCGTCTCGGACGAGGGCGACCTCGTCCTCGACCCGATCCGGAAGTCCTTCCGGCGCTGGCTGATCGGCGGCCAGTGGCGACCGCACGCGCAGGTCCTCGCGGCCCAGCTCGGCAACAAGGCCGGACTGGTCGGCGCGGCGGACCTGGCCCGCCAGGGCTGAGAACGCGCACGGCCCGGGTACGGAGGCTCGCTCGCGAGGTCCCGCGCACGAAGGGCATCGGCAAGGCATACGGCGACCGCCCGTCGCGTCCCACGTGGACGCGGCGGGCGGTTGTCGTACGTTACGTGCCATGGCGATCAGTGAGCTGCCCAACTCCCGCACCGAGGCGGACGGTTCGGCCGTCCTCCGGGTCCTCAGCTACAACGTGCGCTCGATGCGCGACGACGAGGACGCCCTGGCCCGGGTGATCCGGGCCTGCGCCCCGGACATCGTCTTCGTCCAGGAGGCCCCGCGTTTCTTCCGCTGGCGCAAGCACGCCGCCCGGCTCGCCGCGAAGAGCGAGCTCCTCGTCCTGAGCGGCGGCGCCACCGCGGCGGGGCCGCTGCTGCTCTGCTCCCCGCGGGCCACCGTGGAGCGCACCGAGGACGTCCTGCTGCCGCTCACCCCCGGTCTGCACCGGCGGGGTCTGGCGACCGCCGTCGTCCGGTTCGCCGGGGCCCGGGTCGGGCTCGTCAGCTGCCATCTGAGCCTGCGGAAGGAGGAGCGGTACGCCCAGGCCGGAATGGTCCTCGACCGGGTCGCCGCCCTGGGAACGCCGTACACCCTCGTCGCCGGCGACCTCAACGAACGGCCCGAGGGTCCCGCCTTCCGGCGGCTGGCGAACGAGCTCCGGGACGGCTGGGAGGTCAGCCCCTGGGGAGGCGCGAACACCTCGACCCCCGCCGATCCGCACCAGCGGATCGACGCGATCCTGGCCACCCCGGGCGTCGAGTTCCTCGGCTGCGGGGTGCCCACGGACCTCGACCCCGCGGATCTGCGGGCCGCCACCGATCACCTTCCGGTGCTCGCGGCGGTCCGCGTCCCCGCGTCGTAGGACGGCTCAGACGACGGCGCCGTCCCCGCGTCCTAGGACGGCTCAGACGACGGCGCCGTCCCCGCGTCCTAGGACGGCTCAGACGACCGCGCCGCGGCCCGGGTCGTCGAAGCCGTCGTCATCCTCGTCGTCGTGCTTCATCCGCCCCACCAGGGTCGCGAAGCCACCCAGGAAGCCGCCGATGCAGAGGGTCGTCAGCCACCAGGTCATGTCCCACTGGAGCAGGACGGCGAGCAGCATGAGGACCGGGCCGCCGACGACGGCGAGCCAGGCGAACCTGGTCGTCACGTCCGCCTCGGGCAGCGGGGGCGGCTCCGGCGGGACGAAGTGGCCCTCGTCGGAGCCGCCGGGGGAGTCGTCGTCCGGCTCGGCGGGCGAGTAGTCCCGGGGGCCGGCGGGGCGGACGCCGGGCGCGAAGACGACGGAGCTGCCGAGCGCGGGCCGCTCGGGACCGGTCTCGGGCTCCTCCTCGGCCGCGGGCTCCTCGGCGGGCTCCGGCGCACTCTCCCCGGTCGCCGGCCTCGGCTTCCAGGGCGTGCCCTTCCCGGCGGCCGGCCCCGGCCGCACCGGCCGGACCTCGCCGGCGGCCGTGTCCCCGTCGCCGTCCTCGTCCTCCGGCTCCGGCAGCGACAGGTTCTCGACGGTCCGGTAGGGCTTCGCCCCCGGCGGATCCACCGGCTCCTCGCCGTACCCCGCGACGATCGCGGCCCAGGCCGCCTCCTCGTCGATGGGCTGCGGCTCCAGCTCGCCGCCGTCCTGCTGCTCAGCCACCGCTCCTGCTCCCCTTTTCGTCGACCGGAAGCGGGGCGAGACGCTCGACGAAGGCCAGGCTCTCGTCGAAGATCCGCTCCGCGTCATGGTCCAACGTCGCGACGTGGTAGCTCTGTTCCAGCAGGATCTCCCGGACGTCCGTCGAGGAGATACGGGAGAGGATCCGGGCCGAGTCGGCCGGCGGCACGACATGGTCCTGGGGGCTGTGGAGCAGCACCACCGGCTGCGTGACCTGCGGAAGCTCCGCGTCCACGGTCCGGAAGAACTGCCGCAGGGAGTGCGCGGCGTGCAGCGGTACCCGGTCGTAGCCGACCTCGGTCACGCCCTCCTTGGCGATGTCGCTTGCGATGCCCTTGGTCGAGGTGACCAGATGGCGGGCGACCGGCAGCGCGTGCGCGGCCAGGCCGTGCACCTTGTTCCCGGGGTTGACCAGGACGATGCCCTTCACGGCGTCCCCGTACCGGGCGGCGAGCCGCAGGGTCAGGGCGCCGCCCATGGAGAGGCCGAAGACGAAGACGGTCTCGCACCGCTCCACGAGCTCGCGCAGCGCCCGGTCCACCTCCGCGTACCAGTCGTGCCAGGTGGTGAGCTGCATGTCCTCCCAGCGGGTGCCGTGGCCGGGCAGCAGCGGCAGCGACACCGTCAGCCCGCGCGCGGCGAGATACTCGGCCCACGGGCGCATCGACTGGGGGGAACCGGTGAATCCGTGACAGAGAAGGACGCCGACCTCTCCGCCCTCGTGGCGGTACGGCTCGGCTCCGGGAAGGACCGGCACCGGGGTCTCCTGTTCGCTCGGCTTCGCGTGCTGCTTCGGGGTGCGCCTTCGGGTGCGCCGAAGCGACGGAAAATGGGGAAGGACCTTCACGGTACGCGACCGGACCGACACCGACCAGGGCCGTAGCGGGGGCCGTACGCCGGTACGGGATAAAGTCGTCGCGACGGCACACGGAAGGCATGGCGAGTTGATCTACGGCGCAATGAAGTTCTCCCTCGGAGGGTCCCTGAAGATTGCCTTCCGGCCCTGGGTGGAGGGTCTGGAGAACATTCCCGCCGACGGGCCCGCGATCCTGGCGAGCAATCACCTGTCGTTCTCCGACTCCTTCTTCCTCCCCGCCGTCCTCGACCGCAAGGTCACCTTCATCGCCAAGGCGGAGTACTTCACCTCGCCGGGTGTGAAGGGCAAGCTCACCGCCGCCTTCTTCAAGGGTGTCGGCCAGCTTCCGGTGGACCGGTCGGGTGCCCGCGGCGCGGGCGAGGCGGCGATCAAGGCCGGTATCGAGGTCATCGAGAAGGGCGGGCTCTTCGGGATCTACCCCGAGGGCACCCGTTCGCCCGACGGCCGTCTCTACCGGGGCAAGCCCGGTGGTCTCGCGCGCGTGGCCCTGGCCACCGGCGCGCCGGTGATCCCGGTCGCCATGATCGACACCGAGAAGATCCAGCCGCCCGGCAAGGTCGTCCCCAAGCTGATGCGCCCGGGGATCCGGATCGGCAAGCCGCTGGACTTCACCCGCTACCAGGGCATGGAGGGGGACCGCTTCATCCTCCGTTCGGTGACCGACGAGGTCATGTACGAGATCATGAAGCTGTCCGGCCAGGAGTACGTCGACATCTACGCGACCGCCGCCAAGCGGCAGATCGCGGACGCGGAGAAGGCGGCCAAGGAGGCCGTCAAGGCCGAGATCGCGGCTCGGGAAGAGTCCGGCGCGTAGGCGTCCCGTTCGGGGACGTCCGGGGGTGGGGGAGATGGCCAAGCGCGAGCGTGTCGTGCGCATGTCGGTCGAGCAGCCGTTGTGGCGGGCGCTGACCGGCTACCGCGTCCTGACGATGGTCTACGCCGTCCTGCTGTTCGCCTTCGGCGGCGACCGGTACGAACGGCCCTGGATCGCCGTCGCCTACCTGGCGGTGATGTGCGTCTGGACCCTCGCGACCCTTCCCAAGGTGGCGAACGCGGCCCGCTGCACCAAGCGCTTCCTCGGCGTCGACATCACCGTCGCTCTCGTCGGCATCCTCCTCACCCCGCTCGCCGACGCCCACGCCCAGACCATCGAAGGCCCCACCCTCCCGTCGATATGGACCGCCGGCGCCGTCCTCGCGTACGCGATCAAGGGCGGCTGGCGCTGGGCCGGAGTCGCCTCCTCCCTCGTCGCCGTCGCCAACATCATCGAGCGCGGCCACCCCACCCGGGACACCTTCCACAACGTCCTGCTCGTCTGGGTGGCCTCCATCGCCATCGGCTACGTCGTCGAGGTCGCCCGGGCCTCCGAGCGCACCCTCGCCCGCGCCCTGGAGATCGAGGCCGCGACCCGGGAGCGGGAGCGGCTCGCCCGCGACATCCACGACAGCGTCCTCCAGGTCCTCGCGATGGTGCAGCGGCGCGGCACGGCGCTCGGCGGCGAGGCCGCCGAACTCGGCCGGATGGCGGGGGAGCAGGAGGTGGCCCTCCGCACCCTCGTCGCGGGCGGGCTCGCCCGGCCCAGCCTGGTCTCCGAGGACGAGTCCGAGGGGGCCGTCGTACGGGTCGTCGAGGTCGACGACGACTCCGACGACGACACCCCCCTCGATCTGCGCCTGCTGCTCGCCCCGCGCGCCGGGGCCAGGGTCACCCTCTCCGAGCCGGGCGCGCCCGTCATGCTGCCGCCGCCGTCCGCGCGCGAACTGGCCGCCGCCGTCGGCGCCGCCCTGGACAACGTGCGGGTGCACGCCGGGGACGAGGCCCAGGCCTGGATCCTCGTCGAGGACTGGCCGGACGAGGTCGTCGTCACCGTCCGGGACGACGGGCCCGGCATCCCGGAGGGCCGCCTCGCGCAGGCGGAGGGCGAGGGCCGGATGGGCGTCGCCCTCTCCATCCGGGGGAGACTGCGGGATCTGGGCGGTACGGCCGAGCTGGTATCGGTCCCCGGACAGGGCACGGAAGTCGAGTTGAAGGTTCCACGGGGGAAGGCAGGACAAGGAAGATGAGCGAGCAGCAGGCCGAGCGGCAGATCAGAGTGATGGTCGTCGACGACCATCCGATGTGGCGGGACGCGGTCGCCCGCGACCTGGCCGAGGCGGGCTTCGACGTGGTGGCCACGGCCGGCGACGGGGAGCAGGCCGTACGCCGTGCCCTCGCGGTCGTGCCCGACGTCCTCGTCCTGGACCTGAACCTGCCGGTGAAGCCGGGCGTCCAGGTGTGCAAGGAGCTGGTGGGCGGCCGCCCCGGGCTGCGGGTCCTGGTCCTCTCGGCGAGCGGTGAGCACGCCGACGTCCTGGAGGCCGTGAAGTCCGGCGCCACCGGCTACCTCCTCAAGTCGGCGAGCACCGAGGAGCTGATCGACGCCGTGCGGCGGACGGCGGTCGGCGACCCCGTCTTCACCCCCGGCCTCGCCGGGCTGGTCCTCGGCGAGTACCGTCGGCTCGCCTCCGAGCCCGCCCCCGCGGCCGGCGCCGACGAGCCGAAGGCACCGCAGCTGACCGAGCGCGAGACCGAGGTCCTGCGGCTGGTCGCCAAGGGGCTCAGCTACAAGCAGATCGCCGAGCGTCTGGTCATCTCGCACCGCACGGTGCAGAACCACGTGCAGAACACCCTCGGCAAGCTCCAGCTGCACAACCGGGTGGAGCTCGTCCGGTACGCCATCGAGCGCGGCCTCGACGACGCCTGAGCCCCGCCCCGGGGCGTCCCGGGGCGTCCGGCGTGCCGGGCGGGGCGACGGGATGGGTCGTATATTCGCGAGGAGCGCGCACATACGACCCATCACCGGCATGAGGGGAATCCCGTGGAAATCCTGGCATTCGGGGTGCAGGCGGACGAGAAGCCCCTGATCGAGAAGGCCTTCGCGGGACACCACGACGTCCGCTGCCTGAGCGTCTTCCTCTCCGAGGACACCGCTCCCATCGCGGCCGGCTACGAGATCGTCTCCACCAGCGTCAACGCCAGCCTGGACCACCGGGTCCTGCAGACACTCGCCGCCGGTGGGACCCAGCTGATCGCCCAGCGCTCCACCGGCTTCAACAACATCGACCTGGAGGTCGCCGAGCGCCTCGGTCTCACCGTCGCCCGGGTCTCGTACTACTCGCCGTACTCCGTCGCCGAGTTCGCCTGGACCCTCGCCACCGCCGTGAACCGCAGGATCGTCCGCGCCTCCAACCGCACCCGCGACTTCGACTTCCGGCTCGACGGACTGATGGGCCGTGACCTGCGGGGCCGTACCGTCGGTGTCCTCGGCACCGGCAAGATCGGCGAGGCCTTCACCCGGATCGCCCACGGCTTCGGCATGAACCTCCTCGGCTGGGACGTCGCCGAGAACCCCGCGTGCCTCGCACTCGGCATGGAGTACGTCGAGAAGGATCGGCTCCTCGCCGAGGCCGATCTGATCAGCCTGCACGTACCGCTGCTCCCGGCCACCCAGCACATCCTCGACGCGGCCGCCCTCAAGTCCATGAAGGACGACGCCATCCTGGTGAACTCCAGCCGGGGCGGGCTCATCGACACCGAGGCACTGGTCGCCGAACTCCGGGCCGGACGCTTCGCCGGGGTCGGCCTCGACGTGTACGAGGCGGAGGCCGGGCTCTTCTTCCTCGACAAGTCCCTGGAGGTCGTCGAGGACGACACCCTGGCCCGCCTGGTCACCTTCCCGAACGTGGTCGTCACCTCCCACCAGGCGTACTACACCGAGGACGCCGTCGGCCAGATCATCGACACCACCGTCCAGAACGTCCTGGACTACACGGCCGGCCGGCGCAGCGAGAACGTCCTGGTGCCCCGCCTGCCCCGGTGACGGGCCGATGCCGGTGCCCCGCGATGCCTGCCGGTCTCCCGGACCGGCAGGCATCGCGCTCCCCGCGCCGGGACGCCTCCCTCAGACCAGGACCCCGGCGAGGAGCGAGGCCGTCAGAGCGGCGCCGTCCGTCGTCAGCACCGACTCGGGATGGAACTGCACGCCCGCGAAGCCCGGCCCGCGCAGCGCGTGCACCTCGCCGCTCTCCGCGTCCCGGCTCACCTCGATCCGGTGCAGCGCCAGCTCCGTCGCCGTCCGGTCGTCGCAGCGCGCGGTGAAGCTGTTGTAGAAGCCGACCGTCTGCTCCTGACCGAAGAGGTCGATCCGCACCTGGGCGCCCTGGAACGGGGTCCGCTTACGGACGATCTCCAGGCCCAGCTCGGCGGCGATCAGCTCGTGCCCGAGGCAGACGCCGAGGAGACCGTGCCGGTGGTCCCGGACCAGCTCCGCGGTCAGACCCCGCAGGAAGCGCATCTTCGGGTCGGCCGCGTCCGAGGGGTTCCCGGGGCCGGGACCGAGGACCACCGGTCCCTCGTGGGCGAGGGCCAGCTCGCGCAGTCCCGGCTCGTCGTAGCGGAGCACCGACACGTCGAGACCCGAGGAGCGCAGGACGTGCGCCAGCATCGCCGTGAAGGTGTCCTCGGCGTCGATCACCAGGGCGTGGCCCGCCAGTTCGGCCGACCGCACCTGCATCCGGAGCCAGAACGGCGCGAGGTCCGCCCGGCGCGCGTCCAGGGCGGCCCGCACCCGCGGATCGTCGGCGAGCGCGGCGGCGGCCGGTGCCGCCCCGCCGGCCGGCCGGCCCTCCCGCACCCCGAGCGCGGTGAGCACCCCGGCCGCCTTGGCGTGGGTCTCGGCGACCTCGCCGGCCGGGTCCGAGTGCCGGACGAGCGTGGCGCCGACCGGGACCCGGAGCCGGCCGTCGGAGGCGATGTCGGCCGTACGGATCAGGATGGGGGAGTCCAGGGTCTGCGCACCGTTCTCGTCGGTGGCGAGCAGGGCGAGGGCCCCGGCGTAGTAACCGCGCCCGCCCACCTCGTGACGTTCGATCACCCGGCACGCGTTCTGCACCGGTGAGCCGGTCACCGTCGCCGCGAACATCGTCTCCCGCAGCACCTCGCGCACGTCCAGGGTGGAGCGGCCCCGCAACTCGTACTCGGTGTGCGCGAGATGGGCCATCTCCTTCAGCCGAGGACCGATCACCACCCCGCCCATGTCGCCGACCGTGCACATCATCTTGAGCTCCTCGTCGACCACCATCGACAGCTCCTCCGTCTCCTTGCGGTCGGCGAGGAAGGCGAGCAGGCCCTCGGCGGTCGGAGCGGCCCCGGACGGGTAGCGGTACGTGCCGCTGATCGGGTTCATGACCACCGTGCCGCCCGACATGCGGACGTGCACCTCGGGGCTCGCCCCGACCAGCGTCCGGTCACCGGTGTGCACGACGAACGTCCAGTACGCGCCCCGCTCGCCCGCGAGCAGCCGCCGGAACAGGGCGAGGGCGTCGGCGCGCCCGAAGTCCGGGATCTCCCCGGTGTAGGTGCGCCGGATGACGAAGTTCGCGCCCTCGCCGGAGCCGATCTCCTCGTCGATGACCCGCCGCACGATCCGCGCGTACTCCTCGTCGGAGACGTCGAACCCGCCGCCCTCGACGGTCACGTCGTGCGCCGGAAGCTGCTCCAGGGCCTCGGCGAGCGGCAGCTCGTGGGCCTCCTCCGCGGTCAGGACGGAGAGCGGGGTGCCGTCGTCGCGCACATCGAAGCCGCGCTCCCGGATCTGGCGGAAGGGCACGAGGGCGAGGGTCGGCAGCGGGCCCACGGGCAGCTCCGCGAGGCGCTCGGCCTCGTGGACCCGGCCGATCAGCACCTCGACGGTGTCGTGGTCACGGCCGGGGGTGCGGCGGCGGATGAGGGCGAAGGGCGGGGCGGTGGGGTCGAGGAGACGGGAGAGGTCCATGGGGCGTTCGTTCCTTCCGTTGGTGTGCGGAGAGGAACGGCCCGGGCACGAGAAAGGCCGCCCCTCGGGGCGGCCTTGGCGTCTTTTCGTGTACGCGCGATCAGTGGGCCGCCGGATGAGCGGTCCACCACCAGTTCTGGATCTGAGGCGCGAACATGCGAGCACTGTAACGCAGCCGGGCACGGGAACGGGGCCCGGTCCGCACCGTGGACGGTGCGAGCCGGGCCCCGTGGAGCCGTCGAGCTGCCTCGACTACCGGATCCGCGTGATCTGTTCGATCAGAAGATCAGGTTGTAGATCTGCCAGCCCGGGCCGACCTGCACGCGCGGGGCGTACGGGGCGGTGGCGCTGCCGGTGCCCTTGTACAGCCACATCGCGCCGGAGCCGTCACGGCCGACGAAGTCGACCTTGCCGTCACCGGTGAGGTCGCTCGGGCCGACGACGCTGTTGTAGACCTGCCAGCCGTTGCCCACCTGCACGCGCGGGGCGTACGGGGCGGTGGCGCTGCCGGTGCCCTTGTACAGCCAGAGCGCGCCCGTGCCGTCGCGGCCGATCAGGTCCGCCTTGCCGTCCGAGGTCAGGTCACCGGTGCTGACGATGTTGTTGTAGATCTGCCAGCCGGTGCCGATCTTCACCCGGGTGGCGAACGGCGTGCCCGGGGTGCCCGTGCCCTTGTACAGCCAGATGACACCGGACTTCTCGCGGGCGATCAGGTCCGGCTTGCCGTCCCCGGTCAGATCGCGGACGCCGATGATCTGGTCGTAGACGCCCCAGCCGCCACCGGTCCGCAGCCGCGCCTTGAAGGGCGCCGCCGGGTTGCCGCTGCCCTGGTAGTACCAGAGGACACCGGAGGCGTCCCGGGCGACCGCGTCACCGACGGCGTCGGCGCGCAGCGCGGTCAACGGGGTGATGGCGTTGTAGACGCCCCAGCCGCCACCGACCCGGTACCGGCTCAGGAACGCGCCGGGGGCGGTGCCGGTGCCCTGGTACTGCCAGAGGACACCGGAGGTGTCACGGGCGAGGAGGTTGTAGCGGTTGTTCGTGGCGACGGGGGCGGCGCCGGGGGCCTCCACGATGTCGCTCTGCTTCACCCAGGTGATCTTGTGGTGGAAGCGGATCGGCACGAAGAGGGTGCTGCCGGTGACGTTCTTCTGGGCGGAGCCGAACCAGTCGTCGCCCGCGACGGCCGGGCCGGCCTTCACATAGGCCTGGCCGGACGCGAAGGTGAACTTCGACAGCGGGTCGTTCTCGTCACCCGGCGCCTCCAGCCCGGCCGCGGTGTAGGCGGCGGTGTCCGGGAAGGAGCGGCCGAAGACCTTGGTCGAGGCCGTCCCCGACTTGAGCTTCACGGTCGTGGCGCCGTTGACCGGCACCGTGTACTGGCCGCCGGGGTTGTAGAACCAGGCCTTCTCGCCGGCGAACCAGATCGCCGTCCAGTCGGTCCGGGCCTCGGCGACGACGTAGGAGCCGCCGGCCCGGACCTTGTTGCCGTAGTTCGAGCCCTCGGACCAGAGCGAGCTGAAGTACGGGTCCTTCAGCGTGGTCGCGCTCGTCGACGGCGACGTGTAGAGGTAGCCGAAGTTGGACGGACGCGCCGGGACGGCCGCGCTGCCGGTGGTCAGCGTCGGCTGGTTCGCCGTGGTGAACGGCGGCACGACACGGACCACCTGGCCGGCCTTGAGCAGACCGCCCGCGCCCTTGTCGCCCTGCGGGGCGCCCAGGAGCGACATGTAGTAGTTCCAGTCCCAGTACGGGCCGGCGTCCCAGTGGAGCTTGTCGACGTCGCCGTCGGTCTGGAGCGCCACCTCGTCGTGGCCGATGATGTGCTCGCGGTCGATCGGCACGTTGTACGTGGTCGCGAGGTACTTCACCAGCTGCGCGGAGGAGCGGTACTGGGGCTCGGTGTACCAGCTGCCCTCCTTGATGGCGTAGCCCTCGTGCTCCACGCCGATCGAGTGCATGTTGTGCGTCCAGTTACCCGCGTGCCACGCCAGATTCTTGTTCTCGAGCATCTGGGTGACCAGGCCGTCCGAGGCCTTGATCAGGTAGTGGGCGCTGCCCGCCCCCTTGGGGTTGGTGAGCGTGTCGAGCGAGCCCTGGTAGGGGCCCTCGGTGTCGTGGATGACGATCTGACGGATGTTCACGCCCTGGTTGGGGCGGTCACCCGCGGTGTAGTTCTTCTGCCCCGCCGCGTTGGGAACGCTCAGCTTGACGTCGCAGCTCAAGCCGGTGGGGCACTCGGGGAGCGCGGCGGCCGTCGTGCTCGCGAGGCTCGCGGCCAGCGGCACGTTCGCCGGCTTGACCGGCTCGACCGAGGGGTCGGCCGGCAGGGTCACCTGCTCGCCGTCGAGGGTGAGCGCCCGCTCGCCCTTCTTCACCGACTCGAAGACGCGCTTCGCGAAGAGGTCGGCGCCCTTCCTGTCGGAGGACTGGCCGTAGCGGGCCACGGCCGGGTACCAGTCGCCCGCGTCGTCGGACAGCTCGGCGCCGGCCTGCTTCTGGTAGTCGGCGAGCAGCGCGGCACCGGCCCGGATGGAGGCGGCGCTGTCGTTCTGGACGGCCTCGCTGGAGCTGTCGATCAGCTCGGCGCCCTTGTCCAGGGTGTGGAGCCGGGGGTCGTCGGTGTCGACGAGCGCCTTCTCCAGGATGCTCCGGACCATCGCGCGGTCGAAGGTCTTCTCGATCTCCGGCCGGCCGGAGCCGTTGAAGTGGTCGATCTGCTCGTCGGTGACCTTCGTCGCCACGTCCTCCGGGTCGACCTTGGTCAGACCCATGACGTTGTACGCGCCGGTCGTGCTCGGCTCGCCGTCGTGCGACTCCCAGCGGGTCTGCTGGTACGACACCGCCATCAGCACGCTCTGCGGTACGTCGAACTCACGCGCCGCGTTTGCGAACTGTGTCTGGAGGGAAGGGTCACCCCCTGACGGGTCGCCCGCCGCGCCGAGGAGGCCCGGTGACGCGACCGCGATGGTGCCGATCGTGGCCGTGGCGACGACCGCGGCCGCCGCTCCGTACAAGAGTCGTTTCTTCTTGCGGTCCCTGCGGTGCCTCTGCGTCACGCCCACCCCTGTGGTTCGGCTGTTGTCAAGTGAAACGGGCCAGAGGGTAACACCACTCGAACGAGTGAAGATCGGCGGAAGACATTTCGGGCGCGCGTCTCAGCCACTGGGCAGGGGGACAGGACCGGACGAAGAACCCCGTAATGTTGTGCGTGTGACCGTGAACGCTGAATCCCACGCCGTCGCCAAGGCGACCTGGCGAGACCTGCCCGCGGCGCAGCAGCCCGAGTACCCCGATGCCGAGGCTCTGCGCGATGTGATCGCGGACCTCGAGTCGTATCCTCCGCTCGTCTTCGCCGGCGAGTGCGACCAGCTGCGTGCCCGGATGGGAGCCGTCGCCCGTGGCGAGGCGTTCCTGCTCCAGGGCGGCGACTGTGCCGAGGCCTTCGACGCCGTGTCCGCCGACCACATCAGGGCCAAGCTCAAGACGCTGCTCCAGATGAGCGCCGTCCTCACCTATGCGGCCTCCGTGCCCGTGGTGAAGGTCGGCCGTATCGCCGGCCAGTACTCGAAGCCCCGCTCCAAGGGGACCGAGACCCGTGACGGCGTGACCCTGCCGACGTACCGCGGCGACTCGGTCAACGGCTTCGACTTCGACGAGAAGTCCCGCATCCCGGACCCCGAGCGCCTGAAGCGGATGTACAACGCCTCCGCCTCCACGCTCAACCTGGTGCGCGCCTTCACCACCGGCGGCTACGCCGACCTGCGCCAGGTGCACGCCTGGAACCAGGACTTCGTGAAGTCGTCCCCCTCGGGCCAGCGCTACGAGGCGCTCGCCCGCGAGATCGACAACGCGCTGAACTTCATGAAGGCCTGCGGCACCGACCCGGCCGAGTTCAAGGCCGTCGAGTTCTACGCCTCCCACGAGGCGCTGCTGCTCGACTACGAGGGCGCCCTCACCCGTACGGACTCGCGCACCGGCAAGCTGTACGACACCTCCGGCCACATGGTCTGGGTCGGTGAGCGCACCCGCCAGCTCGACCACGCCCACATCGAGTTCGCCGCGCGCATCGCGAACCCGATCGGCATCAAGCTGGGCCCGACCACCTCGGTGGACGAGGCGCTGACCTACATCGACCGCCTCGACCCCGACCGCGAGGCGGGCCGGCTGACCTTCATCGTCCGCATGGGCGCCGACAAGGTCCGCGACAAGCTCCCCGAGCTGGTCGAGAAGGTCACCGCCTCCGGCGCCGTCGTCGCCTGGGTCACCGACCCGATGCACGGCAACACCTTCGAGGCCGCCTCCGGCCACAAGACGCGCCGCTTCGACGACGTGCTCGACGAGGTCAAGGGCTTCTTCGAGGTCCACAAGGAGCTGGGCACCCACCCGGGCGGCATCCACGTCGAGCTCACCGGTGACGATGTCACCGAGTGCGTGGGCGGCGGCGACGAGATCTTCGTCGACGACCTGCACCAGCGCTACGAGACGGCCTGCGACCCGCGGCTCAACCGCAGCCAGTCCCTGGACCTGGCGTTCCTGGTGGCGGAGATGTACCGCGACCAGTAAGTAGGTACCTACGAGGATGGGGCGCGGATCCATGTGATCCGCGCCCCATCCTCGTATGAAGGGCTTTTACGGTCCCGCGCCGCCGGGTAAGGTTAGGTTAGCCTAATCGATCACGGTGGGAGGTGAACCGCGTTGTACGTCTGCTCATGCTTCGGTGTCACGGAGAAGCAGGTCAAGCAGCATGCGGACGCGGGCGCCTGTACGCCGCGCCAGATCGCCTCGGCCTGCAAGGCCGGAACGGACTGCGGTTCCTGCGTCCGACGCATCCAGGCCATCCTCGGCCGCGGCAACTGCCCGCGCCGCGATCTCCTGGATCAGGGCATGCCCGCCCTGACGGCCGACTCCGTCGAGCCGGAAGGGCTCTCGGAGGCCGCCTGAGCCGTACCGGGGCCGAGCGGGCCCCTCACGGCGATCAGCTGGGCTGCTCGATGAGCGTCGAGATGTAGAGCGCCTCGCCCAGGGACTCGATCAGCTCCAGCTGCGTGTCCAGGTAGTCGATGTGGTGCTCCTCGTCGGCCAGGATCTCCTCGAAGAGGTTGGCCGACGTGACGTCCCCCTTGGCCCGCATGACCTCGATGCCGCGCTTCAGGCGGTCGATCGCCTCGACCTCGACCTGGCGGTCCGCCTGGAACATCTCGGTGAGGGTCTGGCCGACCCGCACATGGAAGAGCCGCTGGTAATTGGGCAGGCCGTCGAGCATCAGGATGCGCTCGGTCAGCTTGTCCGCGTGCTTCATCTCATCGATGGACTCTTCGCGCGTGTATTTGGCGAGCTTCGTCCACCCCTTGTTGTCCTGGATGCGGTAGTGCAGCCAGTACTGGTTGATGGCCGTCAGCTCGCCGGTCAGCTGCTCGTTGAGGAACTCGAGGACCTCGGGGTCGCCCTGCATCGCAGAGGCTCCTTCCACGTTGCGTGTCTACGCCGTCACTGGGCAGGATGGCCGCATCCTCGCACCCCGAATGGGGGGCGTCCAGTAAGTGCAGGCTTAGTGGGAGTTGCCCCGATCCTGGCCCCTCGGACGTCGCCTGGTCATGACCACCCCTCGCGGTCTGTCACCATGGATGGCATGGGTCAGCCGGAGAGCGGAGTACACCGGGAAGCGGGGCAGCCGGATCGTTCGACGGACCTTCCGCCTGGTCAGCGGCTCCAGCGCGGCTGGCCGGTCACCCATTACGGGCCCGTCCCCAAGTTCAAGCCGGACCGCTGGGAGTTCCGCGTCTTCGGCGCGACGGCCGACGGTGACAAGCGCTGCTGGAACCACGAGGAGTTCTCGGCCCTGCCGTTCTCCTCGGTCGTGGCCGATCTGCACTGCGTCACGAAATTCAGCATGCTCGGGGCCGAATGGGGTGGTGTCCCCGCCCGTACGGTGCTGGAGCTCGCCCCGCCGGCGCCCCAGGTCACCCATGTGATGGTCTGGGCCGAGTACGGCTACAGCGCCAACATGCGGCTCGACGACTTCGCCTCGGACCGTACGATCTTCGCCACCCACAAGGACGGGGAGCTGCTCACCGCCGAGCACGGCTTCCCGCTGCGGCTGGTCGTCCCGCACCTGTACGCCTGGAAGGGCCCCAAATGGGTCCGGGGCGTGGAGTACATGGCCACCGACCGCCGTGGCTTCTGGGAGGAGCGGGGCTATCACAACCTCGGCGACCCCTGGACGGAGCAGCGCTACTCGTACCAGGAGGAGCCGGGAGACGGCCCGGAGCTGTAGCGTCCGCCCCGGACAGTCCCTCCTCGCGGAGCCGCTGTTCAGTGGTGGTACTGGTGGACCACCGCATGGCCCTTGCCGCGGCCGATCATCCACTTGTTGACCGGCGTGGTGATCACGAAGGCGCCGGCGAGCGCGATGGCGAGCACGATCCAGAAGAGCGGATCGGAGAGGTGGGCGTCCATGGCGCCGGGCCAGAGGGCGATGATGCCGTTGTCGATGATCTCCATCACCGCGATGGAGAGGGTGTCGGCGGCGAGGGCCACCTTGAAGGCTGTCTTGAAATCGACGCCGGCGGACAGGATGCCGCGCAGGGTGAGCGCGTAGCCGAAGAAGAAGGCCAGGACGATCGCGAGGATCATCGTCTGCGTGTTGCCCCAGCCGAGCGCGGTGCCGATGATCATGCCGAGCACCTCGCCGATGGCGCAGCCGGTGAGGCAGTGCAGCGTGGCCCTGGCGGCCATGGACCAGGAGGCCTTGCCGGGGGCGTGATGCGCGCCGTGGTGCCCCTGGTGATCGCCGTGCTGCTCCCGGTGGCCGAGACCGTCCTGGTGGCTCTCGTGTCCTGCGGTGTGTCCGGTGTGCTCCGCGTGGCCCTCGTGGCCGGTGTGCTCCGAGTGGCCCGCGTGGTCGCCGTGGTCGTGATGGGTGTGCGCGTCGTGCTGCATCGGGTGCCCCCCATGGTCGGGTAGCGGTTCCTGCCGTTACAGGAACCGTATACCCCCCTGGGGTATTCCTCAACGGGGAATCGTGTCAGCCCCTGAGCTTCTTGAGCAGCTCCACGTCCGCGAGATGACCCGCCTTGCCCCCCGGCGTCTCGATGATCAGCGGAACGCCGTCGGTCGCCGGGTGGCCCAGCAGGTTCCTGAACCCGTCCTCGCCGATGTGCCCCACACCGATGTTCGCGTGCCGGTCCTTGCGCGCGCCGACCACATCCTGGGAGTCGTTGGCGTGGATCAGCTTCAGCCGCCCCTCGCCCACCGTCGCCACCAGCGCGTCGAGCGTCTGCGTCGCACCGTGCGGACCGGTCAGATCATGGCCCGCGGCGAAGATGTGGCAGGTGTCGAGGCAGATCCCGAGCTTCGGATGCCGGTCCAGCGCGTCGAAGTACGGCCCGAAGTCCTCCGCGCGCGAGCAGAGCGAGAAACCCTGGCCCGCCGTCGACTCGAGCAGCAGATACGGATCGTCCTCGTGCGTCAGCTCGTCGAGCAGCGGCAGCAGGCGCTCCCGCACCTGGGCGAGCGCCACCGCGCGCGGGCGGCCCCCGGTCGCCGAGCCGGTGTGCACCACCACACCCTTCGCTCCGATCTCCCGGCCCCGCCGCAGCGAGTGCCGCATCGACTCCACCGACTTCTCCGCGGTGGCCTCCGTGTGGGAGCCGAAGTTGATCAGATACGGGGCGTGGACCCACGCCGAGATCGACTCGGCCGCGCACTCGGCGCGGAACCGCTCGTCCTGCGCGGGGTTGCCGGGCGGAGTGGCCCAGCCGCGCGGATTCGCGACGAAGACCTGCACGGCCTCGGCGCCGAGCTCACGGGCATAGCCGAGGCCGATCGTGGCGAGGCCACCGGCCACGGGGACATGGCCGCCGACGGGGTTGCGCATCAGTTCCTACAGTCCCTTGATCGTGATCGTGACGGTGGAGCCCTCGGGCGCGGTGGACCCGCCCTCGACGGACTGGCTCGCGACGGTGTCGCCGAGATAGGGGAAGGACTTCTTGACCTCCACCTCGAAGCCCGCCTCCTCCAGCGCCGTCCGCGCGTCGTCGCTCGTCTCCCCGGTGACGTCCGGGACCTCCACCAGCTTCGGGCCCTTGGAGACGGTCAGGGTGATCGCGTCGCCCCCGGCGGCGCGGCTGCCCTCGGCGAGGGACTGCGCGGCGACGGAACCGGCGTCCTCCGGAGAGTTGATCCGCTCCGGGGCGACCGCCACCTTCAGGCCGGCCTCCTGGAGCGTGGCCGTGGCGTCGGCGACGGTCTCGCCGGTGACGTCGGGCACATCGATCGGAGCGCCCTTGCTGACGACCAGTGCGACGGCAGAGTCGGGGGCGCGCTCGGTGCCCGGCTCGGGGTCCGAGGAGACCACGGAGCCCTGGGCGACGGTGTCGCTGAACGCGGTGGTGACCACCCCGGTCACCAGACCCTCCTCCTCCAAGGTGCGCCTGGCCTCGGCGAGCGGCTTGTTCTTGAGGTTGGGCACCTTCACGATCTCCGGACCACGGGACAGGGTGAGGGTCACCGTGCCGTTGCCCCGCAGACGTTCGCCCGGAGCCGGTTCCGAGGCCATGACGGTGCCGCGCTCGTACACATCGCTGAACGCGCGCTTCGTCGTGCCCACCTCGAGTCCGGCGTCGGTGATCCGCTTCGTCGCGGTCGCCTCCGTCTGGCCGAGCACGGCGGGAACCCGGGTGAACTGGCCGGAATTGATGTACCAGACACCGGCGCCGAGGCCGAGGGCCAGAAGCACACCGAGGACCAGGGCGAGCGGGCCGCGAGGCGGCTGCCGAAGGGACCGCCGACCACCGGCCGGCGGAGCCTCGGGAGCCGGCAGCCGGTTCGTGTGCAGCACCTGCTGGACATCTGCCCCGGCCGGCACGGACCGGGCGATCACACTCGTCCGGTCCTCCGCCGTGTCCCGGGGGGCCTCGGACCGGGCCTGCGGCGGAACGGCGTCCAGCTGCTCCTCACCGAGCCCGGAGCGGGCCTCCCGGAGAAGGGCGAGCAGGGCGACGGCGTCGTACGGGCGGACCTCGGGGTTACGGGCCGTGGCCGCCGCCACCAGCTGGTCCAGCTCCAGGGCGAGCCCCGGAACGGCGGCCGAGGGAGCCGGGACGTCCGTGTTGAGGTGCTGGTAGAGCACCTGGGCGGGGGTGTCACCGGAGTGCGGCTTGCCGCCCGTCAGCATCTCGTACAGGACGACACCGCAGGCGTACACGTCGGCACGCGTGTCGGCGGTGCCGTGCTCGATCTGCTCCGGCGCCAGATAGGAGACGGTCCCGAGGACCGAACCGGTGGTGGCCGTCGCCGAACCCACGGCCCGCACCAGACCGAAGTCGGCCACCTTCACCCTGCCGTCGTCCCCTATCAGGACGTTCTCCGGCTTCATGTCCCGGTGCACGAACCCCGCCCGGTGCGCGGCGCCGAGCGCCGCGAGCACGGGCTCCAGGATGTCGAGAGCGGCCCGCGGCGCGAGGGCGCCGCGCTCACGCAGGACGTCACGAAGAGTGCAGCCGGCGACGTACTCCATCGCCAGATAGACGTACGCGCCCTCGGCGCCCTGGTCGAAGACACCGACGACATTGGGGTGCGAGAGCCGGGCCACCGACTTCGCCTCGCGGATGAAACGCTCCACGAAGGCGGCGTCGGTGGCGAGGGCCGGATGCATCACCTTGAGCGCGAGGACGCGGTCGAGACGGGTGTCCACGGCCCGGTAGACCGTGGCCATCCCGCCGACGGCGATGCGCGCGTCGACGCGGTAGCGGCCGTCGAGCAGCCGCCCGACGAGGGGGTCCTGAAGGGTCGTGTCCACGGCGTCGAGTCTACGAGCCGGTGCCGGGGGGCTCGGCCCGCGCGCCCACGACTGCAGCCCACCTGTGACGATCACGACACGCGACGGCGCGCTCCACAGGACGCTGCGGCTCAGCGGGCGCTGCCCTCCGTGTACCGCCGCTGGGCGTCACCCGGGCGGGCTCGCGGGGCTGGCCCGGCTCACTGCCCGCGTGGGCCCGCGCACGCTGCCCCGCCCACCGCCCGTGTGGGCATTCGTCCCGCTGGGGCGGGACGGGTGGGCACACGGGACGCGCGCTTGGCGGCGCGTCCGGCCCTTGTGCCTGGACCCGCACCAGTACTTCGGCGCGGATCGGGTGCGGGTCAGGGCGCGGAAGCCTGGGCCCGGCAAGGGGCGGCGTTCCGTTGTGCCCACCCGTTCCGCCCTGGGGGTCCCCCCGGACGGAGTCTGGGGGAGGAACAGCTGCCCGCAACGGGGTGGCGACGACGCCCGTCGTGACCGGCCTTTCCGGCCCGGCGGCACCGTTACCCGCAACGGAGTGGGCAGCGCCCGCAGTGCTGGGGGCGGGGTGGGTGTTCAGAATGCCGGGCGTTCCGGGTCCAGGGTGGCGCGGCCCTCTGTCGGGGACGACGCCTCCGCGAAGTGGCGGCGGGGGATCCGCCCCGCCCGGTGGGCCAGCCGCCCCGCCTCGACCGCGTGCCGCATCGCCGAGGCCATCAGGACCGGTTCCTGCGCGCGGGTCACCGCCGACGCCAGCATCACCGCCGCGCACCCCAGCTCCATCGCGAGCGCCGCGTCGGACGCCGTGCCGGCGCCCGCGTCGAGGATCACCGGGACCCCGGCCCGTTCCGCGATCAGCTGGAAGTTGTGCGGGTTGCGGATGCCGAGTCCGGAGCCGATGGGGGAGCCGAGCGGCATGATCGCCGCGCAGCCGACGTCCTCCAGTTTCCGTGCGAGGACGGGGTCGTCGTTGGTGTAGGGGAGGACGGTGAAGCCGTCGTCGACGAGGGTCTCGGCCGCGTCGAGGAGTTCCACCCCGTCCGGCAGCAGCGTCCGCTCGTCGGCGACGACCTCCAGTTTGATCCAGTCCGTGCCGAGCGCCTCGCGGGCGAGCCGGGCGGTCAGGACGGCCTCGCCGGCGGTGAAGCAGCCCGCGGTGTTGGGGAGGACCCGGATGCCGAGGCGTTCCAGGACGGAGAGGACCGAGCCCTGGACGGTCGGGTCGAGCCGTCGCATGGCGACGGTGGTCAGTTCGGTGCCGCTGGCGATCAGGGAGCGCTCCAGCACGTCGAGGCTGGGCGCCCCGCCGGTGCCCATGATGAGGCGCGAGGAGAACTCCGTACCCCCGAGGGTGAACACGTCGTCGGACATCGCGTTCAGCCCCCCTGTACCGCGGTGAGGACCTCCACCCGGTCGCCGTCGCCGAGCAGGGTCGACGCCCATTCGCCGCGGGGCACGACCGTCTCGTTGAGGGCGGCGGCGACCCCGGACCGGGCCGTCGTCAGGGTGGCGACGAGGGCGTCGAGGGAGAGGGGGCCGGAGAGCACGCGCGGCTCTCCGTTCACGGACACGTTCATGCGGGCTGCTCCTGACGTACGGGAGGAGTACTGGAAAAGCGGCGGGGGGTGAAGGGGCGTGCCTCGTCGGGGAGGGTGCCCGTGGTGAGCGCCTCGGCCATGACGTCGCCGGTGACGGGGGTGAGCAGGACCCCGTTGCGGTAGTGGCCGGTGGCCAGGTGGAGGCCGGGCAGGGCGGTGGGGCCGAGCAGCGGCGCGTTGTCGGGGGAGGCGGGGCGCAGGCCCGCCAGGGTCTCGGTGAGCGGGAGTTCGGTGATCCCGGGGACGAGTTCGTGGGCGTCGCGCAGCAGCTCGTACACCCCGCCGGCCGTCACCGTGGTGTCCCAGCCGAGTTCCTCGCTGGTGGCGCCGACGACGAGTTCGCCGTTCTCGCGGGGCACCAGGTAGACGTGGCTGCCGCGGACGACGGCCCGGACGGTCCGGGAGAGGAAGGGGGCGTACGGGGCCGGGACGCGCAGCCGCAGTACCTGGCCCTTCACGGGGCGCACGGGTGGCAGTACCTCGTCGGGCACGCCCGCGAGCCGGCTGCTCAGGCTGCCGGCGGCGAGGACGACCTGGTCGGCGGTCAGTTCCTCGCCGCCGGCGAGTACGGCGCCGCGCGCCCGGTCGCGTACCACCGTCAGGCTCTGTGCGAGGGTCCGGTGGAAGATCACCCCGGCCCGCTCGCAGGCGACGAGGAGCGCGGCGGCGAGCCGGCGCGGGTCGACCTGGTGGTCGCCGTCGACCCGCAGTCCGCCGCGGACCCCGGGGGCGAGCATCGGTTCGAGGCGGCGGCACTCGCGGCCGCTGAGCCATTCGGAGCTGAGGCCGCACCGGGTCTGCAGGGCGTGCAGTTCGCGCAGGTGGGACCGGTCGTCGGCGTCGAGGGCGACGGCGAGGGTGCCGCAGGCGCGGTAGCCGACGTCGTGGCCGGTGGAGTCCTCGAGTTCGGCGACGAACGCGGGATAGCGTTCGGCGGAGGCGAGGTTGAGGCCGAGGAGGGTCTCCTCGCCGTAGTGGAGTTCGGTGACGGCGGCGAGCATCCCGGCCGCGACCCGTGCGGCGCCGCCGCCGGGGTCGGGGTCGACGACGGTGGTGCGCAGTCCTCGCCGTGCGGCCCGCCAGGCCGTGACCAGACCGATGACGCCGCCCCCGATGACGAGGACGTCGGACCCGCGGACGGCGGACACATCGGTATCGGGCGCGTGGGTGTCGGGCAGGTCGGTATCGGAGACAGCGGTGTCGGACGCGTGGACGGTGGACACGTGGACATCGGAAGAACGCATGGGCGTCCAGCCCCTCCCTTCGCCGGCATGACCCGGATCAGGTTCGTACGGTCGGAGGCCGTCCCAGCCTCCCTCTCAGCCCGGTGCGTCCGGGCTCCCGCGAGTGCTTTACGCCCGCCAGACTAGCTTCCGCCTCCGGGGGGCCACAGACCCCTCCCTTCCTGACGGTTCGTCAGATGCGTAAGGTGGTCGGGTGAGCGAGCAGAAGCAGGCACAGCAGCACGTCGTGATCGTCGGCGCCGGGATGGCGGGCGTACAGACCGCCGTCGCGCTGCGCGAACAGGGCTTCACCGGCCCCGTGACCCTCATCGGGGCCGAGCCCCACCAGCCCTACGACCGGCCCCCGCTCTCCAAGGCCGTCCTCCTCGGCAAGGCCGAGGGCTCCGCCTTCGACATCGACTTCGAGGACCTCGGCGTCGAGCTCCGCCTGGGCCTGGACGTCACCGGGCTGCGCGCCGCCGACCACGAGATCGACACCGAGGCCGGGCCCGTCGCCTACGACACCCTGGTCGTCGCCACCGGCGCCCACCCCGTCGTGCTGCCCGGCACCGAAGGCGTCCCCGGGGTCCATCTGCTGCGGACCCTCGACGACGCCGTGCGCCTCGGGCCGGTCCTGGAGCGCCGCCACAGCGTCGTGGTCGTCGGCGCCGGATGGATCGGCGCCGAGTTCGCCACCGCCGCCCGCCAGGCCGGCTGCGCCGTCACCGTCGTCGAGGCCGCCGACCGCCCCCTCGCCGGTGCCCTGCCCGCCGAGGTCACCGCCCCGATGGCCGAGTGGTACGGGGAGAACGGTGCGGAACTCCTCACCCACGCGCGCGTGGACACCGTCGAACCGGGCAGGGTCGTCCTCGCCGACGGCCGCGAGCTCCCCGCCGACGCCGTCGTCGTCGGCATCGGGGCCCGCCCCGCCACCGACTGGCTCACCGGCTCCGGCATGGCCCTCGACCGGGGCGGTGCCATCACCGCCGACGAGCGGCTGCGCACCTCCCTGCCCGATGTGTACGCCGTCGGCGACTGCGCCTCCTTCCCGTCGGCCCGCTACGGCCGGCGCCTTCTCGTCCACCACTGGGACAACGCCCTCCAGGGCCCCCGCACGGTCGCGGCGGCGGTCACCGGGGCGATCACCGGGGCCGGCTCGGGGCCGTACGACCCCGTCCCGTACTTCTGGTCCGAGCAGTTCGGCCGCTTCGTCCAGTACGCGGGTCACCACGCGGACGCGGACGAGCTGCTCTGGCGCGGCGACCCGGCGGAGGAGGCCTGGTCCGTGCTCTGGCTGCGCGCCGGGGTGCCGGTGGCCCTTCTCGCCGTCGGCCGCCCCCGCGACCTGGCCCAGGGCCGCAAGCTCATCGAGAAGGCCACCGCCGTCGACCCCGTGCGCGCGGCGGACCCCTCCGTACCCCTGAAGGCGGCCGTCGTCTAGGCCGTCGCCCGGGCTCTTGTCCAGGCCGCTGTCCAGGCCGTCGCACGGGCCCTCGCCGGGGGCCCGACTACCGACTGTCGGTCCGGGATGGCAGGCTTGTCCCGTGACCGAGATTGACGTAAAGATCGATGCGCTCGTCCCCGCCTGGCTCTACGTGCCCGACATCGCGGAGATGCTCGATATCGAGGTGACGCGCGTGCGGCAGCTGATCAAGGAAGGCCAGCTGATCGCCGTGCGCCGTGGAGAGAACAACGCCCTGCAGATTCCCGCCGCCTTCATCCAGGGCGACAAGATCGTCAAGGGCCTCGTCGGGCTCCTGACCGTCCTGCGGGACGACGGCTTCACCGACGAGGAGATGCTGGAGTGGCTCTTCACTCCGGACGAGAGCCTGCCGGGCACGCCCGCGCAGGCGCTCAACGAGAACCGCGGCACGGAGGTGAAGCGCCGCGCCCAGGCGCTCGCCCTCTGACGCCCGCACGCACCGAAGACACGCACGAGCGGATGTCGCGGCGCCGGCCCCCACGGGCCGGCGCCGCGGCGCCCGTGACACCGACGGGGGGAACCCACCCATGCCCACGCCTCGTGAGCGGCTCGCCGACGCCCGGCTGTACCTGTGCACCGACGCCCGGAAGCGCCAGGGCGACCTGCCCGACTTCCTCGACGCCGTGCTCTCCTCCGGCGTGGACATCGTGCAGCTCCGCGACAAGGGCATGGAGGCCGGTGAGGAGCTGGAGCACCTCGCCGTGTTCGCCGATGCCGCCCGCCGGCACGGCAGGCTCCTCGCGGTGAACGACCGGGCCGACGTCGCCCACGCCATCGACTCCGACGTGCTGCACCTGGGCCAGGGCGACCTGCCCGTGCCCGCCGCCCGCGCGATCCTCGGCGACGAGGTCCTGATCGGCCGCTCCTGCCACGCCGAGACCGAGGCGGCCGCGGCCGCCGTCGAGCCGGGCGTCGACTACTTCTGCACCGGGCCCTGCTGGCCCACCCCCACCAAGCCCGGACGGTACGCACCGGGCCTCGGCCTCGTGCGGTACACGGCCGGCCTGGCCCAGGACCGCCCCTGGTTCGCGATCGGCGGCATCGACGAGACGAATCTGGACGAGGTCCTGGACGCGGGCGCGCGCCGGATCGTCGTCGTCCGGGCGATCACCGAGGCCGACGACCCGGCCGCCGCGACGGCCGCCCTGGCCAAGCGGGTCCGGGAGCGCGCGGGGGAGTAGCCCCAGGTCCGGCGGGGAAGCCCGCGGAGCCCCGTGCCGGGGCCCGCGACACGTCCGGCGGTTCCTCCAAGGATCCGCCCGGCCGCCTGTCCGAAAAGGTGTCCATCACTCGGACGCCGTTTACGCCGCTCACCGCGCCCCGTCTAACCTGCCCGTATGGCCCTTGGTACCGCTTCCGTCCGCTCGGACCACGCCCGCACGGTCCGCGAGATCCTCGCTTCCGGCGGCACGTCGTACTCCTTCGAGTTCTACGCGCCCCGGACCGCGAAGGGCGAGCAGGTCCTGTGGAACGCCATGCGCCGGGTCGAGGCGGTCGGTCCCAGCTTCGTCTCCGTGACCTACGGCGCCGGCGGCTCCACCCGCGGCGGCACCGTCAAGGCCACCCAGAAGATCGCCTCCGACACCACGCTGACCCCGGTCGCGCACCTCACCGCCGTCGACCACTCCGTCGCCGAACTGCGGAACATCCTCGGCCAGTACGCCGACGCCGGCATCCGCAACATGCTCGCCGTCCGCGGCGACCCGCCGGGCGACCCGCTGGGGGAGTGGATCGAGCACCCGGAGGGCGTGAAGTACGCCGCCGATCTCGTCCGGCTCATCAAGGAGTCCGGCGACTTCTGCGTGGGCGTCGCCGCCTTCCCCGAGATGCACCCCCGCTCCGCCGACTGGGACACGGACATCCGGCACTTCGTGGACAAGTGCCGTGCGGGCGCCGACTACGCGATCACCCAGATGTTCTTCGACCCGGAGAACTATCTGCGGCTGCGCGACAGCGTCGCGAAGGCCGGGTGCGAGACGCCGATCATCCCCGAGGTCATGCCCGTCGTGAACGTGAAGACGCTCGACCGGCTGCCCCAGCTGAGCAACGCCCTGTTCCCCGCGGATGTGAAAGAGCGCATCCGCGCCGTCAAGGACGATCCCGCCGCTGTACGCTCCATCGGTATCGAGTTCGCGACGGAGTTCTGCGCGCGTCTGCTCTCCGAGGGTGTCCCCGGACTGCACTTCATCACGCTGAACAGCTCCACCGCGACGCTCGAGATCTACGAGAATCTCGGACTGCACCAGCAGTCGTGACCGGTCGTACCCGCCCCGACCCGCGGCGGTGACCGTGGAGAGGGGCGGCGGGGCATGGGGTGGACGGTCCTCTACATCGCGTTCGGCGTGGTCGCACTGTGGCTGCTGGGGGAAGTGCTCCTGCAGTACAAGGCGCGGCTGCGCTGGCGTGTACTCGCCTTCTGTGGCTTTGTCGGTGTGGTCCTCGGCGTGCTGCTGCCCTCGGTGGGGGTCATCATCGCCGGGGCCGTCGCCTTCGCCGTCGGCCAGACCTATGTGACGCTCTCCTTCCGCCGCGGCTTCTCCACCGGCTGGGCGATCGGCGGGAGCCCGGGCGCCAGCCGCCGCCGCAGGTCGGGCGCCCGGGCGCAGGCCGGGCCCACCCTTGAGGTCACCGAGCTGTCCTACGAGGCCGAGGCCACCCCGTACGCCGGGCAGGAGGAGGCCGACGCCCGGGCCGCCGGTGAGCCCGGCGCGGTCTACGAGCCGCTGCCGATGCCCGAGGACACGGGTCAGTACGGGGTCTACAACCTGGGCCAGGACACCGGCCAGGGTGCTCCCCAGGCCACCGGCTACGAGACGGGGCAGGGGTACGGGACCGGCTACGACACGGGATACGACCCCTACGCGCCCTCCTACGACCAGCAGCAGCCGGCCTACGACTACGGCCAGACCGCCGGGCAGCAGCAGTACGCCGCCTACTCCGACCCGTACATCGGCCCCGGCACGGACGGCCAGCAGTACGGCTCCTACTACGGCGACCCCTACGCCCCCTCGTACAGCTACGACACGCCGCCCGGCGGGGTCTGGGTCCCGCAGCAGCGCGACACCGAGCCCGACGCCCAGCAGCAGCCGCAGCAGCCGCCGCAGGCCCCGAGCCCGTACGGCTACGAGCCCTACCCGGACGACCAGCAGCAGTACCGGTACTGAGTGACCGTGTGGGGCCGCCGGATCGTCCGGCGGCCCCACACGCATGTCCACCGGCGTCTACCGGGAGCCGCTGAAGTCCGCGCCCTCCACGATGAATCCCGCCACCAGCGCGCCCGACATGCCCGCGTGGGCGAGCCCGCCGCCCGGGTGCGACCAGCCGCCCGCGAACCAGAGGCCGGGCAGCGGGGAGCGGTTGTCGGCCGGGAGCAGCCGGCCGCCCGCCCCGGCGAGCGCGGGCCCCGGCACCTCGGCGGAACCGGTGTCCCGCCGGACGTCCTCCGGAGTGCGGACGTGCTGCCGGAGCAGTCGCTCCCGGAGCCCCGGGACCGCCCGCCCGGCCGCATCGACCATCAGCCCGGCGAAGGCCTCCCAACCGGCCGCGTCCCGCTCCTGGTCCGACCGCACGGTCGCCGTGACCGTCAGCGCCTCGTGGTCCGCGTCCGGGCGCAGCGCCGGATCGTCCGGGCGCAGCACGGTCACCGTCGGGCGCCCGCCCTCCGCGTGCACGACGGTGCGGTGGACCGCCTCCGCCTCCCGTGCCCCGCGCAGCGCCAGACAGACCGTCACACGGCTCGTCCCGTTCACCTGATGGCGCGGCCAGTCGTCGCCGTCGCTCCACTCGACGACGTGATCGCGGTAGAGGGCGGGCACCGGGGCCCCGGAGACGACATGGTCGGCCTCGACGGTCCCGCCGCCCGCCAGCCGGACGCCCACCGCCCGGCCGTCCTTCTCCAGGACGTCCTCCACGGGCGTGTCGAAGACGAACTCGACACGCCGCTTCCGGCAGCGCTCGTACACCGCGTCGGCGAGCGCCCGCAGGCCCCCGGCCACGTACCAGCTGCCGAAGGTCTGCTCCATGTACGGCAGGACGGCGGCCGAGGCCGGGGCGGTGGCCGGGTCGAAGCCGTACGACCACGCGTAGGCGTCGAGAAGGGCGGCGAGCCGGGGATCGCGCAGCTCCCGCGCCCCGATCTGCGCCAGCGTCGTCGTCGGGCGGCGCAACAGGCCCGCCTTCGGGGCCGGATACGGCTCACGGGCCGACGGCGCCGGGCCGGCCGGCTGCGGCTCCTCCAGGAGCGGCCGGCGGGTGCGGTCCCATGCCTCGCGGGCCCGGACCATGAAGTCGCCCCAGCGCTCGCCCGCGCCCGCGCCGAGCGCCGCGTCCAGGGCCGCGACCGTACCGGCCCGGGAGGCGTTCGGCAGGTCCACGCGGGTGCCGTCGGCGAAGACATGACGACTCGCCGGGTCGACCTGCGTCAGCGTGACGCACTCCTCCAGCGGCTCCTTGCCGGTCTTCACGAACAGATCCCGGTACACGGCGGGCAGATGCAGGAGCCCCGGGCCCGTGTCGAAGGCGAAGCCGTCCCGCTCGAAGCGGCCGACCGCGCCGCCGTACGTCGCCCCCCGCTCGTACACCGTCACCCGGTGGCCCGCCACGGCCAGCCGGGCCGCCGCCGCCATGGCGCCGAGTCCCGCGCCGATCACCACAATCCGTGCCATGTCAGCGACTTTATCCGGCGCCCCGGCCACGGCCGAAGGCCCGGGCGGCCCGCCGGTCTCAGAAGTGTTCCGACCCGTCGCCGGACGGCGCCCTCGCCCGGGCGCGGGCCTCCGCGTCGGCGAGCTGTCTCTCCTCACGGCGCTGCGACCTGCGGCGCCAGAAGCGGCGGATCCGCTGGGCGAGGAAGACCAGTATCGCCAGACCGAGGGCGAGCAGGACGGCCGCGACGACCGCGGCCGCCACCGGATGGAAGATCGCGAAGGTGACGATCGCCGCCACCCCGAGGTCCTCCGCCAGACTCAGCGCGACGTTGGAGAACGGCTCCGGCGAGGTGTTGACCGCCATCCTCGTCCCCGCCTTGACGAAGTGGCTGAGCAGGGCCGTAGAGCCGCCGACCGCGCCCGCCGCCAGCTCCGGCAGCGAACCGTTCTGTCCGGCGAGCAGGGCGCCGACGACGGCTCCCGCGACCGGCCGGATCACCGTGTGGACGGAGTCCCATATCGAGTCGACGTACGGGATCTTGTCCGCCACCGCCTCGCACAGGAAGAGCACGCCCGCGACGACGAGGACATCGGTGCGCTGCAAGGACTCGGGCACCTCGTCGGTGAGCCCGGTCGCGCCGAAGACGCCGAACAGCAGGACCACCGCGTACGCGTTGATCCCGCTCGCCCAGCCGCTGGTGAACACCAGGGGGAGTACGGACACGCTGGCGATCGTAACCAGTCTGAGTATCCGTACCTAGGGGTCCAGATGAGTAGATGCGCGGATGGGCACCGGGCCGTCCGGAAGGAAGAGTGGAGCCCACGGAAGGGGCGCGGCCCCGGGAACCGCCGACACGGGGCGGCGGAACCGGGGCCGCGTGCCTGCCGATACGGGGCACGGGGGTGTCACGGGGGTGTACGAAGGAAGGCCGGTTCGACGGGGCTCGGGGGGATCGAGCCTCGCCGGACCGGCCTTTTCGTCGTTCCCGCGGTCTGAGGCCAGGGGCGGTTTCCGGACATTCCCCGACGCGGACCGGCGATCCCCAGGGGGGTGTCCCGCCGATCGGACCGGGCTCGGGACGCCCGCCTAGCAGCCGCCGACCCGGCCGTGCAGCAGCCGGGAGAGCGCCGCGTGCACGTCGTCCAGTGAACGCTCGCTCTGGAAGGCCTGCCAGTCGAGGGCCGCCACGAGCACCATCCCGACCAGCGCCGCCGCCGTCAGCTGGACGTCGATCTCCTCGCTCAGCTCACCGGCCGCCACGGCCTCGCGCAGCACCCCCTCGACCACCGCGACCGCCTCCTGGCGGACCACCAGGAGCGTCGAGTTCCAGGCCCTGTTCGTGCGCCAGAGCTCGGCCACGTACAGCTGGGTGAAGGCCGGATAGCGGTCGATGAAGACCAGACCCGCCCGGATCATCGCGTCCAGCGCGTCGACGCGGCTCCCGCCCCGCTCGGTGGTCTCCTCGGCCGCCGTCCGCAGCGAGGCGGCGAGCAGCGACACCCCGTGGCGCAGCAGCTCCTCGAAGAGCTCGGTCTTGCTCTTGAAGTTGTAGTAGACCGTGCCCTTGGCCACGCCGGCCCGCTCGGCGATCTCGTCGACCGTCGTCGCGGAGAAGCCCTGCTCCGCGATGAGGGTGACGGCCGCCTCGTAGAGCTTCGCGCGGGTGGCCTGGCGTCGGGTGCTGCTGCTGTCCATGGGGTCGATTCTCACAGGTGTCACGGGCGTCACCGGCCCTGTCTCACAGGCTCAGTTCGGGGTGGAGCCGGTCGAGCGTCCAGACCTGCTTCCTCCTGGCGGACACCGCGGTCAGTGCCAGGGCGCCCACGGTGAACGCGGTCAGGACCGCGCAGGCCTGCCACACCGGCCCGATTCCGCCGCCCGTGATCAGCCGGCGCAGCGCCTCGACCACGTAGCTCATCGGCAGGAAGGGGTGGACGGCGTTGAAGAAGCCCGGACTGGTCTGTACGGGGTACGTGCCGCCCGCCGAGGTCAGCTGGAGCATCAGGACCGCCAGTACCAGGATCCGGCCTGCCGCGCCGAAGCGGGCGTTGAG
Organism: Streptomyces sp. NPDC017246; assembly: GCF_044331325.1. Classification (NCBI taxonomy): domain Bacteria; kingdom Bacillati; phylum Actinomycetota; class Actinomycetes; order Kitasatosporales; family Streptomycetaceae; genus Streptomyces; species Streptomyces sp. NPDC017246. The sequence goes on along the minus strand of NZ_JBIRMW010000006.1, from coordinate 357,801 downwards.
CCACTGGATGATCGCGGCGAAGCAGCAGGTGACCAGGGCCAGGAAGCCGACCGTGCCGGCGGCCCGGTCCATCTGGAGGCCGAGACCCCAGTGCAGGACCGACATGAGCGCCGCGACCTGGAGGACGCCGATCGCCGCCACCGGCAGCCAGCCCGCGAGCGCGATCCGCCAGGCGGAACCGCCGGCGGCGAGCGCGCGCCGGTTGAGCGGCTGGATGATCATGTATGCCACCATCGCGCCGACCCAGAGGGAGAGCGGGATGAAGTACGGGGCGAAACCGGTGCCGTAGTTCGGCGCCTTGTGCAGCGACTGGGAGGCCAGCTGCACCGGATCGGCCATGACCTCCGTACGCCGGTCGCGGTCCCGCTCGTCGTAGTCCGGGATCCGCTCGACCCCGTCGTGCAGACCGCCGGCCAGCTGCCCGGAGCCGTCGGCCAGCTTGAACAGACCGCCGTCGAGGTCGCCCGCGCCCTTCTTGAGCTTGCCGACGCCGGTGTCGAGGTTCACGGAACCGGTCTTGGCTTCGGTGATGCCGGTGTGGAGCTTGTCCGCGCCCGCCGCGACCTTCTTCGCGCCCGTGTTGAGCGCGTTGATCTTCCGGATGGCGTCCTCGACGTCCTCGTCGAGGTGCGGGGCGCGGGCGGCCAGCTCGTCGGCCTGCCGCGTGAGCTTGGCGAGGCGCGCGTCCAGGGTCTTGAGGTCGTCGGTGTTGCCCTTGGTCAGCTCGTGGACGTCGTCCGCGATGGTGGCCACGTCGTCGGCCGTGACCGAGGCCTCCTTGAGCTTGGCGCAGATCCGGGCGTCGGCCTCGGGCTTGAGCTCGCACTCCTCGCGGTGGATCGCGGCCAGACCGTCGTCGGCCTTGTGCGCGGCGCTGCGGACCAGCGGGGCGCGCCTGACCAGATCGTCGAGGTTGTGGCGGACGGCCGTGGCCGAGTCGGAGACGAGACGGGCGGTGTCGCGGATCGACTTGCCGTTGTTCGCCAGATAGGGGCGGACCTTGTCGGCGGTGCCGTTCACCTTGTCGGCGAGCGACTGGGTGCCGTTCGCGACCTTGCGGGAGCCGCTCTCCAGGTCCTTGGCGCCCTTGTCGAGCTTCTTCAGGCCCGCGGCCAGGTCGCCGCTGCCGGTCTTGGCGTCCTTGAGACCGTTCGACAGGTCCTTGGAGCCCTTCTTCGCCTTGTCGACGCCCTGCTTGAGGTCGTCCGCGCCCTTCGCGGCCTTCGCCGTGGCGTCGTGGATGTCGGAGAAGGAGATGAAGATCTTGTCGAGGAAGGTGCGGGAGGACTTGGTGGAGGCCGCGGTGCGGACCTCGGAGAAGACCGTCCGGGAGATCTGGCCGACGATGTAGTTATTGGCGTCGTTGGTCCGCACGCGGAGGGCGCCGGTCTCGGGAGAGGCGCCGGAGCTGGAGGCGATGCGCGAGCTGAAGTCGCCCGGCATGGTCAGGGACAGGTAGTACGTGCCGTCCTCGACGCCCTTGCGGGCCTCGGCGTCGCTCACCCGGTGCCAGGCGAAGGTGTTGCTCTCCAGGAGCCCCTTGGTGAGGTCGTCACCGGCGTTGATCTTCTTGCCGTCGGCGGTGGCACCCCGGTCCTCGTTGACGAGGGCGACGGGGATCTTGTCGAGCCTGCTGTACGGGTCCCAGAACGAGTACAGGTACAGGGCGCCGTACAGCAGGGGCAGCAGCAGGATCGCGACGAGCGCGGCGCGCGGCAGCTTTCCCCTGCCGAAGCGCTTCAGCTCAAGCGCGGCCAGTTTCGGCGAGCGCATCGGCCGCCCCCTCCTCGGTCGTGTCTTCGGTGGAGTCCTCGGTGACATCGCCGCCGGCGGCGGCGGTCCCGGTGGTGGCCCCGGCGGCGGTGGCGGCGGGGCCGGAGTCCTCGGAGTCCCCGGGGCTCGTGTCCCCGGCGCTCTCCTTCTCGGCGCTCTTCGGCCCGGTGCTCTTGTCCGCGGCGCTCTCGGCCGGGGTTCCCTCGGTCGCGGCGGGGGGCTTCGACTCCGCCGTGCCGTCGAGCGTGGTGATCCGCAGGGCGTCCTCGGGGGCCTCGCTGCAGACGGCGAGGACGGTCGTCCCGGAGTCGGCCACCGAGCGGAGCAGCGTCCAGGCCTCGGCCCGGTCGGAGTCCGAGAGCTTCAGGTCCGTGTCGTCCACGGCGAGCAGCCGGGGACGGCTGATCAGGGCCAGGGCGATGGAGAGCCGCAGTGCCTCCAGCCGTTCCAGATCCCGTACGGAGGTCCGCTCGCCCTTCGGCAGGGCGGCCAGGTCGAGCCCCGCGGCCGCGACGGCCTCGTCGATCCGGGCGCGCGCCGTCGCCCGGCGTTCGGCCGGGCGCCGCAGGAGTGCCCGGACGGAACCGTCGAAACGGCGCTGGAGCAGGGCCCGCTCGTTGAGGTGCTCGGCCACCGTGAACGCCGGGTCGAGCTCACTCACGCCGGGCACCTGGCCGAGGGCGCTGATCCGGCGCACCCCGCCCATCTTCTTGGGCAGCGGGAGGCCGCCGACCTCGGCGGTGCCCTCCTTGGCCCTCATCCGGCCGGTGAGCGCGAGCAGCAGACATGTGCGGCCCGAACCCGACGGCCCCTCGATCGCCACCAGCGAGCCCGGCTCGGCCCGGAAGGAGACCTCCCGGAAAGCCCAGCCGCGCGGCCCCCTCAGTCCGAAGCCGTCCGCGACGACGGCGGCGCCGTGCGGCCGCTCCTCGGCTTCCGCTCCCACGGGCCCACCCCCCGAATCCCCTTTTGAACTGACTGGTCAGTTCAAAAGTTACCCCCGAGTTGGCTTATCAGGCAAAGCCGCAGGTCAGCGTGATTGTCAGTGGGGCCCGGCACGATGGACACATACGGCCACAACGCCGTCACGCGACGACAGGAGGACTCGTCATGGCAAGCCCTTCCGCAGCAGCCGCGCCCCGCCGCCGTCCCGCCCCCGTGCAGACCGGACCCGCGTCCGACATCCACCCCGTCCCGCGCCGCACCGCCGCCCCGCCCGCCGCCCTCGACCTCCTCGCCAAGGCCCGCGCCGGCCTGGTCGAGGCAGCCACCCTCGACCGCCCCCACGAGCGGTACGCCGCCGCGCACCTCGCCGCCCTGCGGGCCGCCGCCGCCGTGCTCGCCGCCCGGGCCCGGCCCGAGACCGGCCGCCGCCGGCAGCGGATACGGAGCGCCTGGGAACTCCTCGCCGAGCTGGCCCCCGAGCTCACCGAGTGGAGCGCCCTCTTCGCCTCCGGCGCCCAGCGCCGGGCCCGCGCCGAGGCCGGGATCGCCGGAGCGGCGACCCGGCGCGAGGCCGACGACCTGCTCAGGGACTCCGCGCTGTTCCTGCGCCTCGTCGAGCGGCTGCTCGCCCTCCACCCGGTGCTGCCCCGCCAGCCGGGCGCCGACGAGGCCGGAGGATGATCCGAAAGGCGGGACCGAGGCCATAGGGTGGGGGACGTCCGTACCCGTCACCGAGGAGTCAACAGCCGTGCCGGACCCTTCCCCTGTCTTCGGTCGAGAGGCGACGTCGCGCCCGTCGCGCGCCTCCCTGCGTACCGCCGTCGTCTGGGACGTCCTCAAGGACGCCCTCGACCGCCGGATCGAGGCCACCGGGAAGGACAGCCTCGACGTCCTCGACACGGGCGGCGGCTCCGGGAACTTCGCGGTGCCGGTCGCCCGCCTCGGACACCGGGTCACCGTCGTCGACCCCAGCCCCAACGCGCTCTTCGCACTGGAGCGCCGGGCCGCCGAAGCCGGGGTCGCCGACCTCGTCACCGGCGTCCAGGGCGACATCAGCGGCCTCTTCGACGTGGCCGGACGCGAGGGCTACGACACCGTCCTCTGCCACGGGGTCCTGGAGTACGTCGACGACCCCGCCGAAGGCGTACGGAACGCGGTCGCCGCGCTCCGTCCCGCCGGCAGCCTCAGCCTGCTCGCCGCCGGACTCGGCGGCGCCGTCCTGGCCCGCGCCCTCGCCGGACACTTCACCGAGGCCCGCCACGCGCTCTCCGACCCGGCGGGCCGCTGGGGCACGGGCGACCCCGTACCCCGCCGCTTCACCGCCGAACAGCTCACCGAGCTCGCCGACGGGGCGGGACTCGAGGTCGGCGCCGTACACGGGGTCAGGGTCTTCGCCGACCTCGTCCCCGGCGTCCTCGTCGACACCGAACCCGGTGCGGCCGAGGCCCTGCTCAAGCTGGAGGCGGCGGCCGCCGAACTGCCCTCCTTCCACGCCATCGCCACGCAACTGCACGTACTGGGCGAGAAGCGGGCCTGAGCAGGACGGCCACCCGCCCGGCGGTCCGGGCGGCGCACTCCATGGAGTACGCCACAGCCAGCCCGGGAAAGGCCTCCGCCCCGTATGATCGGGGGACAGCATCCGGCATGACGGAGGAGGGCCTGGGGAATCAACGCCTCAGCAACCGATCCGCATGGCGGCCCGGATTGGCTATTCGGCATTGAGGGCGGGTTTCACGGGGGCGATTCCCTGCCTATCCTGAAAGGGCCGCAAACCGGTCGCCCCCGCGACCGACGACTAGGAGGACTCCGTGCCGCTCTCGGAGCACGAGCAGCGAATGCTCGAGCAGATGGAGCGAGCGCTGTACGCCGAAGATCCCAAGTTCGCGACAGCGCTCGAGGGAAGCGGACTGCGTACGTACACCCGGCGACGGGTCTACCAGGCAGTCGCCGGCTTCCTGGTGGGTATCGCGCTCCTCATGGCCGGAATGGTCGCACAGCAGATCTGGATCAGCGTGGTGGGATTCCTCGTCATGCTGGGCTGCGCGGTCCTGGCGGTCACCGGATGGCGCAAGGCGCCGAAGCCGGGTGAGCAGCAGGCCAGTGGTGGGATGGCGGCCGGAGGCCGTCAGACCCGGCAGCGACGCTCCATGATGAACCGGATCGAAGCGCGGTGGCAGCGCCGCCGTGACGAACAGCAGGGCGGCGGCCACTGACGGCCCCCTGAGCGGAGGCCCCGCACCCCTTTGTGTGACCGAGCCCCGTGGACCCGCGCGACCCGCGCCGGACCACGGGGCTCGATGGCGTCCCGCCCCGGTTGTGCCCCTGCGCGCCGCGCGGTTGCGGGCCGCCAGCCTCGTCGTGGGTAGTTGTTCCTCCCCCAGACTCCGTCAGGGGGGACCCCCAGGGCGGAACGGGTGGGCACAACGGAACGTCGCCCCTTGCCGGGCCCAGGCTTCCTTGCCGTAACCCGCACCCCTTGTGCGCCGAGCCAGTGGTGCGGGTTCAGGCGCAGGGGGCGGACGCGTCGCCAAGGGCGCCGTCCCGTGTGCCCACCCGTCCCGCCCCAGCGGGACGATTGCCCACACGGGGGTGGGGGAGCGGCCGGAGCCGGCGGGCGGGCCCGCTCGGCGGTGGCGGGGGCGGTGTGCGCGTGACGCACACGGCGGTGGGCCGGGCGGGGCGGACGGCGGCCCGACGCGGGCAGTGGACCGGGGCGCGAGCCCGTGGGCGGCCCGCACGGCGGTGGGCCGGGCGTGCCCGCGCGGCAGCGGGCGGCGGGAGCCGGCGACGCCCAGACGACCGGAGCGGCAGTGCCCAGGAGGCCGGGCCGGCGACGCCCGGGCGACCGGAGCGACGGCGCCCGGGCGCCCGGGACGACGGCGCCCCGGGCGGCCGGAGCGGTGGTGTGTAGGTCGGTGGCGCCCGGCGTGGGGGTGGGGCCGCCCTCGGGTGACGAGTGGACCCACCCCCGGCCGTCAGGCCGATTCGCGGGGCGTTCGGCGGAGGCGGGGCGTCGCCCGGGAGAGCAGTGCCCGGCGCTTGTCCGACCAGCGCGTCGTCGTCTCCGACCAGCGCGCCGCCAGCGACCAGCGGAGGCGGGCCGCCGAGCGCGGTGCGAGGGTCGCGCGCAGGCGGCTCCGGCGGTCGGCCGAGGCGTGGAAGCCCGCCCGGACCCGGCCCGCGTCCTCCGCCAGGCCCGCGGTGGGACGCGGGTGCGGCGCGTACAGCGCCTCCTCCACCGCCCGTGCGACCCGGTGCACCGCGTCCGCGGCCTCGCCGCCCAGCTCACCCAGGCGGACGATCCGCGCCGCCGTCCTTCTCGGCGTACGCGACTCGTCGGGTTCGACCCCGTAGTCCCAGGCCGTGTCGTTGATCTCCTGCCAGACCGCGAGTGTCCGTGCCGCCGTCTCCTCGGGGCCGCGTATCCCGGCAGAGCCCAGCCGGCGGGCCCGGACCCGGGTCCGCCAGAGCAGCGGGAGGAGCGGGAGGGAGAGCAGGACCAGGACGGCGAGGGTCAGCAGGACCACCGTCAGGGGGTCGGGCCCCGAGCCGTCCGAGCTCGCGGCGCCCACCGCCTCCTCCGGCCCGCAGTCACCGAGCCGGCGCTCCTGCGGGGTGCAGCTCACCGAGGCGCTGGGCGCGGCGGACGGCTGCGCGGAGGCGCTCTGCTGGGGCTGCGCGGGCCCGGTGGCCGTGCCCGAGGGCGTGTCCGCGCGCGTGTACGCGGGGGTGGAGCCCCGGGAGGGGGTGGGCTCGAAGCGGGTCCAGCCGGCGCCCTCGAAGTACAGCTCGGGCCAGGCGTGCGCGTCCCGGATGCCGACCGAGAGCGAGCCGTCGGTCTGGGTGGTGCCCGGCATGAAGCCCACGGCGACCCGGGCGGGGATGCCGAGCGAGCGGGCCATCGCCGCCATGGAGAAGGAGAAGTGGACGCAGAAGCCCTGCTTGTCCTTGAGGAACCGGGAGATGGCCTGGACGCCGGTGCCGGACTCGACGTCGACGTCGTAGCGGAAGCCGCCGTCCTGGGCGAACCAGTCCTGGAGCTTCACCGCCCGTTCGTAGTCGTTGCGCGCGCCCTTGGTGACCCGGAGCGCGGTCGCCTTCACGTCGGCGGGCAGCGAGCCGGGGACCTTGGTGTATTCGCGGCGCAGCTTCTCGGCGGCGGGTCCGGCGGCGGCCAGCTGCTCGGACGTCGGCCGCACGTCCAGGCTGGAGACCGTGTAGCGGGCTCCGCGGGTGGTCTGCTTGTCGTCGCCGACGAGCATCCGGCCCTCGGGCTCGTACCGCCAGCGTCCGTCGATCTCGACGCGGCCGGCCGGGTACGGCATCGGCAGCCACTTCTGCTCGTACCCGTCGGAGGCGACGAAGTTGCTGGTCACCTCGGTGCTCTGGACGGTCTGGGAGAGCCCGGCGGGCCACGGCAGCTGCTTGGGCACGTCCTCGATCGGGCGGACCGAGGACTTCCACGAGGTGCCGTCGAACTGGTCGAGGGCGACGAGCCGCAGATACATGTCGGAGGTGTCGCGGGAGTTGGTCCGGTAGCGCAGGACCTCCCGGTCCTCCGGCTGACGCAGATTGTCCTGGAGGGAGACCAGCGGGTTCACGGCCGAGATGGTGCCGCCCTTGCCGACGCCGCCCGTTCCCTCGCCGTCGCCGCCGCCGAACAGTCCGCCGGTGAAGCCGGGGAGCGCGAGCGGCACCACCATGGCGACGCCCATGGCCACGGCGCCGATCCGGCGGCCGGTGCGGGCCGGGGCGAAGGCGGGGCCGCTGCCGCCGGCCACGGCCGAGCCGGGCCGGCCGGAGCGCTGGGCGCCGCCGAAGACCCGCCCCCACGCGGAGAGCCGGTCGCGGCCCTCGGCGAGGAGCAGCAGCAGATAGCCGGAGGCGGCGAGCAGGAACCAGAGCCAGCCCGCGCCGCCGCCGGAGAGTCCGGCCGCGACGGAGTACAGGGCGAGCAGCGGAAGTCCGGCCGGGGCGGCCTTGCGGAAGGTGACGGCGAGGGTGTCCACCAGGAGGCCGATCGCGACGACGCCGCCGACCAGCATGAGCCGGATGCCCTCGGTGTCCGGTGCGGGGATCGCGTACCGGCCGACGTCCTCGGCGCCCGCCGTGAGCAGTTCGGCGGCGTGGGTGAAGACCTGGGGGCCGGGCAGGAACCAGAGGATCGCCTGCTCGCGGGCGAAGATCACGGTCAGCGCGAGCAGGGTGACGGCGATCTGGGCGAGCAGGGTCAGCGGCCGGGCCAGCGGTGCCCGGCGGGCCAGCGTGCCCACGCCGCTCACCAGGGCGAGGACGAAGGCCGCCGTGAAGATCCAGGTCGCCGGCTTGACCAGGGGGAGCATCGCTCCGGCCGCCATCAGGGTGGCGCCCCAGGCGGCCAGGGTCAGCCGTGCGCGCCCGCTCATGACCATCCTCCGTAGGTGTCGGCGGCGGACTCCGCTCGGGCTCCGGCCGCCTGTTGCCACAGGTCGGCGAGCCGGGCACCGGGCGGTACGGCCAGTGCCGTCCAGCCCGCCTCCCGCAGCTGCCGTACCCGCTTCTCGACGGACCCGGCGACCGAGCCGCCGGTCAGCCAGGACCCGGAGTCCAGGACGAAGGCGACGGCCGCGCCGGCGCGGCCGCGCATCCGGGCGGTCAGGGCCGCCTGCTCCTCGTCGAGGTCGCCGATGAAGGCGATGAGCAGTCCTTCGCCGCCGCGCAGCACGTCCGAGGCACGGCTGAGGGAGCCGCCCTCGGAGTGGTCGACGACGGCGAGGGTGTCCAGCATGAGACCGGCCGACTCGGCCGAGTCCTGGGCCGAGCCCGCGAAGCCCTCGCCGCCCTCGCCGGGGACCGCGCTGCCGGTGTCGGTGACGAGCCGGACGGCGTAGCCGCGCTCCAGCATGTGGATCAGGGAGGAGGCGGCTCCGGAGACGGCCCACTCGAAGGCGGAGTCGGGGCCGGAGCCCTGGTAGGCGATCCGGCGGGTGTCGAGGAGGACGGTGCAGCGGGCCCGCTGCGGCTGCTCCTCGCGGCGGACCATCAGCTCGCCGTAGCGGGCGGTGGAGCGCCAGTGCACCCGGCGCAGGTCGTCGCCGTGGCGGTAGGCGCGCGGGATGATGTCGTCGTCGCCGGCGAGGGCGAGGGAGCGCTGCTGTCCGTCGCCGTATCCCGAGGCCTCGCCGAAGAGCTTCACCGGCGGGAGGGCCTCGGTCCTCGGTACGACGGTGAGGGTGTCGTAGGCGCTGAAGGCGCGGGTCAGCTCGCACATCCCGAAGGGGTCGTTGAGCCGCAGCTGGAGCGGGCCGAGCGGGAAGCGGCCGCGCAGGTCGGAGCGGACCCGGTAGGACACCTCGCGCCGTCCGCCCGCCTCGACCCGGTCGAGGACGAAGCGGGGCCGCGGCCCCAGCATGTACGGCACGTGGTCCTGGAGCATCAGCAGCCCGGTGGGGAGCTTGGAGACGTTCTCCATCCGCAGCTGGACCCGGGCCTCGGCGCCCGCCTCCACCCGCTGGGGGGTGAGCCGGCGGGAGGCCGCGACCCGGTAGCGGGTGCGGTGCAGCACGAGGACGCAGATCAGCGGCAGCGTGGCGAGCAGCAGTCCGACGCGCAGCAGGTCGGCCTGGCCGAGGACGTACGCGCAGGCGGCGGCGGCCACCCCGGCGGCGAGGAAGGAGCGGCCACGGGTGGTGAGACCGCCGAAGGCGGCCCGCAGACCGCCCCGGTCGTCCTCGTCGCCCCGCTGTCCGTCCTGCACGGCAGCGGTCGTCATCACAGGCGCCGGCCGCCGGGCTGCTGGCCGTAGAGGGGTCCGGCGGGCGGGGCCGCGGCCGGGACGGGGGTGCGCTGCAGGATGTCCTGGACGACCTGCTCGGCGGTGCGGCGGTTCAGCTGGGCCTGCGCCGTCGGCAGCAGCCGGTGGGCGAGGACGGGCGCGGCGAGGGCCTGGAGGTCGTCGGGCAGCACGTACTCGCGGCCGCTGAGCGCGGCGGAGGCCTTGGCGGCCCGCAGCAGGTGGAGCGTGGCCCGGGGGGAGGCGCCGAGCCGCAGGTCGGCGTGGGTGCGGGTGGCGGAGACGATGTCGACCGCGTACCGGCGTACGGCGTCGGCGACGTGGACCGCGCGCACCGCCTCGATCAGCTTGAGGATGTCGTGGGCGTGGGCGACCGGCTGGAGGTCGTCCAGCGGGGAGGCGGAGCCGTGGACGTCGAGCATCTGGAGCTCGGCCTCGGCGCTCGGGTAGCCGATGGAGACCCGGGCCATGAAGCGGTCGCGCTGGGCCTCGGGCAGCGGGTAGGTGCCCTCCATCTCGACCGGGTTCTGCGTCGCGACCACCATGAACGGGCTGGGCAGCTCGTACGTCTGGCCGTCGACGGTGACCTGGCGCTCCTCCATGGACTCCAGGAGCGCGGACTGGGTCTTCGGCGAGGCGCGGTTGATCTCGTCGCCGATCACGATCTGGGCGAAGATCGCGCCCGGCTTGAACTCGAAGTCCCGGCGCTGCTGGTCGAAGATCGACACGCCCGTGACGTCCGAGGGCAGCAGGTCGGGGGTGAACTGGATGCGCCGCACCGAGCAGTCGATGGACCGGGCCAGGGTCTTGGCGAGCATGGTCTTGCCGACGCCGGGGACATCCTCGATGAGGAGGTGTCCCTCGGCGAGCAGCACGGTCAGCGAAAGCCGTACGACCTCGGGCTTGCCCTCGATCACACTCTCCACCGATCTGCGGACTCTCTCCACAGTGGTGGTCAGATCAGTGAGGCTCGCTCGATCGTCATAGGTCGTCACCCGGCCCTCCTCGGCCTTCCGGAACACGGACACCTGCCCCCGGTGGAATCGCTCGGGGGGTGTCATTGGAGCATTCTTGTTCGCGTGGCCGGGTCGTGTCACTCGCCCGAGGACAAGTGCGAGGGAAATGCCGGGTTTTGGGTGTTTACGCCGGGTCGATCTCGCGCAGCAGGCCCGTCGTCACGTCGAAGACGAAGCCCCGCACGTCGTCGGTGTGCAGCAGGAACGGGGAGGTCCGCACCCGCTGCATGGACTGCCGTACGTCCTGGTCGACGTCACGGAAGGCCTCGACCGCCCAGGCCGGGCGCTGGCCGACCTCGTCCTCCAGCTCGTGCCGGAAGTCCTCGGTGAGCGATTCCAGGCCACAGCCCGTGTGGTGCACCAGCATCACGCTGCGGGTGCCGAGGGCGCGCTGGCTGATGGTGAGCGACCGGATCACGTCGTCGGTGACCACGCCGCCCGCGTTGCGGATGGTGTGGCAGTCGCCGAGTTCGAGACCGAGGGCCGAGTGGAGGTCCAGACGGGCGTCCATACAGGCGACGACGGCGACGCGCAGCACGGGGCGCGCGTCCATGCCGGGGTCGGTGAAGCGGGAGGCGTAGCGCCCGTTCGCCTCGACGAGACGGTCGGTGACCGTGCCGCCGGTGCGTATGGCGTCTGCAGAGGGGTGCGCGGAGGTCGACATGGTTCCGACGGTAATGGGCACAGGCCCTCCAGGCCTGCTGTGAGAGGGGACAAAGAACATCAATGAGCCTTGTTGTGAGCTAACCCACAGGGCGGGCGCCCCTCCCCGAACGGGTGACCCGTCCGGAATGTCCGGCCGGGTACGAGGCGCCGTGCGACGCGCCAGCCGGTTGATTGACCGGCGGGTCCCGTGGACTAAAGTGACGCGAAGTTCACGGAGACAACGAGCGATTTCCGCGGTTTCTCCCCCGTGTGTGCGGCGGTACCTACGGCTCGGCCTCCTTCCGCTCGCCGGTCACCTCCGCGCCGGATCTGAGAGGGCGCATTGAGCAACGACCGACACGTCCCGGTCATGCTCCAGCGGTGCCTGGACATGTTGGCCCCCGCCCTGGAGCGCCCCGGCGCGGTCGTCGTCGACTGCACCCTGGGCCTCGGCGGCCACAGCGAGGCACTCCTGAAGCGGTTCCCCGAGGCGCGGCTCGTCGCCCTCGACCGCGACAAGGAGGCCCTGCGGCTCTCCGGCGAGCGGCTCGCTCCGTACGGGGAGCGCGCCACCCTCGTCCACGCCGTGTACGACGAGCTGCCCGAGGTCCTCGACCGGCTCGGCCTCCCCACCGTGGACGGCGTCCTCTTCGACCTCGGCGTCTCCTCCATGCAGCTCGACGAGGCCGACCGCGGCTTCGCCTACGCGCAGGACGCCCCGCTCGACATGCGCATGGACCAGACGACCGGCATCAGCGCGGCCGAGGTCCTCAACACCTACGCGCCCGGCGAGCTCGTCCGCATCCTCCGCGCGTACGGCGAGGAGAAGCAGGCCAAGCGCATCGTCTCCGCGGTCGTCCGCGAGCGCGAGAAGGAGCCGTTCAGCAACAGCGCCCGGCTCGTCGAGCTCATCCGCGACTCCCTGCCGCAGGCCGCCAAGCGCACCGGCGGCAACCCGGCCAAGCGCACCTTCCAGGCCCTGCGCATCGAGGTCAACGGCGAGCTCGACAGCGTCGAGAAGGCGATCCCGGCGGCCGTGAAGGCCCTCGCCGTCGGCGGACGGGTCGCCGTCCTCTCGTACCAGTCCCTGGAGGACCGCATCGTCAAGCAGGTCTTCGCGGCCGGCGCGGCGACCACCGCCCCGCCCGGCCTGCCGGTCGTCCCGGAGAAGTACCAGCCCCGGCTGAAGCTCCTCACCCGGGGCGCCGAGCTGCCCACCGAGGAAGAGGTCGCCGAGAACCGGCGCGCCGCCCCGGCCCGGCTCCGGGGTGCCGAGCGGATCCGGGAAGACGTCCTGTGAGCACGGCGAAGGGGCCGCTCAAAGGGCGGGCCGCGCGGCTCGGACGGCTCATGCCGTCGGGGCCCAGCTCGGCCGCCCGCACCCCCTTCGTCCTGCTGGTCGTCGTCCTGCTCGGCGGCGGCCTGATCAGCCTGCTCCTGCTGAACTCGGCCCTCAACCAGGGCTCCTTCCAGCTCAACGAGCTCAAGGACAGGACCACCGAGCTCACCGACGAGGAGCAGGCGCTCCAGCGGGACGTGGACGACTACGCGGCCCCCGACGCACTGGAGCGGCGGGCCCGCGAGCTCGGCATGGTCCCGGGCGGCAGCCCGGCCTTCCTGGGCCCGGACGGCAAGGTGCTCGGCGAACCCTCGGTCGCGGTCGCCCCGAAGCCGAGCCCGGTCCCGAAGCCGAGCGCCGGGACGGCACCGCCCGCCGCCCCGAAACCCCGGTCGAACACCGGCACGGGCCCCACCGGCTCCGCCCCCGACGGGCCGGACGCCACCGGCACCGGCCCCGCACGCACAGAGCCCACACCGACCGCTCCGACGACCTCCGGCAGGTGATCGAGCAGTGCCCCCCAAGGAGCCCCCGCGCCGCCGCGTCCCCGGCCCCGCCGGGCCCGCGCGCCCCCGGCCCGCCTCCGCCGGAGCCCGCACGTCCCGACCCGCCCCGCGCCCGGCCGCCAGGCGCCCCGCGCCCCGGCCGCCGGCCCGGCAGCCCCGCACCATCCGGCTCGGCAGCCCCCGCCCCCGGCTGCGGCTGGTCTCCCTCGGTCTGACCCTGGTCATGCTGGCCTTCGTGGTGCGGCTGCTCCAGGTCCAGGCCGTCGACGCCAGCGCGTACGCGGCCAAGGCCGACAGGTACCGCTTCCAGGAGTACACGCTCTCCGCCGAGCGGGGCGAGATCACCGACCGCAACGGCATCGCGCTCGCCGCCAGCGTCGACGCGTACGACATCACGGCCGACCCCCAGCTCTTCACCCCCGAGGAGTCCAAGGTCCCCGACGCGCCCGAGCAGGCCGCCGCCCTCCTCGCCCCCCTCCTGGGCAAGGAGCCCGCGGAACTCGCGAAGAAGCTCCGTACCCCCAAGTCCCGCTACACCCTGCTGGCCCGCAAGCAGACCCCCCAGGTCTGGAACCAGATCAAGGACCTCCGGCGGGTCTACGGGCAGAAGGCCCAGCGCACCGCCGGCGGCAACGGCATCAACCTCCTCGGCGGCATCCTCAGCGAGCCCAGCACCAAGCGCGTGTACCCGAACGGCGAGCTCGCCGCCGGGATACTGGGCTACGTCAACGCCGAGGGCAAGGGCGCCGGCGGGGTGGAGTCCATGCTCGACCCGGCGCTCGCCGGCCAGGACGGCAAGATCCGCTTCACCCAGTCCGGCGGCCGCCAGGTGCCCACCGCGGGCTCCCAGGGCACCCCCGCCGTCCCCGGCTCCGACATCGAGCTGACCATCGACCGGGACATCCAGTGGGCCGCCCAGCAGGCCATCACCGAGCAGGTGAGGAAGTCCAAGGCCGACCGGGGCTACGTCGTCGTGCAGAACACCCGGACCGGCGAGGTCCTCGCCATGGCCAACGCCCCCGGCTTCGACCCCAACGACCTCTCCGCCGCCAATGCCGCCTCCATGGGCAACGCGGCCCTCCAGGACGCCTACGAGCCCGGCTCCACCAGCAAGGTCATGTCCATGGCCGCCGTCCTGGAGGAGGGCAAGGCGGCCCCCGACACCCATGTCACCGTCCCCAACCGGCTCCACCGCGGCGACCGGCTCTTCAAGGACGACGTCGACCACAAGACCTGGTACCTGACCCTCAACGGCGTCCTCGCCAAGTCCAGCAACATCGGCACCATCCTCGCCACCGGCCGGCTCGGCGCCACCCAGGCCGAGTCCAACCGGGTCCTCCACGGCTATCTGCGCAAGTTCGGCATCGGCAGCCCGACCGGTCTGCGCTACCCCGGCGAGACCGCGGGCATCCTCGCCAAGCCCCAGGACTGGTCCACCTCGCAGCAGTACACGATCCCCTTCGGCCAGGGCCTCTCCGTCAACGCCATGCAGGCCGCCTCCGTGTACTCGACCATCGCCAACGGAGGCGTACGCGTCGAGCCGACCCTCGTCCGCGGCACCAAGGGACCCGACGGGCGCTTCACCCAGGCCCCCAAGGCCAAGGAGTCCCGGGTCGTGAGCGAACAGACCGCCGACACCCTCGCCAAGATGCTGGAGTCCGTGGTCGACGACCGCGAGGGCACCGGCACCAGGGCCGCGATCCCCGGCTACCGCGTCGCCGGCAAGACCGGCACCGCCAACCGCGTCGACCCCGAGCTCGGCCGCTACAAGGGCTACACCGCCTCCTTCGCCGGATTCGCCCCCGCCGACGACCCGGAGATCACCGTCTACTGCGCCATCCAGAACCCCACCAAGGGCAGCTACTTCGGCGGCCAGATCTGCGGACCCATCTACAAGAAGGTCATGGAGTTCGCCCTCAAGACCCTCCACGTCGCACCCACGGGCCGCGAGCCCGCCCGACTGCCGGTCACCTTCGAACCCACCCCGTGACACTCCGGGAGCACCAGTGACAACGATCACCCCCCATTCCGGGAACCGGAAATCGAACTCCGGCGAGGCCCCGGGCTCTTTTGGCCCACCACAGGGTGGGCCCGGTACGCTCACCGCCGTGCCACACGCTGATCAGTACCGAACCGCCCCGCCCCGGCCGGAGCAGGCCCGCCCGACACCCCTGGGCGACCTGGCCGCGCAGCTGGGGGTCGACACCCCCCGCACCGCCGAGATCTCGGGCATCACCCACGACTCCCGGGCCGTGCGACCCGGCGACGTGTACGCGGCCCTGCCCGGGGCCCGCGCCCACGGCGCCGACTTCGTCGCCCAGGCCGCCGGACTCGGCGCCGCCGCGATCCTCACCGACCCGGCGGGCGCCGAGCGCGCCGCCGCCACCGGCCTGCCGGTCCTGGTCGTCGAGAACCCGCGCGGCCGGATGGGCGAACTCGCCGCCGAGATCTACGGACGACCCGGCGCCGACCTCCTCCAGATCGGCATCACCGGAACCTCCGGCAAGACCACCACCGCCTACCTCGTCGAAGGCGGACTGCGCGGCTCCGGGCACAGCACCGGACTCGTCGGCACCGTCGAGATGCGGATCGGCGACGAGCGCATCAAGTCGGAGCGGACCACCCCCGAGGCCACCGACCTCCAGGCGCTCTTCGCCGTCATGCGCGAGCGGGGCGTCGACGCCGTCGCCATGGAGGTTTCCAGCCACGCCCTCGTGCTCGGCCGGGTCGACGGCTGCGTCTTCGACGTCGCCGTCTTCAACAACCTCAGCCCGGAGCACATGGAGTTCCACTCCGACATGGACGACTACTACCGGGCGAAGGCCGGGCTCTTCACGCCCGAGCGCAGCCGCCTCGGCGTGGTCAACCTCGACGACGCCTACGGCCGCAGGCTCGCCGGGGAGGCGACCGTCCCGGTCGTCACCTTCTCCGCCGAGGGCCGCGCCGACGCCGACTGGCGCGCCGAGGACCTCGTCCTCGGCTCCCACGACTCGACGTTCACCGCCGTCGGCCCCCGGGGCGAGCGGATTCCCGCCACCGCCCCGCTGCCCGGCCCGTTCAACGTCGCCAACACCCTCGCCGCGATCGCCACCCTGGCCACCGCGGGCATCGACCCGAAGAGCGCCGCCGACGGCGTCGCCGCCGTCCCCGGCGTACCGGGCCGGCTGGAGCGGGTCGAGGCCGGCCAGCCGTACCTCGCCGTCGTCGACTACGCGCACAAGACGGACGCCGTCGAATCGGTCCTCCGCTCCCTGCGCGAGGTCACCGAGGGCAGGCTGCACGTGGTCATCGGCTGCGGCGGAGACCGGGACACCACCAAACGCGGCCCGATGGGCGCCGCCGCGGCCCGGCTCGCCGACACCGCCGTCCTGACCTCCGACAACCCCCGCTCCGAGGACCCCCTCGCGATCCTCACCGCCATGCTCACGGGCGCCGCCGAGGTGCCCGCGGAGGAACGCGGCGAGGTGCTCGTCCTCGCCGACCGCGCCGCGGCCGTCGCCGCGGCCGTGGCCCGCGCCCGGCCGGGCGACACCGTCCTCGTCGCGGGCAAGGGCCACGAGCAGGGCCAGGAGATCGCCGGAGTGGTCCGCCCCTTCGACGACCGCCAGGTCCTGCGCGAGGCCATCGCCGACCGCTTGCACACCCAGGCCGCCGCGCCGAGCGGCACAGACAGCCACCAGAACAGTCAGGGATGAAGCAGTGATCGCCCTCTCCCTCGCCGAGATCGCCGAAATCGTCGGCGGGCGCGCGCACGACATACCGGATCCGGCCACCCGGATCACCGGGCCCGTCGTCATCGACTCCCGCGAAGTGCGGGCCGGCAGCCTCTTCGTGGCCTTCGCCGGTGAGCACGTCGACGGCCACGACTACGCGGAGCGCGCCGTCGCCGCGGGAGCGGCGGCCGTACTGGCCGCCCGCCCCGTCGGCGTCCCCGCCGTGGTCGTGGACGACGTCCAGGCGGCGCTCGGGGCCCTCGCCCGAACCGTCGTCGAACGGCTCGGCACCGATGTCGTCGCCCTCACCGGCTCGGCCGGCAAGACCTCCACGAAGGACCTGATCGCCCAGGTCCTCGACCGGCACGCGCCCACCGTGTGGACGCCCGGCTCGCTCAACAACGAGATCGGCCTGCCGCTCACGGCGCTCCGCGCGAGCGACGAGACCCGGCACCTGGTCCTGGAGATGGGCGCCCGCGGCATCGGGCACATCCGCTACCTCACCGGCCTGACCCCTCCCCGTATCGGCCTCGTCCTCAATGTGGGCACCGCCCACATCGGCGAGTTCGGCGGCCGGGAGCAGATCGCCGTGGCCAAGGGCGAGCTCGTCGAGGCGCTGCCGTCGGCCGAGGAGGGCGGGGTGGCGGTCCTCAACGCCGACGACCCGCTCGTCCGCGCGATGGCGAGCCGCACCAAGGCCCGCGTGATCTTCTTCGGCGAAGCGGACGAAGCGGCCGTACGGGCCGAGAACGTCCACCTCACAGAGTCCGGACAGCCTTCTTTCAGGCTTCACGCACCCACCGGGTGCAGTGACGTGACCTTGCGCCTGTACGGTGAGCACCACGTGTCGAACGCGCTCGCAGCGGCCGCCGTCGCGCACGAGTTGGGCATGCCTGTCGAAGAGATCGCCACCGCGCTCTCCGAGGCCGGCACCCTGTCGCGCTGGCGCATGGAGGTCACCGAGCGTCCGGACGGCGTGACGATCGTCAACGACGCCTACAACGCGAACCCCGAGTCCATGCGAGCCGCCCTGCGCGCGCTCGCGGCCATGGGCAGGGCCGCACAGGCCCGAGGGGCTCGTACGTGGGCGGTGCTCGGCAAGATGGCCGAGCTCGGTGACGCATCGCTCGTCGAGCACGACGCGGTCGGACGGCTCGCCGTCCGGCTCAACGTCAGCAAGCTCGTCGCGGTCGGGGACAGGGAAGCGTCCTGGCTGCAACTGGGCGCATATAACGAGGGTTCGTGGGGTGAGGAGTCGGTGCACGTGTCCGACGCGCAGGCGGCTGTCGACCTGTTGCGCAGTGAGCTGCGCCCGGGGGACGTCGTCCTTGTGAAGGCTTCAAGGTCGGTCGGTCTCGAACAGGTCGCCCTGGCACTCCTCGACACCGAGGGCGAGGTCGCCGTCCGATGAGGCAGATCCTCTTCGCGGGGGCCATCGGGCTCTTCCTGACCCTGATCGGCACCCCGCTGCTGATCAAGCTGCTCGCCCGCAAGGGATACGGGCAGTTCATCCGCGACGACGGCCCCCGCGGCCACGCCGGGAAGAAGGGCACGCCCACCATGGGCGGTATCTCCTTCATCCTGGCCACGCTCATCGCGTACGCCCTGGCCAAGGTCATCACCGGGGAGGACCCGACGTACT
The DNA here is from genome assembly GCF_044331325.1 of Streptomyces sp. NPDC017246. Taxonomy (NCBI): domain Bacteria; kingdom Bacillati; phylum Actinomycetota; class Actinomycetes; order Kitasatosporales; family Streptomycetaceae; genus Streptomyces; species Streptomyces sp. NPDC017246. Next base: position 339,450 of record NZ_JBIRMW010000006.1, on the reverse strand, counting down.
CGGGCGCCCTGGTGCTGTTCCTGATGGCGGGCATGGGTCTCGTCGGCTTCCTCGACGACTACATCAAGATCGTCAAGCAGCGTTCGCTCGGCCTGCGGGCCAAGGCGAAGATGGCCGGCCAGCTGATCGTCGGCATCGCCTTCGCCGTGCTCTCGCTGCAGTTCGCCGACCTGCGCGGGCTCACCCCGGCCTCCGACAGGCTCTCCTTCATCATGGACTTCGGCTGGTCCATCGGACCGGTGCTGTTCGTGGTCTGGGCGCTCTTCATGATCCTGGCCATGTCCAACGGCGTGAACCTGACGGACGGTCTGGACGGCCTGGCCACCGGTGCGTCGGTGATGGTCTTCGGCGCGTACACCTTCATCGGGCTCTGGCAGTTCCAGGAGTCCTGTGCGAACGCCATGACCCTGACCAACCCCAACGCCTGCTTCGAGGTGCGCGACCCGCTCGACCTCGCTGTCGTCGCCTCCGCGCTCATGGGCTCCTGCTTCGGCTTCCTCTGGTGGAACACCTCACCCGCCAAGATCTTCATGGGTGACACGGGCTCGCTCGCCCTCGGCGGCGCCCTCGCCGGTCTCGCCATCTGCTCCCGTACGGAGTTCCTGATGGCTCTGCTCGGCGGCCTGTTCGTGCTGATCACGATGTCCGTGGTCATCCAGGTCGGTTCGTTCAAGATGACCGGCAAGCGCGTCTTCCGGATGGCGCCACTCCAGCACCACTTCGAACTCAAGGGGTGGTCCGAAGTCCTGGTCGTCGTCCGGTTCTGGATCATCCAGGGCATGTGCGTGATCGTGGGCCTGGGCCTCTTCTACGCGGGATGGGCAGCAGAGAAGTGACAGAACAGCTCGACTGGAACGGCAAGAAGGTCACCGTCGCGGGACTCGGGGTCTCCGGCATCCCGGCCGCCCGCGTCCTGCACGGTCTCGGCGCGCTCGTGACCGTCGTCAACGACGGCGACGACGAGCGCTCCCGGGCCCAGGCGGCCGAGCTGGAGGCGGAGGGCATCACCGTCCGCCTCGGCGACGGGGCGACCCTGCCGTCCGGCACCGAGCTGATCGTCACCACCCCCGGCTGGCGGCCCGACAAGCCGCTCTTCACGGCCGCCGCAGAGGCGGGCGTGGAGATCTGGGGCGACGTCGAGCTGGCCTGGCGGCTGCGCGGGCCCGATGCGGCCCCCTGGCTCGCGGTCACCGGCACCAACGGCAAGACCACGACCGTCCGGATGCTCGCCTCGATCCTGGAGGCGGCAGGCCTGCGGACCGCCGCCGTCGGCAACATCGGGGTCTCGCTCCTCGACGCCGTCCTCGGCGAGGAGCAGTACGACGTCCTCGCCGTCGAGCTCTCCAGCTACCAGCTCCACTGGGCGCCGTCGATCCGCGTCCACTCGGCCGCCGTGCTCAACCTGGCGCCCGACCACCTCGACTGGCACGGCTCCATGGAGGCGTACGCCGCCGACAAGGGCCGGATCTACGAGGGCAACCAGGTCGCCTGCGTCTACAACGTCGCCGACAAGGCCACCGAGGACCTGGTCCGCGAGGCCGACGTCGAGGAGGGCTGCCGCGCCATCGGCTTCACCCTCGGCACCCCCGGCCCGTCCGAACTCGGCGTCGTCGAGGGCATCCTCGTCGACCGGGCCTTCGTCGAGAACCGGCAGAAGAACGCCCAGGAGCTCGCCGAGGTCGCCGACGTCCAGCCCCCGGCCCCGCACAACATCGCCAACGCCCTGGCGGCGGCAGCCCTGGCCCGCGCCTTCGGCGTCGACGCCAAGGCCGTACGCGACGGCCTGAAGGCCTTCCGGCCCGACCCGCACCGCATCGAACTGGTCGAGGAGGTCCAGGGGATCGCGTACGTCGACGACTCCAAGGCCACCAACACCCACGCCGCGGAAGCCTCGTTGGCGGCCTACGACCCGATCGTCTGGATCGCCGGCGGTCTCGCCAAGGGCGCGACCTTCGACGAGCTCGTCCAGAAGTCGGCGAAGCGCTTGCGCGGGGCCGTCCTGATCGGCGCCGACCGGGCCCTGATCCGCGAAGCCCTGGCGCGACACGCCCCGGAGGTACCGGTGGTGGACCTCGACCGGACCGACACTGGGGCGATGTCCGAGGCGGTCCGCGAGGCGGCCCGGCTCGCCCGCCCGGGGGACACGGTCCTCCTCGCCCCGGCCTGCGCCTCGATGGACATGTTCACCAACTACAACAAGCGGGGCGAGGCCTTCGCGGACGCGGTCCGCGCTCTCGCCGCCACCGGGGACGCCTGACCCGACCAGTGGGAGGGTCCGGCAGGACCGGGCACGACCGGAGGGGGCAGCGACCATGCCGAGCAAGATCGCAGGGACACGCGGGCCTTCCGCCGTACGCGGCGGAGGGCGGGCCCCCGCGACCCCGCGGCGGCCGCGCGGCGGGGGCGTGCGACGGCTCTACGAGCGGGCGCGGAAGGCCTGGGACCGCCCGCTCACGGCCTATTACGTGATCATCGGCGCGGGCATGCTCATCACCGCGCTCGGCCTCGTGATGGTCTACTCCGCCTCGATGATCACGGCACTCCGCTACGACCTGGTGCCCTCCTACTTCTTCCGGAAGCAGTTCTTCGCCGCCCTGCTCGGCACCGGACTGCTCCTGGTCGCCTCACGCATGCCCGTGAAGCTGCACCGGGCCCTCGCCTACCCGATCCTGGTCGGCGCCGTCTTCCTGATGGTGCTCGTACAGATCCCCGGGATAGGGCACGCGGTCAACGGCAACCAGAACTGGATCTCCCTCGGCGGCCCCTTCCAGCTCCAGCCCAGCGAGTTCGGCAAGCTGGCGCTGATCCTGTGGGGGGCCGATCTGCTGGCCCGCAAACACGACACGCGGCTCCTGACCCAGTGGAAGCACATGCTGGTGCCCCTGGTCCCGGGGGCCTTCATGCTGCTGGGGCTGATCATGCTCGGCGGCGACATGGGCACCTCGATCATCCTCGCCGCGATCCTCTTCGGCCTGCTGTGGACCGCCGGAGCGCCCACCCGGCTCTTCGTCGGAGTGCTCACGGTGGCCGGCGCGATCGGCTTCCTGCTGATCAAGGCGAGCGCGAACCGGATGAAGCGCTTCGACTGCATCGGTGCGACCGACCCCGGTGGCGAGGGAGCCCCCTGCCTGCAGGCCGCGCACGGAATCTATGCTCTGGCCTCGGGCGGATGGTTCGGTTCCGGACTCGGTGCGAGCGTCGAGAAATGGGGCCAACTCCCCGAAGCGCACACCGACTTCATCTTCGCGGTCACCGGTGAGGAACTGGGTCTCGCGGGGACGCTGTCGGTACTCGCCCTGTTCGCGGCTCTAGGCTATGCGGGTATCCGCGTGGCCGGAGGCACGGAGGACCCCTTCGTGAGGTTCGCCGCGGGAGGTGTGACCACCTGGATCACGGCTCAGGCCGTGATCAACATCGGTGCGGTGCTCGGTCTGCTGCCGATCGCCGGTGTCCCGCTCCCGTTGTTCTCCTACGGTGGGTCGGCCCTGCTGCCGACCATGTTCGCCGTCGGGCTCCTCATCGCCTTCGCGCGACAGGAACCCGCCGCGAAAGCGGCCCTGGCCATGCGCCGCCCCGGCTGGGGCAAGCGGGCCGGGGTGAGATGGAAGTCGATGCGACGGCGCGTCAAGAAGCGCCCGTCCGGAGAGCGGTGAATTTCGGTGCATGTCGTACTCGCCGGCGGGGGGACCGCCGGCCACATCGAGCCCGCGCTGGCCCTCGCGGACGCCCTGCGCAGGCAGGACCCCAGCGTGGGGATCACGGCGCTCGGCACGGAGAAGGGTCTGGAGACCCGGCTCGTGCCCGAGCGGGGCTACGAGCTGGCCCTCATCCCCGCCGTACCGCTGCCCCGCAAGCCCACCCCCGAGCTGATCACCGTCCCCGGGCGGCTGCGCGGCACGATCAAGGCCGCAGAGCAGGTCCTGGAGCGCACCAAGGCGGACTGCGTGGTGGGCTTCGGCGGCTATGTGGCGCTGCCCGGCTATCTCGCGGCCAAGCGCCTCGGGGTGCCGATCGTGGTCCACGAGGCCAACGCCCGGCCCGGCCTGGCCAACAAGATCGGTTCGCGGTACGCGGCCGGGGTCGCCGTCGCCACCCCGGACAGCAAGCTCCGCAACGCCCGCTACATCGGCATCCCGCTGCGGCACACCATCGCGACCCTCGACCGGGCGCGGGTCCGGCCCGAGGCGCGAGCCGCCTTCGGGCTCGACCCGAACCTGCCGACGCTGCTGGTCTCCGGCGGCTCGCAGGGCGCCCGGCGGCTCAACGAGGTCGTCCAGCAGATCGCCCCGGTGCTCCAGCGCTCCGGCATCCAGATCCTGCACGCGGTCGGCCCGAAGAACGAAATGCCGCGCGTCGACAACATGCCCGGAATGCCGCCCTACGTGCCGGTACCGTACGTGGACCGGATGGATCTCGCGTACGCCGCCGCCGACATGATGCTCTGCCGCGCGGGCGCGATGACCGTCGCGGAGCTCTCCGCCGTCGGGCTGCCCGCCGCGTACGTCCCACTGCCCATCGGCAACGGCGAACAGCGGCTCAACGCCCAGCCGGTGGTCAAGGCCGGCGGTGGACTCCTCGTCGACGACGCGGAGCTGTCGCCGCAGTGGGTGCAGGGCAACGTCCTGCCCGTACTGGCCGATCCGCACCGGTTGTACGAGATGTCCCGCGCCGCCGCCGAGTTCGGCCGCCGGGACGCCGACGAGCTGCTCGTCGGCATGGTGTACGAGGCGATCGCCGCCCGCCGACAGGCGTAGCGCGGCGGCTGAGGGCAGGAGACGCCACGTGGCAGCCGGACCGACGACCGCCGAGAAGAGCGGCGCGAACGCATCGAAGGGGTCGTCGGAGGCTCCGTCCCGCACGGGCACCCGGAACGGAAAGTTCCGGGTGCCCGGCACCCGGGCGCTCCTCGTCGCCCTCGCCGTTCTCCTGTTCGCGGCCGGCGGATTCTGGGCCCTGTACGGCTCCTCCTGGTTCCGTGTGGAACATGTGAAGACTTCCGGAACGGCGGTCCTGACCCCGCGTGAGGTCGAGGCCGTCGCCGCCGTCCCGATGGGTGCCCCGCTCGTCACCGTCGACACCGAGGCCATCGGGGCGCGGCTCCGGGAGGAGTTTCCGCGGATCGAGTCGGTGGACGTCGTGCGGTCCTGGCCGCACGGAATCGGGCTGAAAGTGACAGAACGGAAGCCCGTTCTCCTGATGGAAAAGGGCGGAAAGTTCATCGAAGTGGACGCCACCGGTGTGCGGTTCGCCACCGTCGACACCGCACCCCGCGGCGTCCCCCGGCTCGCCCTCGACAGCGCCTCCTCCCCGAGCCTGCGCCGCTTCGGCGCGGACCGGCTGCTCCGGGAGGCGGTGCGCGTCAGGGGTGAACTCCCGGCGGAAATCGCCCGGGACACTCGTGTCGTACGCGTCACCTCGTACGACTCCGTCACTCTGGAGCTGACCAGGGGGCGCACCGTCTTCTGGGGCAGCGGCGAACACGGTCCGGTCAAGGCCCGGGTTCTCACCGCACTCCTGAAGGCCACGCCCAAAGCGGGGCACTTCGATGTAAGTGCCCCCACGGCGCCCGCCTCGTCCGGGAGTTGACGGGTATCGCCCCTGGCCAGCACCCTGGTTGGCCAGCGCTACGGGTGATCACATAGGGTGAAAAGAAAAACGGGAGGTTCGGCGTGTTCGTTGAACGTGCGCCACTTGTCGACTTAGTGTCCTGTTCGGAAGAGTCCAGCGAACAGAGACACTGGTAACCCTAAACTTCAACGTTAGGGTTCGGGTCGGCGTTTCGGACCGTCCCAATCGGCATCCGTCGGAGCGGCGCGACCAACCGCGCAGCGACGACACGTAACTCGAGGCGAGAGGCCTTCGACGTGGCAGCACCGCAGAACTACCTCGCAGTCATCAAGGTCATCGGTGTCGGCGGCGGTGGTGTCAATGCCATCAACCGAATGATCGAGGTCGGCCTCAAGGGCGTCGAGTTCATCGCGATCAACACCGACGCGCAAGCGCTGTTGATGAGCGACGCCGACGTCAAGCTCGACGTCGGCCGTGAACTCACCCGCGGCCTCGGGGCCGGGGCCAACCCGGCCGTCGGTCGCAAGGCGGCAGAGGACCACCGTGAGGAGATCGAGGAGGTCCTCAAGGGGGCCGACATGGTCTTCGTCACCGCCGGCGAAGGCGGCGGCACCGGCACCGGCGGCGCCCCCGTCGTCGCCAACATCGCGCGCTCGCTCGGCGCCCTCACGATCGGTGTGGTCACCCGGCCGTTCACCTTCGAGGGCCGGCGTCGCGCCAACCAGGCGGAGGACGGCATCGCCGAACTCCGCGAAGAGGTCGACACCCTCATCGTCATCCCCAACGACCGGCTCCTGTCGATCTCGGACCGCCAGGTCTCCGTGCTCGACGCCTTCAAGTCGGCCGACCAGGTGCTGCTGAGCGGTGTCCAGGGCATCACCGACCTCATCACCACCCCGGGTCTGATCAACCTCGACTTCGCAGACGTCAAGTCGGTCATGTCCGAGGCCGGTTCGGCCCTCATGGGCATCGGCTCCGCCCGCGGCGACGACCGCGCGGTGGCCGCGGCGGAGATGGCGATCTCCTCGCCGCTCCTCGAAGCCTCCATCGACGGCGCCCGCGGCGTGCTGCTCTCCATCTCCGGCGGCAGCGACCTCGGTCTCTTCGAGATCAACGAGGCCGCGCAGCTGGTCAGCGAGGCGGCACACCCCGAGGCCAACATCATCTTCGGCGCCGTCATCGACGACGCCCTCGGCGACGAGGTCCGGGTCACCGTCATCGCGGCCGGCTTCGACGGCGGCCAGCCGCCGGCCCGCCGGGACAACATCATCGGCTCGGTCTCGGCCAAGCGCGAGGAGCCGGCCCCGGCCCCCCGCCACGTCGAGCCCTCCCGCCCCATGGGCGGCCTCGGCACGGTCGCCCCGCGCGAGGAGCAGGTCCAGGCCCCGGCCGAGCCCGCCCCCGCCAACGAGGCCCCGCTGTCGTCCGCCCCTCCGGTGGTCCCGCCGGCCCGTCCGTACGCGGACAGCCAGGCCGAAGAGCTGGACGTCCCGGACTTCCTGAAGTGATAGGACAGCGCTTCGACGCGAACGGCGCGCACTTCGCCTTCACCGACCGGTGGGGCGGAGTGAGCGCCGTTCCGTACGAGGAGCTCAACCTCGGCGGTGCGGTGGGGGACGACCCCGAGGCCGTACGCACCAACCGGACGCTCGCCGCCGGAGCCCTCGGGCTCGACCCGGCGCGGGTGGTCTGGATGAACCAGGTGCACGGCGCGGACGTCGCCGAGGTCGACGGCCCGTGGACCACCGGCACGATCCCGTCGGTGGACGCGCTCGTCACCTCCCGGCCGGGACTCGGCCTCGCGGTCCTCACCGCGGACTGCGTCCCGGTTCTGCTGGCGGACCCCGTCGCCGGAGTCGCGGCCGCCGCCCACGCCGGGCGGCCCGGGATGGTCGCCGGAGTCGTTCCCGCCGCCGTCGCGGCCATGATCGAACGCGGCGCCGACCCCGCCCGTATCGTCGCCCGCACCGGCCCCGCCGTCTGCGGGCGTTGCTACGAGGTGCCGGAGGCCATGCGGGCCGAGGTCGCGGAGACCGAACCCGCCGCCTGGGCCGAGACGAGCTGGGGCACCCCGGCCGTCGACGTCACCGCCGGAGTCCACGCCCAGCTCGAACGGCTCGGCGTCACCGACCGGCAGGCCAGTACGGTCTGCACCCGGGAATCCGGTGACCACTACTCGTACCGCCGCGATCGCACCACGGGGCGACTCGCGGGATATGTCTGGTTGGACACTGTATCCACCCGGGGGACGACCCCCGGATCCCCGGCAGGAAAGAACTGATGACGGACCGCACGGCGGAACTCGCCGAGAATCTGGCCCGGGTGGAGGCGCGCATCGCCGCCGCCTGCGCCGCAGCCGGGCGCGCGCGGGAAGAGGTGACGCTCGTCGTGGTCACCAAGACCTACCCCGCGAGCGACGTGAGAATCCTCCACGGACTCGGCGTCCGGAACGTCGCCGAGAACCGGGACCAGGACGCCGCCCCCAAGGCGGCCGCCTGTGCCGACCTTGATCTGACCTGGCACTTCGTGGGCCAGTTGCAGACCAACAAGGTCAGATCCGTGGTGGGTTATGCCGATGTGGTGCAGTCTGTCGACCGCTTGAAGCTCGTTTCCTCTCTCTCCGCCGCCGCGGAGAAGGAGGGCCGCGAGCTCGGCTGTCTCCTTCAGGTCGCACTCGACGCCGAGGCCGGCGAGCGGGGCGACCGTGGTGGTGTCGCACCGGACGGGATCGAGGAGTTGGCGGCCGCCGTGGCCGCCGCCCCCGGACTGAGGCTCGACGGACTCATGACCGTCGCCCCGCTCGCCGGCCCGTACGCGGGTCGGCAACGCGCCGCCTTCGACCGGTTGATGGATTTGTCGACTGCCCTGCGCGCGACCCGTCCGGCTGCGAACATGGTGTCAGCAGGGATGAGTGCGGACCTCGAGGAGGCCGTCGCCGCCGGAGCGACACACGTACGCGTCGGTACGGCGGTACTCGGAGTCCGCCCGAAGCTCGGGTAACGTCGCGAAGCAAGTCGGACCACAGCAGAAAATATGGTCATTCCGCAGAACGGCGGGATGGCCCGTGGATCGCGGGCACTCGGTGACGCTGCGACATTGGCCGGTATGGCGATCCACCACAGAGCGGAGGAATCGGAGAATGGCCGGCGCGATGCGCAAGATGGCGGTCTACCTCGGCCTCGTGGAGGACGATGGGTACGACGGCCGGGGCTTCGACCCCGACGACGACTTCGAACCCGAGCTGGAGCCGGAGCCCGAGCGCGAGCGGCGCCACACCCCCCCGCGCCAGGTGGAGCGTGAGGAACCGGTACGAGTGGTGCAGCCCCCGGCCCCCCGGGAACCCATCGCCCATCCTGTCCCGGTACTCGCCGAAAGCGGACGTCCGGCCCGAATTGCCCCCGTGGCATCCATCACACCCGAACGCCCGAGCATGGAGAAGAACGCACCGGTGATCATGCCCAAGGTCGTGTCCGAGCGGGAGCCCTACCGCATCACCACGCTGCACCCCCGGACCTACAACGAGGCCCGTACCATCGGGGAACACTTCCGTGAGGGCACCCCCGTGATCATGAACCTCACGGAGATGGACGACACGGACGCGAAGCGACTTGTCGACTTTGCCGCCGGACTCGTCTTCGGGCTCCATGGCAGCATTGAGCGCGTGACGCAGAAGGTGTTCCTGTTGTCGCCTGCTAACGTCGATGTCACGGCGGAGGACAAGGCCCGGATCGCAGAGGGCGGATTCTTCAACCAGAGCTGAGAACACAAGAACCGGACGGACCGGTCGCGAAGCGGCCGGACAAGTGAGAGCACGTAAGTCAGGGGAGAGGGAAACGCGGGATGGGCGTCGCACTACAGGTGGTCTACATCGTGCTGATGTGCTTCCTCGTCCTTCTCATCGTCCGACTTGTCATGGACTACGTCTTCCAGTTCGCCCGTTCATGGCAACCCGGTAAGGCGATGGTGGTCGCCCTTGAGGCCACCTACACTGTCACCGATCCACCGCTCAAGCTTCTGCGGCGACTCATCCCGCCGCTGCGTCTCGGGGGCGTGGCACTCGACCTGTCCTTCTTCGTTCTGATGATCATCGTCTACATCCTGATCTCCATCGTGAGCAGCTTCGCGAGGTGAATGTGGACGATACGGTCTTGCCGACTGCCGACGACTACGTAGAGGTGAAGAAGAGATGTCGCTGACCCCCGAGGACGTGCGGAACAAGCAGTTCACGACCGTCCGCCTTCGAGAAGGCTATGACGAGGACGAGGTCGATGCCTTTCTCGACGAGGTCGAGGCCGAGCTGACCCGCCTGCTCCGCGAGAACGAGGACCTGCGCGCCAAGCTGGCCGCCGCGACACGCGCCGCCGCGCAGAACCAGCAGCAGCAGGGCATGCGCAAGCCCCCGGAGCCGCAGGACCGCCCCGTCGGTCCCGGCGCCCCCGTGCCCGCCGCCATATCCGGACCGCCGGTCCAGCAGCAGCCGCCGCAGATGGGCCCGCCGCAGCTGCCGTCCGGTGCCCCGCAGCTTCCCGCGGGCCCCATGCAGGGCGGGCCCATGGGCCCCGGCCCCATGCAGGGCGGCCCGATGGGTCCCGGCCCGATGCAGGGCGGCCCCATGGGCCACCCGCAGCAGCAGATGCAGCAGCAGATGCCGCCGCAGATGCAGCAGCAGCAGCCCGCCCAGGGCCCCGGTGGCGACAGCGCCGCGCGTGTCCTCTCGCTGGCCCAGCAGACCGCCGACCAGGCGATCGCCGAGGCCCGCTCCGAGGCCAACAAGATCGTCGGCGAGGCGCGCTCCCGCGCCGAGGGCCTGGAGCGGGACGCCCGCGCCAAGGCGGACGCTCTTGAGCGGGACGCGCAGGAGAAGCACCGCGTCGCGATGGGCTCCCTGGAGTCCGCCCGCGCCACGCTGGAGCGCAAGGTCGAGGACCTGCGCGGCTTCGAGCGCGAGTACCGCACGCGTCTGAAGTCGTACCTGGAGTCGCAGCTGCGTCAGCTGGAGACCCAGGCCGACGACTCGCTCGCTCCGCCGCGCACCCCGGCCGCGGCCTCGCTGCCGCCGGCCCCGTCGATGGCCTCGGCGGGCGCGAGCGCCCCGTCCTACGGCGGCAACGGCGCGATGGGCGGTGCGCCGTCCATGGGTGGCGCCCCCTCCTACGGCGGTCAGCAGCAGATGTCTCCGGCGATGACCCAGCCGATGGCTCCGGTCCGTCCGCAGGCACCGCAGCCGATGCAGCAGGCGCCGGCGCCGATGCGTGGCTTCCTGATCGACGAGGACGACAACTGACGGCGCGTGGTCGCGCGATGAGCGCGTAGCCGTCGGCAGGCTGAAGGGCCGGGCCCCCGGGAAACCGGGGGCCCGGCCCTTTGCCATGCCCGAGCCCCGCCCCCGGCCCCCGGGGCCCCGAGGGCCAGGCATGGCCGACGGCGTCCACCCTGGCCCGCGCCGCAGGCCTCGCGGGGCACCGCGGCGTCCGCCGGGGCCACCCCGGCCCCGGGTGCCGGGCGCCTGCGGCGGGGCTGTCCCCCACCCCGCCCCTTCCCGAAACCGGGGCTCCGCCCCGGACCCCGGGGTGGGCCCGGGGCACCGGCTTCGCCCCGAGGGCGGCTACGGGGCCTGTGAGGCAGACAGCGCTGCGGCGCCCGCCCGGGGCCGAGCCGCAGGGCTCACGGGGCGCTGCGGCGTCCGTCGGGGCCGGGCCGGCGGGCCCCGCCACCGGCGGCCCCGGGGCACCGGCTTCGCCCCGAGGGCACCCACGGGCCCCGCGCAGACAGCGTCGCGGCCCCCGGTGCGGCCCGGCCGGCAAGGCCCCGGCGTCCCCGGGGACTGCCGGTCCCTGCGGGCCCCCGCCCCCGGGATCGCCCCGTCACCCCCACCCGCCCCGGCAGGGTTTCGGGAAGGGGTGGGGTGGGGGAACGGCGAAAGGCCCGGCGCCCCTCGGGGTGCCGGGCCTTTCTGGTGGGTTCCTAGGCCTTGCGGAGGCGGAACGTCAGGTTCAGGGACTCGTCCGTGAACGGGGTGCCGTACGTCGTGTCCGCCTCGCCCTGGGTCCAGTCCGTCGCCAGGACCTCGTCCGCGATCAGCTCCGCGTGGGCCGTCAGGGCCTCCGCCGTCTCCGGGGAGTCCGTCTGCCAGCGGAGGGCGATGCGGTCCGCCACGTCCAGGCCGCTGTTCTTGCGGGCCTCCTGGATGAGCCGGATCGCGTCACGGGCCAGGCCCGCCTTGCGGAGCTCCGGGGTGATCTCCAGGTCGAGGGCGACCGTCGCGCCCGAGTCGGAGGCCACCGACCAGCCTTCGCGGGGGGTCTCCGTGATGATGATCTCCTCGGGGGTGAGGGCGATCTCCTCGCCGTTCACCGTGAGGACCGCCTCGCCCGCGCGGAGGGCCAGCGACAGCGCCGCCGCGTCCGCCGCCGCCACCGCCTTCGCCACGTCCTGGACGCCCTTGCCGAAACGCTTCCCGAGGGACCGGAAGTTGGCCTTCGCGGTGGTGTCCACCAGCGAGCCGCCCACGTCCGACAGGGACGCCAGGGAGGTGACGTTCAGCTCCTCCGTGATCTGGGCCCGCAGCTCCGGGGAGAGGGCCGAGAAGCCCGTCGCCGCCACCAGGGCCCGGGAGAGCGGCTGGCGGGTCTTGACGCCCGACTCCGCGCGGGTCGCCCGGCCCAGCTCGACCAGGCGCCGGACCAGGAGCATCTGCTCCGACAGCGTCTTGTCGATGCGGGTCGAATCGGCCTCCGGCCAGCCCGTCAGGTGGACGGACTCGGGGGCCTCCGGCGTCACCGGCACCACCAGGTCCTGCCAGACCCGCTCCGTGATGAACGGGGTCAGGGGGGCCATCAGGCGGGTGATCGTCTCGATCACGTCGTGGAGGGTGCGCAGGGCCGCCTTGTCGCCCTGCCAGAAGCGGCGGCGCGAGCGGCGGACGTACCAGTTGGAGAGGTCGTCGACGAAGGCCGAGATCAGCTTGCCGGTGCGCTGGGTGTCGTAGGACTCCATCGCCTCGGTGGTCTCGGCGACGAGCGTGTTCAGCTCGGACAGGAGCCACTTGTCGAGGACCGTGCGGTCGGCGGGGGCCGGGTCGGCGGCCGACGGGGACCAGCCGGACGTACGGGCGTACAGCGCCTGGAAGGCCACCGTGTTCCAGTACGTCAGGAGGGTCTTGCGGACGACCTCCTGGATGGTGCCGTGGCCCACCCGGCGGGCCGCCCACGGCGAGCCGCCGGCCGCCATGAACCAGCGGACCGCGTCGGCGCCGTGCTGGTCCATCAGCGGGATGGGCTGGAGGATGTTCCCCAGGTGCTTGGACATCTTGCGGCCGTCCTCGGCGAGGATGTGGCCCAGGCAGACCACGTTCTCGTAGGACGACTTGTCGAAGACCAGGGTGCCGACGGCCATGAGGGTGTAGAACCAGCCTCGCGTCTGGTCGATGGCCTCGGAGATGAACTGCGCGGGGTAGCGGGACTCGAAGAGTTCCTTGTTCTCGTACGGGTAGCCGTACTGCGCGAAGGGCATCGAGCCCGAGTCGTACCAGGCGTCGATGACCTCGGGGACCCGGACGGCCTCCAGGGAGCAGCCCTCGGTGGGGCAGCCGAACGTCACCGCGTCGATGTACGGGCGGTGCGGGTCGAGCTCCGACTGGTCCGTGCCGGTCAGCTCGGTCAGCTCGGCGCGCGAGCCCACGCACGTCAGGTGGCCGTCCTCGCAGCGCCAGATCGGCAGCGGGGTGCCCCAGTAGCGGTTGCGGGAGAGCGCCCAGTCGACGTTGTTGGTCAGCCAGTCGCCGAAGCGGCCGTGCTTGACCGACTCCGGGAACCAGTTGGTCCGCTCGTTCTCCGCCAGCATGCGGTCCTTGACGGCCGTCGTGCGGATGTACCAGGACGGCTGCGCGTAGTACAGCAGGGCCGTGTGGCAGCGCCAGCAGTGCGGGTAGCTGTGCTCGTACGCGATGTGCTTGAAGAGCAGTCCGCGCGCGTCCAGGTCGGCGGTGAGCGCCTCGTCGGCCTTCTTGAAGAAGACGCCGCCGACCAGCGGCACGTCCTCCTCGAAGGTGCCGTCGGGGCGGACCGGGTTCACGACCGGCAGGCCGTACGCCTTGCAGACCTTGAGGTCGTCCTCACCGAAGGCGGGGGACTGGTGGACCAGACCCGTGCCGTCCTCGGTCGTGACGTACTCGGCGTTCACGACGTAGTGCGCCTCGGCCGGGAAGTCGACGAGCTCGAAGGGGCGCCGGTAGGTCCAGCGCTCCATCTCGGCGCCCGTGAAGGACTCACCGGTGGTGACCCAGCCCTCGCCGAGCGCCTTCTCGACGAGCGGCTGGGCGACGACGACGCGCTCGTCGCCGTCGGTGGCGACCACGTAGGTGACCTCGGGGTGGGCGGCGACCGCCGTGTTGGACACCAGGGTCCACGGGGTCGTCGTCCAGACGAGGAGCGCCGCCTTGCCGGCCAGCGGGCCGGAGGTCAGCGGGAAGCGGACGTACACGGAGGGGTCGACGACCGTCTCGTAGCCCTGGGCCAGCTCGTGGTCGGAGAGGCCGGTGCCGCAGCGGGGGCACCAGGGGGCGACCCGGTGGTCCTGGACGAGCAGGTCCTTGTCGAAGATCTGCTTCAGGGACCACCAGACCGACTCGATGTACGAGGGGTCCATGGTCCGGTAGGCGTCGTCGAGGTCGACCCAGTAGCCCATGCGGGTCGTGAGCTCGGCGAAGGCGTCGGTGTGCCGGGTCACGGAGTCGCGGCACTTGGCGTTGAACTCGGCGATGCCGTACGCCTCGATGTCCTTCTTGCCGGCGAAGCCGAGTTCCTTCTCGACGGCGAGCTCGACCGGCAGGCCGTGGCAGTCCCAGCCGGCCTTGCGGGCCACGTGGTAGCCGCGCATGGTCCGGAAGCGGGGGAAGACGTCCTTGAAGACGCGGGCCTCGATGTGGTGGGCGCCGGGCATGCCGTTGGCGGTGGGCGGGCCCTCGTAGAACACCCACTCGGGGCGTCCTTCGGACTGCTCAAGGGTCTTGGCGAAGACCTTGTTCTCGTGCCAGAAATCGAGCACGGCGTGCTCCATCGCGGGCAGGTCGACCTGGGCGGGCACCTGGCGGTACTGCGGCGGTGTCATCGAGTTCCTCCGGCGGACTGTCGTCATTCCGTCGGAGGGACGAGAGCGCTGCTCCCGCGGTACCACCCTCCTTGGCCCGGGGCACACGCCCTGAGCCCCCTCATTGGGGTCGCGACGCCGGGTCTAGTCACCGCGCTCTCCTGCGGCTTTCTTCCGACGGCTCCGGGGTGATGCTTCACATCGGGCGGGCCCCCGGGCTCTCACCGTCCCCGGGTCGCTCATGGCTGCGTACGACGCTACTCGTCCCCATCCAAGCCTTTCGCTGTGGCCAGTGTACGGGGCCCGGCGCAGGGCGGCAGACCGGTTTTCCCGTGACCCGAATGGCCATACGGGGCGGGCCGGAGTTGGGGTGGGGCCATGTGGGGGAGGGGTGGGACGGATTACCCGGCGGGGAGCTGGGCACAACGGAGGCAGGCCTGCCCCGAGGGATGCGGGGGCGGGTGGGAACGGCGGCGAGCCCCGTTGCCGCGGGCCTTGGGCCGATTTATCGTCCCAGCACGATTCGCGAGCAAGATCACAAAATGTGAAGGGGCCGCGACATGGTGGCGAAGAAGACCGCCGCGAAGAAGCCCTCGGCCGCCGGTTCCACCGGTACGGGCGAGGGCGCCAAGGACGTGGCCGGGAAGAAGACGACGGTCGGCGAGCCGCCGACGGTCGCGGAGCAGACGCCTGCCGCACGGAAGTCGGTCGCGAAGAGACCGGTCGCGAAGAAGGACGCCGTGCGGAAGACGGCCGCGAAGAAGGCGGCCGCCGAGGAGACGGACGCCCTGACGTCGGTCGACGGGGACGCGGACGCCGGGGAACCGGCCGCCGGGCACGACGCCGACGGGAAGACGCCCGCCAAGAAGGCCGTGGCGAAGAAGGCGGCGGCCAAGAGGGCGCCCGCCGCCAAGAACGCGAAGAAGCAGACAGGAGCCAGGACGGTGGCAGCGAAGAAGACCGCGGGAGGCGTCACGACCGCAGCGGACGAGGCCGGTGTGCCGCCGGCCCGTACCGGCGAGCTCGCGGTGCGTCCCGGCGAGGATCCCTGGACCCCGGCCGAGGTCACCGAGGCCCGCACCATGCTCCAGTCGGAGGTGCTGCGGCTGCGCAGCGAGCTCGCGCACTCCCAGGAGGAGCTCACCGGCCTCATGCGGGACTCCGGCGACGGTGCCGGGGACGACCAGGCCGACACCGGCACCAAGAACATCACCAGGGAGCACGAGCTGGCCCTGGCGGCCAACGCCCGGGAGATGCTGGAGCAGAGCGAGCACGCTCTGGAACGGCTCGATTCCGGCACGTACGGCCTCTGCGAGGTCTGCGGGAAGCCGATCGGCAAGGCGCGGATGCAGGCCTTCCCGCGGGCCACGCTCTGCGTCGAGGACAAGCAGCGTCAGGAGCGGCGCGGCTGACGATCTCGGCTGCCGGTCTCGTACGCCTGTGCCGTACTCTCGGTGCACGGTCAGGCATCGAGGTCGAGGGACTCACTCACGTGGCAGAGGCGGAGCGCATCATCGGTACGCCGGATTCAGCAGGGGCCGAGGAGTCGGCCGCTTCCGACGCGACGGCCGCCGCCGACGGTACGGCCACGCCCGACGGGTCGGCCGCTCCCGAGGAGCGGCCGAGGGGCAGGCGCAGGATCCTCGCGCTCTTCGTCGTGGCCGTCCTGGCCTATCTGCTCGACCTCGGCAGCAAGATGCTGGTGGTCGCCAAGCTGGAGGGCCGCGAGCCGATCCCGGTGATCGGGGATCTGCTGCGCTTCGACGCCATCCGGAACCCGGGGGCGGCGTTCGGCATGGGCGAGGCCTTCACGATCATCTTCACCTGCATCGCCGCCGCCGTGATCGTCGTGATCGTCCGGCTGGCGCGGAAGCTCTACAGCCTGCCCTGGGCGATCGCGCTCGGTCTGCTGCTCGGCGGTGCGCTGGGCAACCTCACGGACCGGATCTTCCGCTCGCCCGGCGTCTTCGAGGGCGCGGTCGTCGACTTCATCGCCCCCGCGAACTTCGCCGTCTTCAACCTCGCCGACTCGGCGATCGTCTGCGGCGGCATCCTCATCGTGATCCTGTCCTTCCGGGGTCTCGACCCCGACGGCACCGTCCACAAGGACTGAGCCCAGAACGGAGTGCGTCCGGCACAAGGCATACTCGACGAGTGAGTACGAGTCCCGAGATCCGCACGCTGCCCGTTCCCGACGGCCTGGAGGGCGAGCGCGTCGACGCCGCCATCGCCCGTATGTTCGGGTTCTCCCGTACCAAGGCGGCCGAGCTGGCCGCCGCAGGAAAGGTCCAGGTCGACGGCTCCGTCGTCGGAAAGTCCGAGCGGGTCAGCGGCGGCGCGTGGCTCGAGGTCGAGATGCCCGGCGCGGCCGCGCCCGTGCAGATCGTCGCCGAGCCCGTCGAGGGCATGGAGATCGTCCACGACGACGACGACATCGTCGTGATCATGAAGCCGATCGGTGTGGCCGCGCACCCCAGCCCCGGCTGGACCGGCACCACGGTCATCGGCGGCCTCGCCGCCGCCGGGTACCGCATCTCCACCTCCGGCGCCGCCGAGCGCCAGGGCATCGTGCACCGCCTCGACGTCGGCACCTCCGGTCTGATGGTGGTCGCGAAGTCGGAGTACGCGTACACCTCGCTCAAGCGCCAGTTCAAGGAGCGCGTGGTCGACAAGCGCTACCACGCGCTGGTGCAGGGCCACCCGGACCCGATGAGCGGCACCATCGACGCCCCCATCGGCCGGCACCCGAACCACGACTACAAGTGGGCGGTCGTCGCCGACGGCAAGGCCTCTGTGACGCACTACGACCTCATCGAGGCGTACCGCTCGGCCTCGCTGCTCGACATCAAGCTGGAGACGGGCCGCACCCACCAGATCCGGGTGCACATGTCCGCCCACCGCCACCCCTGCGTCGGTGACCTCACGTACGGCGCCGACCCGACGATCGCCAAGCGGCTCGGCCTGACCCGGCAGTGGCTCCACGCCGTCCGGCTCGGCTTCGAGCACCCCGGCGACGGCTCGTGGGTCGAGTTCTCCAGCACGTACCCCGAGGACCTCCAGCGGGCCCTCGACCGGATCGCGGCGGAGAGCCAGTGACCGCCTCGTACCGCGTCCGTGAGGCGCTCGGCGCCGAGGACCGGGAGGCCTGCTTCGCGGTCCGCCGCGAGGTCTTCGTCGAGGAGCAGGGCGTTCCGCGCGAGCTGGAGTACGACACGTACGACGCGACGGCGGCGCATGTGCTCGCCGTGCGCGAGGACGGGGTGCCGCTCGGCACCGGACGGCTGCTGTCCGGTGCGGACGCGGTCGGCAGGACCGGCGCCGACGCCTCCGTCGGCTCGCTCGGCCGGCTCGCGGTCTCCAAGGCCGCGCGCGGCCTCGGTGTCGGCGCGGCGCTCGTGCGGGCCGTCGAGGACGTGGCGCGCGAGCGCGGTCTGTCCGCGGTCGACCTGCACGCGCAGACCCACGCGCTCGGCTTCTACGAGCGGCTCGGCTACGAGGCGTACGGCCCCGAGTTCCCGGACGCGGACATGCCGCACCGGGCGATGCGCAAGGTCCTGTAGGCCTTCCCGCGCCACCCGTAGGCCTCCTGCCCCCTGGAGTACTCGCCGCGTTCCGGCGTACACAGGGGGCAGTCGCCTTTAAAACGGACATACGTGACAGGGTGGGGGCCGTGGATCAATTGGCCCTGTTGTTCTTGCTGCTGCTCGGTGCCCTGCTCACCGTGCCCCTCGGGGACCGGCTCGGACTGCCCGCGCCGGTCCTGATGACCCTCATCGGGATCGCGCTGGCCCTGCTGCCCTTCGTTCCGAACGTCGAGATCCCGCCGGAGTTCATCCTCCCGTTGGTCCTGCCGCCCCTGTTGTACGCCTCCGTGCAGCGGACCTCCTGGCGCCAGTTCGCGGCGAACAGACGGCCCATCTTCCTGCTCGCCGTCGCCCTCGTCTTCGTCACCACGGCCGCCGTCGGCGCGGTCGCGCACGCGCTGGTGCCCGGTATCTCGCTGGCCGCCGCGATCGCGCTGGGCGCCCTCGTCGCACCGCCGGACCCGGTCGCGGCGACCGCCGTCGCCGGCTCGCTGGGGCTGCCGCGGCGGCTCGTGTCGATCCTGGAGGGCGAGGGGCTCTTCAACGACGTGACCGCGATCGTGCTCTACCACGTGGCGATCGCCGCCGTCGTCAGCGGCGCCTTCTCCTGGCCCGACGCGGTGGGCGAGTTCGTGCTGTCCGCGGTGGTCGCCATGATCGTCGGTCTGGTGCTCGGCTGGCTCACCAACAAGCTCATCGGACTCCTGGGGGACGCCACGCTCCAGACCGGGCTCACCCTCCTCGTCCCCTTCGTGAGCTACGTCCTCGCCGAGGAGCTGCACGGCTCCGGCGTTCTCGCGGTCCTGATCACCGCCCTCTTCCTCGCCGAGCACGCGGTCGACGCCGACGACGTCATGGGCCGGCTCGCCGGACAGACGTTCTGGCAGATCGTCGACACCCTCGTCACGGGCATCGCCTTCGGGCTCATCGGCCTGGAGCTCGTCCATGTCTTCGGGGTGGCCGAGGGGCGCGGCTGGGAGATGCTCGGCTGGGGCGCGACCGTGGTCGCGGTGGTCGTCGGGGTCCGGCTGCTGTGGCTGCTGCCCGCGACCTGGCTGGCGAAGCGGCTCCACACGCGCCGGGACGTCGACGAGGAGATCCCGATGAGCTGGCGGGAGACCGTCGTCATGTGGTGGGCGGGGATGCGCGGGGTGGCCTCGGTGGCGCTGGCGCTCGCCATCCCGCTCCGCACCGACGACGGCGAGCCCTTCCCCGGCCGGGACGAGATCGTCTTCATCGCCTTCTGTGTGATCATCGCCACGCTCGTCGTCCAGGGGCTCACGCTGCCCTGGCTGGTGAAACGGCTCGGCGTGCGGGCCGACGCGGACGCCGAGCGGGTCCTGGAGCGGGATCTCGCCATCCGGGCCGCGAAGGCGGCCAGGCGCAGGCTCAAGGAGATCGAGGAGGTCGAGGAGCTGCCCGAGGAGGTCCAGGAGCGGCTGCTGCGCGGGGCGTACGACATCGGGGCCAGGATCAGTCCGGACATGGTCGACGAGGAGCGGAGGGCGGCCTTCGTGGAGCGGACGAAGCGCTTCAAGGCGGTGCAGCGGATCCAGCGGGAGCTGATGTCGGCCGCCCGGCACGAGGTGCTCTCGGCGCGCAGCGAGCCGGGCGCCGACCCGGAGGTGGTGGACCGGGTGCTGCGGCAGCTGGACGTCCGCAGCATGCGGTGACGGGGACGGGCGGCGGCCGGCGGGGAGGCGGGCGGACCGGTGGGGAGGCGGCCGGCGGGGAGGCGGGCGGTGAGGCCGGCGCGGCGGCGGGCGGCCCGGTGGGCGGCCCGGTGGGCGGCGCGGCCGAGTCCCGTGGGGCGGGTGGCAGGATGGGACGCATGGACATCATGCTCTTCCACTCGGCCTACGGGCTGACCCCTTCCGTCGAGGCCGCTGCCGAGCGGCTCCGTGCCGCCGGGCATCAGGTCTGGACCCCGGACCTCTACGGGGGCCGGACGGTCGGGACCGTGGAGGAGGGTATGGAGCTCCGGAACGAGATCGGCAAGGACGAGCTGCTGAAGCGGGCGGTCCTCGCCGCCGCCCCCTACTCGGAGCGCGGTCTGGTCTACATGGGCCTCTCGCTCGGGGCCTCGGTCGCGCAGACCCTGGCGCTCGGCGACGAGAAGGCGCGCGGGCTGCTGCTCTTCCACGGAACCTCGGACCTCGCGGAGTCGGCCTCGGTGGACGAGCTGCCCGTGCAGCTGCACGTGGCCGATCCCGACCCGTTCGAGACGCACGACTGGCTGTCGTCCTGGTACCTCCAGATGCGCAAGGCCGGGGCGGACGTGGAGATCTACCGCTACCCGGGCGCGGGGCACGTGTACACGGACCCGGAGCTGCCCGACTGGGACGAGGAGTCGGCCGGCCGGACGTGGTCGGTGGCGCTGGCCTTCCTGGACAGCCTGTAGGACCGCGGTGAACGGGTGTGGCCCCCGGGGGAGTTCCCCCGGGGGCCACACCCGTGTTCGGCCGGATCAGGCGCGGTACGCCGTCCAGTAGTCGTTCATCCGGGTCACCTGGCCCGAGGTGAACTGGTACATGCACGAGTCGTACGTGTAGTCCATGAAGTTGTGGATCGGGTCCACGCCGGTCTTGTTGGTGCAGGTGTCACGACCGGTCGGGCACTCGAACGCGGCGCTCTTCTCGGCCGGGGTGTCGGCCACGCCGTCGCCGCTGCCGCTGCAGCCGCCCTGGAAGGTGTGGTAGAGGCCCATCCAGTGGCCGACCTCGTGGGTGGCGGTGTCGCCCTGGTTGTAGTTGGCCGCGGAGCCGCCGGGGAGCGAGGCGTCGAGGACGACGACACCGTCCATGGACGGCTGCGAGGCGTACGAGGACGGGAAGGTCGCCCAGCCGAGGAGGCCGCCGCCCAGGTTGGCGGTGTAGAAGTTGAGCGCGCCCGCGCCGCCCTTGCGGAGGGTCTGCTTCATCTGCTTCTCGGCGGTGGAGCCGGAGGACAGGTTGTACCAGGACGCGTTGTCCGTGTAGTCGGTACCGGCCAGGGTGAACTGGAAGTTGGAGTTCACGTTGCCGGTGCCCTGGCCCGCGTAGGCCGCGTTCAGGACGTTCATCTGGTTGGTGACGGCGGTCGCGGAGAGCTTGCCCGTCGTACCGGAGTGGATGACGTGGAAGTAGACGGGGATGTTCACCACCGCGGCGGCTCTGCCGGCGGAGGCGCCGAGGCGGGCCTCGGAGCGGGCGGCGGACAGCTTCTTCTTGAAATCGGCGTCCATGGCCGCGGCCTTGGTGGCCGTGAGCTCGTTCGGCTCGGCGGCGTGGCTGTCGGCGCCGCGGACCTTGCGGGCACCGGAGAGGGCGGTGGCGCCGTCGGCGCACTCCTCGGCGGAGGCGCCGGCCAGGGTGGTGGTACCGCTGGCGACCGGGGCGGAGAGCGGGGCAAGGGCCAGGGTTCCGGCCATGACGGCGGTACCGAGCATCCGACGTGACATACGCGGGGATATACGGGCAAGAGCACGCATGGTGACTCCTCGTGGGGGGTGGGGGGAGGAACTTCCTCCGCCACGCCGGGGAGATTACGCGTCCATGTCAGACACTGTTGAGCAGTGATCAAGCCCAATCATTCATGGGGCAATTCGGGGCATCAGGAAGAAAATCTTGTGCCCTTCCCGGAGTTTGAGATGCCGACGTAACAGTCGGAGTGTCAGAGGCGGGTGGTGTGTCCGGATTCGATCTCTGAAATCGGCCACCCGCCGTAGCGATGTGATCTCCCGTTAACAGAAGAGATCATGGCTGAAAATCGACGGTGATGGTGCGTCAGGGGAACGTCAGCGAACGGGCTGGTACACCCGCTCGACACGCTGCGTTCCGCTCAGCGTCCGGTACGACCGCGCCCAGGCCGTCGTCGCGGCCGGATCCGCCTTGTCGGAGACCGTGTAGTAGTCCATCTGTGAGCGCTCGGCGGTCACGTCGAGCACCCCGTAGCCGTGGTGGTCCATGTCCACCCACTTCACATGCCGGTTGGCGGCCTTGACGGCGCCCGCGGCCACCACCGAGAGCGTCCCCGGGGCCACGTGCAGCAGGTCGTCCAGGTTGTCCGAGGTCACCGAGGTGACCACGAACTCGGTCGCGGCGGACGCCGACAGCGGGTACGTCGCCGCCTTCACCGGCACGTCGTTGGCCCAGGCCATGTGGATGTCGCCGGTCAGGAAGACCGTGTTGCGGATGGCCCGCGAGGTCAGATGCGCGAGCAGCTCCCTGCGGTCGTCGGTGTAGCCGTCCCACTGGTCGACGTTGACGGCGAGCCCCTCCTTCGGCAGCCCCAGCAGCTCCGCGATCGGCTCCAGGAGGTGGGCGGGCAGGGATCCGAAGGCGACCGGCGAGATCATCACCGAGGTGCCGACCAGCTGCCAGGTCGCGTCCGAGGCCGTGAGCCCGGACTTGAGCCAGTCGAGCTGGGCGCGGCCCGTGATGCTCCGCGCCGGGTCGTCGACCGATCCGCTGCCCGCCTTCGCCGGGGCGGAGCGGAAGGAGCGGAGGTCGAGGAGGTGCAGATCGGCCAGCTTGCCGAAGCGCAGACGCCGGAAGACCGTGCCCTCCGTGGAGGTGCGGACCGGCATCCACTCGAAGTACGCCTGCTTGGCGGCGGCGACCCGGGCCGCCCAGTCGCCCTCGGTGCCGGGGGTGTGGTTCTCGGCCCCGCCCGACCAGGCGTCGTTGGCGAACTCGTGGTCGTCCCAGATGGCTACGACCGGGTGGGCCGCGTGCAGCGCCTGGAGGTCGGTGTCCGTCTTGTAGTGCCCGTGCCGGGTGCGGTAGTCGGCGAGCGAGACGATCTCGTGGCGGGGCTCGTGCCGCCGGACGGTGTACTTCGCCTCCGGGTAGGTGCCGCTGCCGTACTCGTACACGTAGTCGCCGAGGTGGAGGACCGCGTCCAGGTCGGCGCGGGCGGCGAGATGGCGGTAGGCGGAGAAGTGGCCGGACTCCCAGTTCGCGCAGGAGACCACGCCGAAGCGGACACCGGGCGCGGCGGCGTCGGTGGCCGGCGCGGTCCGGGTCCGGGCGGCGGGGGAGACGGCGGAGCCCGCGGTGAAGCGGAACCAGTAGGAGGTGGCCGGGCGCAGGCCCCGGACGTCCGCCTTCACCGTGTGGTCGGAGGCGGCGCCCGCCGTGGTCGTACCGGAGGCCACGGTCCGGGCGAAGGCCCGGTCCTCGGCGAGCTCCCAGCCGACCTGGACTGCCGGGCCGAGGCCGGATCCGGGGACGGCCTCGGGGACGGGGGTGACGCGCGTCCAGAGCAGGACGCCGTCGGGCAGGGGGTCGCCGGAGGCGACGCCGTGGAGGAACGCGGGTGCCCCGGGGGCCGCGTGGGCCGTGGAGGCGGCGCCCAGCAGGGCGGGCGCGGCGACGGCGGTGACGGCGGCGGCCTTGACGACCGTGCGCCGAGTGGGGGCGGGGGAGAGAGAACGACTGGTCACGGGCAGTCAGATTACTGACCAGTATGGTGGGTGGGGAGCGGTGCGGGGAATGTTCGTCCGTTCGTCGCCCCGGGGTCGCGGCTGATCCGCGTACACGCCCCCTCCCGGCTGGCCAGTCTGAGTCGGAATCAGAGAAAGGTTCTAGAAGAAACTTCCAGGAACCTTGGCATTCCGGACAGCTCGGCTCCGGGCGGCCGGATCTGGACGGCTCGGGCCCGGGCAGGCCGCCTTCCGGACAGCCCGGGTCGCCACGAGGGGGAGACCGATGGCGCAGCACCAGCCCTGGTACGGAGACCGCACGCCACAGCGGCCCGTACCCCAGAACCCCTACGCGCCGGAGGGCTACGGCACACCGCCCCCGCCCCCGAGACGCTTTCGCGCCGCGCCCCTGATCGCCGCCGTCCTCGCCTTCCTGGTCCTCGCCGGCGTCGGCGCGTACGTCGTCGTGACGCGTGACGGAGGGGACCGGGCCGCCCCGCCCGCGGCCGGGCCGAGTGCCTCGCCGAAGCGGACCACCCCGCCCCCGAAGACCGGCCCGCCCACCAGGGCGCCGCAACACGTCCCCACCACCGAGGAGATCAACGCGGCCCGGAAACCCGGGGACGCGCGCGCGTGGGTCGTCGACGACACGACCGATCTGCCCCGGGGCTACAACAGCTTCGAAGACCTGTGGACGGTCGGCGACCTCGTCGTCCAGGCCGCGTACCGGAAGGTCAGCGCCTACCGGATCTCGGACGGTACCGAGGTCTGGAGCCTGCCGCTGCCCGCGCCCGTCTGCGAGACCCCGGCCCATCCGACCCCGGACGGCAAGGTCGTCCTGGTGTACAAGAGCAGCCAGGCCAGGAACGGGAACAGGTGCAACCAGCTCCAGATGATCGACCTCAGGGCGGGGAAGGCGGGCTGGCACAAGAAGCTCACCGAGACCGGCTCCGCGGACGACACGATCATCGTGCACACCGCCATCAGCGGGGGCACCCTCGCGGTGGTGCAGAGCCTGAAGGCCACGGCCTACCGGGTCGGTGACGGCGCGAAGCTCTACGACATCCCCATGGAGGACCCCGGGAAGTGCCACCCGGTCGACGTGGCGGGCGGCGTGCGGCTCCTGGTGAAATCCGACTGCGCCCTCAGCGCCTCCGTGGACCGGAGGAACTACGGCCAGATCCGGGAGATCGACCCGCGTACCGGAAGGGTCCGCTGGCGGTTCCGGACCGAGCCGGGCTGGAAGCCCGGTTCGGTGTTCTCCGTCGACCCGCTCGTCATCAGCACCGGGAAGGTCGAGAACCCCTCCGAGAACTGGCGCGTGGTCGCCCTCGGACCGGACGGAAGGGCCCGCCGGACCATCGACGCCAGGGCCAAGGGCTTCCAGCACTGCGCGAACACCGGCTGGGGCGCCGAGTTCCAGTCGTGCCCGGGCGTGGTGGCCGGCGACGGCATGGTCGTGCTCGGCGGCATCGACCGGGTCGGCGGCTACGACCTCACCACCGGGAAACTCCTCTGGGGCGTGAAGGCCGGAGACTCCGATGCCGTTCTGTACCCCCTGCGCACCGAGCCGGGGAAGAAGGCGCTCGTCTACGAGGCGGCGACCTGGGACCAGCCGGGCCTCGTGTCACGCCTCGGCCCGGGCGGCGTCGACACGAGGAAAGAGGTGCAGCGGCACCCAGGGTCGGCGCGGTCCACGGAGTCCCGGATGCTCGCCGGATGGGTCGTGTACGCGCACGGGCGTCTTGTCGTCACGCCCTCGGGCGTGACCGGCGACGACGGGGACCACCAGGCGCGGATGCTGTCCTTCGGCCCGTGACACGCGGTCTGCCGCCCGGCTCCTGACCGGCGGGTGTTCCCTCGGTCCCGACCCGCCCGCCGCGTGAAACGGCGGGCGGGTCGGGTCGGGGGGTGAGGGAGGGTGCGTGCGTCAGCCCTTGAGGGCCGTCGCGATCGCCGTGTCGAACTCGGCCGGCGTCATCGGCGGGTTGTCGCTGCCCGCCACCGTCACCTTCTTGCCGTCCATCTTCAGGGTCGGGGTGCCCGTCACCCCGCTGGCGTCGAAGGCCTTCGACATCTTCATCGCCCAGGCGTCGAAGGTGCCGTTCTCGACGTTCTTCTTGAACTCGGCGTTGCTCTTGAGGGCCGGCACCGAGTCCGCGACCTCCAGCAGGTAGGAGTCCTTGGCGAACTTGTCGTCGTTCTCCTCCGGGTGGAACGTCGTGGAGTAGAGCGCCGCCTTGTACTTCAGGAAGGCCTCGGGGCTGACGTTCAGGGCCGCGCCGAGTGCCGAGAGGGCGTTCTTCGAGCCCTCGCCCGTCGCGGCGTCGTCGATGAAGGTGGCGCCGACGTACTTGATCCTGTACTTGCCGGCCTCGACGTCCTTCTCGACCGTGGTGCCCACCGACTGCTCGAAGGTCGCGCAGACGGGGCAGCGCGAGTCCTCGTACAGCTCCAGGGTCTTCTTCGCGGACGACTTGCCGACGACGACGGTCGTGCCGTTCGTGCCCGAGGTGTTCTTCGGGGCCGTCACGGTCGCCTTCGCCGCGGCCTCCCACTGGGAGGGCTTGTTGGACTGCACCACGGCGTAGCCGATGCCGCCGGCGGCGGCCAGGACGGCCAGGGCCGAGACGCCGACGACGAGCTGGCGGCGCGCGCGGTCCTTCTTCGCCTGGCGCTCGCGCTCGACGCGGATCCGCTCGCGGGCGGCAGCCTTGTTGGTCTGGTTGTTGCGTGCGCTCATGATCGTGATCTCCGTGAGGTGGGGAGGGAAGGGGGACTGCGTGCCTGTGTGCTCGCGCTGCTCAGACGAGAGCGAAGCGCGGGCACGGCGGTCCCCGTCGTCCCACGGAGTGCGTGAGGAACCGGGTACGGGAGGCACGGGGCCGTCCCGCGGGCCGCCCGGCGCGCCGCGGCGCCGGACCACCGGTACGGAAGAAGGCCACTACGATCAGCAGCGGCCGGAACGCGAAGGCCGCGACCGCGCCGAGCAGCCGGGCGAGCGCCCGTTCCCCGCCCCGCAGCCAGGCCGCGGCCGCGAGCCCGACGGCCACGTGGGCCAGGAGCAGCAGCCACGGCAGCGCCGGGTCGGGGGAGTCGAGCAGGGCGGCCGCGGTGCCGCTCTCGGGGACCGCGACACCCGGCAGCGGGGTGCCGACGGCGCCGCCGCAGAACACCTCCACGCCCACCGCGCGCAGCGAACCGGCGACCGGGCCGCCGGCGGCGCCGTAACAGACCACCTGGCCGCTGGTGAAGAGCGTGTCGGCCGCCAGCTCCAGGGGGACGAGGAGCCCGGCGATCGGGCCGAGGCCGCGCTCGCGGCCGGCCAGGGCGTACGCCACGGCGAAGACGCCGACCGCGACCGGGACGACCGTCCCGAGCGGCAGCGGCACGCGTGAGAGCAGCACGTGGGACGCCACGGACAGCGTCACGACCAGTGCCGTGAAGAACGCCGCCCGCAGCGCCCTCAGCTGCGTCCCTGCCATGTCCATCGTCGTGGAGTGTCCCATGTCCGGCCGTAAGGGCCCCCTAAGGCCAAGCTGTGGGAAGCCCCACCGGCCCCACGGCGGCCCCGGGAACCGACTCCGGAGCCGGGCCCTTAGAGACCCGGGATCCGGCCGTTGCGGAAGAGGTCCACGAAGATCTGGTGGTCGGTCCGCGCGCGTGCCCCGTAGCTGTGCGCGAAGTCCACCAGGAGGTCCCCGAAGCCCTCCTCGTCGGCGGCGATCGCCGCGTCGATGGCCCGCTCCGTCGAGAACGGCACGAGCGAGTGCCCGCTGGAGTCGTCCGCCGCCGCGTGCATGGTCGCCGCCGCCCGGCCCAGGTCCGCGACGGTCGCCGCGATCTCCTCCAGGTCGTCGATGTCCGACCAGTCCAGGTCCACCGCGTACGGCGAGACCTCCGCGACCAGCTGCCCGGAGCCGTCCAGCTCCGTCCAGCCCAGCCACGGGTCGGCGTGCGCCTGGAGGGCCCGCTGCGAGATGACGGTGCGGTGGCCCTCGTGCCGGAAGTACTCCCGTACCGCCGCGTCCGTCACATGGCGGGAGACGGCCGGGGTCTGCGCCTGCTTCAGGTAGATCACGACGTCGTTCTCCAGGGCGTCGCTGTTGCCCTCCAGGAGGATGTTGTACGAGGGGAGGCCGGCCGAGCCGATGCCGATCCCGCGCCGCCCGACCACGTCCTTGACCCGGTACGAGTCGGGGCGGGCCAGGCTGGACTCGGGCAGGGTCTCCAGGTAGCCGTCGAAGGCCGCCAGGACCTTGTACCGGGTGGCGGCGTCCAGCTCGATCGCGCCGCCGCCCGCGGAGAAGCGGCGCTCGAAGTCCCGGATCTCCGTCATCGAGTCGAGGAGCCCGAAGCGGGTCAGCGCGCGGGCGTCGCGCAGGGCGCCGAGCAGCGCCCCGTCGGCGGTCTCCAGGGTGAAGGCGGGCACCTCGTCGCCCTTGGCGCCGGTCGCCAGGGCGTGGATCCGCTCCCGGTAGGCGGCGGCGCAGATGCGGACCAGCTCGGTGATCTGCTCGTCGCTGAGCGCCTTGGCGTAGCCGATGAGGGCGAGGGAGGCGGCGAGCCGCTTGAGGTCCCAGGTGAAGGGACCCACGTACGCCTCGTCGAAGTCGTTGACGTTGAAGATCAGCCGCCCGTTGGCGTCCATGTAGGTGCCGAAGTTCTCGGCGTGGAGATCGCCGTGGATCCAGACCCGGCCGGTGCGCTCGTCCAGGTAGGGGCCGCCGTGGGCCTCCCGCTCCAGGTCCGCGTAGAAGAGGCAGGCCGTCCCCCGGTAGAAGGCGAAGGCCGAGCCGGCCATCTTCCGGAACTTGACGCGGAAGGCCGCGGGGTCGGCGGCGAGGAGCTCGCCGAAGGCGGTGTCGAAGACGGCGAGAATGTGCTCACCGCGCTCCGTGGCGGTGGGCTGGGGGACCGACATCGAGGTGCCTCCTGGTACCGGACGATCTGCAAAACTGTTCATGACAATTGGGACAGGCGTTCCAAGCGCTCAACGCGCGACCCTAGCCGGGAGTGCCCGACGTCTGTCAGTCGCGAGACGTAGACTTCCACGCTGTCCCCCCAGACTGTCCGCAGCCTGTCGCTCAGCGTTTTCCGGAGGCCTCCCGCCGTGACCAAGCCGCCCTTCACGCACCTCCACGTCCACACCCAGTACTCGCTGCTGGACGGTGCCGCGCGGCTCAAGGACATGTTCGACGCGTGCAACGAGATGGGCATGACGCACATCGCCATGTCCGACCACGGCAATCTGCACGGGGCGTACGACTTCTTCCACACGGCCAAGAAGGCCGGCGTCACGCCGATCATCGGCATCGAGGCCTACGTCGCGCCCGAGTCCCGGCGCAACAAGCGGAAGATCCAGTGGGGCCAGCCGCACCAGAAGCGGGACGACGTCTCCGGCTCCGGCGGCTACACCCACAAGACGATCTGGGCGGCGGACAACACCGGACTGCACAACCTCTTCAAGCTCTCCTCCGACGCCTACGCCGAGGGCTGGCTCCAGAAGTGGCCCCGGATGGACAAGGAGACCATCTCCCAGTGGTCGGAGGGGCTCATCGCCTCCACCGGCTGCCCCTCCGGCGAGCTGCAGACCAGGCTCCGGCTCGGCCAGTTCGACGAGGCCCTCAAGTCGGCCTCCGAGTACCAGGACATCTTCGGCAAGGAGCGGTACTTCCTGGAGCTGATGGACCACGGCATCGAGATCGAGCGCCGGGTCCGCGACGGGCTCCTGGAGATCGGCAAGAAGCTCGGCATCCCGCCGCTGGTCACCAACGACTCCCACTACACGTACGCGCACGAGTCGACCGCGCACGACGCCCTGCTCTGCATCCAGACCGGCAAGAACCTCTCCGACCCGGACCGCTTCCGCTTCGACGGCACGGGCTACTACCTCAAGTCCACGGACGAGATGTACGCCGTCGACTCCTCGGACGCCTGGCAGGAGGGCTGCCGCAACACGCTCCTGGTGGCCGAGCAGGTCTCCACCGACGGCATGTTCGTCGAGAAGAACCTCATGCCGAAGTTCGACATCCCGGAGGGGTACACCGAGGTCACCTGGTTCCGCGAGGAGACCATGCGGGGCATGGCCCGCCGCTTCCCCGGGGGCATCCCCGAGGACCGCATGAAGCAGGTCGAGTACGAGATGGACACCATCATCTCGATGGGCTTCCCGGGCTACTTCCTCGTCGTCGCCGACTTCATCATGTGGGCGAAGAAGCAGGGCATCGCCGTGGGCCCCGGCCGAGGCTCCGCCGCCGGCTCGATCGTCGCGTACGCCATGGGCATCACCGACCTCGACCCGATCCCGCACGGACTGATCTTCGAGCGCTTCCTCAACCCCGAGCGCATCTCGATGCCCGATGTCGACATCGACTTCGACGAGCGTCGGCGCGTCGAGGTGATCCGGTACGTGACGGAGAAGTACGGCTCCGACAAGGTCGCCATGATCGGCACCTACGGCAAGATCAAGGCGAAGAACGCCATCAAGGACTCCGCGCGCGTCCTCGGCTACCCCTACGCCATGGGCGACCGGCTCACCAAGGCCATGCCCGCCGACGTCCTCGGCAAGGGCATCGACCTCAACGGCATCACCGACCCCTCGCACCCGCGCTACAGCGAGGCCGGCGAGATCCGCGCGATGTACGAGAACGAGCCGGACGTCAAGAAGGTCATCGACACCGCCCGGGGCGTCGAGGGCCTGGTCCGCCAGATGGGCGTGCACGCCGCCGGCGTCATCATGTCCAGCGAGCCGATCGTCGACCACGCGCCGATCTGGGTCCGGCACACCGACGGTGTGACCATCACGCAGTGGGACTACCCCCAGTGCGAGTCGCTCGGCCTGCTCAAGATGGACTTCCTGGGCCTGCGAAACCTCACCATCATGGACGACGCCGTCAAGATGGTGAAGGCCAACAAGGGCATCGACCTCGACCTGCTGGCCCTGCCGCTCGACGACCCGAAGACCTTCGAACTGCTCCAGCGCGGTGACACCCTCGGCGTCTTCCAGTTCGACGGCGGCCCCATGCGCTCGCTGCTCCGGCTGATGAAGCCCGACAACTTCGAAGACATCTCCGCCGTGTCCGCCCTGTACCGGCCGGGCCCGATGGGCATGAACTCGCACACGAACTACGCCCTGCGCAAGAACGCGCAGCAGGAGATCACCCCGATCCACCCCGAGCTGGAGAAGCCGCTCGAAGAGGTGCTCGCGGTCACCTACGGCCTCATCGTGTACCAGGAGCAGGTGCAGAAGGCCGCCCAGATCATCGCCGGGTACTCGCTCGGCGAGGCCGACATCCTCCGCCGCGTGATGGGCAAGAAGAAGCCCGACGAGCTGGCGAAGAACTTCGTCATCTTCGAGGCCGGAGCCAAGAAGAAGGGCTTCAGCGACGCGGCGATCAAGGCCCTCTGGGACGTCCTGGTCCCCTTCGCCGGCTACGCCTTCAACAAGGCCCACTCGGCCGCGTACGGCCTGGTCTCCTACTGGACCGCCTACCTCAAGGCCAACTTCCCGGCCGAGTACATGGCGGGACTGCTCACCTCGGTCAAGGACGACAAGGACAAGTCCGCGATCTACCTGAACGAGTGCCGCCGCATGGGCATCAAGGTGCTGCCGCCCAATGTGAACGAGTCCGAGTCCAACTTCGCCGCCCAGGGCGACGACGTGATCCTCTTCGGCCTCTCCGCCGTCCGGAACGTCGGCACCAACGTCGTCGAGTCGATCATCAAGTCGCGCAAGGCGAAGGGGAAGTACTCCACCTTCCCGGACTTCCTCGACAAGGTCGAGGCCGTCGTCTGCAACAAGCGGACCATCGAGTCGCTGATCAAGGCCGGTGCCTTCGACGAGATGGGCCACACCCGCAAGGGCCTGGTCGCCCACCACGAACCGATGATCGACAACGTGGTGGCGGTCAAGCGCAAGGAGGCCGAGGGACAGTTCGACCTCTTCGGCGGCATGGGCGACGAGGCGACCGACGAACCCGGCTTCGGCCTGGACGTCGAGTTCTCCGACATCGAGTGGGAGAAGTCCTACCTGCTCGCCCAGGAGCGCGAGATGCTCGGCCTCTACGTCTCCGACCACCCGCTCTTCGGCATCGAACACGTCCTGTCCGACAAGACGGACGCGGCGATCTCCCAGCTCACCGGCGGCGAGCACTCCGACGGCGCGGTCGTCACCATCGGCGGCATCATCTCCGGCCTCCAGCGCAAGATGACCAAGCAGGGCAACGCCTGGGCCATCGCCACCGTCGAGGACCTGGCCGGCTCCATCGAGTGCATGTTCTTCCCGGCCACCTACCAGCTGGTCTCCACCCAGCTCGTCGAGGACACGGTCGTCTTCGTCAAGGGACGGCTCGACAA
The DNA here is from genome assembly GCF_044331325.1 of Streptomyces sp. NPDC017246. NCBI lineage: Bacteria > Bacillati > Actinomycetota > Actinomycetes > Kitasatosporales > Streptomycetaceae > Streptomyces > Streptomyces sp. NPDC017246. The sequence goes on along the minus strand of NZ_JBIRMW010000006.1, from coordinate 307,449 downwards.
GCGCGAGGACGTGCCCCGGCTGGTCGCCATGGAGCTGATGGTCCCCGACCTGTCGAACGCCGGGACCAACGCACCGGTGATCCTCACCATCCCCACCGTGAAGGTGACCCCGCCGATGGTCACCCGGCTCGGTGAGATCCTGGGCCACCACAAGGGCAACACCGAGGTACGGATCAAGCTCCAGGGCCCCCGCACCACGACCGTCCTCCGGCTCGACCGGCACCGGGTACAGGCGGACCCGGCGCTCTTCGGAGACCTGAAGGTGCTGCTCGGCCCGTCCTGCCTGGCGGGCTGACCGGAACCGGGACCGCTCGGACCGGGGCTTCTCTGACCGGGACCGCTCGGACCGGGGGCTTTCGTACACGCGCAAGGGGCGCGCCCGTCGTCACGGGCGCGCCCCTTTGCCGTACTCGGGCTCCGTCAGTTGTGGCCGAAGCGCTTCTGACGGCCCTTGCGTGCCATGTCACCCGGTGTGACCTGGCTGGCGCGCTGTTCGGCCTGGGACTCCATCGCCGACTGCTGCGCCTGCTGGGCGCCGCGCTCGGCCGGCGACTGCTGCTGCTTCTGACTGCGGTTCTGATTCCGGTTCTTGGCCATGGGGATGCCTCCTCAAAGGGACCTAGGGGCCAGGGCCGCTGTCAGACTCACATATGGTACGAAGCGCCGCATGTTGGATCATTACGGAGCGTAAGGGCTTGGTGGGCGTGACATCCGCCACGCCGATGATCCAGTTCCGACCGTCGAGCCCCCGGCCTTCGGGCAGACTCGAAGGAAAACCGAGCACCTTCCGATCCCGAGGTTCCCGAAAGAGGGTGGAACACGTGGACCGCTGCGTCGTCCTGGTGGACGCCGGCTACCTGCTGGGCGCCGCCGCCAGTCTTCTCGCCGGGGAACCGGCCCGCTCCCGGATCACCGTCGATCACGCCGGGCTCATCCAGCAGCTGCGCCAGCGCGCCGAGGCCGAGACCGCGCTGCCCCTCCTGCGGATCTACTGGTTCGACGGCGCACCCGACCGGGTGCCCCAGCCCGAGCACCGCAGACTGCGGGTGATGCCCCGGGTCACCGTCCGGCTCGGCGCCCTGACGAGGAGCGACGGACGCTGGGCCCAGAAGGGCGTCGACGCGGCCATGCACACCGAGCTGACCGAGCTCGCCAGGAACAGGGCCTGCTCCGACATCGTGCTCGTCACCGGCGACGGCGATCTGCTGCCCGGTCTGATGTCCGCCAAGGAGCACGGCGTCGCCGTCCACCTCTGGGCCGTCCAGGCCGCCGACGGCGACTACAACCAGTCCGAGGACCTGGTCGCCGAGGCCGATGAGCGAAGGGTCCTCGACCGGGCCTGGATCACCCGGGCCGTCCGCGCCAAGGACCTCACCGGGATCTGCTCGCCCCCGCCCGCCCCGCGCCCCGAGATCGCGGCCATCCTCTCCGCGCCGCTGCCCGAGGCGGCCCTCGCCGCCTCCGCCGAACGGGCCGCCGAGGCGGCGGCCGCGGCCGCCGCCGCCGGGGAGGTCTCCACCGCCCACGCCAACGGTCACGTCCACAGCCACCACGACGGCAACGGCAGCGGACACGTCCGCGACGACGAGCACGGCCACGGCGGCGTCCCCGCCCCGAGCCCCGGCAAGGGCGTCCCCACCCCCAAGGACCTCGCGGGACTGCGCGCCCCCGGCGCCCTCCCCGCCGCCCCGGGCGGCCCCGTGCCGCAGGGCGCCAGCGCGCTGCGCTGGTCCTCCGACCGGGGCTGGGTCGAGCGTCCCGCGCCCACCCTCGGCGAACCGGCCGAGACCGCCTCCCTGCCCACCCTCGCCGCCCTCACCAGCGCCGAGCAGCGCTGGGCGGACCGCGAGGAGGACATCACCACGGTCGGCGGCGATCCGTTCGAGGTCGGACAGGTGTTCGCCCGTCGGTGGATGGAGCGGCTCCCCGAGCAGAGCCACGTCCAGAAGCTGTCCACCCTCTACCCCCGCATCCCGCACCGCATCGACGGCGAACTCCTCCGCTACGCCGCCCGATTCGGCCTGCTCGCCCACAAGGACGACCAGATCGACGAGCACGACCGCTACGCGATCCGGGCGGGTTTCTGGCGCGAGATCGACGTCCGGGCCGCCGCCGAACACGCCCCCGCGCCCGGAGCGGGCCCGGCGACCCCGTAGGCTCTTCCCCCGTGAGTACGGTGTGCGTGGTGCGGGATCTGGTCAAGACGTACCCCGCCACGCGCGGCCGGCGCGGTGCGCCCGCGACACCCGAGGTGCGGGCCACCGACGGGATCAGCCTGGACGTGCGCGGCGGCGAGATCTTCGGCCTGCTCGGCCCCAACGGAGCCGGCAAGTCCAGCCTCGTCCGTCAGCTCACCGGTCTCATGCGCCCCGACTCCGGAAGCGTCCGGCTCCTCGGCCACGACCTCGTGCGCCACCCCGAGCGGGCGGCCAGGCTCCTCGCCTACCTCGGCCAGGAGTCCACCGCCCTCGACGACCTGACCGTCGCCCTCGCCGCCGAGACCACCGGCCGGCTGCGCGGCCTCACCGCCCACGACGCGCGCGCCGAGCGCGACGCCGTCCTGGAGGAGCTCGGCCTCGGCGCACTCGCCTCCCGGCCGCTCAGGAGGCTCTCCGGCGGACAGCGGCGGCTCGCCTGCGTCGCCGCCGCGCTCGTCGGCGAGCGCCCCGTCCTCGTCCTCGACGAGCCCACCACCGGCATGGACCCGATCGCCCGGCGCGCCGTCTGGGCGGCCGTCGACCGGCGGCGCGCCGAGCACGGCACCACCGTGCTCCTCGTCACCCACAACGTCATCGAGGCCGAGACGGTCCTCGACCGGGTCGCCGTCCTCGAACACGGCCGGGTCATCGCCTGCGACACGCCCGCCGGACTCAAGGAACGCGTCGCGGGCGAGGTCCGCGTCGAACTCGTCTGGCGCGAGTCGGCCCCGGTCCACCTGCCCGAGGTCGCCGCGCTGCGCGGGCTCGCCCAGGAGACCGGACGCCGCTGGGTCCTCCGGCTCGCCCCGGACGCGGCCCGCGCGGCCGTCGCCACCGTCACCGGCGGGGCCGCCTTCGCCGCGCTCGACGACTTCACCCTGGCGACGCCCAGCCTGGAGGACGTGTATCTGGCGCTGGGCGGCGCGACGGAGGGGCTGGTGAAGGCGTGACCCCGCACAGGGCGCACGTACCGCGCACGCAGCACGTACCGCACGCACCGTCTGCCCCGCAGGCCACGCACGCACCGTCTGCACCACCGACCGCACACGTACTGCCTGCACCGCACGTACCGCACGTCACCCTCAGGAGCTGTACGCAGTGAGCACCGTGCCCGCCGAGGTCCTGCCGACCGGCGCGCTTTCCGTCCGGGCCCGCGACGACGAGGAGGCCGCCGCGCCCCTCGCCCCGCGCGCCCGGCTGCTGCCGGCCCTGGCCGCCGTCTACCGCGCGCAGCTCTCCCGCGCCCGGGTCGCCCGCATCCCGCTGCTCTTCGTGGCCACCTTCCAGTCCATCGGGATCATGGTCCTGATGCGCGGGGTCGTCGACGGAGGCTCCGAGGCGCGCGCCGTCGTGGCCGGCTCCACCGTCCTCGTCGTCGCCTTCGTCGCGCTCAATCTGCTCGCCCAGTACTTCGGGCAGCTGCGGGCCACCGGCGGCCTCGACCACTACGCCACCCTGCCCGTGCCGCCCGCCGCCGTCGTGCTCGGCGCGGCCGGGGCGTACGCCTCCTTCACGGTGCCCGGGACCGCCGTCACGGCCGTCGCGGGATCCGTGCTCTTCGGGCTGCCCCTCGGGCACCTCTGGATCCTCGCCGCCGTCGTCCCGCTCGCCGGGGCCGCGCTCGCCGGGCTCGGCGCGGCCCTCGGCCTCCTCGCGCCCCGTCAGGAACTGGCCACCCTCCTCGGCCAGCTCGGCATGTCCGCCGCCCTGCTCCTCGGCGTGCTCCCCGCGGAGCGGCTGCCGGCGCCCGTCGGCTGGGCACGGGACCTGCTGCCGTCGACGTACGGCGTGGAGGCCCTGGCCCGCACCTTCGACCCGCATCCCGACTGGGCGGTCGTCGCCCTGGACCTCGCCGTGTGCGGCGTGTGCGGCGTGGTCTCCCTGGTGGTCGCCACCTGGGCGTACCGGCGGGCCGCCGTCCGCTGAGGCGGGTCACAGGCACACCTGGCACGATGGCGGAGTGACCGCACCTCTGACTCCGCCTCACCAGCCACCGCCGCACGACCCCGACTGGCCGCCGCCGCCTCCGCCGATGCTCGGACCGGCCGGGGACCCGATCACGGCGGCCGAGGTCCTCCAGGGTGTGCTGGTGACCGTCGTCTCCGCGCTCGCGGGCGCGCTGCTCGGGGTGCTGTGGCTGAATCTGGCCCCGCGCGTCCTGCTCATCTCGGACGGCAAGGGGGTCTACCTCCGGAACTCCGAGGGGGAGACCGCGATCGGCGCGGACGGAACGTTCGTGCTCCTCGCCCTGGCCTTCGGAGCGGTGGCCGCGCTCGTCGTCTTCCTGCTGCGCCGCAAGGGCGGCGTCCCGCTGGTGCTCGGTCTGGCGCTGGGCGGTGTGCTGGGCTCGCTGCTCGCCTGGGGCCTCGGGACGTACTTCGGCCCGACGAGCGACGTGGTGGCCCACGCCAAGGCGGTCGGCCCCAACATCGCGTTCGAGGCGCCGCTCGAACTGAATCTGGGCGCCGCCGCGATGCTGGCCTGGCCGCTCGCCGCGATGATCGTGCACCTGGCGCTCACGGCCGCCTTCGGCCCGCGCGACCCTGAGCCCGAGCCGTGGGAGCAGCCGAAGCCGTACACCCAGGGCCCGAGCGCCGGCTGACGGCCCCGGCCCCGCCGGAGGGCCGCGCCGGACGTCAGGCGCGGCCGATCGGGGCCAGGACGGCCGAGGTGAGCGCGGCCAGATCGGTGGGGGAGAGCTCCACCTCGAGGCCGCGCCGGCCCGCCGAGACACAGATCGACGCGTGGTCCGACGCGGAGGCGTCGAGGACCGTGCGGAGCCGCTTGCGCTGGCCGAGCGGGGAGATCCCGCCCCGGACGTAGCCCGTGGTCCGCTCGGCCGCCGCCGGGTCCGCCATCGCCGCGCGCTTGCCGCCGACCGCCGTGGCCAGTGCCTTCAGGTCGAGCTGGCCCGCCACCGGCACCACCGCGACCGTCAGCTCGCCGTCGACGTCCGCCACCAGGGTCTTGAAGACCCGGCCGGGGGAGACACCGAGGGCCTCCGCGGCCTCCTCGCCGTACGAGGGGGAGGCCGGGTCGTGCTCGTACGCGTGCAGGGTGAACGGGGTCCCTGCGGCCGCCAGGGCCACCGTCGCCGGGGTGCCGCCGCCGCTCTTCCTCTGCTTCTTCGCCACGCGCGCCTCCTCGGCTCAGTTCGGGTACGTCGGGGCCTGTGTCAGGTCCACCACCGGCAGCGACGGCAGATGTCGCAGCACCGCCGTCTCCGCGCGCAGCAGCGTCAGCTCCTCGCGGAGCCGGGTCGCCGTGTCCGGGGCCTGGAGCAGCCGCTGCTTCGATGGTGTGTCGAGCACCGCGGCCGCCGCGACCAGATACGACACCACGGAGGGGTCGTCCGGCAGCTCGCTGGTCGTCAGCGAACGCTCCCGCGCCCCCGCCAGCCGCTTCTGATAGCTGCGGAAGGCCCGCAGCACCCCCTCGGAGAGGGTGCCGGCCTCCTCGCCCTGCTCCTCCGGGATCTCCTCGATCTCGGCGACCAGGAACGGCCCGCTCGCGTCGACCGACAGCAGTTTCACCCGGGTCGTGCCGGTGGCCATCACCTCGAAGCTGCCGTCCGCGCGCTCCCGGATCGTCGCCGCGTCGGCGATACAGCCGACCCGGTGGAAGGACTGGATGGGGTCGGGGCCGAAGCCCGCGGCCGGGCCCCGCTCCGGCAGTGCCGTCTGGTCCGGCATGCCGGGGGCGGTCGGCGCGACCTCGCGGCCGTCACGGATGGCGACGACGGCGAAGCGGCGCGGCTCCGAGTCGTCGATCGTGAGCAGCTCGCGCATCATGGCGCGATAACGCTCCTCGAAGACGTTCAGCGGCAGCACGAGGCCCGGGAACAGCACCGCGTTGAGCGGGAAGAGAGGCAGGCGAGCGGTGGTCACAGCGGTCAAGCCTAATGGCCGCCGGGCCCGCCCCGTCCGGCCCGTCCACGTCCGGTGTCCCAGAGAGGGGTACGGCGGGACAACTCGCCCCCGACCCGGTCCCGCGCGGCGAGGAAACGGCGCAGCGGATCCTCCCGTACGGCTCCCCTCCCGGGGCCCCGGGAGGCCCCCCACGGGAACGAGGTCGCGTGGACCCCGATCCGGCCGAACTCCTCCCGCGCCTCCTCCCACCGGGCCCGCTCCACCAGCACGTACGCGAGCAGGTTGCGGACCTCGGCCGGCCAGGGGTCTCCCGTCGGGAAGACCGCCGACACGTCCAGGGCGCGGTCGGCCGCCCGGTCGATCCGCGCCTCCGGCACGGACGGGTCCCGGTCCGGCGGCACCCGGAGCCGGTCGTAGGCCGCGCGGACCGGCAGCGCCCGTACGAGCGAGTCCGGGGCCGCGTCGTCCGCCGCCTGTTCCGCGAAGTCGAAGGCGGCGCGGTGCGAGCCGTACCACTGCGCGGAGAGGTACTTCAGCGCCGCCACATGGCAGCCGTAGTGGTGCGGGGAGCGGCGCACGGCCTGCTCCCAGAGCGATTCGAAGACGGTGTGCCCGGCGTGCGAGCCGCGTGCGTGGTCCAGGGCGAGACGCCACGGCACCGGGTCGTGCGGGGTCCCCTCGACGACCGCGTGGATCAGCGGGCCGAGCTCGCGCAGCCGCTCGGCCCGCGCGGGCGACTCCCAGGCCTGGCGTACGGCGAGCTGTGCCGTGACGAGCAGGGCGTCGGGGTCGCCGGGCGCGACGGAGAGCCAGTGGGTCAGCCAGTCGCCTCTGCTGTACGCGAAGGTGGCGAGCCGGGTGACGTACCGGTCGCGGTCCTCCCACTCGCCGGAGTCCCGGGTGGTGGCGAGCAGTTTCGCGGCGGGCTCCGGATCGGCGAGGGCGGCGGCGACCAGGGCGGGCGCGAGCCGTTCGTCCGGGGCGTCGAGCAGCACGTCGTCGTCCGGCACGAACCCGGCGGCTGGGCGCGGGGTGTGCCGGACCGAACGGACGGCGCCGAACAGGGCACGGAACAAGGACATGGTGGGACGTATTCTCTCCCGGCCCCCGCCCTCACGGCAGCAGACGTCACGCCCCTCACACCAAACCTCCGCCCCCTCACCCCCTGCTCAGCAACCGGGTCGCGCCCGCCGCCACCGTCGTCGCCAGGATCCAGCCCAGCAGGATCAGCACCGCCGCCGCCCACTGCCAGATGCCTTCGAGGCGCCAGTAGCCGTCCTGGCCGAGGTTGATCACCGGGAGGAGCAGGTCCAGCGCGTACAGCGGGCCGTTCCACGCGGGGGCCTCCTCGGCCTTCAGCGGTATCGGACGGTAGTGGGAGAAGGCCACGGTCCCCGCCGCCCACAGGACCGCCATCCACAGCGCCGCCCGGCCCGGCCGGTAGCCGTAGGCCACGGTCCAGTCCTGGAGGTATCCCCACAGCTTCCCCGCCACCGGCAGGGTCTCCCGTCTGCGCCGCTGCTTGGCGAGCAGCACCTCGCGGGCGTCGGCGTCCTCCCCGCTGTTGCGCAGGACCGTCGCGAGCCGCTCGTACGGCTCGGGCGCGTACTCCGGGGTCGCCGCCGCGACCCACTCCAGCCGCCGGGCCAGCGGGAAGTGCCCGTACGGCACGAGGTTCTCGTAGGCGAAGCCGCCCATCGCGAGTCCGCCGGGGCCCGGCCAGGCGGTCGACAGGTCGATCAGGGTGACGACCTTCGCGCCGTTGAGCACGACGCGGCCCTCCTCCGGCCGCTCGCCGTTGAACCGGAGCTCCGGGGTGACGATCCGGCGGAGCGAGACCTCCTCCCGGCGCGCCCCGCTCAGCAGGAACCGGGCGTGGTGCAGGTCCACCGCGTCCCCGAAGCGGCCGTCGTCGAGGCGCACCCCGCCGTGGCACTCGACCGGCTTGCGGCGGGCGCCCTGGGCGGGCGTCACGCCGTACGGCGGGGTGGACGTCGAACCGCCGCCCGGATATCCCGAGTTCCCGTACGTCCCGGCGTCCTCGTACACCCAGGCCGCGTTCAGATAGAGCGAGCGCTCCACCGTCAGCTGCGGGGCGTTCAGCGCGCGGCGGCCCTGCGCGCCCCGCAGCACACTGCCCCGCAGGCTCAGCGAGACGCCGACCTTCGCCCCGCGCAGGCTCAGCTCCCCGTGCGTCTCGATCAGCTCGGCCTGGAGGTCCTGGGCGACGACCAGCCCGTCCGCCGCGATCGCACGGCCCCGCCGGTCCGGCCACACCTGGATCTGGTTGACGAGCAGGTCGGTGCCGATCTGCGCGTCGGTGAGCCGGATGCCCCGCTTCACCCGGCAGCGCGGCAGGTGCAGGTCCCCCTCGGTGTGCAGCCGGGCCGCCTCCAGCCGCGGCAGGGAGCACTCGACCATCCGCAGGGTGCCGAAGCGGGCCTCGGGCAGCACCACCTCCCCGTCGAACCGGCAGCCGTGCAGCTCGACGTACGGCCCTATCGTCCCGCCCGCCAGGTTCAGCACGCCGGTGATCCGGACCCCGCGCAGCTTCAGCGCGGCCACCCGCCCGGACCGGGCCGGCGGCCCGGCGAGCAGCAGCAGCGCCACCACGTCGGCGCGGACGCTCCGCTCCTCTCCCCACTCCCGCCCCCCGAAGGGGTCGTCCCGCTCCGCGATCCCCTCCGTCAGATCGCATGTCCTTCCGATGCGGAACGCCCGCCACACGGCCCGCTCCGGGCCCGTGAGACCGTCCGGCATTCCGTCCTCGTGCGGCTCGGTCACTGCCGCCCCCCTCGCTTTCCACGATCCGTTCCCACGACTCCGCGCATTCCGCTTTCGATGCTTTTCCGGGGTTTCGTGGATTCGTACAGCCGTTCTTCCCGCTGAGTGACGGGCTGAACGCTAACGGTCAGGAGTGGCGACAAGACGCCAGTGTGGCGTGTATCAGCCAGTGATACGGGCGTCCGGCGCTGTGGGCCGTCTGCGAGAATTGACCCGTGATCTCTCGAATCGATCTGCGCGGCGAGGCCCTCCCCGAGGGTTCCGCCCTGCGCGACCTGCTGCCCCGTGCCGAGTTCGACGTGGAAGCCGCCCTGGAGACGGTGCGGCCGATCTGCGAGGACGTCCGGCATCATGGCGCGGCCGCGGTGATCGAGTACGGGGAGAAATTCGACGGCGTCCGGCTCGCGAGACTGCGCGTCCCCGCCGAGGCGATCACCCGCGCCCTCGACGAGCTCGACCCGGCCGTCCGCGCCGCCCTGGAGGAGTCCATCCGGCGCGCCCGCCTCGTCCACCGCGAGCAGCGCCGCACCACCCACACCACCCAGGTCGTCCCCGGCGGCACGGTCACCGAGAAGTGGATCCCGGTCGAGCGCGTCGGCCTCTACGTGCCGGGCGGCCGCTCCGTCTACCCGTCCTCCGTCGTGATGAACGTCGTCCCGGCCCAGGAGGCCGGCGTCGAGGGCGTGGCCATCGCCTCACCCCCGCAGAAGGAGTTCGGCGGACTGCCGCACCCGACGATCCTCGCCGCCTGCGCCCTGCTCGGCGTCGACGAGGTGTACGCCGCGGGCGGGGCTCAGGCGATCGCCATGTTCGCGTACGGCACCGCCGACACCGACGGCGAGCCCGGCTGCGCCCCCGTCAACCTGGTCACCGGTCCCGGCAACATCTACGTCGCCGCCGCCAAGCGCCTCCTCAAGGGCCGCATCGGCATCGACGCCGAGGCCGGCCCGACGGAGATCGCGATCCTCGCGGACTCCACCGCCGACCCCGTGCACGTCGCCGCCGACCTCATCAGCCAGGCCGAGCACGACCCGATGGCCGCCTCCGTCCTCGTCACCGACTCGGACGAGCTGGCCGCCGCCACCGAGGCCGAGCTGAAGACGCAGGTCGCCGCCTCCAAGCACGTCGACGACCGGATCGTCCCGGCCCTGGCCGGCCGTCAGTCCGCGATCGTCCTCGTCCGCGACCTCGCCGACGGCCTCAAGGTCGTCGACGCGTACGGCGCCGAGCACCTGGAGATCCAGACCGCGGACGCCGCCGCCGTCGCCGACCGCGTCCGCAACGCGGGCGCGATCTTCGTCGGCCCCTGGGCGCCGGTCTCGCTCGGCGACTACTGCGCCGGCTCCAACCACGTCCTGCCCACCGGCGGCTGCGCCTGCCACTCCTCGGGCCTCTCCGTGCAGTCTTTCCTGCGCGGGGTGCACATCGTGGACTACACGCGCGACGCGCTCGCCGACGTGGCCCACCACGTCGTCACCCTCGCCGAGGCCGAGGACCTCCCGGCCCACGGCGCGGCGGTCAAGGCCCGTTTCGGATGGAAGGTGCCGGAGACCAAGTGACCGGAATCGATGATCTGCCCGTCCGGGACGAGCTGCGCGGCAAGTCCCCCTACGGCGCGCCCCAGCTCGACGTCCCCGTCCAGCTGAACACCAACGAGAACCCGTACCCGCTGCCCGAGCCGCTGGTGGCCCGGATCGCGGAGCGGGTCGCCGAGGCCGCCCGCGGCCTCAACCGCTACCCCGACCGGGACGCCGTCGAGCTCCGCACCGAGCTCGCCCGCTACCTCACCCGGACCGGGAAGCACCCGGTCGCCACCGAGAACGTGTGGGCGGCCAACGGCTCCAACGAAGTCCTCCAGCAACTCCTGCAGACCTTCGGCGGCCCGGGCCGTACCGCGATCGGCTTCGAGCCCTCGTACTCGATGCACGCGCTGATCGCCCGCGGCACCGGCACCGGCTGGATCTCCGGGCCGCGCAACGAGGACTTCACGATCGACGTGGCGGCGGCGGAGAAGGCGATCGCCGAGCACCGGCCCGACGTCGTCTTCATCACCTCGCCCAACAACCCCACCGGCACCGCGGTCGCCGCCGACACCGTCCTCGCCCTGTACGAGGCGGCCCAGGCGGCCAGGCCCTCGATGGTGGTCGTCGACGAGGCGTACGTGGAGTTCAGCCACCGGGACTCGCTGCTGCCCCTCGTCGAGGGGCGCCCGAACCTGGTGATCTCCCGGACCATGTCCAAGGCCTTCGGCGCCGCCGGACTGCGCCTCGGCTACCTCGCCGCCCACCCGGCCGTGGTCGACGCCGTCCAGCTGGTCCGCCTGCCGTACCACCTCTCGGCCGTCACCCAGGCGACCGCGCTCGCCGCCCTTGATTACACCGACACCCTCCTCGGGTACGTCGAACAGCTCAAGGCCGAGCGCGACCGGCTCGTCACCGAGCTGCGCGGGATCGGCTGCGAGGTCACCGATTCGGACGCCAACTTCGTGCAGTTCGGGAAGTTCCCCGACACGCACGCGGCCTGGCAGCGGATCCTCGACCGGGGCGTCCTGGTCCGGGACAACGGCGTACCGGGATGGCTGCGGGTCACCGCCGGCACCCCCGAAGAGAACGACGCGTTCCTCGACGCGGTTCGTGAATTGATGAAGGAGCAGGAGCGATGAGCCGCGTAGGCCGCGTTGAGCGCACCACCAAGGAGACCTCCGTCGTCGTCGAGATCGACCTCGACGGCACCGGAAAGGTCGATGTGTCGACCGGGGTCGGCTTCTACGACCACATGCTCGACCAGCTCGGCCGGCACGGTCTGTTCGACCTGACCGTCAAGACCGACGGCGACCTGCACATCGACTCGCACCACACCATCGAGGACACCGCCCTCGCCCTCGGCGCCGCCTTCAAGCAGGCCCTCGGCGACAAGGTCGGCATCTACCGCTTCGGCAACTGCACCGTCCCGCTGGACGAGTCGCTCGCCCAGGTGACCGTCGACCTCTCCGGCCGCCCGTACCTCGTGCACACCGAGCCCGAGAACATGGCGCCGATGATCGGCTCGTACGACACGACGATGACCCGGCACATCTTCGAGTCCTTCGTCGCCCAGGCCCAGATCGCGCTGCACATCCACGTCCCGTACGGGCGCAACGCCCACCACATCGTGGAATGCCAGTTCAAGGCCTTCGCCCGCGCCCTCCGCTACGCCTCCGAGCGCGACCCGCGCGCCGCCGGAATCCTCCCCTCCACGAAGGGCGCGCTCTAACCGTGAACGGCCTCTCCACCATCCTCATCGTCGTCGGGCTCTTCCTGCTCGGCGGCATCTACTCCTTCGTCAAGCAGCAGCTGCCCAAGGGCGTCATCGTGCTCGTCGCCGTCGGCGCCGCGATGTCCCTCTCCGCCGGTGTGCTGCGGCTGGACGTGTGGTCATGACCACGATCACCCCCAAGAAGGTCGTCGTCTTCGACTACGGCTTCGGCAACGTGCGCTCGGCCGAGCGCGCCCTCGCCCGGGTCGGCGCCGACGTCGAGATCACCCGCGACTACGACACCGCGATGAACGCCGACGGGCTCCTCGTCCCCGGCGTCGGCGCCTTCTCCGCCTGCATGAAGGGGCTCAAGGAGGCCCGCGGCGAGTGGATCATCGACCGCCGGCTCTCCGGCGGCCGCCCGGTCATGGGCATCTGCGTCGGCATGCAGATCCTCTTCGCCCACGGCTTCGAGCACGGCGTGGAGAGCGAGGGCCTCGACGAGTGGCCCGGTACGGTCGAGCCGTTGAACGCCCCCGTCGTCCCCCACATGGGCTGGAACACGGTCGACGCGCCGCAGGACACCCAGATGTTCGCGGACCTCGACGCCGACGCCCGGTTCTACTTCGTGCACTCCTACGCGGTGCGCGAGTGGACCCTGGAGGTCGGCAACAAGAACATCCGCGCCCCCAAGGTCACCTGGGCCACCCACGGCGAGCCCTTCGTCGCGGCCGTCGAGAACGGCGCCCTGTGGGCCACCCAGTTCCACCCCGAGAAGTCCGGCGACGCCGGAGCACAGCTGCTCACCAACTGGATCGGAACCCTGTGACCGTGTCTTCTAACAGCGTGCTCGAACTCCTCCCCGCCGTCGACGTCCGCGACGGCCAGGCCGTCCGTCTCGTGCACGGCGAGTCCGGCTCCGAGACCTCCTACGGCTCCCCGCTCGAAGCGGCCCTCGCCTGGCAGGGTTCCGGCGCCGAGTGGCTGCACCTCGTCGACCTCGACGCCGCCTTCGGCACCGGTGACAACCGGCAGCTGATCGCCGAGGTCGCCCAGGCCATGGACATCAAGGTCGAGCTCTCCGGCGGCATCCGCGACGACGCCTCCCTCGCGGCCGCCCTGGCCACCGGCTGCACCCGCGTCAACCTCGGCACCGCCGCCCTGGAGACCCCCGAGTGGGTCGCCAAGGTCATCGCCGAGTACGGCGACAAGATCGCCGTCGGCCTCGACGTCCGCGGTACGACCCTGCGCGGCCGCGGCTGGACCCGCGACGGCGGCGACCTCTACGAGACGCTCGCCCGCCTCGACTCCGAGGGCTGCTCCCGCTACGTCGTCACCGACATCGCCAAGGACGGCACGCTCCAGGGCCCCAACCTGGAGCTCCTGAAGAACGTCTGCGCCGCCACCGACAAGCCCGTCGTCGCCTCCGGCGGCGTGTCCTCCCTCGACGACCTGCGGGTCCTGTCCGGCCTCGTCCCGCTGGGCGTCGAGGGCGCGATCGTCGGCAAGGCGCTGTACGCCAAGGCGTTCACCCTGGAGGAGGCGCTGGCGGCGGTGGCTTCCGCATGACCGACGCTGTGAAGAAGGTCGTCACCGGCGCGCCGTGGGAGGAGCAGTTCGGCTACTCCCGCGCCGTGGAACTGCCGAACGGCCTGGTCCTCGTCGCCGGCTGTACGTCGGTGGTCGGCGGCCAGATCGCCGGCGGCGGCCCGTACGAGCAGACGGTCAACTCCTTCAACGTGGCCCTGGCGGCGCTGAAGCGGCTGGGCCTCGACGCGGAGCACGTCGTCCGCACCCGGATGTACATCACCCACGCCCGGGACGTGGACGAGGTCGGCCGCGCCCACAAGGAGCTGTTCGACGCCGTCCGCCCCGCCGCCTCGATGATCATCGTCTCCGGCTTCGTCGACCCGAGCCTGGTCGTCGAGGTCGAGGTCGAGGCGTACCGCCCGGAGGGAGGGACGGCATGACTCTCGCCGTACGAGTGATCCCCTGCCTCGACGTGGACAACGGCCGCGTCGTGAAGGGCGTCAACTTCCAGAACCTGCGCGACGCGGGCGACCCCGTCGAGATGGCCAAGCTGTACGACGCCGAGGGCGCCGACGAGCTGACCTTCCTCGACATCACCGCCTCCTCCGGCAACCGGGAGACCACCTACGACGTGGTGCGCCGCACCGCCGAGCAGGTGTTCATCCCGCTCACGGTCGGCGGCGGCGTCCGCGCGGCCGAGGACGTCGACAAGCTGCTGCGGGCGGGCGCCGACAAGGTGGGCGTCAACACCGCCGCCATCGGGCGCCCGGAGCTGATCCAGGAGATCGCCGAGCGCTTCGGCCGCCAGGTGCTCGTCCTGTCGGTCGACGCCCGGCGTACGGCCTCGGGTTCCTTCGAGGTGACGACGCACGGCGGCCGCAAGGGCACCGGCATCGACGCCGTCGAGTGGGCGCACCGGGCCGCCGAGCTGGGCGCGGGGGAGATCCTGCTCAACTCGATGGACGCGGACGGGACGAAGGACGGCTACGACACCGAGATGATCGCGGCCGTACGCAAGCACGTCACGGTCCCGGTCATCGCCTCCGGCGGCGCGGGCAGGCTCTCCGACTTCCCGCCGGCCGTCGAGGCGGGCGCGGACGCGGTGCTCGCGGCCTCCGTCTTCCACTTCGGCGACCTGCGGATCTCGCAGGTCAAGGACGAGCTGCGGCGGGCGGGCCACCCGGTCCGCTGACCTGACCCGATGTCATGAAGGGCCCCTTCGGGGGCCCTTCGCCTTTCCCGGAAGCGCAGGATCAGTTGTGCAATTTTCATTGCGCAAGTTTTCTTTCGCATCTAGGGTCATGGACATGACCTCGCCGGAGAACCGCCGGATCACCGATCTCGGCACCCTCAAAGCCATCTCGCACCCGCTGCGGATGCGCCTCTACCGCGCCCTGTTCGTGGCCCGCACCGCCACCGCGTCCCAGCTCGCCGACCAGGTCGACGAGGCCGTCTCCCTCGTCAGCTACCACCTGCGCAAGCTCGCCGACCACGGCCTCATCGAAGAGGCCGAGACCCAGTCGACCGACGGCCGCGAGCGCTGGTGGCAGCCCAGCTCCTACGGCTTCAGCATCCACGACGAGGACCTCCGCGACGCCCCCGAACTCGCCGCCGCGAGCGCCGCCTTCGGCCGTACGGTCGACGAGCAGCGCACGCGGATGTACGCCCGCTTCCTCGACGAGCGGCACACCTGGTCCGACGCGTGGCGCGCGGCCTCCCCCAGCTCCGAGTGGCTGCCCCGCCTCACCGCCGACGAGCTCGCCGCCCTCGGCGCCGAACTCGACACCGTCCTCAGGAAGTACGACCAGCGGGCCCGCGCCGCCGAGGCCGCGGGTGACACCGAGGGCCGCGAGAACGTCGCCATCCACCTCAACGGCTTCCCCTACCGCGGATGACCGCCACCGCCCCCGTCGCCGCGCCCGCCGCCCCGGCACGGCCCGCCCACCGCGACCCCCGGGTGCTGCGCTGGCTCGGCGCCTACACCGCCTCCACCCTCGGCGACAGCGTCTACCACCTCGCCCTCTCCTGGGCCGCCGTCCGCGGCGGCACCCCCGCCGAGGCCGGGCTCGTGATGGCCGTCAGCGCCGTACCGCGCGCCCTGCTGATGCTCGGCGGGGGAGTGGTCGCCGACCGCTTCGGCCCCCGCCGGGTCGTCATCGTCTCCGACACCGTCCGCTGCCTCGTCGTCCTCGCCGTCGCCGCGCTCGTCCTCGTCGCCCCGCCCACCCTCTGGGTGCTGGCCGGCATCGCCCTGGTCTTCGGCATCGTCGACGCCCTCTTCCTGCCCGCCGTCGGCGCCCTGCCGCCCCGGATCGCCCCGCACGACCAGCTCGCCCGGGTCCAGGGCATGCGCGGCCTCGCCTACCGCTCCGGAGCCGTTCTCGGCGCCCCCCTCGGCGGCCTCGCGATCGCCCTCGGCGGACCGGGCGTCGCGTTCGCCGTGGCGGGAGCGCTCTTCGCCGTCTCCCTGCCCCTGCTGCTGGCCCTCCGGCTCCGCCCTCTCACCGGAGAGGCGGCGAGCCAGAACGGCACCGCCTTCGGCGATCTCGTCGACGGAATGCGCTATCTGCACGGCCACCGCGTCCTCGGACCGCTCATGATCGTCATCGCCCTCAGCGACCTCGGCTTCGTCGGCCCCCTCAACGTCGGCCTCGCGCTCCTCTCCGACCAGCGCGGCTGGGGGGCCTCCGGCATCGGCTGGGTCCTCGCCGGCTTCGGCGTCGGCGCGGGCGGCGCCTCGCTGCTGCTCGGCGTCAAGGGCCGGGTGCCGCGCGCCGGAGCCGTCCTCGGCTGGACCATGACGGTCGGCGCCGTCTCGATCGGCGCCCTCGCCTTCGTCCCGCGGCTGCCCCTGGCCGTGGGCGTCGCCCTCGCCATCGGCCTGTTCGCCGGCCTCTCCGGAGCACTCTGCGGGGCCCTCGTGCAGACCGAGTGCGACCCCGCCTACCTCGGCCGGGTCTCGGCCGTCTCCAGCCTGATGAGCCTCGGCCTCGCCCCGCTCAGCTTCCCGCTCACGGGCGCCGCGATCGGCCTGTGGGGCGTCGGCCCGGTCTTCACCGTCAGCGCGGGCGTCTGCGCGCTCGCGGGCCTCTACGGCCTCTCGGCCAGGGCCGTGCGCCGCGCGGAACTGCCGGGCTAGAGCCCGGGCCGGGCGCGCCGCCCGTCAGAGACCCAGCTGCTTCGTCTCGCTCAGCCGCTCGATCGCCTCCGGCTCCCCGTCCAGCTCCACCTTGGCCGAGGCCTGGCGCCCGTACAGGTACATCGTGAGCTCGCCCGGCTCACCGGAGACCGTCACCACCGGGGTGCCCCGGTGCGCCACCGCCGTCTGGCCGTTCGGCCGGCGCAGCACCAGGCCGACCGGCAGCTTGCGGCCCAGGAGGCGGGCGGAGCGTTCGAGGCGCGACCAGAGGGCGTCCGCGAAGACCGGGTCGAGCTCGCGCGCCGACCATTCGGGCTGGGCCCGGCGTACGTCCTCGGCGTGGACGTAGAACTCGACCACGTTCGCACCCTCGTCCACCTGCTTGATGGTGAACGGCGAGAACCGCGGCGGCCCCGTCCGGATGAGCCGGATCAGCTCCTCGTACGGCTTCTCGGCGAACTCCGCCTGCACCCGCTCCTGCCGGTCCTTCAGCACCGGTACGAGCGAACCGGCCGCCGCGTCCGGGCGCCGTTCCCGCACCACCACATGGGCCGCGAGGTCCCGGGTGCGCCAGCCCTCGCAGAGCGTCGGGGCGTCCGGACCGGCCGCCTCCAACAGATCGGCGAGCAGAAGCCGTTCACGTTTGGCATGGGTCGACATGACCGCCAGCCTACGGCGGGCGCCACCGGTCCGCCCAGTGGACGCCCCGCCGGACACCGTCCCGGATCGCGGCACAATGGCGCCATGAGCAGCAATCTCGACCCGGCCATCTCCGCCCGGCTCAAGCGCAGCCCGGACGGGCTCGTCCCCGCGATCGCCCAGCAGTACGACACCGGTGAGGTGCTGATGCTCGGCTGGATGGACGACGAGGCCCTGCACCGCACCCTCACCACCGGACGCTGCACCTACTGGTCCCGCAGCCGCCGGGAGTACTGGGTCAAGGGCGACACCTCCGGGCACGTCCAGCACGTCAAGTCCGTCGCCCTCGACTGCGACGCCGACACCGTGCTCGTCAAGGTCGACCAGGTCGGAGCCGCCTGCCACACCGGCGCCCGGACCTGCTTCGACGCCGACGTGCTCCCCGTCTCCGAGTAGGGTCTGGCGCCATGGATCTCGACACCTTCCGCAAGCTGGCGGCCGACCGCCGCGTCATCCCCGTCAGCCGCCGGCTGCTCGCGGACGGCGACACCCCGGTCGGGCTCTACCGCAAGCTGGCCGCCGAACGGCCCGGCACCTTCCTCCTCGAATCCGCGGAGAACGGCCGCAGCTGGTCCCGCTACTCCTTCATCGGGGTCCGCAGCGACGCCACCCTGACGGTGAAGGACGGCGAGGCCCACTGGCTGGGCACCCCGCCCGTCGGCGTCCCCACGGACGGCGACCCGCTCCAGGCCCTGCGCGCCACCGTCGAGACCCTCCACACCCCGCGCGACCTGGCCTCCGGCATGCCGCCCTTCACCGGCGGCATGGTCGGCTACCTGGGCTACGACATCGTCCGCCGCCTGGAGAAGATCGGCGACTCCACCCGCGACGACCTGAAGCTCCCCGAGCTGACCATGCTCCTCACCAGCGACCTCGCGGTCCTGGACCACTGGGACGGCTCGGTCCTGCTGATCGCCAACGCGATCAACCACAACGACCTGGAGACCGGTGTCGAGGAGGCGTACGCGCACGCCGTCGCCCGCCTCGACGCCATGGAGGCCGACCTGGCCCGCCCGGTCGCCACCGCCCCCACCGCCCTGCCCGCCTCCGCGCTGCCGGAGTTCTCGGCGCTCTGGGGCGGCCCGGCCTACCAGGACGCCGTCGAGGACATCAAGGAGCGCATCCGGGCCGGCGAGGCCTTCCAGGTCGTGCCCTCGCAGCGGTTCGAGACCCCGTGCGCCGCCTCCGCGCTCGACGTCTACCGCGTCCTGCGGGCCACCAACCCGTCCCCGTACATGTACCTCTTCCGCTTCGAGAACGGCTTCGACGTCGTCGGATCCAGCCCCGAGGCCCTCGTCAAGGTCGAGGACGGGCACGCGCTGCTCCACCCCATCGCCGGCACCCGGCACCGCGGCGCCACCCCGCAGGAGGACCACGACCTCGCCGAGGAACTGCTCGCCGACCCCAAGGAGCGGGCCGAGCACCTCATGCTCGTCGACCTCGGCCGCAACGACCTCGGCCGGGTCTGCACGCCCGGCTCCGTCGAGGTCGTCGACTTCATGTCCGTCGAGCGCTACTCGCACGTCATGCACATCGTCTCCACCGTCACCGGCGAGGTCGCCGAGGGCAGGACCGCCTTCGACGTCCTCACCGCCTGCTTCCCGGCCGGGACGCTCTCCGGAGCGCCCAAGCCCCGCGCCATGCAGATCATCGAGGAGCTCGAACCCTCCCGGCGCGGCCTGTACGGCGGATGTGTCGGTTATCTCGATTTCGCCGGCGACGCGGACACCGCCATCGCCATCCGCACCGCCCTGCTCCGCGACGGAACCGCGTATGTGCAGGCCGGAGCGGGTGTCGTCGCCGACTCCGATCCCGTCGCCGAGGACAACGAGTGCCGGAACAAGGCCGCGGCCGTCCTCCGCGCCGTCCACACCGCCAACCGGATGAACGGCAACTGAGCACGTAGGGGATAGTGGGGTACGTGAGTGCCGTACCCGTACCCCAGCCCCGGGCCGCCCGCGCGGCCGTCCCCACCGGCGGCCGCCGCAGCCTGGCCGCGGCCCTCCTCCTCGGCGCCCTCGGCGCCACCGTCGTCCTGCTCTCCGCGGGCCAGATCTGGGCGGAGGGCACCGCGTCCGTCGGCGGCGGCAGCGTCCCCGTCGAGGCCGACGGCGGCACCGTCACCGGCGTGCCGACCGCCCTCGCGATCGTCGGCCTCGCCGCGCTCTTCGCCGTCTTCGCCGTCCGCCGCACCGGCCGCACCCTCGTCGCCGCGCTCCTCGCGCTCAGCGGCGCGGGCGCCGCGCTCGCCGCCTTCCTCGGCGCCTCCGACAGCGCCGCCCTCGACGCCGAGGCCGCCCGGATCAGCGGCGACACCGCCGCCGCGGTCGCCGGCCTCAGCCACACCGTCTGGCCGTACGTCACCGCCGCGGGCGCCGTCCTCATCCTGCTCGCGGGCCTCTTCGCCCTGCGCTTCGGCAAGAGCTGGCCCGCGATGGGCGGCCGCTACGAACGCTCCGGCGCCCCGCGCGCGGCGCGCAAGGCCCCCACGACCGACCCGGACCGGCCCGAGGACCTGTGGAAGGCCCTGGACCGGGGCGAGGACCCCACTCACGGCGCCTGACGGCGCCTGACGGGGCCGGCCCGCGGGGCCCGATCGCGTCGCCGGCCGCGACGCGTGATCGTCCCGGTACCCCCGATTCACCCTCGCGCGCCCGTGTGCGGGACAATGAGCGCCGAGAGTCCGCGCACGCGTGACCTCACCATCGAGCAACTGCAACGAGGAGCAACTCATGGCGGGCAGCGCCCACGGACACACCCCGGCCGCCTGGACCGGTGTCATCATCTCCTTCATCGGCTTCTGCATCGCCGGAGTCTTCATGGTGGCCGCCAACCTGCCCGGTTTCTGGGCCGGCATGGGTGTCATCGTGCTCGGCGGCATCGTCGGCGGCGCGATGAAGGCCGCGGGCCTCGGCATGCCGAAGGAGTCGGCGGCCGTCGCCGCCGCCCGCGAGGCCGCGACCGCGCAGGCCCGCGCCTGACGCGACACGAAGCATGGGAGAGCGCAGTCCGGCCGTGCCGGGCTGCGCTCTCGCGCGTCCGGGGCGAGAATCACCGGGTGGACCCCCAGCCGACGGCCGGAGCCGTGACCGACGCATCCAGCACCCGACCGGGTGAACCCGTGCCACCGGCTGAACCGGTCCGGCCGGACGCCGCGCCACGCCCGGACACCGCTGCGGGCCCGGACGCCATGGACCGCCCGGACGTCGTCGGGCCGCCGCACGCGCACGCGTGGCCGGGTGGAGGCCCCGTACCGCCGCCGCACGCGCACGCGTGGCCGGGTGGCGGGCCCGTGCCGCCACCGGCCCGGTCGCTCGCGCGGAGGCTGCTCGCCCCCGTCGCCACGCTCACCGGGGTCGCCGCCGCCTTCGCGTACGTCGGGACCGTCGACCCCAACGAACCCGGGCACTACCCCGTCTGCCCCCTGCTCCGCTTCACCGGCGTCTTCTGCCCCGGATGCGGCGGACTCCGCAGCGCCCACGCCTTCGTCCACGGGGATCTCCCGGCCGCCCTGGGCGCCAACGCCCTCGCCGTCGTCGGCTACGGCCTCTTCGGCGTCCTCATGGTCCTCTGGCTGATTCGCACCATCCGCGGGGTGCCCATGCGCCTCGCGGTCTCCCCGGTCTGGTGGTGGGGGATCGGGGCCGTCCTCGCCCTCTTCACCCTGGTCCGGAACCTTCCCCTCGGCTCCGCACTGGCCCCCTGAGGGCCCGTACGGCGCCACGGGGACCCCTACGGGAGTCCCAGTAGATGGGACGCCGCTCCGGCCGATGCGAGTCCGGGGCCGTCCTGCGGATAGGATCGATGTGGCTGAACCTGGTTCATCATCACCATCACCGTCCCGGAAGGGGGCCCCTCGCGTGAGTGTGCTCGACGAGATCATCGAAGGCGTACGCGCCGACCTCGCAGAGCGGCAGGCGCGGGTCACCCTCGACGAGCTCAAGGAGCGCGCCGCCAAGGCGCCGCAGGCCAAGGACGGCGTCGCCGCACTGCGCGGCGACGGCGTCAAGGTGATCTGCGAGGTCAAGCGCTCCAGCCCGTCCAAGGGCGCGCTCGCCGCGATCGCCGACCCGGCCGGACTCGCCGCCGACTACGAGGCCGGTGGCGCGGCCGTCATCTCCGTCCTCACCGAGCAGCGCCGTTTCGGCGGCTCGCTCGCCGACCTGGAGGCCGTCCGGGCCAAGGTCGACATCCCGGTCCTGCGCAAGGACTTCATCGTCACCGCGTACCAGCTCTGGGAAGCGCGCGCGTACGGAGCGGATCTCGCGCTCCTCATCGTCGCCGCCCTGGAGCAGGAAGCGCTGGTCTCCCTCATCGAGCGCGCCGAGTCCATCGGGCTCACCCCGCTCGTCGAGGTCCACGACGAGGACGAGGTCGAGCGGGCCGTCGACGCCGGCGCCCGGATCATCGGCGTCAACGCGCGCAACCTCAAGACCCTCAAGGTCGACCGCTCCACCTTCGAGCGCGTCGCCCCCGAGATCCCCGCGAGCATCGTCAAGATCGCCGAGTCCGGCGTCCGAGGCCCGCACGATCTCATCGCCTACGCCAACGCGGGCGCCGACGCGGTCCTGGTCGGCGAGTCGCTCGTCACCGGCCGCGACCCCAAGGCCGCCGTCGCCGACCTGGTCGCCGCCGGCGCCCACCCGGCTCTCCGGCACGGCCGGAGCTGACCGCGTCATGACCCGCCGCCGCGCCACGCCGACCCCTCCGGGCACCGCCCGGGGGACCGTCGGCGTGCCGTCGGTGGCCGCCGGACGAGGCGGTCGGCTCCGTACCGCCGCCGCGTCCGTACCCGCGCCGCACGCCCCGCTGGCCCGGGGCTGCCGTCCGCGTGGCTGCCGTGCACCCGCCCGCCGTGTCCACGGCCGCCGGGTGCGGTACGTCATCGGGGACGAGCCGGGCCAGGTCAACGGCATGCGATGGCGCGCGCGCCTCGCGCGCACCTTCACGAACGCAGCAACGCCCGGCCACTGAGTCCCGGCCTTCCGAGGCCTCGGTGGACGCCGGACCGTGCCCTGCCGCCATTCCGCGTGTCACCGCGGCGTCGCCCGCCTCGGCGTGGGCGCACGGGACGGCGCGCTTCGGCGGCGCCTCCGCCCCTCGCGCTCTGACCCGTACCCATGGATCGGCGCACACGGGGTGCGGGTCGAGGCCCTGGAGCCCGGGCCCGGCAAGGGGCGACGTTCCGTTGTGCCCACCGTTCCGCCCCGGCGGAACAGTCGCCCACAACGGGGCGGGCGGCCCGGCGCGGGCGTAAGCCCGCCATGGCGTTGCCGTACGTGAGGGACTCGCGCGCATAACGTGACCATCAACCGCACGTGAACCCGGGGCACCCGCCCCGCGAGGAGCAGTCGCATGTCCAGCGAGTTCTTCATTCCAGACCCGGAGGGTCAGGTCCCCACCGCCGAGGGCTACTTCGGTGCCTACGGCGGCAAGTTCATCCCGGAGGCCCTCGTCGCCGCCGTCGACGAGGTCGCCGTCGAGTACGACAAGGCCAAGTCCGACCCGGAGTTCGCCCGCGAGCTCAACGACCTGATGGTCAACTACACGGGCCGGCCGAGCGCCCTGACCGAGGTGCCCCGGTTCGCCGAGCACGCCGGTGGCGCCCGGATCTTCCTCAAGCGCGAGGACCTCAACCACACCGGCTCGCACAAGATCAACAACGTGCTGGGCCAGGCCCTCCTGACCAAGCGCATGGGCAAGACCCGGGTCATCGCCGAGACCGGCGCCGGCCAGCACGGCGTGGCCACCGCCACCGCCTGCGCCCTCTTCGGCCTCGACTGCACCATCTACATGGGCGAGGTCGACACCCAGCGCCAGGCCCTCAACGTGGCCCGGATGCGGATGCTGGGCGCCGAGGTCGTGGCCGTGAAGTCCGGCAGCCGTACGCTCAAGGACGCCATCAACGAGGCGTTCCGCGACTGGGTCGCCAACGTGGACCGGACGCACTACCTCTTCGGCACCGTCGCCGGCCCGCACCCCTTCCCCGCCATGGTCCGGGACTTCCACCGGGTCATCGGCGTCGAGGCCCGCCGCCAGCTCCTGGAGCGCGCCGGACGCCTCCCCGACGCGGCGATCGCCTGCGTCGGCGGCGGCTCCAACGCGATCGGTCTCTTCCACGCCTTCGTCCCGGACGCGGACGTGCGCCTGATCGGCTGCGAGCCGGCCGGCCACGGCGTCGAGACCGGCGAGCACGCGGCCACCCTCACCGCAGGCGAGCCCGGCATCCTGCACGGTTCGCGGTCGTACGTCCTCCAGGACGAGGAGGGCCAGATCACCGAGCCCTACTCGATCTCGGCGGGCCTCGACTACCCGGGCATCGGCCCGGAGCACGCGTACCTGAAGGACAGCGGTCGCGGCGAGTACCGCGCCGTCACCGACGACGCGGCCATGCAGGCGCTCCGGCTGCTCTCGCGCACCGAGGGCATCATCCCGGCCATCGAGTCGGCGCACGCCCTCGCCGGCGCCCTGGAGGTCGGCAAGGAGCTCGGCAAGGACGCCCTGCTCCTGGTCAACCTCTCCGGGCGCGGCGACAAGGACATGGACACGGCCGCCCGCTACTTCGGGCTGTACGACGGGGAGGGTTCCAAGTGACGACCGGCAACATCCAGCTGCTCAGTGACACCCTCGCCAAGGCGAAGGCCGAGAACCGGGCCGCGCTCATCGCGTACCTCCCGGCCGGCTTCCCGACCGTCGACGGCGGCATCGCGGCGATCAAGGCCGTCTTCGACGGCGGCGCGGACGTGGTCGAGGTCGGCCTCCCGCACAGCGACCCGGTGCTCGACGGGCCGGTCATCCAGACCGCCGACGACATCGCCCTGCGCGGCGGCGTCAAGATCGCCGACGTCATGCGCACCGTCCGCGAGGCCCACGAGGCCACCGGCAAGCCGGTCCTCGTCATGACGTACTGGAACCCGATCGACCGCTACGGCATCGAGCGCTTCACCGAGGAGCTCGCCGCGGCCGGCGGCGCGGGCTGCATCCTGCCCGACCTGCCGGTCCAGGAGTCCGCGGTCTGGCGCGAGCACGCCGACAAGCACGGTCTCGCCACCGTCTTCGTCGTCGCCCCCAGCAGCAGGGACGCACGCCTCGCCACCATCACGGCGGCCGGCTCCGGCTTCGTCTACGCCGCCTCCCTCATGGGGGTCACCGGCACCCGCGAGTCGGTCGGCGAGCAGGCCGCCGACCTGGTCCGCCGGACCCGGGCCACGTCGGACCTCCCGGTCTGCGTCGGCCTCGGCGTCTCCAACGCCACCCAGGCCAAGGAGGTCGCGGTCTTCGCCGACGGCGTCATCGTCGGCTCCGCCTTCGTGAAGCGGATTCTCGACGCCGACGGCGACGAGAGCGCGGGACTCGCCGCCGTAAAGGAACTGGCGGCCGAACTCGCCGAGGGTGTCCGGCGCGTTTCGTAACCCATTTGGGTGGATGTGGGACCGGGGAGGCACGCACGTGCCTCCCCGGTTCGTTTCCGAGGCGTGAGCGAGAAGAACCGTGGTGACGGTAATCGGAGCGCGCGGGAGCGCCTCCAGCAGCAGCGTGAGCGCGAGAAGGCCCGTGAGAAGCAGCGGCGCGTCCTGATCGTGTCGGCGGCGGTGGTCGGCGTTCTCGGCCTGGCCGCGGTCGTCGGCGTGATCGCCGCCGGCAGTGACAAGGACAGCGGATCCGACAAGGCGGGACCGGTCGTCGCGCCGACCGGGGCGACCGAGGAGGACGCGAAGCCCGCCATTCCCACGGGGAAGACGGACGCCCCGTCGACGCTGTCGGTCTGGGAGGACTTCCGCTGCCCGGCGTGCGCCCAGTTCGAGAACGCGTTCCGGGACACGATCCACGGGCTGGAGGCCTCGGGCGCACTCAAGGCCGAGTACCACCTGGCCACCCTCATCGACGGGAACATGGGCGGCAGCGGCTCCCTCCGCGCGGCGAACGCGGCGGCGTGCGCCCAGGACGCGGGGAAGTTCACCGCGTACCACGACACGCTCTACATGAACCAGCCGCCGGAGACGGACGACGCCTTCGGCGACAACGCCAAGCTGATCGAGCTGGCGGCGAAGGTGCCGGGGCTCGACACCCCCGCCTTCCGCGGCTGTGTCGACGACGGCACCCACGACAGCTGGGTGGTGAAGTCGAACGAGGCCTTCCAGAACGGCGGCTTCCGCGGCACGCCCACCGTCCTCCTCGACGGAGAATCGATCTTCCCGCAGAAGGGGAACGAGCAGATCTCCCCGGAGAACCTGAAGAAGTGGGTCGCCGAGGCCAACAAGGGCAAGAAGCCGGGCACGGCCTCGCCGGCCGTTCCGGCCTCCCCCTCGGCGGGCTGAGCCGCCCACCCGGGCGGAAAGTCCGGGGTTAGTTACCCATACGTTGCCGGGTGGGCTGCCGTCCCGCCCGCCCGGCAGGGTAGCGTCGGTCCTGCCATGGACCTTGCCTATATTCCCAGCCCGTCGACCGGCGTGATCAACCTCGGACCGATCCCGCTGCGCGGCTATGCCTTCTGCATCATCATCGGTGTCTTCGTCGCCGTCTGGTACGGCAACAAGCGCTGGATCGCCCGGGGCGGCACTGCCGGCACCGTGGCCGACATCGCCGTCTGGGCGGTGCCCTTCGGCCTCGTCGGCGGACGCCTGTACCACGTGATCACCGACTACCAGCTGTACTTCAGCGAGGGTGAGAACTGGGTCGACGCCTTCAAGATCTGGGAGGGCGGCCTCGGCATCTGGGGCGCCATCGCGCTCGGCGCGGTGGGTGCCTGGATCGGCTGCCGCCGCCGGGGCGTCCCGCTCCCGGCGTACGCCGACGCCATCGCCCCCGGAATCGCCTTCGCCCAGGCCATCGGCCGCTGGGGCAACTGGTTCAACCAGGAGCTGTACGGCCGGGAGACCGATCTGCCCTGGGCGCTGAAGATCACCGAGAGCGCGAACCGCGAGGCCGGGTACTACCACCCGACCTTCCTGTACGAGTCGCTCTGGTGCGTCGGCGTCGCCTTCCTGGTCATCTGGGCCGACCGCCGCTTCAAGCTCGGCCACGGGCGCGCCTTCGCGCTGTACGTCGCCGCGTACTGCGCGGGCCGGGCCTGGATCGAGTACATGCGCGTCGACGAGGCGCACCACATCCTCGGTCTGCGCCTGAACGTGTGGACGGCGATCATCGTCTTCGTGCTCGCCGTGCTCTACATGGCGATCTCGGCGCGGATCCGTCCGGGCCGCGAGGAGATCGTGGAGCCGAAGGCCGCCAAGGACGCCGTAGCGACGTCCGAGGACGCCGACGGGACGGACGGGCCGGCGGACGCCGACCTCCGGGACGCGGCTCCGGACTCAGACAAGAACACCGCCAAGGACTCCGACACCTCCGACGGGGACGTGGAGCACGGGGCCGACAACGGCGCCGGGTCCGCCGCCAAGAGCTGATCCCCCGCAACCGGTCGAAGGGCCGTCGGGACCGAGAGGTCCCGGCGGCCCTTTCGCATGCGGGGGGGGGTACGGGGGTCAGGCCGTCCGGGCCGCCAGGGCGAGGACCCGGTGGGCGCCCTGCACCACCGCCGCGTCGACGAAACGGCCGTCCGGCAGGGCCAGCGCGCCCGGTTCCGTCCCGGCCGCCTCGACCACCTCCCGGGCCGCGTCGATCTCCTCGGGGGTGGGGAGGTAGGCGCGCTCGATGACCGGGAGCTGGCGGGGGTGGACGGCCGCCCGGCCGAAGAAGCCCAGGGCCCGGCCCCGGGCACAGCCGGCTGCCAGCGCCTCCAGGTCGGCGATGTCCGGGTGGACCGACTGGGCCGGGGGCGGGAGGCCGGCCGCCCGGGCCGCGACCACCACCCGGCCGCGCGGCCAGTCGAGGCCGCTGTCCTCCCGTACCCCCAGGTCGGCGCGGAGGTCCGCCTCGCCGAGCGCGATGCCGCGCACGGCGGGATGGGCGGTGGCGATGGCGTACGCGTGCTCCACGGCGAGGGCGTTCTCCAGGAGCGGGTAGAGGGGGAGGCCCGGGGCGAGCTCGGCGATCCGGTGGATGTCGGTGGCGTCTGTCACCTTGGGAACCCGGAGACCGTGCAGGCCGGGGAGGAGGGCCAGGGCGGGGATGTCGCGCGGGGTGTGGACACGGACGTGGATCGGGACGGGGTGCGGGTCCGCGAGGAGATCGGCCGTGGCGTCGAGGGCGTACGCCTTGCGGTGCGGGGCGACCGCGTCCTCCAGGTCGACGATCACGACGTCGGCGCCGGAGACCAGCGCCTTGCGGACGACCTCGGGACGGTCGCCGGGGGCGTACAGCCAGGTGAGGGGGGAGGCGGCACGGCTCCCGCCGGTCGCGTCCCCGGTGCGGCTCGTCGGGCTCATACCGCTCCCTGCTCGCGGAGGGTGTCGATCTCGGCGGGGGTGAGGCCTAGTTCGGAGAGGACGGCGGTGGTGTCGGCGCCGTGGGGGCGGCCGGCCCAGCGGATGCCTCCGGGTGTCTCGGAGAGGCGGAAGAGGACGTTCTGCATCTTGATCGGGCCGAGCTCGGGGTCCTGCACCTCGGTCACGGTGCCGAGCGCCCGGTACTGGGGGTCCTCCACGACGTCCCGGACGTCGTAGACCGGAGCGATCGCCGCCTCCGCCTTCTCGAAGGCCGTCATAGCCTCCTCGCGGGTGCGGCGGGCGATCCACGCGCCGACCGCCTCGTCGAGGACGTCCGCGTGCTCGGCCCGGCCCGTGCCGTCGGCGAACCACGGCTCGTCGATCAGCTCGGCACGGCCGACCAGGACCATGACCCGTTCGGCGATGGACTGGGCGGAGGTGGAGACGGCGACCCAGGAGCCGTCGGAGGTCCGGTAGGTGTTGCGCGGGGCGTTGTTGCGGGAGCGGTTGCCCGTCCGGGGCTGGACATAACCGAGCTGGTCGAACCAGAGGGCGTGGGGCCCGATGACCGCGAGCATCGGCTCGATGATCGCCATGTCGACGACCTGGCCGCGCCCGGTCGTGGTCCTCGCGGTCAGCGCGGTCATCACCGCGTACGCCGTCGCCAGGGCCGCGATCGAGTCGGCCAGACCGAAGGGGGGCAGGGTGGGCGGACCCTCCGGCTCGCCGGTGATGGCGGCGAAGCCGCTCATCGCCTCGGCCAGGGTGCCGAAGCCGGGGCGATGGGCGTACGGGCCGAACTGGCCGAAGCCGGTCACCCGGGCCAGGACCAGACGCGGGTTGACGGTGGACAGCTCCTCCCAGCCCAGACCCCAGCGCTCCAGGGTCCCCGGGCGGAAGTTCTCCACGATCACGTCGGCGTCGGCGGCCAGCGCGAGAAGGGTGTCCCGGCCGCCGGGCGAGGACAGATCGAGGGTGATCGCCCGCTTGTTGCGGCCCAGGACCTTCCACCAGAGACCGATGCCGTCCTTGGCGGGGCCGTGGCCGCGGGACGGGTCGGGCTTGCGGGGGTGCTCGACCTTGACGACGTCGGCCCCGAAGTCGCCGAGCATCGTCGCGGCGAGCGGGCCGGCGAACAGGGTCGCGAGATCCAGGACGCGCAGACCGTGCAGGGGAGCCTGAGGTGGGGGTGCCGGCGCGGGTGTGGGGAGGGGGGCGGCTGCGGTGGGGGGGCTGTGGCGTGATGGTCATGCGGGGTCGGTCTCCCTCGTGTCGAGGGAGCCGAAGGCCGCCTCGATCTCGGTGCGGAACGGCATCGACGTCGACGCGCCCTCGCGCTGCACGGAGAGGGCGGCGGCGGCCTGCGCCCAGGCGAGAGCCTCCGGGGCCGGGCGGCCCTCGCCGAGGGCCACCGCGAGCGCGCCGACGAAGGTGTCACCGGCCGCGGTGGTGTCCACGGCCCGGACGCGGAGTGCGGGCACCGTGACCGGATCGGCGCCCCGCACCGCGTGGAGGCTGCCCGCCGCCCCCAGGGTGACGACCACCTCGGGGACGTCCCTCAGCAGGGCCAGGGCGGCCTCGCGCGGGTCGGAAAGCCCCGTGAGCGCGGCGGCCTCGTGCTCATTGGGCACCAACAGATCCGTGACGGCGAGGAGTCCGGGAGGCAGTGGCCGGGCGGGAGCGGGGGTGAGGACGGTACGGACGCCCAGCCGGCGGGCGGTCGCGGCGCCCTCCACGACCACGGAGAGGGGCAGTTCGAGCTGCAGGAGCAGGGCGTCGGCGGTGCCGATGAGGGCTTCGTCGCCATGGGTGAGGGAGGTGACGGTGCCGTTCGCGCCGGGGACGACGACGATCGCGTTGCCGCCCTCGTCGTCGACGACGATATGGGCGGTGCCGGAGGCGCCCTCGGAGGTGCGCAGGAGATCGGTGTCCACCGCGCAGTGCTCCAGGTTCGCCCGGAGCCGTTCGCCGAAGTCGTCCGCGCCGACCGCGCCGATGAACGCCACCTCGCCGCCGGCGCGGGCGGCGGCGACCGCCTGGTTGGCACCCTTGCCGCCCGGGATCGTACGGAAGGAACGGCCGGTGACGGTCTCGCCGAGGGCCGGGGCCCTCGGCACATAGGCGACGAGATCCATGTTCGTGCTGCCGAGGACGACGATGCTGGTCATGGGCGTACTGCCTCCAGATGGGTCAGTTCGGCCAGGGAGTCGAAGCCGATGCCGTCGAAGGACGCGACCGAGGTCGCGAGTCGGTTCTTGAGCGGAGAGGTCCAGTGCTCGGGCAGCCGGTCCGGGTGGCCCGCGAGCAGACCGGCGACCGAACCTGCGGTCGCACCGTTGGAGTCCGTGTCCCAGCCGCCGGAGACGGCCGCGCAGACGGAGCGGGAGAAGTCGCCGTCGGCGTGGGTGAGGGCGGCGGCGAGCAGGGCGGCGTTGGGAACGGCATGCACCCAGTGGTACCCGCCGAGTTCGGCGTGCAGCCGGTCGACCACCGTGTCGAAGTCGGCCGTGTCGCGCGCGTACCCGATCCCGCGGCGGACGGCCCGCGCGAGGCGGGAGCGCGGCGGGATCACGGCGAGTCCCCCGGCGAGCGACCGATGGACGTCGGCGGTGCCGGTCGCGGCGACGGCGAGGGTCGCGGCCACGAACATGGCGCCGTACACGCCGTTCGCCGTATGGGTGAGCACCGCGTCCCGGTACGCCTGCCCGGCGGCGCCGACCGGGTCGCCCGGGCGGGTCCAGCCGTGGACGTCGGCCCGGATCTGGGCGCCGATCCACTCCCGGAAGGGATTGCGGTGGACGGCCGTCAGCGGCGGTTCGACGCCGTCGAGGAGATTGCGGTAGGCGACGCGCTCGGCCGTGAAGGTGCGGCCGGCGGGAAGTTCGTCGAGCCAGAGGCGGGCGACGTCCGCGGTGGTGAAGTCGCGGCCGTACCGCTGGAGCAGCAGCAGATTGAGAAGGGGGTAGTTGAGGTCGTCGTCCTCGGGCATCCCGTCGATGTTCTCGGCGAGGGAGGTGGGGGCGGAGCGCCGGTTCCAGGGGTGGGCGGCGAGCAGCTCGGGCGGGACGCCGCGGGAGGTGAACCAGGTGGAGAGCGGCCAGTTGCCGGTGGCGCGGGCGAGGGCGCGGATCGCGGGGAGGGGGAGCTTCTCGACGGGCTTGCCGAGGAGGCAGCCGGCGGCGCGGCCGAGCCAGGCGGCGTGCAGACGGTCGCGGAGGGCGTGTGAGGTGGGGCCGGGTGGCGCGGGTGGGGGCTGGTGGGTGTGGTGCGGGGGCGTCACCGCCCTGATCTCGCTCAGGGCCGTCGGTTCGTGGAGGGACAGCGGGGTCGGGAGGGTCGACAGGGCGTCCAGGAGGGTTTCGGCCAGGGGGCGGAGGTCCGGGCGGGGAGTGGGCGACGCGCCGGCCGTGGGCGGGGCCGGGGGACCGCCCGCCTCCCGCCAACGGGCTTTGACCTCCCGTGCGTCACGGCCGTCCTCGCCCGCCTGGCGGAGCTCGTGGCCCACCAGGTCCTCCGGCTGGACCCAGGTCAGACGGAGGTTCATCGAGGCGCGCTCGTCAGGGCGGCGAAGGCCGACTCATGGGCCCGGCGGCGCTCCCCGTCACGGGCGAAGATCTCCCGGGTCACCTCCGTCAGGGCCCTCGCCGGGGCATGGAGATCCAGGCGGCTCGCCTCCGCCACCTGCTTCGCCCAGTCCGACGGCACCGCCGCCTCCCCGTGCAGCGCGCCCACGATCGCGCCCGCCATCGTGGCGATCGAGTCGCAGTCCCGGCCGTAGTTGACGGCGCCGAGCACCGTACGGCGATAGTCGCCCTCGCCGACGAGCAGCATGCCGAGGGCGATCGGGAGCTCCTCGATCGCATGGAGCCGGGACGGGCGCCGGGCGCCGAGCGAGGGCGAGCGGTAGTCGGGGCCGACCGAGTCGAACGGTGCCACCGCCTTGCGGAGCGGGGTCAGCGCCGACTCGAAGTCCCGGTGCCGCGACGCCACTTCCGCCACCGCCTCGATCGCCGACCGGGTGCCGTCCTTCGCCAGGGCGAGGGCCGTGCCGACCACCGACGAGGCCGTGGCGTCCGGTGCGCACGCCGCCGCCACCGCCGCCGCGAACACGCCCGCCGCCTCACGGCCGTACGAGGACTGGTGCGCTCCCGCGACGTCGAGGGCCTCGGCGTACGCGGCCTCCGGGTGGGCCGCGTTCACGAGCCCGACCGGCGCCATGTACATCGCCGCACCGCAGTTGACGATGTTGCCGTCACCCGCCTCGCGCGGGTCCGCATGACCGTAGTGGAGCCGGGTCACGATCCACTTCTCGGCGAGGAAGATCCGCTGGAGCGGCAGCGCCTCCGCCTCCAGCTCCGGGATCCAGACCGGCGAGCCCATGAGTTCGGGGACGAGGTGGTCCGCGACCGCGTACGCGTCGAGGTGGCCGCGGACCTTCTCGTACACCCGGATCAGGGCGTGGGTCATCAAGGTGTCGTCGGTGACGTGCCCGTCGCCCTTGTGGTACGGGGCGATGGGGCGGGCGGTCCGCCATTCGCCGCCGTTCCAGGGGCCGACGATCCCGGTGACGCGGCCGCCGTGGCGCTCCAGGATCTGTTCGGGGGTGTAGCCCTCGACGGGGCCGCCGAGCGCGTCGCCGACGGCGGCCCCGACGAGACTGCCGGTGATCCGGTCATCCAGTGTGGGTGTCATGTCGGAATTGTCCACCCGGGGTGGCCGGTTCCGTGGCTGCGAGCAGCCCGGCGAGTTCGACCAGATCCGTCCCCGCGAGCCGGGGCAGCGCACACCCCGCCAGCGTGCGGCAGGCCTCGCGCCAGGTCCTCGGCACCGAACGGCCTCCGCCCAGCGCCCCGGTGAGCGCGCCCGCGAGCGCGGGGGCGGAGTCGGCGACCCGGGAGAGACAGGCCGCGGCCGGTACGGCGGCCGTCATCTCGCCCCGGGCGGCGGTCGCGAGGGCGAGCGCGACCGGAACGGTCTCGGCGGCGGCGATGCCGTAGCTGTAGACGTGGTCCACGATCTGGTGCTCCAGGAGCGGGACGAGCTCGAAGGCCGAACCCGCGGTCCGCGCCAGCTTCACCGCGTACCGGGCGTTGCGGCCGATCTCGGTGACGGGCGGGAGTTCGGCGAGCGCCTCCTCGACGGCCTCCTCGGCCGTCGCCCCGCCGAGGGCCGCGGCGACGGCCGCGGCCATCGCGCGGGCACCGTGGACTCCGTCGCCGTCCTGGGTGTACCGGGCGTCGAACTCGGCGAGTCCGGCGGCGGCACGCGGGTCGCCGGGATGGACGACGGCCAGGACCGAGGCCCGGACGCAGGCCGCGTCGTCGAAGAAGTGCGGGTTGTCGTGGCCGGTGGCGGGCGGGCGCAGACCCGTCGCCAGATTGCCGAGGCCCGCGCGGACGGAGATCCGGGCGCGGAGCGGGAGAACGGCGGACTCGACCTCCGGGGCGCGGTCGGCCGCGGCGGCGACCTGCCCCGCGAGGGCGTTCCAGGCGAGGTCGACGGCGGCGCGGAGCCGGCGCTCCGGGGGGAGGCCGGCGAAGACCGGGCCCGCGGCGGTGAGGATCGCCTCGGCGGTGAAGGCTGCCCACTCGGCGTCGTCGGAGGGGCCGAGGCGGAGGGGCTCGGGGGGCTGGTTGAGGGCGATGGGGACGGGGAGGGTGGTCGTGGCGTTCTGCTCGGCGAAGGTGTCGAGCTCACGGGTGAGACGGCGGGTCCACTCGGGCATACGGGCGGCGCGGTGCCGGGCGGCGGGCCAGCCGGCGGCGTCACCCGCGGCGAGGCCGAGGAGAAGCCCCTCGACGGCGTCGCGGCCGGCCCTGCGGGGGGAGTCGGGCGGGGGTAGGGGGCGGGCGGCGCCCCAGGTGCCGGTGCGGTAGGCGGGAGCGGGGTCCAGGGGGTCGGTGGGTGTCTGTGGGGCGAGGTCCAGTGGGGTGGTGCTCGGCACGGGGGTGGTGGTGGGTGCCTGTGGGGCGAGGCCCAGTGGGTCGGTGTCCCGCAGCGGGGTGGGGTCCGGCCGGGCACCGAGCAGGGGACCGGAACCCGGCACCGGGGGTTGTGCCCACCCGTCCCGCCCTGCGGGACGATCGCCCACAACGGTGGGGGAGGGGGCGGCCGCGGTGGGGCCCGCGTCCACAACGGTGGGGCCTGGGGTGGCCGCGGTCGCGCTTGGGCCCGAAGCGGTGGGGGCGGGGGTGTGAGCGGTGGGGGCCGTGCCCACCGTGGTGGGAGTGGGGGTGGCCGTGGTGGGGCTCATGCCCGTGGTGGTGGAGCTTGTGCCCGCAGCGGTGGGGGCCGTGCCCACCGTGGTGGGAGTGGAGGCGGCCGCGGTGGGGCTCATGCCCGCGGTGGTGGAGCTTGTGCCCGCAGCGGTGGGGGCCGTGCCCACCGTGGTGGGGCTCGCGGTCGGAGTCGTGGGGTTCTCGCTCGTGGCGGTGCTTGTCGTCGTGTCTGCGCTCATCAGGACTCTCCGTCCGGGGTCAGAAGGTCTGCCACGTCCAGGACGTGGTAGCCGCGCATGGAGGGGAGGCAGCTGCCGGTGACGGGGGTGATGGCCGAGGCCCACTCCTCGGGGATCGACCGCAGTCCGCCCGCCGCGCCGGCCAGGGCGCCCGCCACCGCCGCCGTGGTGTCGGCGTCGCGGCCCATGTTGACGGCCGTGAGGACCGCCGTACGGAAGTCCCCGCGCGCGGCGGCGAAGGCGCCGAAGGCCAGGCCCACGGCCTCCGGGGCCAGGTCCGTCCACGGGTAGCCGCCGATGACGACGGCCGAGCGGACCTGGCGTTCGCGGGTGAGCGGGTCCGGCTGGACGCGCTGGGCGGCGACGACCGCGCGGCGCAGCGAGCGGGCCGTCCACGAGTCCATCGGGACTGCCGAGAGGGCCGCGGCGATCACCGAGGTCACCCCCGCTCCCGCCATCGCCGCCGCGACGCCCGCCGCGACGGCCTGGCCGCCGTAGATGCCCTCGCCGTCGTGGCTGACGCTGCCGTCGATGGCGACGAGCCGGGCCGCCTCCGCAGGGCGTCCGGCGGCGAACACCCCGAACGGCGCCGCGCGCATGGCGAGACCGTCGCTCCAGGCGTGCCGGTGCTGGGCGGAGATGGGGGCGGCGAGGCCCCGGCGGAGGTTCTCCAGGGTGCCGCGCTCCGAGAAGCCCGCGCCGCGGAACGGGCCTTCGTCGAGGTCGGCGATCCAGTGGTGCCAGGCCCGTTCGACGTGGTGGACGGTGAGGGCCGAGCCGTGCCGGGCGAGGAGCAGTGCCGAGAAGATGGCGTACTCGGTGTCGTCCGTGCCCGCCGGGCTGTCCGTGACGAAGCCCTCGATCCGGCCCCAGCGGCGGCGGATCTCGGAGGGCCGCATGTTCTCGGCGGGCGCGCCGAGCGCGTCGCCGACGGCGAGGCCGAGAAGTGCCCCTCTCGCCCGTTCACGCGTGTCGCGTGCCGTGGTGGTCACCATGGTCGTGGCCCCTTCCTCGGTGGGGGCGCGTCGATGGCGCCCCGATGCCTGGATCTGTGCCACCACGGGCCGCGAACTCGCCGAAGAAACGTCTCTGTCACCCGCCTGACACCTCGCCAGGACCCGCTGCCCGCAGCAAGGTACGCCTTAGTAAGTACGGCCTGCCTTGCTGGCACGCCCCTTACATCACGCGTATTTTCGAGGGTGTTGGGGGCGGCGGGAGCAACCCGGCCCGCCGGATCGAGGGGAGAGTCATGTCCATCATCGAAGCTCAGGCGTCACTGCACGAGGCCCACCGCGACAACCACACGCACCGTGATGTGAACGGCGGTTGGCTGCGCCCGGCGGTGTTCGGCGCGATGGACGGACTCGTCTCCAACCTCGCCCTGATGACCGGCGTCGCCGGTGGCGCGGCCTCCACGCAGACCGTCGTCGTCACCGGCCTCGCCGGACTCGCGGCCGGCGCCTTCTCGATGGCGGCCGGCGAATACACCTCCGTCGCCTCCCAGCGGGAGCTCGTCCAGGCGGAACTGGACGTCGAGCGGCGCCAGTTGCGCAAGCACCCGATCGACGAGATGGAGGAGCTCGCCGCGCTCTACGTCTCCCGCGGTGTCGAGCCCGCGCTCGCCCGCGAGGTCGCGATGCAGCTGTCGCGGGACCCGGAGCAGGCGCTGGAGATCCACGCCCGCGAGGAGCTCGGCATCGACCCGGACGACCTCCCGTCGCCCACCGTCGCCGCCGTCTCCTCCTTCGGCTCCTTCGCGCTCGGCGCGCTGCTCCCCGTGCTGCCGTATCTGCTCGGGGCGACCGCGCTCTGGCCGGCCGTGCTGCTCGCGCTCCTCGGGCTCTTCGCCTGCGGCGCGCTCGTGGCCCGGGTGACCGCCCGCGGCTGGCTCTTCAGCGGGATGCGCCAGCTCGTCCTCGGCGGCGCCGCCGCAGCCGTCACGTACGGGCTCGGCATGCTCCTCGGGGCCGCGCTGTAACGCGTGGGGCCGGTGCGGATTCCGTACCCTCACAGAAGGCCGAGAGGCTCCCGAACCGGGCTTCTCGGCCTTTTCGTGCCCTCATTGCGGGAGATAGGCCGCGAAACGGCTGTGACGTATATCCCTGGTCCGATCCGCCGCGGCGATGAGACACTATGCGGGACGCCACATATGTAGCCGGTTACTCGGCGGTTTCGAACCCGTGACCAACGGGAATGAGGCATGAGCGTCGCTGGGCAATGAAGCCCACACAGTGACGGGTCGCCGCAGACCCGGAGATCCTCCGGATCGCTTCGATCCGTCCCCGCGAGACAGACCTCTGATTTCGCAAACCACAGGTGAACCCGCACCACCGCTCCGTGTCGGTGGTGTCCGCATGCTGGAACGAGCTATCCACTTCGCGAGAAGCCAGCCATCATGTAACCTGCACGAAATTTCGCGGAGGGCCAACGTCGTCCCTCGGCAGCAGCTCCCCCAGACGTGGTCTGGGAGGTGCCCCCAGCCACGACGACGACGGGAGAGCCGATGCGTTCCGACGCCTGGTCGCCCATGGACGGTCGCCCTGCTCCGCAGGGGATGTACGACCCCCGTAACGAACACGACGCCTGCGGTGTCGGGTTCGTGGCCACCCTCACCGGTGTAGCCAGCCACGCGCTGGTCGAGCAGGCGCTGACCGTACTGCGCAACCTCGAGCACCGCGGCGCCACCGGCTCCGAGCCCGACTCCGGTGACGGCGCCGGCATCCTGTTCCAGGTCCCCGACGCCTTCCTCCGCGAGGTCGCCGGATTCGACCTCCCCGAAGCCGGCGCGTACGCCGTCGGCATCGCCTTCCTCCCCGAGGACGGCACCGACGAGACCACCGCGAAGATCGAGGCGATCGCCGCCGAAGAGGGCCTGAACGTCCTCGGCTGGCGTGACGTCCCCGTCGCCCCCGAGCTGCTCGGCGCCTCCGCCCGCGCCACC
The DNA here is from genome assembly GCF_044331325.1 of Streptomyces sp. NPDC017246. Classification (NCBI taxonomy): domain Bacteria; kingdom Bacillati; phylum Actinomycetota; class Actinomycetes; order Kitasatosporales; family Streptomycetaceae; genus Streptomyces; species Streptomyces sp. NPDC017246. The sequence goes on along the minus strand of NZ_JBIRMW010000006.1, from coordinate 270,273 downwards.
ATGCCGGTCTTCCGCCAGCTCTTCGTCGCCGACGGCGAGACCTCGGGCATCGCGCTCGACCGCAAGGCCTTCGTCCTGCGCAAGCGCGCCGAGCGCGAGGCCGCGACCTACTTCCCGTCGCTCTCCGCCCGCACCATCGTCTACAAGGGCATGCTGACCACCGGCCAGCTGGAGCCCTTCTTCCCGGACCTGTCGGACCGCCGCTGCGCCACCGCCGTGGCCCTGGTCCACTCCCGGTTCTCCACCAACACCTTCCCGAGCTGGCCGCTGGCCCACCCGTACCGCTTCGTCGCCCACAACGGTGAGATCAACACCGTCAAGGGCAACCGGAACTGGATGACCGCCCGCGAGGCGCAGCTCGACTCCGAGATCCTCGGCGGCGAGGGCAAGGACCTCTCCCGGATCTTCCCGATCTGCACCCCGGACGCCTCCGACTCGGCCTCCTTCGACGAGGTCCTGGAGCTGCTCCACCTCGGCGGCCGCTCGCTGCCGCACGCGGTCCTGATGATGGTCCCGGAGGCGTGGGAGAACCACGAGACCATGGACCCGGCCCGCCGCGCCTTCTACCAGTACCACTCCACGATGATGGAGCCCTGGGACGGCCCGGCCTGCGTCACCTTCACCGACGGCGTCCAGGTCGGCGCGGTCCTCGACCGCAACGGTCTGCGCCCCGGCCGCTACTGGGTCACCGACGAGGGCCTCGTCGTCCTCTCCTCCGAGGTCGGCGTCCTCGACATCGACCCCGCCAAGGTCGTCCGCAAGGGCCGCCTCCAGCCCGGCAAGATGTTCCTCGTCGACACCGCCGAGCACCGCATCGTCGAGGACGACGAGATCAAGGCCGGCCTCGCCGCCGAGAACCCGTACGCGGAGTGGCTGGAGACCGGCGAGATCGAGCTCTCCGACCTCCCCGAGCGCGAGCACATCGTGCACACCCACGCCTCGGTCACCCGCCGCCAGCAGACCTTCGGCTACACCGAGGAAGAGCTGCGCGTCATCCTCGCCCCGATGGCCCGCACCGCCGGCGAGCCCCTCGGCTCCATGGGCACGGACTCGCCGATCGCGGCCCTGTCCGCCCGCCCGCGGCTCCTCTTCGACTACTTCACCCAGCTCTTCGCGCAGGTCACCAACCCGCCGCTGGACGCCATCCGCGAAGAGCTCGTGACCTCGCTGCGCTCCTCGCTCGGCCCCCAGGGCAACCTGCTGGAGCCGACCTCCGGATCGTGTCGCAGCGTCACGCTGCCCTTCCCGGTGATCGACAACGACGAGCTGGCCAAGCTCATCCACATCAACGCCGACGGCGACATGCCCGGCATGAAGGCCGCGACCCTCTCCGGCCTCTACCGGGTCTCCGGCGGCGGCGAGGCCCTCGCCGCCCGCATCGAGGCCATCTGCGCCGAGGCCGACACCGCCATCGAGGGCGGCGCCCGCCTGATCGTGCTCTCCGACCGGCACTCCGACGCCGAGCACGCGCCGATCCCCTCGCTGCTGCTCACCGCGGCCGTCCACCACCACCTGATCCGCACCAAGCAGCGCACCAAGGTGGGTCTGCTGGTCGAGGCCGGTGACGTCCGCGAGGTCCACCACGTCGCCCTGCTCATCGGCTACGGCGCCGCGGCGGTCAACCCGTACCTCGCCATGGAGTCCGTCGAGGACCTGGTCCGCGCCGGCACCTTCATCGAGGGCCTGGAGCCCGAGCAGGCCATCCGGAACCTGATCTACGCCCTCGGCAAGGGCGTCCTCAAGGTCATGTCCAAGATGGGCATCTCCACCGTCGCCTCCTACCGCGGTGCCCAGGTCTTCGAGGCCGTCGGCCTCGACGAGACCTTCGTCGCCACGTACTTCAACGGCACGGCCACCAAGATCGGCGGCGCCGGTCTCGACGTCGTCGCCAAGGAGGTCGCCGCCCGCCACGCCAAGGCGTACCCCGTCTCCGGAGTCCCCTCGGCGCACCGCGCCCTGGACATCGGCGGCGAGTACCAGTGGCGCCGCGAGGGCGAGCCGCACCTGTTCGACCCGGAGACCGTCTTCCGCCTGCAGCACGCCACGCGCAACAAGCGGTACGACGTCTTCAAGCAGTACACGGACCGGGTGAACGAGCAGTCGGAGCGCCTCATGACGCTCCGCGGCCTCTTCGGCTTCACCTCGGACCGCCCCGCGATCTCCGTCGACGAGGTCGAGCCGGTCTCCGAGATCGTCAAGCGCTTCTCCACCGGCGCGATGTCGTACGGCTCCATCTCCCTGGAGGCGCACGAGACCCTCGCGGTCGCCATGAACCAGCTGGGTGCCAAGTCCAACACCGGTGAGGGCGGCGAGGACCCGGACCGCCTCTACGACCCGGCCCGCCGCTCCGCGATCAAGCAGGTCGCCTCCGGCCGCTTCGGCGTCACCAGCGAGTACCTGGTCAACGCCGACGACATCCAGATCAAGATGGCCCAGGGCGCCAAGCCCGGCGAGGGCGGCCAGCTGCCCGGCCACAAGGTCTACCCGTGGGTCGCCAAGACGCGTCACTCGACGCCCGGCGTCGGCCTCATCTCGCCGCCGCCGCACCACGACATCTACTCCATCGAGGACCTGGCTCAGCTGATCCACGACCTCAAGAACGCCAACCCGGTCGCCCGCATCCACGTGAAGCTGGTCTCCGAGGTCGGCGTCGGCACGGTCGCCGCCGGTGTCTCCAAGGCCCACGCGGACGTCGTCCTCATCTCCGGCCACGACGGCGGAACGGGCGCCTCGCCGCTCACCTCGCTGAAGCACGCCGGCGGTCCCTGGGAGCTCGGCCTCGCCGAGACCCAGCAGACCCTGCTGCTCAACGGGCTGCGCGACCGGATCGTCGTCCAGACCGACGGCCAGCTCAAGACCGGCCGTGACGTCGTCATCGCCGCGCTGCTCGGCGCCGAGGAGTTCGGTTTCGCGACCGCGCCGCTCGTCGTCTCCGGCTGCGTCATGATGCGCGTCTGCCACCTGGACACCTGCCCGGTCGGCATCGCCACCCAGAACCCGGCCCTGCGCGACCGCTTCGCCGGCAAGCCCGAGTTCGTCGTCAACTTCTTCGAGTTCATCGCCGAGGAGGTCCGTGAGCTCCTCGCCGAGCTGGGCTTCCGCACCATCGAAGAGGCCGTCGGCCACGCGGAGCTGCTCGACACCAGCCGCGCCGTCACGCACTGGAAGGCGCAGGGTCTCGACCTGGAGCCGCTCTTCTACGTGCCCGAGCTGCCCGAGGGCGCGGTCCGCCACGCGCTGATCGAGCAGGACCACGGTCTGGAGAAGGCCCTCGACAACGAGCTGATCCAGCTCGCCGCCGAGGCCCTGAACGCCGCCTCCGCCGAGGAGGCCCAGCCGGTCCGCGCACAGGTCGCCATCCGCAACATCAACCGCACGGTCGGCACCATGCTCGGCCACCAGGTGACGAAGAGGTTCGGTGGCGCCGGCCTCCCGGCCGACACCATCGACATCACCTTCACCGGCTCCGCGGGCCAGTCGTTCGGCGCCTTCCTGCCGAGCGGTGTCACCCTCCGTCTGGAGGGCGACGCCAACGACTACGTCGGCAAGGGCCTCTCCGGCGGCCGGGTCGTCGTCCGCCCCGACCGGGGCGCCGACCACCTCGCCGAGTTCTCGACCATCGCGGGCAACACCATCGGCTACGGCGCGACCGGCGGCGAGCTGTTCCTCCGCGGCCGCACCGGCGAGCGCTTCTGCGTCCGCAACTCCGGCGCCCTGGTCGTCTCGGAGGGCGTGGGCGACCACGGCTGCGAGTACATGACCGGCGGTACGGCGGTCGTCCTCGGCGAGACCGGACGCAACTTCGCGGCCGGCATGTCCGGCGGCGTCGCCTATGTCGTCGACCTCGACCGGGACAACGTCAACTCCGGCAACCTGGGCGCGATCGAGGCCCTGTCGGACACCGACAAGGCGTGGCTGCACGATGTCGTGCGCCGTCACCAGGAGGAGACCGGTTCCACGGTCGCCGAGAAGCTCCTCGCCGACTGGGCCGTGAACGCGGACCGGTTCAGCAAGATCATCCCCACCACGTACAAGGCAGTGCTCGCCGCCAAGGACGCCGCTGAGCTCGCCGGTCTCTCCGAGACCGAGACCACCGAGAAGATGATGGAGGCGGCGACCCATGGCTGACCCCAAGGGCTTCCTGACCACCGGTCGCGAGGTCGCCGAGACCCGCCCCGTGGGCGAGCGCGTCAGGGACTGGAACGAGGTCTACGTTCCCGGCTCCCTGCTGCCGATCATCAGCAAGCAGGCCGGCCGCTGCATGGACTGCGGCATCCCGTTCTGCCACAACGGCTGTCCCCTCGGGAACCTCATCCCCGAGTGGAACGACTACGCGTACCGCGAGGACTGGTCGGCGGCGCAGGAGCGTCTGCACGCCACCAACAACTTCCCGGAGTTCACCGGCCGCCTGTGCCCGGCTCCGTGCGAGTCCGCGTGTGTGCTCGGCATCAACCAGCCGGCCGTCACCATCAAGAACGTCGAAGTCTCCATCATCGACAAGGCCTGGGACGCGAACGACGTCAAGCCGCAGGTGCCCGAGCGCCTCTCCGGCAAGACCGCCGCCGTCATCGGCTCGGGCCCGGCGGGTCTCGCCGCGGCCCAGCAGCTGACCCGGGCCGGCCACACCGTGGTCGTGTACGAGCGCGCCGACCGCATCGGCGGCCTGCTGCGCTACGGCATCCCCGAGTTCAAGATGGAGAAGCGGCACATCAACCGCCGCATCGAGCAGATGCGCGCGGAGGGCACCAAGTTCCGCACCGGCATAGAGATCGGCCGCGACCTGACGTCGACGGACCTGCGCAAGCGGTTCGACGCCGTGGTCATCGCCGCCGGCGCCACCACCGCCCGCGACCTGCCCGTCCCGGGCCGTGAGCTGGCCGGCATCCACCAGGCGATGGAGTACCTGCCGCTCGCCAACAAGGTCGTCGAGGGTGACTTCGTGGCCCCGCCGATCACGGCCGAGGGCAAGCACGTCGTCGTCATCGGCGGCGGCGACACCGGCGCCGACTGCGTCGGTACGGCCCACCGCCAGGGCGCGGCCTCCGTCACCCAGCTGGAGATCATGCCCCGTCCGGGCGAGGAGCGGAACCCGGGCCAGCCCTGGCCGACCTTCCCCATGCTGTACAAGGTCACCTCCGCGCACGAGGAGGGCGGCGAGCGGGTCTACTCCGTCTCGACCACCCACTTCGAGGGCGACGAGGACGGCAACGTGCAGTTCCTCCACCTCGTCGAGGTGGAGTTCGTCGAGGGCAGGCTGACCCAGAAGCCGGGCACGGAGCGCAGGATCCCCGCCCAGCTGGTCACGCTCGCGATGGGCTTCACCGGCACGGACGTGGAGAACGGCCTGGTCGCCCAGTTCGGTCTGGACCTCGACGAGCGCGGTAACATCGCCCGTGACGCGGACTTCGCCACCAATGTCGATGGCGTGTACGTCGCCGGAGACGCCGGCCGCGGCCAGTCGCTCATCGTCTGGGCGATCGCCGAGGGCCGCTCCGCCGCCCGCGGCGTGGACCGCTTCCTGACCGGTGCGAGCTCGCTGCCGGCCCCGATCCGCCCGACGGACCGTTCGCTGATGGTCTGATCCGACCGGATCACCCGATGGACGTCCCGTACAACGACGTACGGAACTGAGCGCGGCGCCCCCCGAATGTCCCCGACCGGACGACTGGGTGGGCGCTGTTGCGCGTCCGGAAGGCGCCGGTGAGCAGCCCGACGGCGCTCCACCGCGGCCCCGGTGTCAGCCGGAGCCGCTCGCCCCCTGATTTCCCGCCCCGTGCTCACGCGGTGCGGGGCGGGACGGATCCGATCGCGGACAGCCAGGCCGCCGCCGCGTCCAGCGCCGCGTCCGCCTCGGGGAGCAGCCCGGCCCCGCCGAGGAAGCCGTGGAACACGCCGGTGTGGAGGTGGACCGCGGTCCGGACGCCCGCGGCGGAGAGGCGACGGGCGTAGGCGAGGCCCTCGTCGCGCAGGGGGTCGCAGTCGGCGAGGACGAGAAGGGCCGGGGCGGTCCGGTGACCTCGGCCGTCAGACCGGGGGAGGCGGCGAGGGGGTCGCCGTCCGGTCCCAGGTACTGCTGCCAGTACCAGCGCATATGGGCCGTGGTGTGGAAGTAGCCTTCCGCGAAGGTCCGGGCCGAGGCCCCCTCCAGGCGGTGGTCCAGGGCCGGATGGGCCAGGAGCTGGCCCGCGAGCGGCGGGCCGCCCCCGTCGCGGGCGCGCAGGGCCGCCGCCGCTGCCAGGCCGCCGCCGCTGGAGTCGCCCGCCAGGACGAGGGGACGGCCCGGATATCTGCCGGCCGCCCACCCCAGGGCCGTCCACACGTCGTCCTCGGCCGCCGGGAAGCGGTGCTCGGGCGCGCGCCGGTAGTCGACGGAGACGACGGTGGCACCGGTACGGGAGGCGAGCGAGCGGCACGTCCGGTCGTGGGTGTCCGGATCGCACAGGACCCAGCCGCCGCCGTGGGCGAAGACGACGACGAGGTCGGCCGTGCCTTCGTACACACGGACCGGGACTCCGTCCGCCGAGGCGGAGGGGGTGGGCGGGATCTCGCCGAGACGGGGCGCGGGCCGCCGCCCGGAGCGCTTCCGCGCCCGCCTCGGGGCCGGGGAAGCCGGCCGCAGGCGGGCCGGGACCCGGGCCTGATCCCGCACGCGGGCCGGGACCCGGGCCTGATCCCGGACGCGGAGCTGTACGACAGGCTCGTCGCCGAGTTCCCGGCCTGGCTCGCGGAGGCGCGGCGGCAGGGCATCGTCCGCTCCTGAGGCCGGCACCGGCCGAACGGCGGTGCGGGAGAAGTCGTTTGTCGCGGCCGTGCGCGGCGGAGATCATGACGGCATGACTTCCCTTGTGCGACACGTGACCATCGACTGCGCCGACGCCTACGCCCTGGCCACCTTCTGGGCGAAGGCCCTGGACTCCAAGGTCTCCGACGACGATCGCCCCGGTGACGAGGAGGCGCTCGTCGAGACGCCCGGCGCCGGACTGCTCTTCATCCAGGTCCCGGAGCCGAAGTCGGTGAAGAACCGCGTCCACCTCGACCTCCAGCCGCAGGACCGGACCCGCGACGAGGAGGTCGAGCGGCTGCTCGGCCTCGGCGCCACCCTCCTCGACGACCGCCGGAACCCGGACGGCACCGGCTGGGCGACCCTGGGGGACCCGGAGGGCAACGAGTTCTGCGTGGAGCGCAGCGCGGCGGAGCGCGCCGCCACCTCCTGACGCCTCCGGAGTAATCCGGACAGTGGATGTCGGGTATCCGGTGTTTCCTGGATCCATGGGAGACACCGGAACCGGAACCACCTGGTCGGCCTTCGAGGCCGCCGAACCCGAACTCGCCGCGACCGTGCGCGAGCGCTTCGGGCAGTACACCCACCACGCCCTCGCCACCGTCCGCGGGGACGGCTCGCCCCGGCTCAGCGGCATCGAGGCCGACTTCCGCTTCGGGGAACTCTGGCTGGGCATGATGCCGAACTCCCGGAAGGCCCTCGACCTCCGCCGCGACCCCCGGTTCGCGCTGCTCGCCAACCCGGGCCCCGGCACGGACATGGGCGGCGGGGACGTCCGCGTGTCGGGGCGGGCGGTCGAGGTCACCGACCCCGCGACCGTGGACCGGTACGCCGCCGAGGCGGGCGCGCCCCGGCCCTTCCACCTCTTCCGCGTGGAGCCGGCCGAGGTCGTACGGACCTGGGTGGACGGCGACGAGCTCGTCGTCCGCACCTGGTCCACCGGGCGCCCGGCCCGGACCATCCGGCGCGGCAACGACGACAGCCCGCCCCGCCGGGAGTCCTGAGCCGGGTCGCCCACGCGTCCCGGCGGCACTCCCTGACGGCTCACGCCGGCACGTTCAGGAGTACGCGGTCAGGACGGCCGCCCGGCAGGCGGCCGGGGTGCCCCAGGCGTCCCGCAGCGGGCGGGCCTTGCGGAGCCACAGGGAGAGGTCAAGCTCCTCCGTGTAGCCGACCGCGCCGTGGATCTGGAGGGCGGTGCGGGCCGCCGCGTACCCCGCCTCGCCGGCCGTCACCTTGGCGGCGGCCACATCTCCGTCCGTCAGTGTCACGGCCGCCCCGAACAGCAGCGGCCGCGCGAACTCCAGGGCGAGCAGCGTGTCGGCCAGCCGGTGTTTGACCGCCTGGAACGCCCCGATCGGGGTGCCGAACTGGGTGCGCTGCCGGGCGTACGCGACCGTCCGGTCGAGCAGCGCCAGACCCACCCCCAGGGACTGCGCCGCCGTCGCCAGCGCCGCCCAGCGCAGGGCCTGCCCGGCCGCGGCCGCCACGGCCGGCCCCTCGGCGAGCAGCTCCCCGCCCGGTGCCGGGCGCGCGAGGCGCCGGGCGGGATCGGCGGACACCCGGACCGGGCCGTGGCCGGGCGCCCGCCACAGCTCCTCGCCCCGTACGACGAGCACGGCCTCCGCCCGGTCGGCGTCGAGGGCGTAGGGAACGGGGTGCCGTACGGCCTCCGTCCCGGCGATCGCCAGCGTCGCCGTCCCCTCGCCCGACGCCAGGCCCGGAAGCAGCCGCTTCGCCGGGCCCGGCTCGCCCCGGCGCGCCAGTTCGCCGAGGAGCGCCGCCGTCGCCACCGTCTCCACCACCGGCCCCGGTACCGCGTGGCGGCCCAGCTCGACGAACGCGTGCGCGAGTTCGACGGGGAGCGGGCCCACCCCCTCGTACGCCTCCGGCACCGCGAGCGCGAACACGCCCGCCTGCGCGAGCCGCCCCCACAGGGCCCGCCCCGGGCCGGGATCGCCGCCCGCCCAGGCCCGTACGGCCGCCGGGGTGTCCGAGGCGGTCAGCATCGCGTCCAGGGAACGGGCGAAGGCCCGCTGTTCACCGGTCGGCAGGAAGCTCATCAGCGGCGCCCCTTCGGGAGGCCGAGCAGCCGCTCGGCGATGATGTCGCGCTGGATCTCGTTGGTGCCCGCGTAGAGGGGACCGGCGAGGGCGAAGACGTATCCCTCGGCCCAGGCGCCGTCCGCGAGTTCGCCCTCCGCGCCGAGGAGGTCGAGCGCCGTCTCGTGCAGGGCCAGGTCGTACTCCGACCAGAACACCTTGTTGAGGCTGGACTCGGCCCCCGACGGCGCCCCCGCCGTCAGCCGGGCCGCCGCGCCCGCCGTGAACAACTGGTAGGCCCGCGCCCCGATCACCGCGTCCGCCACCCGATCCCGCAGGCCCGGGTCCGCCGGGTCGCCCTCCGTCCTCCACAGCCGCACGAGCCGGTCGGCGGCGGCGAGGAAGCGGCCGGGGGAGCGGAGCATCAGACCGCGTTCGTTGCCGGTGGTGGACATCGCGATCCCCCAGCCCCGGCCCGGCTCCCCGATCACGTCCTCGTCGGGGACGAACACCTCGTCGAGGAAGAGCTCGGCGAAGGCCGGCTTGCCGTCGAGCCGGCCGATGGGCCGGACGGTCACGCCCGGTGCCCGCAGGTCGAACATCAGATAGGTGAGCCCCCGGTGGGGCCGGTCCGCCGCCGGGTCGCTGCGGAAGATGCCGAACGCCCGGTCGGCGAAGGCGGCCCGGGAGGACCAGGTCTTCTGCCCGGAGAGCAGCCAGCCCCCGTCCGTACGGACCGCGCGGGAGGTGAGGGACGCCAGGTCGGAGCCGGCCCCGGGTTCGGACCAGGCCTGTGCCCAGACCGTCTCCCCGGTCGCCATCGACGGCAGTATCCGGGCCCGCTGCTCCTCCGTGCCGTGGTCGAAGAGGGTGGGGGCGAGGAGCTGGACGCCGTTCTGCGAGACCCGGCCGGGTGCCCCCGCCACCCAGTACTCCTCCTCGAAGACCAGCCAGCGGGCGAGGTCGACGCCCCGGCCCCCGTACTCCTCGGGCCAGGAGACCACCGACCAGCGGGCGGTGGCCAGTTCGGCCTCCCAGGCGCGGTGGGCGGCGAAGCCCTCTGCCGTCTCCAGGGAGGGCAGCGGCGCGGCGGGGACGCGGTCCCGCAGCCACTCCCGGGCCTCCGCCCGGAAGGCCTCCTCGGTCCGTGTGTACGAGAGATCCATCGGTCACCCCGCCCTCGCCCGTTCCCTAACAAGTGTTTGGTAGGTTAACGTACGGCCATGAGCAGCGTCGAGGAGTTCCGGGCGGAGATACGGGGCTGGCTGAAGACCCACCTCAGCGGCTCCTTCGCCGCCCTCAAAGGACGCGGCGGACCCGGCCGCGAGCACGAGGCCTTCGCCGAACGCCTCGCCTGGGAACGGCACCTGGCCGCCCACGGCTGGACCTGCGTCGGCTGGCCGAAGGAGTACGGCGGACGCGGCGCGACCATCGAGGAACAGATCGCCTTCCACGAGGAGTACGCCCTCGCCGACGCCCCCGCCCGCGTCAACCACATCGGCGAACAGCTCCTCGGCCCCACCCTCATCGACCACGGCACCGAGGAGCAGAAGGCCCGCTTCCTGCCGCCCATCCGCGCCGTCGAGGAACTCTGGTGCCAGGGCTACAGCGAACCCGGCGCCGGCTCCGACCTCGCCGCCGTCCGAACCCGCGCGGCGCGCGAGGGCGACGCGTGGACCGTGACCGGCCAGAAGATCTGGACCTCCCTCGCCCACGAGGCCCAGTGGTGCTTCGTCCTGGCCAGGACGGAACCGGGCTCCCGGCGCCACGCCGGACTCTCCTACCTCCTCGTCCCCCTCGACGGGCCCGGTGTGGACATCCGTCCCATCGTCCAGCTCACCGGCACCAGCGAGTTCAACGAGGTGTTCTTCGACGGCGCCCGCACCGACGCGGCGAACGTCGTCGGCGCCCCCGGCGACGGCTGGCGGATCGCCATGGCCACCCTCGGCCACGAACGCGGCGTCTCCACCCTCGGCCAGCAGGTCGGCTTCCGCCGCGAACTCGACGCCCTCGTCGCCCTCGCCCGCCGCAACGGCGCCGCCGCCGACCCCGACATCCGCGACCGCCTCACCCGCGCCTGGGCCGGCCTCCAGGCCCTGCGCGCGGGCGCCCTGCGCGGCACCGACCCCTCCGCAGCCAAGCTGTACTGGTCCCACTGGCACCGCGACCTCGGCGAACTCGCCCTGGAGGTGTGCGGCCCCGCGGCCACGCTCGCCGCCGCCGCCCCGTACGAGCTCGACGACTGGCAGCGGCTGTTCCTCTTCTCCCGCGCCGACACCGTCTACGCCGGGTCCAGCGAGATCCAGCGGAACATCATCGCCGAGCGGCTGCTCGGCCTCCCGAAGGAGCCGCGACCGTGACACCGCCTCCGTCCCCGCCCCCCTACGTGCCGGGCCACGGACTCCTCCTCGGGCGGACCGCCGTGATCACCGCCGCCGCCGGAGCCGGCATCGGCGGCGCCACCGCCCGCCGCTTCCTGGAGGAGGGCGCCCGCGTCCTCCTCAGCGACGCCCACACCCGGCGCCTCAAGGAGACCGAGACCGCGCTCGCCGCCGAGTTCGGCGCCGACTCCGTCGCCTCCCAGCCCTGCGACGTCACCGACGAGAGCCAGGTCCAGGCGCTGTACGACACCGCCGAACGGCTCCACGGCCGCCTCGACGTCCTCGTCAACAACGCCGGCCTCGGCGGCACCGCCGACCTCGCCGACATGACCGACGAACAGTGGAACCGGGTCCTCGACGTCACCCTCGGCGGCACCTTCCGCTGCACCCGCGCCGCCCTGCGCCGCTTCCGCGACTCCGGCACCGGCGGCGTCGTCGTCAACAACGCCTCCGTCGTCGGCTGGCGCGCCCAGGCCGGACAGGCCCACTACGCCGCCGCCAAGGCCGGGGTCATGGCCCTCACCCGCTGCGCGGCCGTCGAGGCCGCCGCGTACGGCGTCCGCGTCAACGCGGTCTCCCCGTCCCTCGCCATGCACCCCCACCTGGCCAAGGTCACCACCACCGAACTCCTCGGCGAACTCACCGCCCGCGAGGCCTTCGGCCGGTACGCCGAGCCCTGGGAGATCGCCAACGTCATCGTCTTCCTCGCCGGCGACTACTCCTCCTACATGACCGGTGAGACGGTCTCCGTCAGCAGCCAGCACGCGTAGGACCAGAATGGACGCGTGCCGAACACTCCCCAGAGCTCCAGCAAGAAGAAGACCCCGGTGAGCGGCGGGCCCGAGCGGCGCCGCGAGCTCCTCGACACGGCGGCCGAGGTGTTCGCCGCCCAGGGGTACAACGCCACCACCGTCCGCAAGATCGCGGACGCCGCCGGAATGCTCGCCGGCAGCCTCTACTACCACTTCGACTCCAAGGAGTCGATGCTCGACGAGATCCTCTCCACCTTCCTCGGCGAGCTGTGGGAGGGGTACGACGCCGTCCTCGACGCCGGACTCGGGCCCCGCGAGACCATCGAGGCCCTCGTCACCGAGTCCTTCCGCGAGATCGACCGGCACCGCGCCGCCGTCGCCATCTACCAGAAGGAATCCCGGCACCTCACCGACCAGCCCCGCTTCCACTACCTCGCCGACTCGCAGCGCAGGTTCGAGAAGGCCTGGCTCGGCACCCTGGAGCGCGGAGTCGCGGCCGGGGTCTTCCGCGCCGACCTCGACGTCCGCCTCACCTACCGGTTCGTCCGCGACACCGTCTGGGTCGCCGCGTCCTGGTACCGGCCGGGCGGCCTGCACAGTCCCGAGGAGATCGCCCGCCAGTACCTGTCCATGGTCCTGGACGGAATCGCCGTACGCCCCTAGGAAGACACCAGAAGGAGTCGCCGCCATGCCCGAGGCCTACATCGTCGAAGCGGTCCGCACGCCCGTGGGGCGCCGGAAGGGCGGACTCTCGTCCGTCCACCCGGCGGACCTCGGCGCCCATGTGCTGAAGGCCCTCGTCGCCCGCTCCGGGATCGACCCGGCCGCCGTCGACGACGTCGTCCTCGGCTGCCTGGACACCGTCGGCCCGCAGGCCGGCGACATCGCCCGCACGGCATGGCTCGCCGCGGGCCTCCCCGAAGAGGTCCCCGGGGTGACCGTGGACCGGCAGTGCGGCTCCTCCCAGCAGGCCGTGCACTTCGCCGCCCAGGGCGTCATGTCCGGCACCCAGGACCTGGTCGTCGCCGGTGGTGTGCAGAACATGTCGATGATCCCCATCGCCTTCGCCTCCCGGCAGGCCGCCGAACCCCTCGGCCTCACCGGCGGGCCCTTCCACGGCAGCGAGGGCTGGCGCGCCCGCTACGGCGACGCCCCGGTCAACCAGTTCCACGGCGCCGAGCTGATCGCGGAGAAATGGCGGATCACCCGCGCCGACCAGGAGGAATTCGCCCTCCGCTCGCACCGGCGGGCACTGCGGGCGATCGACGAGGGCCGCTTCGGACGGGAGACCGTGGCGTACGGGGAGGTCCGCGTCGACGAGGGTCCGCGCCGCGACACCAGCGCGGAGAAGATGGCCGGGCTCGCGCCGGTCGTCGAGGGCGGCACCATCACCGCCGCCTGCTCCTCCCAGGTCTCCGACGGGGCGGCGGTCCTGCTCCTGGCGAGCGAGCGGGCCGTACGGGAGCACGGGCTCACCCCCAGGGCCCGGATCCACCACCTCTCCGCCCGCGGCGAGGACCCGATCCGGATGCTCTCCGCGCCGATACCCGCGACCGCCCACGCGCTCAAGAAGACCGGCCTGACCATCGACGACATCGACCTCGTCGAGATCAACGAGGCCTTCGCGCCCGTCGTCCTCGCCTGGCTCAAGGAGACCGGCGCCGACCCCTCCCGGGTCAACGTCAACGGCGGCGCGATCGCCCTGGGCCACCCGCTCGGCGCGACCGGCGCGAAGCTGATGACCACCCTCCTCCACGAACTGGAACGCACGGGCGGCCGCTACGGCCTCCAGACCATGTGCGAGGGCGGCGGCCAGGCGAACGTGACGATCATCGAGCGGCTGTGACGCTCACCGAGCGGCCGTGAGCCGCGCGGAGTGGTGTCCGGCGGCCGTGACGATCACCCGCGGGCTGTGAGGTCGCCCACGTCGCAGGCCGCTGGGCTGGTCTGATCCGTCCGGGCATCGGTCGTGCGGGGCGGGAAGGTCCCGAGGCGCACTATTGTTCCGGTAGAGACATCCGGGGCTCGTATCACGCGTTCCGGGAAAACAGCCGGGGCCCGTATCGCGTGTTCCGGGTAGAGCAGCCGGGGCCCGCACCGTGCAGGTGCGGGCCCCCGCTGTGCCGCGAGCACCGGCCAGAAAGGCACGCATGACCCGCTCCGAACGCCCCCACAAGCGCAGCCCCCGCACCGCCCAGGCGAAGTCCACGTCACAGCCGAAGAACTCCCGCGGCGGCCGCCGTCCCACCGCGCCGCCGCCGCCGAGCGAGTTCACGCCGCCGGAGACGGTGACGCCCGCGCTTCCCGCGGTGGACTCCTTCGCCGACCTCGACATGCCCGAGGGCCTGCTGCGGACCCTGGGTGAGCAGGGCGTCACGGAGCCGTTCCCGATCCAGGCCGCGACCCTTCCGAACTCGCTGGCCGGCCGTGACGTGCTCGGCCGGGGGCGTACCGGCTCCGGCAAGACCCTCGCCTTCGGACTCGCGATCCTCGCCCGCTCGGCCGGCCGCCGCGCCGAGCCGGGCGCGCCCCTCGCGCTCGTCCTGGTGCCCACGCGCGAGCTCGCCCAGCAGGTGACCGACGCGCTCACCCCGTACGCCTCCGCGCTGCGGCTGCGGATCACCACGGTCGTCGGCGGTATGTCGATCAGCCGGCAGTCCTCCGCGCTGCGGCGCGGCGCCGAGATCCTCATCGCCACGCCGGGCCGGCTGCACGACCTCATCGACCGGGGCGACTGCCGCCTCGACCAGGTCTCCGTCACCGTCCTCGACGAGGCCGACCAGATGGCCGACATGGGCTTCCTGCCGCAGGTCACCAAGCTGCTGAAGCAGGTCGAGCCGGGCGGGCAGCGCCTGCTGTTCTCGGCCACCCTCGACCGGAACGTCGACCGGCTGGTCAAGATGTTCCTCGACGACCCGGTCGTCCACTCCGTCGACCCGTCGGCCGGCGCGGTCACGACGATGGAGCACCACGTCCTGTACGTGATGGACGAGACCGACAAGAAGGCCGTCACGCTGAAGATCGCGGCCCGCGACGGCCGCACGATCCTCTTCCTGGACACCAAGCGGTCCGTGGACCGGCTGGTCAAGCGGCTCCTCGCCAACGGTGTACGGGCCTCCGGCCTGCACGGCGGCCGCTCGCAGCCGCAGCGCAACCGGACCCTGGACCAGTTCAAGAGCGGTCAGGTCACCGCGCTCGTCGCCACGAACGTGGCCGCCCGGGGCATCCACGTCGACGACCTCGACATGGTCGTCAACGTCGACCCGCCGATGGACCACAAGGACTACCTGCACCGCGGCGGCCGCACCGCCCGCGCCGGTGAGTCCGGCAGCGTCTTCACCCTGGTGCTGCCCGAGCAGAAGCGCGACATGGGCCGTCTGATGTCGCACGCGGGCATCAGCCCCCGCACGGCGCAGATCAAGTCCAGCGACGAGGAGCTGGCGGAGCTGACCGGCGCGAAGGAGCCCTCGGGCGTCCCGATCGTCGTCGAGGCCCCGCAGCCGACGCAGCCGCGCAAGGCGGCCGGCTCCGGTGCCGGCGGTGGCCGTTCCTCCGGCCGTCGCCGCCGTCCGGCCGGGGCCGGTGGCGCCACCGGCACGGGCTCGGGCTCGGGCCGTTCCGGAGCCGCGGGTACGGCCTCGGGCCGCGCCGCGGGCTCCTCGGGCCGTACGTCGGGCTCCGCGGGCCGCACCGCCGGTTCCGCCGGCGGCTCGGGCCGCGCGTCCGGCGGTGGCCGGAGCGCCGGATCGGGCACGGGCGGCGGCCGCGCTGCCGCCGCGGGCGCCGGCGCCGGAGCCGGTGCCGGCCGCACCGGGCGTCAGGCCGCGGGCACCAGCCGTTCGCGAAGCGCCAGCAGCTCGCGGAACTCCAGGCCGAGGCCGACCGACACGTAGCGGAACACGCTCCCGTACGAGGAGCGCACCTGCTCCAGGGCGGTGTCGAGGTACTCCGCCCGCACCTCCTGGAGCGGGATGATCAGGGCCGGGTTCTCCATGAGCCCGGCCTGTTTCAATCCCTCCCGCACCCGGGCGTCGTACGCGGCACGGAAGGTGTTGGAGGCCAGGTAGTCGGCGCGGGCGAGGGTGTCGGGCACGCCGAGCAGGGTGAGCAGGAGCCAGCCGGTCCAGCCGGTGCGGTCCTTGCCCGAGGTGCAGTGCAGGAGCAGCGGCCCCCGGCGGGGGTCGGCCAGGTCCCGCAGGGTCGCCGCGAGGGCGGCCCGGTTCGCGGGGTCGGTGACGAAGGTGCGGTACACCTCGCGCATGAAGGCGGCGGCCCGGCCGCCGCCGAGCATCTCCTCCTGGCGCACCGGGTCGCGTGAGCCGATCGCGGTGAGCAGCTGTCCGAAGAGGCCGTTGTCGGTGACGGGCCGGGGGAGCGGGAGGACGCCGGCCGGAAGCCGGTCGGCTCCGTCGTATCCGACCTCCAGGGGGATCCGCAGGTCGACCACGGTGCCGAGGCCGAGCCCGGCGAGGGTGGTCAGGTCGGCGTCGGTGAGCCTGGCGAGGTGGTCGCCCCGGTAGGCGAGGCCGTACCGGACCCGGCTCCCGTCGTACGTGGGGTATCCGCCGAGGTCGCGGACGTTGACGGCGCCCTGGAGCGGGATCTGCCGGATCGGGGACGCCTGCGGGGACCGGGGGCGGGCGTTCGCCTCCGTGGGCAGGGCGGTGAGCAGGGCGGTGGTGCCGGTGGCGGTGAGCAGAGCGCGTCGGGACAGGTGCACGGCCGGACTCCTTTGCGGCTCAGGGGGGGGTGAGGGTCGGGGCGGGGGTCACGCGTCCGGGGGCGGAAGCGTGCGGAGCACCTGCGCGGCCTCGGACATGATCCGGGTGACGAGTTCCGCGCAGCTGGGGAGGTCCTCGATCACCCCGGCGACCTGGCCGGAGGCCATGACGCCCAGGTCGGTGCGGCCCTCGACCATCGAGGCCCGCAGGAGCATCGGGGTGTTCGCGGCGAGCAGCACCTGGCTCCAGGACAGGTCCTTGCCGTGGCGCATGGCCAGGCCGTCGCGGACCATGGCGGGCCAGGAGAGCCCGGAGAGCTTCCGGAAGCCGGCCGCCCGCCGTACCGCCTGCGCCAGCCCCCGTACCCGGCCCGCCCGTTCGAGCGAGGAGACGAACTCGGTACGGAGCATCCGGTGCGGCAGCCCGTCGACCGCGGTGGTGACGGTGACGTCCTTGACGCCGGCGGCCAGATAGCGGGCCTTGACCGCGTCCGGCACCGTGGAGTCGGAGGTGAGCAGGAAGCGGGTGCCCATGGCGATGCCCGCCGCCCCGTGGGCGAGGGCGGCGACCAGGCCCCGTCCGTCGTGGAAGCCGCCGGCCGCGATCACCGGGATGTCCACGGCGTCCACCACCTGCGGCAGCAGGACGCCGGTCGCGACCTCGCCGGTGTGGCCGCCGCCCTCCCCGCCCTGGACGAGCACGGCGTCCGCGCCCCAGGCGGCGACCTTCTCGGCGTGCCGCCGGGCGCCGACGGAGGGGATCACGACGACCCCGGCGTCCTTGAGCTCGGCGATCAGCTCACGGGAGGGGGCGAGGGCGAAGGAGGCGACCCGTACGCCCTCGTCGACGATGATCCGGACGCGTTCGCGGGCGTCTCCGGCGTCGGCGCGCAGGTTCACCCCGAAGGGCCGGTCGGTGCGGGACCTCACCTCGCGGACGGCGGCGCGCAGTTCGGCCGCGGTCATCGTGGCGGAGGCGAGGATCCCGAGCGCGCCCGCGTTCGCGGTGGCGGAGACGAGCCGGGGGCCGGAGACCCAGCCCATGCCGGTCTGCACGATCGGGTGGCGGACCCCGGTCAGCTCGGTGAGCGGGGTCCTCATCGGGGCGCGACCTCGCGGTCCCGCAGTCCGCGCGGGTCGACGACCTCGCGGATCAGCCGGAGCTCCTCGGCGGTGGGTTCGCGGGTGTACGGCACGTCGTCGCCGGTCACCAGGTCGAAGCCGGTGGCCGCGCGGACCTCGTCGACGGTGACGCCCGGGTGGACCGAGGCGAGCCGCATCGTGTGGCCGGGTGTCTCGAAGTCGAGGACGGCGAGGTCGGTGACGACCCGGGGGAGGCGGTGGTACGGGCCGACGGCATGGTCGTAGCCGACGCCGCTGATCATGTCGACACGCTCGACGAAGACCCGGGTCGAGTGCTTGGGGATCCAGTAACTCACTGGGTTGTTGAGGGTGTTGACGGGCGCCCCGCGGACGCCGAGGAGCTGGCGGGTGGGCCGCTCCCAGTCACCGATGCAGGAGATGTTCTGGTTGCCGTACCGGTCGATCTGGCTGGCGCCCATCATCACGTGCCGTCGGCCGCCGGTGACCATGGCGAGGTGCCTGCGGTAGGGCAGCCAGCCCTCGGGCTCTCCGTCGAGGCCGACGAGCAGGGCCTCGCCGTCGGTGAGGAGGAGGTCGGGGGAGAAGGTGCGTTTGGCCAGGCGGGCGCCGAACGAGGGGATCAGGCCCATGGGGCTGGCGAGCACCTCGCCGTTGTCGCGCCAGGCCTCGGCGCAGGCGATCACGCAGTACTCGGCCCGGCTGGTCACCGCTGTCTTCGCTTCCGTCGTCACGTCCGCTGCTCCTTGTGCCAGGTCTGGACGGCCGTCTGGTAGTCGTCCTCGCTCCTGCCCGACAGGAAGCGCTCGGCGAACTCGGGCCAGGGGGTGGTGGCGTAGAGCTTCTGGAACGGCTCGTCGCGGTCGTGGTCGGGGACGCAGGAGGTGAAGTGGGCCCCGTTCGGGGTCTCGACGACGCCGGTGACGCTGTGGCGGCTGACGAGGAGGGTCTGGGGCACGGTGTCGGGACCGAAGCGGTCGACGACCCGCTCGCAGGAGAGGTACGCCGTGTCGGCCGCCTCGCAGAACAGGTCGTCGAAGTACGGGTCGGGGCCGAGGTACTGGCCGTTGCCGAGCCGGTCGGCGCGGTTGAGGTGGACGAGGGCGGCGTCCATGCGCAGGGCGGGCACGGCGACGAACTCCTCGCCGTCCTCGTAGGGGGAGGTGACGGTCCGCAGGCCCGGGTTGACCCGCATCACGTCGGAGCCGAGGCCGGCCCGCACCGGCAGGAAGGGCAGCCGGTTGGCGGCGGCGTGCAGGCCCCACATGAACATCGCCTCGTCGAGCTCGGTGAGTGCGAGGGCGCCGCGTTCGCGAGCCGCCCGGAAGTGGGGTTCGAGGGGGATGGAGTCCAGGGTCGTGAAGGGGGCGACGAGCCGCCGGATGCGGCCGGCGGCGGCGAGCAGGCCGACGTCGGGGCCGCCGTAGGAGATCACCGTGAGATCGCTGATCTCGGACCGGAGCAGCGCTCTGACCAGGGCCATCGGCTTGCGCCGCGAGCCCCAGCCGCCGATGCCGATCGTCATGCCGGAGCGGAGCCTGCCCACGACGTCCTCGGGGGTCATGGTCTTGTCGGTCACGGCGAGTTCTCCTTTCCGAAGGTGTCCCGGACCCGGTCGGCGACCCCGCTGAGACCGGCCTCGAAGGTGAAGCCCTGCTCGAAGCGGTAGCTGCGCCGGACGTCCACGGGGTCGATGCCGTTGAGGGCGGCCTTGGCGAGGCGGAGGAGGCTGCCGTCCTTGGCGGCGATCTCCCCGGCCAGACCGAGGGTCGCGTCGAGCAGCCCGGCGCGCGGGACCACCGCCCACACCGAGCCGTGGGCGTGGAGTTCGGCGGCGGTCGCGGTCCGCGAGGTGTAGTAGAGCGTCCGCATCAGGTGCTGGGGCACGAGCCGGGCGAGATGGGTGGCGGCGCCGAGCGCGCCGCGGTCCAGCTCGGGGAGTCCGAAGACGGCGTCCTCCGCGGCGACGATCGCGTCGGCGTTGCCGACGAGGCCGATGCCGCCGCCCAGGCAGTGCCCGGCGACCGCGGCGACGACCGGCACCTCGCACTCGTACACCGCGGCGAAGGCCTCGGCGCAGCCGCTGTTGGCGCCGATCAGGGAGGTGTGCCCGGGGTCGCGCTGCAACTCCTTGATGTCGACGCCCGCGTTGAAGCCGCGGCCCTCGGCGGTGAGGACGACACAGCGGATCCCGGGGTCGCGGCCCGCCGCGCGGACGGCGTCGGCGAGCGCGTACCAGCCCTTGACGGGAAGGGCGTTGACGGGTGGGAAGTCGACGGTGACCAGAGCCACGCCCGCGGTGGGGCGGGAGGTGCAGACACCCATGAGCGGATCAGCTACCTTTCCACCAAACGTTTGTTAGGTACCTCTTGAGGGGGAAGGTAGCAGCCCATGGAGCTGGACGGGAGGGTCGTGCTCGTCACCGGCGGAACCCGCGGTGTCGGCGCCGGCATCGCACGCGCCTTTCTGCGGGCCGGCGCCCGGGTCGCCGTCTGCGCCCGCAGACCCCCGGACACACCGGTCGAGGCGGCGGGCCGCACCGCCGAGTTCCACCCCCTCGACCTGCGGGAACCCACCGCCGTACGGGAGTTCTTCCAGGACTTCGCCGAGCGGTACGGACGACTCGACGCCCTCGTCAACAACGCGGGCGGCACGCCGTACCGCCTCCTGGGCGACGAGGAGGGCGGGATCGAGCGCCACGCGCGGGTACTCGCGCTCAACCTCACCGCCCCGCTCACCGTCAGCCTCGCCGCCCACCCGCTGCTCCGGGCCGCGCGCGGCACGGTCGTCATGATCGGCAGCGTCAGCGGCACCCGGCCGTCCCCCGGCACGGCCGCCTACGGCGCGGCCAAGGCCGGCCTGGAGAACCTCGCCCGCTCGATGGCCGTCGAATGGGCCCCCGAGGTGAGGGTCAACACCCTCGTCCTCGGCATGGTGGAGACCGAACTGTCCCACCTCCACTACGGCGACGCGGCCGGGATCGCCGCCGTCGGCCGGACCGTACCGCTGGGCCGGCTCGCCGCACCGGACGAGATCGGGGAGGCGGCCGTCTTCCTCGCCTCCGCCCGGGCGGCCTATGTCTCGGGAGCCTCGCTGCTCGTGCACGGCGGCGGGGAGCGCCCCGCCTTCCTCGACGCCGCGACCGTCAACGGCGCGAACGCCGACGCCGCGACCGTGAACGCCGCGAACGCCGACGCCGTGAACGCCGACGGCCCGACCGCCACCGTCACCACCGCCGACAAGGAGAGCTGACATGGGAATCTGCGAGGGTCGCGTCGTGATCGTGACGGGAGCGGGCCGCGGACTAGGCCGGGCGCACGCGCTCGCCTTCGCCGCCGAGGGGGCCCGGGTCGTCGTCAACGACCTCGGCGTCGGCCTCGACGGGCGGCCCGGGCCCGACAGCCCGGCGGCCGCGGTCGTCGAGGAGATCAGGGCCGCGGGCGGCGAGGCCCTCGCCCACGGCGGTGACATCGCGAGCACCGAGGGCGCTTCCTCGCTGGTCGCGACCGCCCTCGACGCCTACGGCCGGCTCGACACCCTCGTCAGCAACGCGGGCTTCCTGCGCGACCGGATGCTCGTGAACCTCGACGAGAAGGACTGGGACGCGGTCATGCGGGTCCACGGCAAGGGCCACTTCCTGCCCCTGCGGTACGCCGCCGCGCACTGGCGGACCGAGGCGAAGGCCGGGCGCACGCCGGTGGCACGCGTCGTCCACACCACCTCGGGCGCCGGGCTCCTCGGCAGCGTCGGGCAGGGCAACTACGCGGCGGCCAAGGCCGCGATCGTCGGCCTCACCCTCGTCGC
Organism: Streptomyces sp. NPDC017246; assembly: GCF_044331325.1. Taxonomy (NCBI): domain Bacteria; kingdom Bacillati; phylum Actinomycetota; class Actinomycetes; order Kitasatosporales; family Streptomycetaceae; genus Streptomyces; species Streptomyces sp. NPDC017246. The sequence continues at coordinate 248,692 of NZ_JBIRMW010000006.1, read as the reverse complement.
CGCCGAGGAACTCGCCCGGTACGGGGTCCAGGTCAACGCGATCGCACCGGCGGCCAGGACCCGGATGACCGAGCAGGTCTTCGGAGGGCTCGACGCCCTGCCCGAGGACGTGTCGCCGCTGGTGGTGTGGCTGGGCTCGGCCGCCTCGGAGGGCGTGACCGGCAGGGTCTTCGAGGCCGAGGGCGGCCGGCTGACCGTCATGGAGGGCTGGCGGCCGGGCCCGACGGCGGACAAGGGCGGGCGGCGGACGCCCTCGGAGGCGGGGGAGACGGCCCGACGGCTCCTCGCGGACGCGGAACCGCCGCACCCGGTGTACGGGGCCTGAGCGGGCCGCTGTTCCGTGCGGCGCTTGGCCGCGGCGCGCCGGTGGTCGGTCGCCCCCGGTCGGGAAGCGGGCGCCGCCGGGGTCCGAAAAAGCCCCTGCGGCGCCGTGCACACGGGATCCCCACGTTCGCGGGCAAGCGGTTAACGTCCGGAGAATTGAAGGCTGTCGGCCTTCCGAGTGGTTTCTACGCGCGTCATCATCCCAGTCATGCGCATCCCCCCTCGATTCACCCTCGCCGGCGGTGTCGCCACCGCCCTCCTCTCCTCCCTCCTCCTCGGTGCCCCCGCCACCGCCGCACCGGCCCCCGCGCCCGCCGCCGTCGTGGCCTCCGCCGCGGCGACCGCCGCCGTCGGGGACATCTGCCTCTCCGACCTCCCCAGCCAGGCGCACACCACCCTGCGTCTGATCGACGCGGGCGGCCCCTTCCCGTACAGCCAGGACGGCGCCGTCTTCCAGAACCGGGAGCGGATCCTGCCCTCCCACTCCCTCGGCTACTACCACGAGTACACGGTCGTGACCCCGGGGTCCTCCACCCGCGGCGCCCGCCGCGTCGTGACCGGCGACTCGGCGCAGGAGGACTACTACACCGCCGACCACTACGCGACCTTCGACCTGATCGACCACGGCTGCTGAGCCCCTCAAGGGCCCGTCCGGAAGGGCCCTTCAGGCGCGGCGCGGGGTGGTCCACTCCAGACGGGTCCTGACCCGCGCGTCGTGGACGTACTCCAGGGCGGCCAGCGCCGTCTCCCGCGCCGCGCCGTCCGGGTCGCCGTCCGCGAGGGCCGACGCCAGCGCGTCGACGGCGCGCGGGTCCTGCCGGATCGCCAGCCCGCGCGCCGCCTCCGCCGCCGTCTCCGGATCGGTGTCGCCGAGCCGCTCGGCGAGCCCCTCCCGTACGAGAGGGGTGTCGTCGGGCAGTTCGGCGAGGGCGAGCGTCGCCCAGTCCCGTACCCGCGCGTCACCGTCCCGGCTCAGCGCGAGCAGCACCCCGAGCGCCTCCGTGTGCCCGGCCGGCACGATCCCGGCCAGGGCGCCCGCGACCGCCCGCCGCACCGCCGCGTCCGGGTGCCCGGCCGCCGCGAGGAGTTCGGGCACGGCCGCCGGGTCCGCGCACTCGCCGAGGGCCCACACCACCGAGAGCACCGGCTCCCGCGCCGACGGTGCGACCTCCGCCGCCAGCCGCCGCAGCACCGGGACCGCGCTCGGGGCGAAGCCGGGCAGGGAGCCGAGCACCCTCGCGCCGAGGGCCCGGCGCAGCGGATCGCGGTAGGCGCACCACGCGGTCGCCGCCACGAAGGTCTCCTCGTCGGCCCGGCCGGCCAGTTCGGCCACCGCCGTCGTCCAGTCGTCGAGTTCCGGATCGCCGCAGCGCAGGGCCCGCGCCGCCAGCTCCTCGTGCGAGGTGCGGAGACCGAGCGCCGCCTCCAGGAGGGTGGCGATCGCCGCGTGCCCGGTCTGGCGGTCGTCGCCGCGCCCGGGGGCGCCGTCCTCCCGCAGCAGTTCGACGACGACCGTCACCCCGCCGTCCTCCCGGACCCGGCGGACCACCGCCTCGTACGTCTGCCCGCCCTCGTTCCCCGCGACGAGCCCTCGCCGCAGCTCGGCCGCCATGTCGACGCCGATCCAGCGCCGCGCCTCCCGCAGTCCGGCCTCCCGCGCCGTCGCCCCGTGGTCGAGGAGTGCCCGGACGGAGCCGGTGGAGCCGCGCCGGGCGGCGGCCACCAGGGGCAGGATCCCGTCGGGTCCGCGCCGGTCGGGGTCGGCCCCGTACTCCAGGAGCACCCGGGCCGTGCCGGCGTGTCCGAGCCGCAGGGCCCAGGCGAGGGCGGTGAAGCCGTACGCCTCCTCCTGGTCCGCCCACGCGCCCGCCGCGAGCAGCGCCCGTGCGACCTCGGTGTGCCCGCCGACGGCAGCTCCGCACAGGGGCAGATCGTCGCCGTCCTCGCCGCTGCCCAGGCCCGGGTCGGCCCCGGCGGCCAGCAACACCCGTACGATTCCGGCCTCGTTGCCGACGGCCGCCCGATACAGAGCGGTCTCTCCGTCCTCCCGGTCCTCGGGGTAGGCCCCGTCCCGCAGGGCCTGTACGGCCCCGTCCTCGTCCCCGTCACGGATGGCGTCGAACAGCGTGCTCATGCGCCGACCCTGACCCGCCGTCCGGTCCTGGCGCAAATCGGATTCCCGCCCCCGGTCCCCGGCGCCCTCTAGGCGTCGCACTCCAGGACGGTGCGGCACACCCCGCAGCGGGCCCGCAGCGCGCGCCCCGCCGGGACCCGCAGGCGCTGCCGGCAGACCGGGCAGAGGAACGAGACACCGGTCGCGGGCGCTCCGCCCCCGAAGACGTACGGGGCGCCCTCGCCGGCCCGGCCCCGGCGCCGCTCCCAGCCGTACCGCCGGCGCTCGGCCCAGCCCGCCCCGGCGAGCGGTGGCGCCGTCCGCTCCCGGCCGGCCTCGGCCCGGCCCCGTACCCATGCCTCGTAGGCCACGGCGCTGGTGAACCACGGTGACGGGTCCTCGCCGAACACCTCGGCCCGTTTGGCGAGGACGTAGCCGAACTCCTCGGGGGTCAGATAGCCCAGTTTCTGGCTCTCCACGCCGTCCTGCCGGAAGGCGTCGAGCAGCAGCCAGCCCGCGCCCAGGTAGGTGGTGACGACGTCGGTGAGGATCTCGTTCTCGGCGGTGCCGGGGAAGCCGAGGCCGAGCCGGTGCAGCAGGACATGGGTGATCTCGTGGGCGAGGGCCGCGCCGATGTCCCGGCGGCGGGTCCTGAACCGGTCGTTGAGCTCCACGAAGTACTCGGGTCCCGCCGTGAGTTCGACGGCCGCGGCGTACTCCATCGGGCGGAAGCCCACCACCATGCGCGCCTCGGGGAGCCGCAGGTGGCGGACGAGGGCGCGGGCCACCCGCTGGGTGCCGAGGTGGAGGTCCTCGTGGTCGTCGAGGGCGACGTCGGAGGGCGGCACGCTCGCCGGGTAGCGGTGCACGCCGTCGGGGGAGAGGCGCCGGTAGAGCGCCGTGAGCGAGGCTCCGACCGCCGCCCGGTGCGGGAAGCCGTGGGCGACGCGGTCGCCCTCGTGTCCGTGTGGCATACCGGATCCCCCTTCCCGCCCACTGTACGGTCCCGTCGTCGGGTATGGCCGAAAAGGCTTCCTTGTGGGGGCAGTTGAGCGTTGTCCATACTCCGGACATGACTTGACGGGCGCATGTCATGCCCTGTCGAGGCAACCCCCCATGAGAGAAGGCAGACACGTGAAGCAGAACCGCATGGTCCGCGCACTCCAGAAGCTGGCCGCCGCCGGCGCCGTCGTCCTGGCGGCCGTCAGCCTCCAGCCCACCACCTCGGCCTCCGCCGCCCCCGCCCCCGTCGTCGGCGGCACCCGCGCCGCCCAGGGAGAGTTCCCCTGGATGGTCCGGCTCTCCATGGGCTGCGGCGGCTCGCTGATCACCCCGCAGGTCGTCCTCACCGCGGCCCACTGTGTGAGCGGCTCCGGCAACAACACCAGCATCACCGCCACCGCCGGAGTCGTGGACCTGCAGAGCAGCAGCGCCATCAAGGTCAAGTCCACCAAGGTCCTCCAGGCCCCCGGCTACAACGGCAAGGGCAAGGACTGGGCGCTGATCAAGCTCGCCAGCCCGATCAACTCGCTGCCCACCCTGAAGATCGCCGAGACCACCGCGTACAACAGCGGCACCTTCACGATCGCCGGCTGGGGCGCCGCCCGTGAGGGCGGGGGCCAGCAGCGCTACATGCTCAAGGCGAACGTGCCGTTCGTCTCGGACGCCTCCTGCCAGAACTCCTACGGCAGCGACCTCGTCCCGAGCGAGGAGATCTGCGCCGGCTACAGCCAGGGCGGGGTCGACACCTGCCAGGGTGACTCCGGCGGCCCCATGTTCCGCAAGGACAACGCCGGAGCGTGGACCCAGGTCGGCATCGTGAGCTGGGGCGAGGGCTGCGCCCGCGCCGGCTACCCCGGTGTCTACACGGAGGTCTCGACCTTCGCCGCCGCGATCAAGTCCGCCGCGGCCACGCTGTAGAGCACTTCCCGTACGGGTGCCCCGGAGCGGCCTCGGCTCCGGGGCACCGCCATGCCCGATCGCCGTCCGGCGCGCGGGCTCAGAGGACACCGAGCTCGACGCCCGGCCTCCCTTCCCCCTCCAGCTCCAGCACCCACACCTCGTTCGCGCCCTCCCGGAGCACCGGACCCGGCACGAACAGCGCGTCCTGCGGGCCGGCCGTCCAGTACCGGCCGAGACAGAAACCGTTCACCCACACGAAGCCCCGGGTCGCGCCCGGCAGCCGCAGCATCGCGTCCCCGGCACCCGCGACCTCCAGGACGCCCCGGTACAGGCCCGGGCCGATCCCCTCCGTCCCCGCGCCGAACGGCACCCTGCCCACCGCCGCCGCCTCGAAGGCGTCCAGGCGCAGGCCCCGCGCCCGCACCCCGTGCAGATACTGCCGCTCGTGCCGGACCCCGCCGGTGATCCCCTTCGGCTCCGCCTGCCGCGGCCCGTAGTTGACCCGCCCGAGCGACTCCACCCACAGATCCACCACCGCCGGACCCGCCACCGGGACGGCGAGCACGGGATCCTCCCCCTCCGCCGTGTCGAGCACCCCCGCCAGGACCCCGTCGACGTACACCACCGCCCGGTCCCGCAGCCCCGTCACACCCAGCGGATACGGCTGCCGGGGACCCGGCACCGCCACCCGGTAGCGGACCAGGCCCCGGTCCACGCCGAGCTCCTCGAAGGTCGGCGGCACCGGACCAGCCGCCTCCTCGTCCCCGAGCACCTCCAGGACCGTCTCCAGCGGCGCCCAGCCGTCGAAGCCGCCCCGCACCGGAGCCGCGAGCCGCGCCGGGGCCTCCGGCGGCTCCGGCAGCGGCCCCTCCGCGTACTCCGCGAACACCTCTCGGAAGAGCCGGAACTTCTCCGTCGGCCGCCCCGCCTCGTCCACCGGAGCGTCGTAGTCGTACGAGGTCACCGTCGCCCGCAGCGGCCCGTCGTGCAGCTCACCGGCCCGGTTCGCACCCGCCCAGCCCCCGAAGTTCGTGCCCCCGTGCGCCATGTACACATTGACCGAGGCCCCGCACTCCAGGATCTCCCGCAGCGCCCGGGCCGCGTCCTCCGCGTCCCGCACCGCGTGCTCCGTGCCCCAGTGGTCGAACCAGCCGCACCAGAACTCCATGCACATCAAAGGCCCCGAGGGCTGATGGCGCCGCAGCGTCGCGAAGCCCTCCCGCGCCCCCGAACCGAAGTTCGCCGTGGCCAGCACCCCCGGCACCGAACCACCCGTCAGCATGTGGTCCTCGGGACCGTCCGAGGTGAACAGCGGAACGCTCACCCCACAACGCCGCAACAGCCCCGCCAGCCACTCCAGATACGCCCGGTCGCTGCCATAGCTCCCGTACTCGTTCTCCACCTGCACCATCAGCACCGGGCCGCCCCGGTCGACCTGCCGCTCCACCACCTGCGGAAGCAGCCGCCGGAACCAGTCCGCCACCGGCGCCAGGAACTCCGGATCGAGGGTCCGCACCCGGCGCCCGAGCGGCCCCGTCAGCCAGTGGGGCAGGCCGCCGTTCTCCCACTCGGCGCAGATGTACGGCCCCGGGCGCACGATCGCCCACATCCCGGCCCGCTCCACCGCGTCCAGGAACCGGCCGAGCGCCTCCACGTCCCCGTACCGGCCCGGCTCCGGCGCGTACAGATTCCAGGGGACGTACGTCTCGACGCAGTTGAGGCCCATCGCGCGCAGCATCCCGAGCCGGTGCTCCCACTGCCCCTCGTGCACCCGGAAGTAGTGCAGCGCCCCCGACAGGAGCCGCACCGGCCGCCCGTCGAGCAGAAAGTCCTCGTCACCCACAGCGAACGTGCTCATGGCCTCACCCTCACCCTCTGGCGGTGAGCCGGTCCATGGACAAAGATCGTTGCAGTTTGGACGTTAGGACGCCAGGGAAGGGCCCCGCCGCATGTACCACACCTGGATGCGCTACTTCACGCCCAGCCCCGTCCACCACCGCCTCGGCCTCGTCTGCCTCGGCGTCGGACTCCAGCACGGCACCCTGCCCACCGTCGGCCCCCGCACGCTCGACCACCACGTGGCCGTCGTCGTCTCCGCGGGCAGCGGCTGGTACCGGGGCGCCGACGGGCGCCGCACCACCGTCACCGCCCCCGCCCTGCTCTGGCTGACCCCCGGCACCCCCCACCACTACGGCGCCGACCCCGGCACCGGTTGGGACGAGGCCTTCGTCGACTTCTCCGGACCCGCCACCGCCACGTACACCGAACTCGGCTACATCGAACCCGACCGGCCCGTCGTCCCCCTCTCCGACGCAGCCCCCGCCCGCACGGCCATCGGCCGGATCGCCCGCGCCGCCCGCGCCGGCAACCCCCTCCTCGAGGTCGAGACCGGCGCCGCCGTCCACGAGCTGCTCGTCGCCCTGCGCCGGGCCCGCGCCGACACCAACGCCGACGGCGACCCCGTCCTCGCCGCCCTCGCCCGCGACGCCTTCCAGCCGCTCTCCGTCGCCGAGCACGCCGCCCGGCACGGCATGACCGCCGCCGAACTGCGCACCGCCGTCCGCCGCGCCGCCGGATGCAGCCCCAAGGACTACCTGCTCACCGTCCGCCTCGGCCGCGCCAAGGAACTCCTCGCCGCCACCGAGCTGCCCGTCGCCGCCGTCGCCCGCCGCGTCGGATACGACGACCCCGCCTACTTCTCCCGGCTGTTCACCCGCCGGGTCGGCACCGCCCCCATCCGCTTCCGCGAACAGCAGGGACGGTCCGTGCACGGAGGCTGGAGCAACCGCGTTCCGGATCCCGAACACCCGCCCACGATCCTCCCGAGATCCGTCTAAGCTCGCAGATCATGAGTGACTCCACCGGCCCCCACCAGCCCACCCCGCCCCCGTCGGCCGACACCTCAGGACAGGTCGACGAATCCGCACGGGCCGAACTGACCCGGCTGCGCGAAAGCATCGACAACATCGACGCGGCGGTCGTGCACATGCTCGCCGAGCGCTTCAAGTGCACCCAGCAGGTCGGCGTCCTCAAGGCCCGGCACCAGCTGCCGCCCGCCGACCCCGACCGCGAGGCCCGCCAGATCGCCCGGCTGCGGGAACTCGCCGGGAGCGCGAAACTGGACCCGGCCTTCGCGGAGAAACTCCTGAACTTCATCATCGCCGAGGTCATCCGCCACCACGAGACGATTGCGGACGGAGCACGCTGATGGCCCGCGTCACGGTCTTCACCCTCGGAGGGACCATCTCCGCCCGCGGCGGTGACGCCGCCCGCATGACCGGCCAGGAGGTCCTCGCCGAACTCGGCGGGGACCACGACGTCGTCCTGAACGACTTCCGCCGCGTCCCCAGCTCCACCCTCACCCACGAGGACCTCGCCGCGCTCGCCGCCGAGGTCCGCGCCACCGTCGCCGCCGGCTCCGGCGTGGTCGTCGTCCAGGGCACCGACACCCTGGAGGAGACCGCCTTCCTCCTCGACCTGCTCTGCACCACCGAGCAGCCGATCGCCGTCACCGGCGCCATGCGCCGCCCCGACCTGCCCGGCGCCGACGGCCCCGGCAACCTGGCCGCCGCACTCGCCGTCGCCGGCGACCCGGCCTGCCGGAACCTCGGCGTCCTCGTCGTCCTCGCCGACGAGATCCACGCCGCCCGGCTCGCCCGCAAGACCCACACCACCTCGGTCGCCACCTTCGCCTCACCCGGCGCCGGGCCGCTCGGCACCGTCGTCGAGGGCGAGCCCCGCATCCTGCTCCGGCCCGCCGTCCCGGCCGCGGTCTGCCCGCTGACACTCGACCCCGAGGTGCGGGTGGCCCTGGTGACCCTCTCCCTGGGCGACCGCGGCGAACTCCTCGAAGCCGTCGACGACCGCTTCCAGGGCCTCGTCGTCGCCGCCTTCGGCGCCGGTCACGCCCCCGCCCGGCTCGTCGAGCCGCTTGCCGCGCTGGCCCGCCGCATCCCGGTCGTCCTCGCCTCCCGCACCGGCGGCGGAACGACCCTCTCGCACACCTACCGGGGCCCCGGCTCCGAGTACGACCTGCTGCACCACGGACTGATCCCGGCCGGCCCCCTCGACCCCGCCAAGGCCCGGATCCTGCTCCACACCCTGCTGTCCAGCGGCGCGGCGGGCCCGGCCGGCTACGACCGCCCGCGGATCACCGCCGCCTTCGCCCACCTGAACGGCTCCGGACTGGCCTGAGCCCGGCGGGGCGCCCGACCGGACGCGACCGGCAGGAGGCGGCGGCAGGAGCCCCCCGAAGGAGGGCGTTCCCGCCCTCACCAGGGGTGTCCCGCCCCACCACCCCTGCCAGGTCCGGAAAGCATCGGGCAGCATAGGGCCATGTCCGTACTGACGCGCGACGAAGCGCAGACCCGTGCCCAGCTCCTCGATGTCCAGCACTACACCGTGGACCTCGACCTCACCACCGGCGACGAGACCTTCGAGTCCACCAGCCTCATCAGGTTCACCGCCCGCACCGCCGGGGACACCTTCGTCGAGCTGAAGCCCGAAACCCTGCACTCCGCCCTCCTGGACGACGAGCCCCTCGACCTCACCACCCTCCAGGGAAACCGGCTCCCGCTGCACCTCGGCGAGGGCGAGCACGTCCTGCGGATCGCCGCGACCATGGGGTACTCCCGTACCGGCGAGGGCATGCACCGGTTCACGGACCCCAGCGACGGCGAGTCGTACGTCTACACCCAGCTCTTCATGGAGGACGTCCAGCGCGTCTTCGCCGGCTTCGACCAGCCCGACCTGAAGGCCGTCTTCGAACTGTCCGTCAAGGCACCCGAAGGCTGGACCGTCCTCGCCAACGGCATCACCGAGCAGCAGCCCGACGGACGATGGAAGGCCGCCGCGACCCCGCCGCTCTCCACCTACTTCGTCTGCGTCGCCGCCGGACCCTGGCACTCGGTCCGCACCGAGCACGCCGGGCTCCCGTTCGGCATCCACTGCCGCCGCTCCCTCGCCGCCCACCTCGACGCCGACGCCGACGAGATCCTCGCCGTCACCAGGGCCTGCTACGACCGCTTCCACGAGAAGTTCGAGGAGCCCTACCCCTTCGACTCCTACGACCAGGCCTTCGTCCCCGAGTTCAACGCCGGCGCCATGGAGAACCCCGGCCTCGTCACCTTCCGCGACGAGTTCGTCTTCCGCTCCGCCGTCACCGTCACCGAGCGGCAGACCCGCGCCATGGTCATCGCCCACGAGATGGCCCACATGTGGTTCGGCGACCTCGTCACCCTGCGCTGGTGGGACGACATCTGGCTGAACGAGTCCTTCGCCGAGTACATGGGCTTCCAGACCGTCAACGAGGCCTGCGCCGACCTCTTCCCCGACACCTGGGTCGACTTCGGCGTCACCCGCAAGGCCTGGGGATACGAGGCCGACCAGCGGCCCTCCACCCACCCCGTCGCCCCCGACCCGGAGTCCGTCCCCGACACCGCCTCCGCGCTCCTCAACTTCGACGGCATCTCCTACGCCAAGGGCGCCTCCGCCCTGCGCCAGCTCGTCACCTGGCTCGGCGAGAAGGACTTCCTCGCCGGCATCAACATCCACTTCAAGCGCCACAAGTTCGGCAACGCCACCCTCGCCGACTTCATCGACAACCTCGCCGCCGCCACCGACCGCGACGTCCACGGCTGGGCCGAGCAGTGGCTCCGCACCACCGGCGTCGACACCCTCACCCCCGCCCTCACCGGCGAAGGCCTCCACTGGAAGCTCGCGATCGACCGCGACGGCAGCCGACCGCACCGCATCGCCGCCGGCCTCTACGACCGCGACCCCTCCGGCGACCTCGTCCTGCGCGAACGCCGCGAGCTCGACGTCCCCCAGACCGAGCCCGCCGAGCTCACCGGCCCGCGCCCCGCCCTCGTCGTCCTCAACGACGAGGACCTCACCTACGCCAAGCTCCGCTTCGACGCGGTGTCCGCGGAGTCCGCCCTGCGCGGCCTCTCCCGCATCCCCGACCCGCTGACCCGAGCCGTGATCTGGAACGCGCTCCGCGACATGGTCCGCGACGGCGACCTCGCCCCCCGCGAATACCTGGAGATCGCCCTCGCACACCTCACCGAGGAGACCGAACTCGCCCTCGTCCAAGGCGTCCTCGGCTTCGCCCGCGCGCAGATCGCCGACCGGTACGTCACCGCCGACGAACGCCCCACCGCCCTCGCCACCATCAGCGAGATCACCCGCGCCCTGCTGCGCCGCACCGAGGACGGCGAGGCACCCGGCCTGCGCCTGACCGCCGTCCGCGCGTTCATCGACAGCGCCACCACCCCCGACAAGATCGCCTCCTGGCTCGACGAGGGCACCGTCCACGGCGGCCCGGAACTCGACCCCGAACTGCGCTGGCGCATCCTGGCCCGCCTCGCCGTCCTCGGCGCCACCGACGAACCCGCCATCGCCGCCGAACTGGAACGGGACCCGAGCGCCACGGGCCAGGAGGGCGCGGCCCGCTGCCGTGCCTCCCTCCCCACGACGGCCGCGAAGGAGGCCGCCTGGTCCGCCCTCTTCGACACGGACGACCTCTCCAACTACCTCTTCACCGCCACCGCCCAGGGCTTCTGGCAGCCGGAGCAGGCCGATCTCGTACGCGCCCACGTCCCCCGCTTCTACCCCGCGGCCATCGCCCTCGCCGACCGCAGGGGCGCCGCGATGGCCGAGGCCGCCGGCCGCTACGCCTTCCCGGCATACGCCATCGACCAGGAGTCCCTGACCCTGGGCGAGCACCACCTCCAGGACGACCGGATGACCCCGGCCCTCCACCGCAAGCTCGTCGACCAGCTCGACGACCTCGCCCGAGCCCTGCGGGCCCGCGAGGCCTGACGGAACGGGCCCCACCGCCCACCCCGCATCCCACGGACGGCGCCCCGAAACCAGGGCGCCGTCCCCCGTTCGGGTCACAACCACCGACTCCCCGGACATACCCCGACAACCCCCGGCACCCTGTCGTCCATGCGTGCCGCACCCCCACCCCTCGCCGGAGGCGCCCTCGGCCCCGACGCCCTCGACCCCCTGCTCCGCACCGTCCTCGACGCGCTCCGCACCGGGGCGGAGGAACGCGGCGGCCCCCTGCCCGCCGGCGGCCCGGAAACGACGGCCCGCCACATCGGCGCCCTCGGCCCCGCCCTCCCCGAGACCGGCACCGGCGCCGACGAGGCCCTGTCCACACTCGTCCGCGCACTCGCCGCCGGCGCCGCCGACCCCGCCCACCCCCTCTGCGCGGCCCACCTCCACACCCCGCCCCTCGCCCTCGCCGCCGCCGCCGATCTGGCGGCCTCCGCACTGAACCCGTCCATGGACTCCTGGGACCAGGCCCCCGCCGCCTCCGCCCTCGAAACCCTGGTCACAGCGGCCCTCGCCGACGAGATCTTCCCGGACGCCACCCGCCCCGACGCGCTCGTCACCACCGGCGGCACCGAGTCCAACCAGCTCGCCCTGCTCCTCGCGAGAGAGCGCCTCGGCCCGGTCCGCACCGTCGTCGGCGCGAACGCCCACCACTCCTTCCGGCGCGCCACCTGGCTCCTCGGTCTCCCCGAACCGGTCGTCGTGCCCACCCCCCGGGGCACGATCGACCCCGCCGCCCTCCACGAGGCACTCACCCCCCTCACCGGCCCCGTCCTCGTCGCGGCCACCGCCGGAACCACCGGCGAGGGCCTCATCGACCCGATGCCCGAGCTCGCCGACACCTGCGCGGCCCACCACGCCGCATTCCACGTCGACGCCGCCTACGGAGGCCCCGCCCTCTTCAGCCGCACCCACCGCCGTCTCCTCGACGGCCTGGCCCGCGCCCGTACCGTCACCGTCGACCTGCACAAACTGGGCTGGCAGCCGGCCGCCGCCGGGCTCCTCGCCGTCCAGGACGCCGCCGACCTCACCGTCCTCGGCCACACCGCCGACTACCTCAACGCCGACGACGACACCGAGGCCGGACTCCCCGACCTCCTCGGCCGCTCCCTGCGCACCACCCGCCGCCCCGACGTCCTGAAGACCGCCGTCACCCTCCGGGCCCTCGGCCGGACCGGACTCGGCGCCCTCGTCGACGCCTGCATGGAGCGGGCACAGGACCTCGCCGACCTGGTGGAGAAGGCGCCGGGACTCGACCTGCGGGCCCGGCCCGTCCTCACCACCGTCCTCTTCCGGCCGCACGGCGCCGACGACAGGTCCGTCGCCGCGATCCGCCGCACCCTCCTCACCGAGGGCCACGCCGTGCTCGGCCGGGCCGAGGCGGACGGCCGCCTCTGGCTCAAGGCCACCCTGCTCAACCCCCACGCCACCCCCGGCGACCTGGCTCAGCTCATCACCCTCGCGGAAGGCAGCACGCACCGATGACCGGCAGCACCCCCAAGGACGAACTGGACCGCCCCCACGATCTGGTGGGCGTCGGCATCGGCCCCTTCAACCTCTCACTCGCCGCCCTCGCCCACGGCGTCCCCGGCGGTCTCTCCACGGTCTTCTTCGAGCAGAAGCCGGCCTTCCACTGGCACCCGGGCCTCCTCATCGAAGGCGCCACCCTCCAGGTCCCGTTCCTCGCCGATCTGGTGACCCTGGCCGACCCCGCCAGCCCGTGGACCTTCCTCAACTACCTGAAGAGCCGGGAACGCCTCTTCCCCTTCTACCTGGCCGAGAAGTTCCACATCCAGCGCGCCGAGTACGACGCCTACTGCCGCTGGGTCAGCGACCGCCTTCCCGGCCTGCACTTCGGCCACCAGGTCGACTCGGTCCGCTGGAACCCCGAACGGCGCCTCTTCGAGGTCGACTTCACCCAGATCGACCCGGCGGGAGAGGCCGAGGCCCTGGGCCGCGCCTACACCCGGAACGTCGTCCTCGGAGTGGGCACGGAACCGTACGTCCCCGAACCGCTGAAGCCACTCGCCGACGCCCCCGGCGTCCCCGTCTTCCACTCGGCCGACTACCTCACGCACCGCGAGACGCTCCTCGCCGCCGGGCACGTCACCGTCGTCGGCTCCGGACAGTCCGGAGCCGAGGTCTTCCTCGACCTGCTCAGGTCCCGCCCCGCCCGTGCCGAGCGGATCACATGGCTGGCCCGCACCGAGGCCTTCGCCCCGATGGAGTACTCCAAACTGGGCCTGGAGCACTTCACCCCCGACTACACCCGCTACTTCCACTCCCTGCCCGAATCGGTACGCGGCGACCTCGTGCCCCGCCAGTGGCAGTTGCACAAGGGCATCGACGCGGAAACGATCGCGGCCATCCACGACGAGCTCTACCGCCGGACCCTGCACGGCGGCTGGCCCGACGCCGTGCTCACCCCCGGCGTCCGGGTCCGCACGGCCGGCCGGGTCGCCACCACCCAGGTCGAACTGCACCTGGAACACCTCCAGCAGGGCACCCGCTCCCGGCTCACCACCGACGCCGTCGTCCTCGCGACCGGCTACCGCGAGCGCCCGGTGGAACGAATGCTGGCCGGCCTCGACCCCTATCTGCGCCACGACTCCGCCGGGCGCGCCCGGGTCGACGAGCGGTACCGCCTCGTCCTCGACCCGTCCGTCACCGGCGCCGTCCACGTACAGAACGCCGAGAAGCACACGCACGGCGTCGGCGCCCCCGACCTGGGCCTCGCCGCCTGGCGGAGCGCGACCATCCTCAACTCGGTCACCGGCAGGGAGCCGTACCCGCTGCCGCGCCGGACGGCCTTCACCAGCTTCGGCCTGGAGACGCGAGAGGCGCCGAGCATTCCGGCCCAGGGCCAGAAGCTGACGCCTCTCACACAGATCGTCTAGCGGGACCTAGAACACCGGCACGCCGTCCCGGGTCAGCTTCCAGTCCACGGAGGCGAACAGGCCCGGGTCGACCGTTCCCTTCGCCTTCACCCACTGGATGATGGTGTTGCGGATCTCGTCCGAGTTCGCCCACAACTGCTGGGCGTTCGCGACGTGCGGGAACGCGCCGCCGCCGCTCGCCCGGTAGTTGTTGACCGCGAGGACGAACGTCGCCGCCGGGTCGAGCGGCCCGCCCTCGAAGGACAGGTTCACGATCCGGGAGCCGGCCGGCCTCGCGATGTCGATCTCGTAGGTGAGCCCGGACACGGCGTCGTAGTTGTAGTCCGGGATGCTGTCCGCGTTGGTCAGCTTCGCGGTGTCGACCGGGGCGCCCGCCGGGGTCTGGACGTAGTACCGCGCCGAGTACTCCAGGTAGTCCTTCAGCTGGGCGCCCGTCATCAGCCGGGCCTCCAGGGTGTTCTCGAAGGGGTACAGACCGGCGGCGTCCTTGATGGAGACCTGCCCGGCCGGGATGTGGGCCGTCCGGGAGAAGCAGGACGCCTGCGACAGCACCGGCAGAGCCGCGTACGCGCCGCCGGCGAGGGCCGCCTTCACCGTCTCGGCCTGGACGACGTTGATCAGGTCGATGATCGGCTCGTCCTTCCACGGCGCGTCGGCCGTCGTCATGGCGGCGGTGGACGTGCCGATGATCTGGTTGACGTACGCGACGACCTTCTTGTGCTCGTCCCCGAGCAGCCCGGTGATCTCCGGGTCCTCCGCCACCGTGTTGGAGTTGAGGACCTGCGCGGCGACCTTCTCGACGGTCCAGCGGCCCTTCTCCCACACCAGGTCGAAGTCGAAGAGGGTGAGGCGCTGGCCCCACTTCAGCGGCTCCGAGAGGACGACGTCCTTGCCGGTCTCCTTGTTCTTCACCCGGTACTCGGGGATCTCGGTGTGCGCGTGACCGACGAGGATCGCGTCGATGCCCGGCACCTGCTCGGCGACCAGCCCGGCCGCGTTCTCGACATGGGGGAGCTGGTCACCGTACGAAGAGGTGCCGCTGGAGTCGGAGTGCGCCGAGACGACGACCACGTCCGCGCCCATCGAGCGCAGCTTCGGCACCCACTTCGCGGCCTGCTCCTCAAGACCGGGGAAGACCATCTTCCCGCTGACGTTGGCCTTGTCCCAGATGGCGATGCCCGGGTTGGTCAGGCCGAGTACCGCGACCCTGACGTCCTTGCCGTGCGGGGTGCGCAGCCGGTGGATGCTGTACGGCGCGAAGGCCGGGCGCAGGGTCTTCGCGTCGAGCGCGTTCGCACCGAGGAGCGGGAAGTCGCACTGCTCCTCGAACTTCCGCAGCACCGGGATGCCGTAGTTGAACTCGTGGTTGCCGAGCGCGGCGGCGTCGTAGCCGATGGCGTTCATGGCCTGGGCCATCGGGTGGACCGGGCCGCGACGGGCGGTGATCGGGTCGATCTTGGCGTAGTAGTACGACAGCTGGGTGCCCTGGATCGTGTCACCGGCGTCGATGAGGAGGGTGTTGCGGCGGCCCTTCTCCTTCCGGACCTGGTCGACCAGGGTGGAGATCTTGGCGAGACCGACGTCGTTGTGCGCCTTGTCGTCGAACTCCTTGTCCGTGAAGTAGTCCCAGTTGAAGACGTTGCCGTGCAGGTCGGTGGTGCCCATCACGGTGAAGGAGTACCGCTTCCGCGGACGCGGGCGGCCGGGACCGTGGGCCTCGGCGGGAACGGCGACGGCTCCGGCGACGGCCACTCCGGCCCCGGCGGCGGCGGTGCGCTCCAGGAACGTCCTGCGGTTCAGCGGCATGTGCGATCTCCCCTTTGGTTCTGTGACGCAGGCGCCGACCATGGCGCACAACGCGCGTAGATTCTGGCTCAGACCGCACGTCGGCAACAGACCTTTCGGGTTACGGAGTGGGAAAGTGTTCGGAGGACGATCGTGACCGAACACGGAGGAGTCAGGACGTGACGCAGGACCACGTAACCCCGGACGCACCCCAGGTGACGGTCCGTGGCGAAGGACGCCTGGAGGTCGACCCCGAGCTCGCCCGGATCTGGGTGACCGTCTCCGCACGGGGGACCGACCGCTCGGCGGCGCTGGCCGACCTGACCCGGCGCAACGGACAGGTGCTCGAACTGGTCAAGGCACAGGGCTCCGCGATCGAGAGGCTGGAGACCGGCAGCTTCTCGATCTCCCCCGAGCTCACCCGCAAGGGACGAGGGGAGCGGGTGCACGCCTTCCGCGGGCGGGTGCGGATCACGGCCGAACTGACCGACTTCACCGTGCTCGGCGAGCTGGTGACCCGCCTCGCCGACCTCGAACTGACGAGCGTGGACGGACCGTGGTGGTCGCTGCGCCCGGCCTCCCCCGTGTACGCGGAGGCACGCCGGCTCGCGGTGACGGAGGCGGTCGAGCGGGCGCGGGCCTACGCGGACGCACTCGGCACCTCGCTCGCCTCACTCCTCGAACTGTCGGACGCGGGCCTCGCGGAACCCCTGATGCCGAGGCGCGCCGCCTTCGGCTCGGCGGCCGTGGCCTACTCGGCGGAGGCGGCCGGGGAGGCACCGCCGCTGGACCTCGAACCGCAGCGGCAGACGGTGACCGCCGAGGTCGTGGCGCGCTTCACGATGCGACCGCCCGCACTCTGAGACGAGCGGCGCCGGGGCGCGAAAATCGCTCATCGGAGCACCCCGGCGCACAGATTCAAGACTTGTCAACAGCCTTTCATGGAAAGGTTGTTGAGTAGTCATGTCCCGCCAACTCGCTACTGGTGGGTAAGCCCTAGTCTCGACTCATGCGCCGAGCGAAAATCGTTTGTACCCTTGGGCCCGCCACCGAAACATACGACCAGATCAAGGCGTTGATCGAGGCCGGAATGGACGTGGCCCGCTTCAACCTCAGCCACGGCTCGTACGTCGAGCACGAGGAGCGCTACCAGCACGTACGCAAAGCCTCCGACGAGACCGGCCGCAGCATCGGGGTCCTCGCCGACCTTCAAGGCCCGAAGATCCGCCTCGGCCGCTTCCGCGAAGGCCCCGTACTCCTTGAACGCGGCGACGAGTTCACCATCACCGTCGAACCGATGGAAGGCGACCGCCACAGCTGCGGGACGACCTACTCCGGCCTCGCCGACGACGTGACCGCGGGTGAGCGCATCCTCGTCGACGACGGCCGCGTCACCCTGGAGGTCACCTCCGTCGAAGGACCCCGGGTGCACACCCTCGTCATCGAGGGCGGCATGGTCTCCGACCACAAGGGGCTGAACCTGCCCGGCGTCGCCGTCTCCGTCCCCGCCCTCTCCGAGAAGGACATCGAGGACCTCCGCTGGGCGCTGCGCATCGGCGCCGACGTCATCGCCCTCTCCTTCGTCCGCAGCGCCCGGGACATCGAGGACGTCCACCGCATCATGGACGAGGAGGGGCGCCGGCTGCCCGTCATCGCCAAGATCGAGAAGCCGCAGGCCGTCGAGAACATCGAGGAGATCGTCGCGGCCTTCGACGGCATCATGGTCGCCCGCGGCGACCTGGGCGTCGAGATGCCGCTGGAGCAGGTGCCGATCGTCCAGAAGCGCGCCGTCAAGCTCGCCAAGCGGAACGCCAAGCCGGTCATCGTCGCCACCCAGATGCTCGACTCGATGATCGACAACTCCCGGCCCACCCGCGCGGAGGCCTCCGACGTCGCCAACGCCGTCATCGACGGCACCGACGCCGTCATGCTCTCCGGCGAGACCAGCGTCGGCCGCTACCCGATCGAGACCGTCCGCACCATGAGCCGGATCGTCGAGGCCGCGGAGGAGGACGTCCTCGCCAAGGGCCTGCCGCCGCTGACCGAACGGAACAAGCCCCGCACCCAGGGCGGCGCCGTGGCCCGCGCGGCCGCCGAGATGGGCGACTTCCTCGGCGCCAAGTTCCTCGTCGCCTTCACGCAGTCCGGCGACACGGTCAAGCGTCTCTCCCGCTACCGCTCGCCGATCCCGCTCCTCGCCTTCACCCCGGACCCGGCGACGCGCTCCCAGCTCAACCTCACCTGGGGCGTCGAGACCTTCCTCGGCCCGCACGTGGACTCGACGGACGCGATGGTGGCCCAGGTCGACGAGGAACTGCTCCGGATCGGCCGCTGCCGGCCCGGCGACATCGTGGTCATCACGGCCGGCTCCCCGCCGGGGGTCGCGGGCTCGACGAACCTGGTACGGGTCCACCACATCGGTGACGCGCTGAACTAGTCAGTACTTGGGCCCCACATGCCGGTCCAGCAGGGCGACGGCATCACGCCGCGCCACGGAGACATCGTGCGCCCCGGTCGCTCGGCGCCTGCTCCGCCAGGCCACACCGACACGTTCCAGCGTGTCGGTGTACAGCCGCACGATGTCGTCCGAGGTGTTGGTGAAGAAGTGGCGGGGGTACTCGTACCGCTTCCTGCGGCCGTCGATCGTCTTCTCCGTCCAGTTGACGATGCGCGATCCGTCGGAATGGATCAGCCCTCGGACGAACGACCACGGGTGGGCGTCGACGATGTCCCGCTGCCACTGTCCGAGGACGATGGCCCGCTCGTGCTTCCTGCCGGGTCCGTGCTGCGGGAAGAGGCAGGTGAGGTGCTTGGAGTACACCTTGGCGTCGCGGCACCCGGTCTTCCGTGCCCAGGAGGCCGTGTTGTCGGGGAACACCGTACGCATGGCTGTTATGGCCTCCCGCTGTACTCCCGGCCAGGCGTCGTCGAGTGTGATCCGCAGGCTCGCCACCCGGTGCTGTCGCGGGTGACTGATGCGCCCGTCGCCGAGGTACAACCCGAGAAGATACGCGTACGCGGCCTCATCGAGCTCGCGTCCGTCGCACCGTGGGCAGAGGGGGCGGTTGCTCCTGCCCGGGCACTCGCCACGCTTCGCGCGGTCCTCGTGCTTCCAGGAGCTGATCGTGCCGGGCGGGATGTTCAGTGTACGGGCGACAGACGCGTTCGTTGCGCCGCTTCGCAGCAGAGTGAGTGCCCGTTGACGCGTTCCGATGTCGTACACACGGTCGACGGTGACCGATGCGACCGCGGAGCCGCGTGCGGATCGGCAGGGTTCACGCGTGTGGGTGACGATCATCTGTCGACCGCTCGGCCATGGAATCGAAGGAAAAGTGCCCCAGGTGGGATTCGAACCCACACTGTCCGCTGTTTGAGAGCGGCCTCTCTGACCAGTTGGAGTACTGGGGCCTTAGAAAGCGAGGGCGCTGCCGCCCCTGCGGGGCACCACATTACAGGAGCTAGGTAGGCTCAGGGGAGCAGTACTTGCCCCGCAACGAGGAGCCCCCGTGACCGCCCCCGAGTCGCCCCAGCCCGCCGACGACGCCGACGCGTCGCACGTCCCGCCGCTGACGACCCGCGTCGTCATCGCCGAGGACGAGGCCCTCATCCGCCTCGACCTCAAAGAGATGCTGGAGGAAGAGGGCTACACGGTCGTCGGCGAGGCCGGCGACGGCGCCACGGCCGTCGAGCTCGCCCGCGAGCACCGCCCCGACCTCGTCATCCTCGACGTGAAGATGCCCGTCCTCGACGGCATCTCGGCGGCCGAGAAGATCGCCGGCGAGTCCATCGCCCCGGTCCTGATGCTCACCGCCTTCTCCCAGCGCGAGCTCGTCGAGCGGGCCCGGGACGCCGGCGCCATGGCGTACCTGGTGAAGCCGTTCAGCAAGAGCGACGTGGTGCCGGCCATCGAGATGGCCGTCTCCCGCTTCTCCGAACTGCGCGCCCTGGAACAGGAGGTCGCCGACCTCTCCCAGCGCCTGGAGACCCGCAAGCTGGTCGACCGCGCCAAGTCGATCCTGCAGACCCAGTACGGGCTGACGGAGCCGGCCGCGTTCCGCTGGATCCAGAAGACCTCGATGGACCGACGCATGTCGATGCAGCAGGTCGCCGAGGCCGTCATCGAGGACGCCGAGGAGAAGAAGGCGGCCAAGGGCCAGTAGCCCCGCCCGCCCCCGTACGCGTACGGAGAAGGCCCGCCCCACGACTTTGTGGGGCGGGCCTTCTGTCCGTGGTGCCGACCGGGTGGGTCAGTCCTCGCCGAGGTACGCCTTGCGGACGGACTCGTCGTGGAGCAGGTTCTGGCCGGTGCCCGAGAGCACGACCTTGCCGATCTCCATCACGTGACCGTGGTCCGCGAGGGCGAGCGCGGCCTGGGCGTTCTGCTCGACGAGCAGGATCGTGGTGCCCTGGGCCTTCAGCTCGGCGATGGTCGCCATGATCTTCTGCATCATGATCGGCGAGAGACCCATGGAGGGCTCGTCGAGCATGAGCAGCTTCGGCTGGGACATCAGCGCCCGGCCCATGGCGAGCATCTGCTGCTCACCGCCGGAGAGCGTGCCGGCCGCCTGCTTGCGACGCTCGCCCAGGATCGGGAAGAGGTCGTAGGCGCGCTGGACGTCCTTGGCGATGCCCGCGGTGTCCTTCCGGAGGAAGGCGCCGAGGAGGAGGTTCTCCTCGATGGTCATGCGGGGGAAGATGTGGCGGCCCTCGGGGGAGTGGGCCAGACCCAGCGAGACGATCTTGTGCGCGGGGATCTTGCGGAGGGACTTGCCCTCGAACTTGATCTGGCCGCCGATCGGCTTGAGGAGCCCGGAGAGGGTCCGCAGGGTGGTGGTCTTCCCGGCGCCGTTGGTGCCGATGAGGGTGACGACCTCACCGGCGTCGACGGAGAAGGAGATGCCCTTGACGGCCTCGATCTTTCCGTAGGCGACGCGCAGGTCCTCGACTTCGAGCAGTGCGGTCATGCGTCGTTCTCCTTGCCCGAACCGGGGTCCTGCGTGGTGTCCTCCGAGGTCTCCTCGGCGGCCGGCGCCTCGTCGGCGGGGGCCTCGGGAGTCTCCGGGGCGTCGTCCGAAGGCGCGTCCTCGGAAGCCTCGTCGTCGGAGGCCTCGTCGGCCTCGTCGGTCTCGTCCTCGGCCGGAGCCTTCTTCGCCGGCGCGTCCTCGGCCGGGGCCGCCTCGGCGGGCGCGTCCTTGGAGGGCGCGTCCGTGGCGGGAGCCTCCGCGGGGGCCTCCGCCGCCGGGGTGTCCTCCGCGACGGGCTCGCCCAGGTACGCGGCGATGACCCGCTCGTCGCTCTGGACGGTCTGGCTGTCGCCCTCGATCAGCTTCTGTCCCTGGACGAGCACGGCGACCCGGTCGCAGAGGTTGAAGATGAACCGCATGTCGTGCTCGATGACGAGCACGGCGACGCCCATGTCCCGGATGGCGAAGATGAGCTCCTCCGCCGCCCGCGTCTCCTGCGGGTTCATGCCGGCGGTGGGCTCGTCGAGCAGGATCAGTCCGGGGTCGCTCGCGAGGGCGCGGGCGATCTCCAGCTTGCGCTGCTCTCCGTACGGGAGGTTCTTGGCGAGGTGCTGCGCCTTGTCCTGGAGGCCGATGAACTCCAGGAGTTCCATGGCCCGCTCCGAGGCCTCCGCCTCGGCCTTCCTGAACCCGGGAAGACGGAGCAGCGCCGACCAGAGGCCCTGCTTCATCCGGGTGTGGCGTCCGACGAGGACGTTCTCCAGGACGGTCATGTTGTGGAAGAGACGGATGTTCTGGAAGGTGCGGGCGATGCCGGCGTCGGTGACCTTGTAGGACGTGGGCGGCAGGACCTTGCCCTTGTACCGGACCTCACCCTCGGTGGGGACGTAGAGGCCGGTGAGGCAGTTGAAGAAGGTGGTCTTGCCGGCGCCGTTGGGGCCGATGAGACCGACGATCTCGCCGCTGTTGACGGTCAGGTTCACATCGCGCACGGCGGTGAGGCCGCCGAAGCGCATGGTGACCCCGCGCGCGTCGAGCACGGTCTCTCCGGCGGCCGGCGCGGTGGTGGCGTCGGCGGTCTTCGTGGTGGTCGTCATGGTTCAGGCACCTGCCTTGGCGAGCGTGGCGGGCGTCTCGTCCTTCTCGTGGAACTCCAGCTGGTTGCGCCGGTTGGCGATCATGCCCTCCGGGCGGAAGCGCATGAGCAGGATCAGCGCGACGCCGAAGGCGAGGAGCTGGTACTCGCCCATGAACTGGAGCTTGTTCGGGATGAGGAAGAGCAGCGAGGCACCGACCAGGGGTCCGCTCATCGTGCCCATGCCGCCGAGGACGACGGCCGCGAGCAGGAAGGCGGAGTTGGGCGGGATCGGTCCGGCGAAGAGGTACTGCTCCGGGGTCACCGTGTAGGTGACGTGGGCCTGCACGGTGCCGGCGAGGCCGGCGAGCGAGGCACCGAGCGCGAAGGCGATGAGCTTGACCCGGAAGCCGTTGATGCCCATGGCGAGCGCGGCGGTCTCGTCCTCGCGGATGGCGACCCAGGCGCGGCCGATGCGGGAGTCGCCGCTGCGCCGGAAGACCAGCACGACGACCGCCATGATCAGCAGCATCAGGAAGAAGTAGTTCGCGAAGCGGCCGATCGTGAACCCGGCGATGGCGTGCTCGGCGCCGAAGTCGAAGCCGAAGATGCTCAGGTTCGGAATGGACGCGATGCCGTTCGAACCGTTGGTGATGTCGGGGCCGGAGGTGCCGTCGGTGTTGTTCACCGCGATGCGGAAGATCTCACCGAAACCGAGGGTGACGATGGCGAGGTAGTCGCCGCGCAGCCGCAGGGTCGGGGCGCCGATGAGGACACCGAACACCAGGGAGGCCGCCGCGCCGACCAGGACCGCGGCCCAGAAGGGGAAGTGCACGCCGAACGGGGAGGTCGGGGCGCCCGAGACGAGGGCGGCCGCGTAGGCGCCGACGCCGAGGAAGGCGACGTAGCCGAGGTCGAGGAGACCGGCGAGGCCGACGACGATGTTCAGGCCCAGGGCGACCGTGGCGAAGATCAGGATGTAGACGCCGAGCGTCGCGTACTGGTCGTCGCTCTGGGTGAAGGGGAAGAGCGCCGCGGCGGTGAACGCGCCCGCGATGGTGAGGTTCTGGTGCTTCCCGGTGAGCTGCGTGGCCTGCGCGACGAGGCCCGACTTGTTGAGCGCGGCGAAACCGAGGCCGGCCGTGATCAGGAAGCCGAGGAACAGCTCGTCGTACTCCGTGCCGACACCGTAGGTGAAGACTCCGAGCGCCACGGCGAGGACGCCGGTGATGATCAGGATCTCGACGGAGGAGTGCATCGCGGGCAGCTTGCGCGCCGGGCCGGTGGCGAAGGCGGCCTTGAAGGAGGCCCAGCCGTTGCCGGCGTTGTGCTTGAACTGGTCCCAGCCGGTGTCCTCCGGGTCCACGGGCAGCACCTTCGGCCGCTCGAAGGGGAGGGCGAGGGCGCCGAGGAGGGCGAGGAGCGTGGCGAGCGCGACGATCGCGCCGCCCGGCTCCAGGTTGACCGGGCCGCCGAGGGAGACGCTGATCGCGCCGACGGTGAACCAGGCGGTGGCGAAGGAGGCGATCGCGGCGACCTTGAGGGCCGCGTCGCCGCCGGCCGGGGTGAGCCAGCGGGTGCCCTTGACGCCGTACGAGGAGAGGGCGAAGAGGGTGGTGAGCAGGCCCAGGACCAGGACCTGGAGCTGGAGGCCGCCGGGAGAGCCGTAGAACGTGAGGTCGCCCGGGAAGCGGGGGGTCCAGGTCCAGGCGAGGAAGGTGCTGGCGACGGTGAGGACGCCGCCGCCCAGGGTGAGGGCGCGGGCGATTCCGACCGGCACGAAGCCGATGAGACCGGTCGCCACGGCCGGCTCGGGCGCCACGGGCGCCGTCGAGTTCTCGGAGATGGTGGTCATGGTGCTCACGCCCTGTCCGCGACGCGCTCGCCGAGGAGGCCTTGTGGCCGGGCGAGGAGTACGACGATGAGGAGTACGAAGGCCCAGACGTCGGCCCAGGACTGGCCGCCGAGCTGCTCCATACCGGGGATGTGGCTGATGTACGCCGTCGCCATGGTCTCGGCGATACCGAGGACGACTCCGCCGATCATGGCTCCGTAGATGTTGCCGATACCGCCGAGGACGGCGGCCGTGAAGGCCTTGAGTCCGAGGAGGAAGCCCATCTTGTAGTCGACGACGCCGTACTTGAGGCCGTAGGCGACGGCGCCGACGGCGGCCATCGCGGCACCGAGGGCGAACGCGATCACGATGATCCGGTCGGTGTTGACGCCCATGAGCTTCGCGGTGTCCGGGTCCTGCGCCGTGGCCTGCATGCCGCGACCGGTGCGGGTGCGCATGACGAAGAAGGCGAGGAAGGCCATGCAGATCGGGGCGGCGATCAGGAGGAAGACGTCGCCGGTCTGGATGGTGACCGGGCCGAGCTCGATCGGGCCGCCGGGGATCTGCGGGAAGGTCCGGGCGGACTTCGCCTCCGGGTACAGGGACCAGACGGCCTGCTGGAGGGCGAGCGAGAGACCGATGGCGGTGATGAGGGGGGCGAGGCGTGGGCCGCCGCGGAGCGGACGGTACGCGAGCCGTTCCGCGCCGACGGCTATCGTCGTCGCGACGAGAATGGCACCGATGATCATGAGGGGCAGTGCGACCCACATGGTGGTGCCGGCGGGCAGGATGAGCCAGACCGTGAGCGCCCCGAAGCCGCCGGTCATGAAGATCTCGCCATGGGCGAAGTTGATGAGCTGGACGATGCCGTAGACCATCGTGTAGCCGACGGCGACGAGCCCGTACATGGATCCCAGTAGCAGGCCGTTGACCAGCTGCTGCGGCAGTTCGTTCACCGCATTGTCCTCCGAGACTTTCGACGGATGTGACACCGCGCGGGGAGCCAGGTGCGGCCCCCCGCGCGGTGAAGGTGGTGCTGAGTGGTGGGGTTGATCAGCCGCCGAAGGTGCCGGACTTGACCGGCTTGAAGGCGCCGCCCTCGACCTGGTAGACGGTCAGCTGCTTGTTGGTGGTGTCACCGAACTCGTCGAAGGCGACCGAACCGGTCACGCCCTCGAAGGAGACGCCCTGCATGGCCTCGACGACCTTGGCGCGCTCGGGGACCTTGCCGCCGTTGGCCTCGGTGGCCTTCTTGACGGCCTCGATGATCGCCCAGGTCGAGTCGTAGGAGTAGCCGCCGTAGGCCTCGTAGGCCTCCTTGTAGCCACCGGTCTTGTAGTCGGCCAGGAACTCCTTGGCCGAGGCGAGGGACTCGATCGGCGCGCCGACGGAGGTGGCGATGTCGCCGTTGGTCGCGGCCGCGCCACCGAGCTTCACGTACTCGGGGCTGTAGATCGCGTCGCCACCGACGACGACGACCTTCGCACCGGCTTCCTTGATCTGCTTGGCCAGCGGGCCGGCGGCCGGGTACTCGCCACCGTAGTAGACGACGTCGGCGCCGGAGCTCTTCACCTTGGTCGCGACCGCGGAGAAGTCCTTGGTGTCCGGGTTGATGTGCTCGGTGCCGAGGACCTTGCCGCCGAGCTTCTCGAACTCGCCCTTGAAGGTGCCCGCGAGGCCGGCGCCGTAGGTCTTCTTGTCGTCGATGATGAAGGCCTTGGTCTTCTTGGCCTCCTTGAAGACGTACTGGGCGGCGAACGGGCCCTGGATGGCGTCCGTGGTGGCGGTACGGAAGTACGACTTGTAGCCGCGCTTCTTCTCGCCGGTGCTCCAGTTGACGCCCTGGCTCAGGGACGGGTTGGTGTTGGCCGGGGAGACCTGCACCAGCTTCGCGTCGTCGAAGACCTTCTGCATCGACTCGGAGACCGAGGAGTTCAGCGGGCCGACGACGCCGATGACGCTCTTGTCGGCGACGAACTTGGTCGCGTTCTGCTGACCCGCGGAGGGCTGGGCCTGGTCGTCCAGGGACTCCAGCTTGAAGGTGACGCCCTTGACGTAGGCCTTCTTGTTGGCCGTCTTGACCGCGAGGTCGGCGGAGTTCTTGATGCCGAGGCCGAGGGCGGACAGCTCACCCGTGAGGGGCGCGTCGAGACCGATGGTCACGGTGACGTTGCCGCCGTCACCGTTCTCGGCGGCGCCGCCCTTGTCGTCGCGCGAACCACAGGCGGTGAGGGTGAGTGCTCCCGCGGTGACAGCGGTGGTGAGTATGAGCAACGAACGGTTTCGCACGAAGGGTCCTTTCCCTGGCGCGGCCCCCTCGGATGAGGCGGTGCCGTGAAGCTGCGGAGCGAGGGGTGCCGTTTTGGAACGCCGGGCCGTACTGGAGTTGGTACAGGGCCGTGCAGTAGAACGCGCCCGGCGGCGCGGTGACTGGCGGTGACTCTAAGCGCAGGTGGGGAGGGTCGGGGAGCGCCGAGGACAGGATGTGACTGTCTTGTTATGCCGAGGAGGAAAGAGTGTGCGCGTCGCCTGGGAAAACCAGGACATAGGGGCCTGTAATGCGGTGTTCACATAGTGAGAACATGCAGTTCCGCTAAGGGGCTTGAGCGATTCTTGGTACTGACGGTCCGCTCAGCGGACTCTCCGGATATCGGACAACGGCAGAAACCTGAGCGGACGAACCGGCCCGTCCGCTTCGGTCGCCGCAACCCCTTGTGTATGTGACACAGCGTGACGAAACCAGGGGCGGGAGTGGTCCGGGAACGCCGGAGGGGCGGCACCCGCAGGTGCCGCCCCTCGGTCGTACGTCGCTGGTCAGGCGCCCCGTGTCACCGCTCAGGCGCTCGACGCGTCCGGAATGCTGGACGCGTCCTTGGCGGTGACCTCGCGCAGCAGACAGGTCAGCCGCGCCGAGCAGACCCGTTTGTCCTGCTCGTCGGTGATCACGATCTCGTACGTGGCGGTCGACCGCCCGCGGTGCACCGGCGTCGCCACACCGGTCACCAGACCGCTGCGCACCCCGCGGTGATGGGTGCAGTTCAGATCGACGCCCACCGCGATCTTCGACACCCCGCCGTGCAGCATCGAACCGATGGAGCCCAGCGTCTCCGCCAGCACCGCCGAGGCGCCGCCGTGCAGCAGACCGTACGGCTGGGTGTTGCCCTCCACCGGCATGGTGCCGACGACCCGCTCGGCGGACGCCTCCAGGATCTGGACGCCCATCCGGTTCCCGAGGTGCCCGGCCGAGAAGAGCGCCGGGAGGTCGACGCCCAGCGCCGCGTACTCGTCGACGACCTCCTGCGGGAACTTCACGTGCTGCTGCTCACCCATGGCCCGGCTCCGTTCGTTTCGTACGTCTTCGTACGGCTGGTCTTCCTGAGCTGCCTGAGCAAACGCTTAGGCGGAGGCGGATTCTTCCAGACGGACGATCACGGACTTGCTCGCGGGGGTGTTGCTGACGTCCGCCGTCGACTCCAGCGGCACGAGCACGTTCGTCTCCGGGTAGTAGGCCGCCGCGCACCCCCGGGACGTCGGATAGTGCACCACCCGGAAGCCGGGCGCCCGCCGCTCGCTGCCGTCCGTCCACTCGCTCACCAGATCCGCGTACGCCCCGTCGGCGAAGCCGAGCGCCGCCCCGTCCTCGGGATGGATCAGGACGACCCGGCGACCCCCCTTGATGCCCCGGTAGCGGTCGTCCAGACCGTAGATCGTGGTGTTGTACTGGTCGTGCGAGCGCAGCGTCTGGAGCAGCAGCCGGCCCTCCGGCACCCTCGGGTACTCGACCGGCGCCGCCGTGAAGTTGGCCCTGCCCGTCTTCGTCGGGAAGCGGCGCTCGTCGCGCGGGCCGTGCGGCAGCCGGAAGCCGCCCGCGTTCGCCGCGAGACGCGCGTTGAAGTCCTCGAAACCGGGCACCACGCGCGCGATCCGGTCCCGGATCGTGGCGTAGTCGGCCTCGAACTCCTCCCAGGGCGTGGCCGATCCGTCGCCCAGGGTGGCCCGCGCCAGCCGTGCCACGATCGCCGGCTCGGACAGCAGGTGGGGGCTCGCGGGCGGCAGATTGCCCCGCGAGGCGTGCACCTGGCTCATCGAGTCCTCCACCGTCACGAACTGCTTCCCGCTCCGCTGCACGTCCTTGTCGGTGCGTCCCAGCGTGGGCAGGATCAACGCGCGCGTGCCCGTCACCGCGTGCGAGCGGTTCAGCTTCGTCGACACGTGGACGGTCAGCCGGGCCCGGCGCATCGCCGCCTCCGTCACCTCCGTGTCGGGCGTCGCCCCCACGAAGTTGCCGCCCATCGCGAAGAACACCTTCGCCTCGCCGTCGCGCAGCGCCTGGATCGAACGGACCACGTCGAAGCCGTGGTGGCGCGGGGAGACGATCCCGAACTCCTTGTCCAGGGCGTCGAGGAAGGCCGGCGCCGGGCGCTCGAAGATCCCCATCGTGCGGTCGCCCTGCACGTTCGAATGACCGCGCACCGGGCACACCCCGGCACCCGGCCGGCCGATGTTGCCTCGCAGCAGCAGGAAGTTGACCACCTCACGGATGGTCGGCACGGAGTGCTTGTGCTGGGTGAGGCCCATCGCCCAGCACACGACGGTCCGCTCCGAGGCGAGCACCATCTCCAGGGTCCGCTCGATCTCGGCGCGGTCGAGGCCGGTCGCCGCGAGCGTCTCGTCCCAGTCGGCCTCCTTAGCCGCCGCGACGAACTCCTCGTACCCGTGGGTGTGTTCGCGGACGAACTCCTCGTCGACCGCCCCGGCCGTCTCCAGGACCAGCTTGTTCAGCAGCCGGAAGAGGGCCTGGTCGCCGCCGATCCGGATCTGCAGGAAGAGGTCGTTGAGCGCGGCGCCCCTGAACATGCCCTGCGGGGTCTGCGGGTTCTTGAACCGCTCCAGGCCCGCCTCGGGCAGCGGATTGACCGAGATGATCCGCGCGCCGCCGGCCTTGGCCTTCTCCAGGGCCGAGAGCATGCGGGGATGGTTCGTCCCCGGGTTCTGCCCGGCCACGATGATCAGGTCGGCCTGGTGCAGGTCCTCCAGGGAGACGCTGCCCTTGCCGATGCCGATGGTCTCCGTCAGCGCCGAGCCCGAGGACTCGTGACACATGTTGGAACAGTCCGGCAGGTTGTTCGTACCGAACTCGCGGGCGAAGAGCTGGAGCAGGAACGCCGCCTCGTTGCTCGTCCGCCCCGAGGTGTAGAAGAGCGCCTCGTCGGGGGAGCCCAGCGCCCGGAGCTCCTCGGCGACGATCGCGAAGGCCCGCTCCCAGGTCACCGGCTCGTACCGCTCCTCGCCCTCCGCCGCGCCCCCCTTCTCCAGGAGCATCGGCTGGGTGATGCGGCCCTGCTGGCCCAGCCAGTACCCGCTGCGCGTCGCGAGGTCCGCCACCGGGTGCGCGGCGAAGAACTCCGGGGTCACCCGGCGCAGCGTCGCCTCCTCGGCGACCGCCTTCGCGCCGTTCTCGCAGAACTCCGCCACATGGCGCTCGTCCCCCTCGGGCCAGGCGCAGCCGGGACAGTCGAAGCCGTCCTTCTGGTTGACCTTGAGCAGGGTCCGCGCGGTGCGCCGCAGCCCCATCTGCTCCTGGGCGATCCGCAGGGTGTGCCCGATGGCGGGCAGCCCGGCGGCGGCGTGCGGCGGCGGCGTGACCTGCGGTGCGTCCTGGACCGGGTCGCCGACCGGCGGCTTGCTGACCATCGCGCTCTCCCTTGAGCGGTAATCCTGCGGCGTACGTCTCCGATCCTGTCACGCGGCGCCGAGGCACCGGCACCCCGCCGGTGCGGACGGGATCGGTGGGCGGGATTGTCAGTCGTCCGTGGCAGGATCGTCATGTGGCCGAGACAGCATCGAAGAACCCCGCAGACACCCGCCCCCGCCTGCTCCTCATGGACGGGCACTCCCTCGCGTACCGGGCGTTCTTCGCGCTGCCCGCGGAGAACTTCACCACCGCGACGGGGCAGCCGACGAACGCGATCTACGGATTCGCCTCGATGCTGGCGAACACGCTCCGCGACGAGGCCCCCACGCACTTCGCGGTCGCCTTCGACGTGTCCCGCAAGACCTGGCGGTCCGAGGAGTTCCCGGAGTACAAGGCGAACCGCTCCAAGACCCCCGACGAGTTCAAGGGACAGGTCGAGCTGATCGGCGAGCTGCTCGACGCGATGAACGCGCCGCGGTTCGCCGTCGACGGCTTCGAGGCGGACGACGTCATCGCGACCCTCGCCACCCAGGCCGAGGCCGCCGGCTTCGAGGTCCTCATCGTCACCGGCGACCGGGACTCCTTCCAGCTGGTCTCCGACCACACCACCGTGCTCTACCCGACCAAGGGCGTCTCCGAGCTCACCCGCTTCACCCCGGAGAAGGTCCAGGAGAAGTACGGCCTCACGCCCTCGCAGTACCCCGACTTCGCCGCCCTGCGCGGCGACCCGTCGGACAACCTGCCCGGCATCCCCGGCGTCGGCGAGAAGACCGCCGCCAAGTGGATCAACCAGTTCGGCTCCTTCGACGAGCTCGTCGAGCGCGCCGAGGAGGTCAAGGGCAAGGCCGGCCAGAACTTCCGCGACCACCTGGAGTCGGTCAAGCTCAACCGCCGCCTGACCGCGATGGTCACGGACGTCGCGCTCCCGAAGGGCGTCACCGAGCTCGCCCGCGAGCCGTACGACCGCGGGGCCGTCGCCCTCGTCCTCGACACCCTGGAGATCCGCAACCCCTCGCTGCGCGAGCGGCTCCTCGCCGTCGACCCGGGCTCCGCGGAGGAGGCCGCCCCGGCCCCCGCCGAGGGCGTCGAGATCGACGGCACCGTCCTCGGCGCCGGTGAGCTCGCCCCCTGGCTCGCCGAGCACGGCACCGCCCCCCTCGGCATCGCCACCGTCGACAGCTGGGCCCTCGGCACGGGCAGCGTCGGCGAGATCGCCCTCGCCGCCGGCGACGGCGCCGCCGCCTGGTTCGAGCCCAGCGCGCTCGACGAGGCCGACGACCGGGCCTGGGCCGCCTGGATCGCCGACCCCGACCGGCCGAAGGTCATGCACAACGCCAAGGGCGCCATGCGGGTCTTCCCCGAGCACGGCTGGAGCATCGCGGGCGTCACCATGGACACCGCTCTCGCCGCCTACCTCGTCAAGCCCGGCCGGCGCTCCTTCGCGCTCGACGCGCTCTCCGTCGAGTACCTCCACCGCGAGCTGGCCCCCGCGGCCGCCGCCGACGGGCAGCTCGCCTTCGGCGCCGACGACACCGCCGAGGCCGAGGCCCTCATGACCCAGGCGCGGGCCGTCCTCGACCTCGCCGGGGCCTTCGAGGAGAAGCTCGGCGAGGTCGGCGCCCGCGAGCTCCTCCACGACGTCGAGCTGCCCACCTCCGCCCTCCTCGCCCGCCTGGAGCGGCACGGCATCGCCGCCGACCGCGACCATCTGGAGGCCATGGAGCAGCAGTTCGCCGGCGCCGTGCAGCAGGCCGTGAAGGAGGCGCACGCCTCCGTCGGCCACGAGTTCAACCTCGGCTCGCCCAAGCAGCTCCAGGAGGTCTTCTTCGGCGAGCTGAACCTGCCGAAGACCAAGAAGACCAAGACCGGCTACACCACCGACGCCGACGCGCTCGCCTGGCTGGCCGGCCAGACCGAGCACGACCTGCCGGTGATCATGCTCCGCCACCGCGAGCAGGCCCGGCTGCGCTCCACCGTCGAGGGCCTGATCAAGACGATCGCGGCCGACGGACGCATCCACACCACCTTCAGCCAGACGGTGGCCGCGACCGGCCGCCTCTCCTCCACCGACCCGAACCTGCAGAACGTGCCGGTGCGGACGGACGAGGGCCGCGCCATCCGGCACGGCTTCGTCGTCGGCGAGGGCTTCGAAGCCCTCATGACCGCCGACTACAGCCAGATCGAGCTGCGCGTCATGGCCCACCTCTCCGAGGACGAGGGCCTCCTGGAGGCCTTCACCTCCGGCGAGGACCTCCACACCACCGTCGCCTCCCAGGTCTTCGGCGTCGAGCGGTCCGCCGTCGACGCCGAGATGCGCCGCAAGATCAAGGCCATGTCGTACGGCCTGGCCTACGGACTGTCCGCCTTCGGCCTCTCGCAGCAGCTGAACATCGACCCGGGCGAGGCCCGCGGCCTGATGGACACCTACTTCGAGCGCTTCGGCGGCGTGCGGGACTACCTGCGCCGCGTCGTCGACGAGGCCCGCGCCACCGGATACACCGAGACGATGCTGGGCCGCCGCCGCTACCTGCCCGACCTCAACAGCGACAACCGGCAGCGCCGCGAGGCCGCCGAGCGGATGGCGCTCAACGCCCCGATCCAGGGCACGGCCGCCGACATCGTGAAGGTCGCCATGCTGGGCGTCGACCGGGCGCTGACCGAGGCGGGCCTCGCCTCCCGGATGCTCCTCCAGGTCCACGACGAAATCGTGCTCGAACTCGCCCCCGGCGAGCGCGAGCAGGTCGAGGCCCTGGTGCGCGGGCAGATGTCCGCCGCCGCCGACCTCCGCGCCCCCCTCGACGTCTCCGTCGGTGTGGGCCACGACTGGGACTCCGCGGCGCACTGACGAGCAGCCCCGCCCGGGCTCCCGCACCTGAACCCGCACCACGCGCACGTGGTGCGGGTGGTGCGGGGCCCGGTCCGTTTCCGGTCCACCCGCCGGAGAGGATCAGCGAGATCCCTGACGGGAGCGCTCCGCCCGAGGCACCGGGCGGTCCCCTCCTTCCGGCGCCGGGTGAGGAGCGGCCGGAGCCGGGGGAGGAGCGGCCGGAGCCCCGGGCTCCGGAGCGGGCGACGAGCCCAGCAGCCGTACCCCCGTCCCGTACAGCACGAGGCCGACGGCGAGCCCCGCGCCGGCCCCGAAGCAGGCCGTCGGAATGACGTCCAGGGGCGTCTCGATCCTGTCCCAGCCCCAGTACGCGGCCCAGCGCAGCACCCGGTGGGCGATCCCGGCGAGGACACAGCCGCCGATCAGCCCGGCCGCGAGCAGCCGGCCGCGCCGCCCGGGGACCCGCACCCGGGCCGGCAGCTCAGCACCGGGGCCCGCGGTGCGCAGCGCCCGCGCGGTGAACCAGCCCAGGAACCCCAGGGCCAGCGCCGAACCCCCGTACTGCGCATAGAGATAGACGGGGAAGCCGGCCACGACGTCACCGAGGAACGGGATCGCCCGGGTCCCCCAGCGGTCGAGGTGGGTGAAGGAGTCCCACACCACATGGGTCGTCGCGCCGAGGACCGCGGAGAGGGCGAACCACCCCGCGAGCACGGCCGGACGGCGTTCGCTCCAGACGCGGCCCCGGACCAGCCCGTACACCCGCCCGCGCCACCTCGCGGGCAGCAGCGCCACGAGCGGCTCACGAACGGTCAGCCAGAGGGCCACCAGCACGGCGGCGATCAGGACATCGGCCGTGACGATCCCCAGGGGGGAGTGGGTGACGTCCCCGAGGACCATCGCGCCGGGGAACGCGGTAGCGGCGAAATAGGTCATGTCGGGCGCGAACGAACCCGCCACGAGAGCGGAGGCGACCAGCGGTCCGCGCGCGGTCCCGTTCCGGCGCAGTCCGGGCAGCACGGCGGCGGCATGGCTCAGGGTGAACGGCAACGGGACTTCCCCCAGGTTCCGGTGGTGACGGCCGGAGTACATCGTCGGCCGCAGTACAAGAGGGGTCCGGCCCTCCGCCCGGTTCCCGCCCCGTACCCTTCCGGAAGCTCCCGACCTGCCGCGCGGCGGTCGTCGGGAGGCCGCCGGCCTCCCGTCCGGCCGTCGGCGCCGCCGCGTTCCGCGAGCGGCCGAGAGGTGACGAAAGCGTGAAACACGGTCAGGCGCCGGTGCCCGGCGGACCGGAGTTGGCATAGGGTCGCCGGAGGTCTCGCGCGGGGAGCGCGGGACCCCAGTCGAGGGGGAAGGGACCACGGACATGTCAGCGCACTTGGGCCGCAGGCTGCGCAAGGGGGCCACCAGCGGTGCGGTGATGGCGGCGGCGGTCGCCGCGCTCGCCGCCTCACAGGCGCCGGAGATGATCCCGCCGCCCGCCGACAACGCCGGCGGTGACCGGGCCATCGGCGCGGGGGACACCGCGCCGCCGTCCGGCGACGGCTCGGCCACCGGCGATTCGCCGTACTACACGGTCCTGCCGCCGCTGAACACGCCGAACAAGCCCGGCGCGACCACCAACCTGCCGGTGATCACCGGCCCCGCCGAGGCCGGCATACCCGCGTCCGTGCTCTCCGCCTACAAGCGTGCCGAGCAGTCCATACGCTCGACCGACCCCGGATGCAACCTGCCCTGGCAGCTGCTCGCGGGCATCGGCAAGGTCGAGTCCGGACAGGCGCGCGGCGGCAAGGTCGACGCCAACGGCACGACCCTCTCGCCGATCCTCGGCCCCGTCCTCAACGGCGTCGGCTTCGCCGACATCTCCGACACCGACCGCGGCGCCTACGACGGCGACGCCACGCACGACCGCGCCGTCGGCCCGATGCAGTTCATCCCGTCCACCTGGGCCACCTGGGGCCAGGACGCGAACAGCGACGGGAAGAAGGACCCGAACAACATCTACGACGCCGCGCAGGCCGCCGGTCTCTACCTCTGCGCCAACGGCCGCAATCTCGCGCTCAAGGCCGATCTCGACCGGGCGATCCTCAGCTACAACCGCTCGACGGAGTACCTGAACACGGTCACGTCCTGGTTCGAGTACTACAAGCGCGGCACCCACCAGGTCCCGGACGGCACGGGAGTGTTCCCGATCGACCGCAGCGACGACCGGGGCCGCGGCAACCGGCCCACCTCGCCGCTCTCGCCCTCCCCGACGTCCCCCGCTCCGAAGCCGTCCGGCACGGGCGCCCCGAAGCCGAAGCCGACGCGGCCGGGCGAGCCCTCGGAGGTCACGCCGCCGTCGACGAAGCCGACCACGCCGACCAAGCCCCCGGTCACCCCGCCGACGAAGCCGCCCACCGTCCCGCCCGCCCTCAGGGTCGACCGGCTGACGACCGTCTCCACCGGGCAGCTGACCGCGACCACCGAGAGCGCCTTCGCCAAGGCGCCGACGGTCGCGGCGCTCGACGCGTCGGGCACGCCGGTCGTCGGCGTGAGCATCCGCTTCGAGATCACCGGCACCACCGACGCCCGCTTCGCCGGCGGCGCGACGACCGCCACCGTCACCAGCGGTTCCGCCGGTATCGCCGCCGCCCCCGCGCTGCGGGCCGGCGAGAAGACCGGCGCGTTCACGGTCAGGGCCACCGTCGTGGGCAACAGCGCGAAGGCCGCCGAGTTCACCGCGACCGTCACCGACCGGCGGGCGGACGCCCTCGCCCGGGTCGCCGGTGACCCGCTGTCGTCCACCACCGGTACCGCCTTCACCCAGCAGGTGCAGGTGAAGGCCACCGACAAGGACGCGCTCGCCCCCGGTGTGCTCGTCACGGCCGTGGTCGTCGCCTCCGCGGCGGAGACCGAGGAGAGCACCGAGGGCCCGTACTTCAAGAACGTGGCGGGCGACACCGTCCGCAGGATCGTCCTGAAGACCGACGCCGACGGCCTGATCTCCCTGCCGGAGCTCCTGGCGGGCGACAAGGCCGGCGAGTACGTGCTGCGCCTGACCGCGCCCGGCGGCGGCAGCACGGAGATCAAGCTGACGGTCACCGCGCCCACCCCGACGCCGACCCCGACGCCGGATCCGACTCCCTCCGGGACCGGTTCGCCCGAGACCTCGCCCTCGGCCTGACCCACCCGCGCCCTCGCGCCGCGTCCCTCCGCGCCGTTCCTCCGCCCCCACCGGGCGGAGGGGCGGCGCTTCGCGTTCCCCGGGCGCGAGGACGCCGACGGTGCAACGTGTTCTCATCTCGCGATCGCGTTGCTACGGTGCCCCCGCCCTGACGACCTATCAGATCGCACCCCCGGGAGGCCGACCATGCGCGCCCTCGTCGCCGCCGCCATCGGACTCGCCCCAGTCCTCCTCTTCGTCCTCCTCGTCTCCGTGGTCGATCTGCCGCCCGACGGGCCCACCTCGCCCAAGCCCCTGCTGACCGCCGATCCCGGCCCCAAGAAGTAGGGAGCGACCGTGCGCCGCCGAGCCAGCCTCGTCCTCCTCGCCCTCGCCGTCTTCTGCGTCGCGCTGGCCCCGACCCTGCGCTGGTACGCCTTCCCCCGCCTGGCGAAGATCCCGCCGAACCAGTACCAGGAGACCGTCCTGGAGGCGAAGCCCGCGACCCTCCTCAACTACTCCACGCTCCAGGCGGAGAAGGTCGACAAGATCACGATCATCCAGACCCTCAAGGGCAACGTGGAGGAGTCCCGGCGCATCGAACGCGACGCCGGACGCGATGTCGTCGTCTGGGACGCCCTCGCCTACGTCACCGGCCCCGACGGCAAGATGGTCTCCCAGGTCCCCGAGCGGTACATCTTCGACGCCCACAGCCAGGAGCCCGTCCACGCCACCGGCGAGTCCGTCGACGGTGACCCGGTCCGCCGCGAGGGCATCGAGTTCAAGTGGCCCTTCCTCACCGAGAAGCGGGACTACCAGTACTTCGACGCCCAGACCCGCACCTCGGCCCCCATCCACTACAAGGGCACCCGCACCTACCGCGGCATGGAGGTCTACTACTTCGAGCAGACCATCCCCTGGACCAAGGTCCCCATGCCGAAGACCATGCCGGTCAAGGGCATCACCCCGAAGCTCCTCGCCGACTCCGGCCTCACCCGCTGGTACACGACCAAGCGGATGTTCTGGATCGAGCCGGTCACCGGCGCCCCCGTCAACGGCGAGGAGATCCACAAGGAGGAGCTCCGCAACGCCAAGGCGCTGATGGGCCGGGACACCCTCACCGTCTTCGAGGGGCACGTGAAGATGCGCGAGGACTACATCGAGAGCGTCGGCGAGATGGTCGCCTCCAACCGCCTGACGGTTCTCCTGCTCGTCTCCTACCTCCCCTGGAGCCTCACGCTCGCGGCGCTGCTCCTCCTCGCCCTCGCCCTCTGGCTGGAGGCCCGCTCCCGCCGCCCGGGCCCGCGGGCCGCCACCGCCCCGGTCACCCCTCCCGTCTGAGCCGCGCACTCGTGTACCGGGTCGGCTCCGCCGCCGACGGGTCCTCCGGCCACGGGTGCTTCGGATACCGGCCCCGCAGCTCCGCCCGCACGGACCGGTAGCCGTCCCGCCAGAACGACGCCAGGTCGGCGGTCACCGCCGCCGGCCGCCCGGCGGGGGAGAGGAGATGGACGAGCACCGGGACACCCGCCACCCGGGGCGTCTCGGCCAGGCCGAACATCTCCTGGAGCTTCACCGAGAGCACCGGCCGCTCGCCCCCGTACTCGACCCGGATCCGTGAACCGCTCGGCACCTCGATCCGCTCGGGGGCCAGCTCTCCCAGCCGGCCCGCCTCGCCCGACGCCCAGGGCAGCAGCCGTCGCAGCGCCTCACCGGCGTCGATCCGCCCCAGATCGGCGCGGCGCGCCGCCCGGGACAGCTCCGGCTCCAGCCACTCCCCGGCCCGGTCGACCAGCGTCCCGTCCGTCATGTCCGGCCAGGGTTCCCCCGCCACCCGGTGCAGGAACGCGAGCCGCTCACGCAGCTCTCCCGCCTCCCGGCTCCACCGCAACAGCCCGAGCCCCTCGCGCCGCAGACCGTCGAGCAGCGCCTCCCGCACCAGCGCGGGCTCCGCCTTCGCCCCGAGCGGCCGGACCGTCAGCTCGACCGCGCCGAGCCGGTCCACCGAGCGCGCGACCACGTCCCCGTCCTCCCAGCGGACCTCCTCGCCGGTGGACCGCAGATGCCCGGCCGCCCGCCGCGCCATGTCCTCGTCCACCACCGCCGCCAGCCGCACCCGCGCCGTGGCGTCCCGCGCCGTACGGTCCGCCACCGCCACGGCCAGCCACGGCGTCGCACGCAGCCCGGACCCCTCGGCGAGCCGGGCCCCGCTCCCCGACACCATCAGATAGCCCCCCTGCTCCCGGGCCCTCGCCACCCGCTCGGGGAAGGCCAGCGCCGTCACGAGACCGGCCACCGCGTCGTCACCGGTCGCGGGGATCGCGGGCGTCGTGGGGGTCGCGGGAGTCGCGGGGGACCCGACGGCGCCGGGGGTGCCGCCGGATCCCGCGGCCTCCCCGTTCCCCGCCCCGGCCGCCGACCGCTCCAGGCGGCGCGCCTCCGTCTTCCAGCGGGCGCCGTACCCGTCGGAGCCCCGGCGGGCGGCGCGCCAGGCCGCCGCCAGATCGTCCCCGTAGTCGCGCGGCGGTTCCTCGCTGAGCAGCGCCACCACCTCCGCGGCCCGCCGTGCCCCGACCTCCCTCGCACCGTCCAGGAGGGCGCGGCCGAGCCGGGGGTGGAGCCCGAGCCGGGACATCCGTACCCCTCGTTCGGTGGCCCGGCCGGACGCGTCCACCGCGCCGATCGACCCCAGCACCGCGCGGGCCGCCGTCATCGCCCCGGCGGGCGGCGGGTCGAGCAGGGCGAGCCCCTCCGCCGTCGGGTCGCCCCAGCAGGCGGCCCGCAGCGCGAAGTCCGCCAGATCGGCGACCTTGATCTCCGGGGACGGGAAGCGGGGCCTGCCCCCGTCGTTCGCCTCCGCCCAGCAGCGGTAGACGATCCCGAAGGCCTCACGGCCGGCGCGGCCGAGACGCTGGGTCGCCGTCGCCTCGGAGACCGTCACCGTCGCCAGCGAGCCCAGCCCCCGGGCCTGGTCCGTGCGCGGCTCCCGGGCGAGACCCGAGTCCACGACGATCCGCACCCCCGGCACCGTCAGGCTGGACTCCGCCACCGAGGTCGCGAGCACCACTCTGCGCCGCCCACCGGGCTCCGTACCGCGCAGCACCGCGTCCTGCACCGCCGCAGGGGCCCGCCCGTGCAGCTGGAGCACCTCGGCGTCGACGTCGCCCAGCATCCCGGCCGTCCGGGCGATCTCCCCCGTACCCGGAAGGAAGCAGAGGACGTCCCCCTCGTGCCGCTCCATCGCGAGCCGGACCGTCGCGGCGACGTGCCGGAGCAGCGCCGGGTCCACCCAGGTGCCGTGCGCCGGCCGGATGCCCGAGGGCGGAGCCGCGAAGAAGACCCGGCAGCCGTGCCCCTCGCCCTTGCTCCACACCACCGGCGCGGGCCCGCCCCCGTCCAGGACCGTGAGGAGATCGGCCCAGGCCGCCGCGTCGCTCGTCGCCGACGCGGCGATCAGCTTCAGCTCCGGCCGCAGGGTGGCCCGCACGTCCACCAGGAACGCCATCGCCGTGTCGGCGTCCAGGTGCCGCTCATGACACTCGTCGAGCAGGACCACGTCCACGCCCGCCAGCTCGGGGTCGCGCTGGAGCCGCTGGAGCAGGATGCCCGTGGTCACCACCTCGACCCGGGTCGAGGGGCCGGTGCGCCGCTCGCCGCGCACGGAGAAGCCGACCGTGCCCCCGGTCTCCTCGCCGAGCAGCCACGCCATCCGTCGGGCCGCCGCCCGCACCGCCATCCGGCGGGGCTCGGCCACCAGGACCCTCCGACGCCGTCCGTCCCCTATGAGTCCCGCGAGCGCGAGCGGTACCAGCGTCGTCTTGCCCGTGCCGGGAGGCGCGGACAGCACGGCCGTACCGCGCCGGTCGAGCGCGGCCAGCAGCTCGGGGACGGCATGGCGGACGGGAAGACGGTCGAGAGCGTCATGTCGGATCACGCACTCAGTCTCGTACGCGACGCGAAAAGGTGGGCCCCGTTGTCCACAGGGCCCACCTATAAGTACGACGAACGCGCGCCGGTACGACGAACGCGAGTCGGTGCGACGAACGGGAGGCCTCGGCCGGCTACTCCGAGCGCTCGCAGACGAAGATCGCCGTGCCCGGGATCAGATTCCCCCGCAGCGGGGACCAGCCACCCCACTCCTGGTTGTTCCACGCCGGCCACTCGGGCTCGACCAGGTCCAGCAGGCGGAACCCGCCGGCCACCACGTCCCGCACCCGGTCGCCGACCGTCCGGTGGTGCTCCACGTACACGGCCCGGCCCTGCTCGTCCTGCTCCACATAAGGGGTGCGGTCGAAATAGGAGGCCGAGAGCGACAGGCCCTCGGGGCCGGGCTCGTCGGGGAACGCCCAGCGGATCGGGTGCGTCACCGAGAAGACCCACCGGCCACCGGGCCGCAGCACCCGTCGTACCTCCCGGAACACCTTCACCGGGTCCGCCACGAACGGCACCGCGCCGTACGCCGAGCACGCCAGGTCGAAGGCGCCGTCCGCGAAGGGCAGGGCCCCCGCGTCGGCCTCCACCAGCGGCACGTCCCCGCCGATCCGCAGCGCGTGCTGCAGCTGCCGGTGCGAGAGGTCGAGGGCCACGGGCCGGGCGCCCTGCGCCGCCAGCCACCGCGAGCACTGTGCCGCGCCCGCGCCGATCTCCAGGACGTCGAGGCCCTTCAGTGAGGAGGCGGGTCCGAGGAGACCGGCCTCGGCCTCGTCGAGCCCCTCCGGCCCCCACACGAACCGGTCGTCCCCGAGGAAGGAGCCGTGATCGCTCTGGTACTCGTCGGCGTTCCTGTCCCACCAGCCACGGCTGGCCCGGCTGCTCTCCGCGTCCCCCGCGTCACGCCGGGTCGCCTCCGCCTCGTCCTCGCCCGAGTCGTGGGGGACTTCGTGTTCGTACTCTTGGTTCATGTCGCCCGCCGATGTAGTTTGCGCTCAGTGCCGCCGTGGGGCGCACCCCGCCGTTGCGGCGTGGAAAGGCACAAGTGGTGCCGGAGTTGAGTAGATCTGCCCCGGGTGCGCGCTTCGCGCATTGACCCTGTCCGGTCGCCCCCGTATGCTAAAGGTTGCGCTGCGGGCCTGCGCGCCTCAGACGGAGCAGGCCGCGCTCGTACCTGTTGTATGTCCCCTCGGTTTTCGAGGCTCGTCCCGTTCGCGGGAAGGCTTCATTGGCTGTCCGGCTTCTTGGTGCGATACGGGCTCTCGGCGTAGCAGTACCTACGACTTTCTGTCCGTAACCGGAGCCCTTTCCCACATGACGAGCAGCACCGAGACCACCGCCACCAGCACCACCCCGCAGGTTGCGGTCAACGACATCGGTAACGAGGAAGCCTTCCTCGCCGCGATCGACGAGACGATCAAGTACTTCAACGACGGCGACATCGTCGACGGCGTCATCGTGAAGGTCGACCGGGACGAGGTCCTGCTCGACATCGGTTACAAGACCGAAGGCGTGATCCCGAGCCGTGAGCTCTCGATCAAGCACGATGTCGACCCGAACGAGGTCGTCA
The DNA here is from genome assembly GCF_044331325.1 of Streptomyces sp. NPDC017246. Taxonomy (NCBI): domain Bacteria; kingdom Bacillati; phylum Actinomycetota; class Actinomycetes; order Kitasatosporales; family Streptomycetaceae; genus Streptomyces; species Streptomyces sp. NPDC017246. The sequence goes on along the minus strand of NZ_JBIRMW010000006.1, from coordinate 207,788 downwards.
AGGTCGGCGACGAGATCGAGGCCCTGGTTCTCCAGAAGGAGGACAAGGAAGGCCGCCTGATCCTGTCCAAGAAGCGCGCTCAGTACGAGCGTGCCTGGGGCACGATCGAGAAGATCAAGGAAGAAGACGGCATCGTCACCGGTACCGTCATCGAGGTCGTCAAGGGTGGTCTCATCCTCGACATCGGCCTCCGTGGCTTCCTGCCGGCCTCCCTCGTCGAGATGCGTCGCGTCCGCGACCTCCAGCCCTACGTGGGCAAGGAGCTCGAGGCGAAGATCATCGAGCTGGACAAGAACCGCAACAACGTGGTCCTGTCCCGCCGTGCCTGGCTCGAGCAGACCCAGTCCGAGGTTCGCCAGACGTTCCTCACCACCCTCCAGAAGGGTCAGGTCCGCTCCGGCGTCGTTTCCTCGATCGTCAACTTCGGTGCCTTCGTGGACCTGGGTGGCGTCGACGGTCTCGTGCACGTCTCCGAGCTGTCCTGGAAGCACATCGACCACCCCTCCGAGGTTGTCGAGGTCGGCCAGGAGGTCACCGTCGAGGTTCTCGACGTCGACATGGACCGCGAGCGTGTCTCCCTGTCGCTGAAGGCGACGCAGGAGGACCCGTGGCAGCAGTTCGCCCGGACGCACCAGATCGGTCAGGTCGTCCCGGGTAAGGTCACCAAGCTGGTTCCGTTCGGTGCGTTCGTCCGCGTGGACGAGGGCATCGAGGGTCTGGTCCACATCTCCGAGCTGGCCGAGCGCCACGTGGAGATCCCGGAGCAGGTCGTCCAGGTCAACGACGAGATCTTCGTCAAGGTCATCGACATCGACCTCGAGCGTCGTCGCATCAGCCTCTCGCTGAAGCAGGCCAACGAGTCCTTCGGTGCCGACCCGGCCTCGGTCGAGTTCGACCCGACCCTGTACGGCATGGCCGCGTCCTACGACGACCAGGGCAACTACATCTACCCCGAGGGCTTCGACCCCGAGACCAACGACTGGCTCGAGGGCTTCGAGACCCAGCGCGAGGCCTGGGAGACCCAGTACGCCGAGGCGCAGACTCGTTTCGAGCAGCACCAGGCTCAGGTCATCAAGTCTCGCGAGGCCGACGAGGCCGCTGCTGCCGAGGGCGCTGCCGCCCCGGCCGCCGGTGGCAACGCCGGTGCGGGCATCTCGGGTGGTTCGTACTCCTCGGAGTCGGACGACAACTCTGGCGCCCTGGCGTCGGACGAGGCGCTTGCCGCCCTGCGCGAGAAGCTGGCCGGCGGCCAGAGCTGAACAGGCTCTCCGCTGAGCGCTAGCCGCTAGCGAATCGAGGCCCGCTCCCCTTCGGGGGAGCGGGCCTCGGTCATTTTCCGGCCCTGTTCCCGCCGGGGCGGCTCAGGGGGTGACGGGAATGTTCGTCAGACCGTTGCCGCCGGTCACCGTGTTCGAGGCGTACACCGTGGTCGGGCAGGAGCCGCTCCGGTTGGTGACGTTGATCGCGAGCCGCTGGGAGCCGGTCGCGCCCGTCAGGTCCGAACGGTTGCCCCGGAAGACGGTCCCGCAGCCCCAGCCGCTCTGCTGGGTGTGGGTCTCGAAGCCGTTGTTCGTCGTGTTCACCCCGGTGTTGTCCTCCACGAGGACACCGTTGCCCTTGACGTCGACCCAGGAGTCGTCGAAGTTGGCGCCGGTGAGTCCGCGCCCGTCGAAGGTGTTGCCGACGATCCGCGCCCCGGTGGTGCCCTCCTTGATGTCGACGCTCTCGCCGCCGACGTCCGGCCCGATGACGTTGTTCAGGATCTCCGCGTTGTCGCTGCGGTCGGAGAGGTTTCCGGCGCTCCCGACGTACACCCCCTCGCCCATGCCCCGGCCGTCGTTCCCCGTGTCGTAGATCCGCGAGTTCTTGATGACGCCGTTCTTGCTGGAGTTACGGAAGTGCACGCCCTCCATGTCCAGGTCGTGCACGGTCACCCCGTCGATCACCACGCTGTTCGCGGTGTCGGCCATGATCCCCTTCTGGCCGCCGGTGAGGGTGATGCCCTTGACCGTCCAGTACGAGGCGCCGTTGAGGTGCAGTCCGTAGCCGCCGCCGGCGGTCAGCACCGCGCGCGAGGATCCGGTCAGGGTGATCCGCGCCGAGGAGGTGCCGGGGGTCGTGGCCTTGAAGTTCCCGGTGTACGTGCCGTCCGCGAGGTGGATCGTGTCGCCGGGCCGGGCGTTGGTGAGCGCCGTCTTCAGCTGGGCCGCGGTCGAGACCTCGACGGTCGCCGCGGCGGCGGGCGTGGTGACGAGGGGGACGGCGAGGAGCGCGGGGAGCAGGGGGAGGAGCAGCGTTCGGGTGCGCATGGGGTGCCTTCCGTACGGGGGCGAGGGGGGTGTTCCTGTATGTGCACGATGGTCGAGGTGCTGAACGCGATGCTGTCCCGAGACGGTAGGGAGCGGTGATGGTCATGTCAAGGTCTGGACCAGTGGCCGGAGTTCGCGCCCCGTCCCGGCGTACCCACCCACGGGGAACACCCACGGGGAACCCCCAGAGGGAACGCCCAGGGGGAACGCCGACGGGAGCGCCCGCGAGGGCCACCCGCGGCGGATCGCCCGCCGGAAGATCGCGCGGCACGGGAATGGCGGTGCGACGCGAGACGTTCCCAGAGAGAACACGAGGAGGAGCGGTAATCGTGCTTGATCCCCAGGATTTGTACGAATGGGACCCGAAGGGCCTGGCCGTCGTCGACCTGGCTCTGGCGCAGGAGTCGGCCGGGCTGGTCATGCTGTACCACTTCGAGGGCTACATCGACGCGGGCGAGACCGGTGAGCAGATCGTCGAGCGCCTGCTCGACACGCTGCCCCACCAGCTCGTGGCCCGCTTCGACCACGACCGGCTCGTGGACTACCGGGCCCGCCGCCCGCTGCTGACCTTCCGGCGCGACCGCTGGACCGCGTACGAGACGCCGTCCATCGAGGTCCGCCTCGTCCAGGACGCCACCGGCGCGCCCTTCCTCGTCCTCTCCGGCCCGGAGCCGGACGTGGAGTGGGAGCGGTTCGCCGCCGCCGTCCGGCAGATCATCGAGCGCCTCGGCGTGCGCCTCTCCGTCAACTTCCACGGCATCCCCATGGGCGTGCCGCACACCCGCCCTGTCGGGCTCACCCCGCACGGCAGCCGTACCGACCTCATGCCGGGCCACCGCAGCCCCTTCGACGAGGCCCAGGTTCCGGGCAGCGCCGAGGCCCTCGTCGAGTACCGGCTCACCGAGTCCGGCCACGACACCCTCGGTGTCGCCGCGCACGTCCCGCACTATGTCGCCCGCTCCCCGTACCCGGACGCGGCGCTGACCGCCCTCGAGGCCGTCACGGCCGCCACCGGCCTCGTCCTCCCCGGCGTCGCCCACTCCCTGCGGACCGAGGCCCGGCGCACCCAGACGGAGATCGACCGCCAGATCGGCGAGGGCGACGAGGAGCTGGTCGCGCTCGTGCAGGGCCTTGAGCACCAGTACGACGCGGCGGCCGGTGCCGAGACCCGGGGCAGCCTGGTCGCCGAGCCCGTCGACCTGCCGTCGGCGGACGAGCTCGGCCGCGAGTTCGAGCGCTTCCTCGCCGAGCGGGAGGGCGACGCCTGAGCCGCCCGGGGCAGGCCCTAAGCTGCCGCTCATGCTGAAGGTGGGCCTGACCGGCGGGATCGGCGCCGGCAAGAGCGAAGTGTCACGGCTGCTCGTCTCGTACGGGGCCGTGCTGATCGACGCGGACCGGATCGCCCGTGAGGTCGTCGAGCCCGGCACGCCGGGGCTCGCGGCCGTCGTCGAGGCCTTCGGTGACGGCATCCTCACCGAGGAGGGGACGCTCGACCGGCCGAGGCTCGGCTCGATCGTGTTCGCCGACGCCGACCGCCTGGCCACGCTCAACGCCCTCGTCCACCCTCTCGTCGGGGCCCGGTCGGCGGAGCTGGAGAGCCGTGCGGGCGCGGGCGACGTGGTCGTCCACGACGTACCCCTGCTCACCGAGAACGGGCTCGCGCCGCTGTACGACCTGGTCGTGGTCGTGGACGCGTCCCCGGAGACCCAGCTCGACCGGCTCGTACGGCTCCGCGGCATGGCCGAGTCCGAGGCGCGGGCCCGGATGGCGGCCCAGGCCACGCGCGAGCAGCGGCTGGCCGTCGCGGATCTCGTGATCGACAACGACGGACCGCTCGACGCGCTCGAACCGCAGGTGCGGAAGGTCTGGGACGAGCTGCGCCGCAGGGCGGCGGACACGGTGTAGCGCCCGGCCCGCCGGGCATCGCGTGGAATGCGGGTGCCGGGTCCGGTGTTCAACCACCGGATCGAGGGGAAGGATTCCATGGTGGCCGACAGAAACCCGGAAACGCACGTCATCGACTTCCGCGCCGCCGAACATCTGCTGGCCGCACGGGACCCTCGGGGCGCCGTGAAGCTGCTGGACTCGGTGATCGCCGCCCATCCGGAGAACACGGCGGCGCGCCTGCTGCGGGCCCGGGCGTTCTTCGCGGCCGCGCAGCTGCGCCCGGCGCAGCTGGAGTTCGAGCTGGTCCTGGAGCGCGAGCCGGACAACGCGTTCGCGCACTTCGCGCTGGCCCGCACCTTCGAGCGCTCCGGTCAGACCGCCCAGGCCACCCGCCACTTCCGCCTCGCCGCCGCGCTCGACCCGAAGCCGGAGTACCTCCGGGCGGCCGGCTTCGACACGGAGCAGTAGGGCCGGTGCGGCGGGGCGCTCAGCGCCGCCTGTCGCCGTGATCGGGTTCGTACGGCGGGATGTCGCGGCCCGGCTGCCAGTGCGCGCCCTGATGGATGTGGCGCAGCACCATCGCCAGGTCGCAGACGACCACCAGGAACAGCACCCCGCACGCCGCGGCCCAACCGGGGCGGCCCACCAGCGAGAACACGGTCGTGCCGAAGGCGGCCCAGAGCAGCCCCCACATGCCCAGCCAGAACCGCATGCGCAGGGGGCTGCGCGCGGTCGCCGGTTCGTTCCCGGAACGCATGACGGTCACCGTCTCCCGTCGGGTCCCCTCGGGGACACTTCCAGGATGGACCCGGTGGCGGGGCGGAGGGAACCGGTCAGTGGATGACGCTGTAGCTGCGCCACGGCAGGGCGCCCGGCGCGATCTCGTTGTTGGTGTTGGTGGGGAGGTAGATGTTGTGCTTCCCCGTGCAGTCGCGCGTCGGGTACAGCCGGATGTCGACCAGGGTGTTGTTCTCGACCCTGGTCACCCCGCTCGGGGCGAGGAGGCGGTGGCAGCCGTTCACCGAGGGACTCGTCACGGTCACCAGGACCTCGCGCTCCGTCTCGTACGAGAGTGTCCCGACCATGGTGCGGCCCAGGCTCGAACAGCCGGCGACGGCGAAAGTGAGCAGCACGGCCCCGGTGGCGGTCGTGAGACGCCGGCGAACGGACATGGCGGTTCCTCTTCTGTCGGAGTTCGGGTCCGCGGTGCGGCGGCACCTCGGGTACACCCGTCCAGGCCACCATCGCGCCCCCGGCACCCGGTGTCATCCGCTGCTGGGCCGCCCGGGCGAACCCGCCTGACGGCCGTTGTCAGACCCCGGTCGTAAGGTCGGAGGTCCGGTCGGCATTCGTCATCCGGCGGAGAGGAGCGCGGAGCCGTGGCACACACCTGGATCACCAGCGCCGCCGTCTTCCTGCCCGCCGCCCTGCCCCGCGAGGGCCGGGTCGCCTTCTGGGCCCCCGACGGAGGCGCGCTTCCGGACCCGGTGGAGAGCGGCGCTGAGAGCGTCGAGCTGACCGTCGCCCGGCGCCACGGCAGCGGCGCCCGGGGCCGGGCCGTCCCCGCCCTGACCCTTCCGGTCGACGCCGCCCTGCCCCATCTCGTCGCGGCCCGCCACCACCCGGCCGCCCACCCCGCCACGGCCGGCTGGGGCGCCGCCGCCCTGCACGCCCTGCACCTGGCGGCCCGCGGCCGCATGCTGCCGGGTCTCACCGCCGACGACCTGGACGCCTGGCGGGCCGGACCCCTGGACGCCGACGACATCGCCCATCTGAGGGCGGTCGCCGCCGCCCTGCCGTACGAGGCGCACGCCGTGCCCGTCCCCGGGCGCGGACCGCTGCGGCTGCCCGATCCCGAGGCCCTCGTCCGCGCCTTCCTCGACGCGGTCGCCGACACCCTGCCCCGGACCCCGGCCGCCGCGCACGCGGTGGGGGCGCCTTTCGCGGCCCGCGCGCCCCAGCACCTGCCCCGTGCGCGCGCCTGGGCCGCCGAGGCGGCAGCCGGGATGGACGCGGGGGTCCGTGTCTCGCTCCGCCTGGACCTCTCGCCGTACGAACTCTTCGACACGGCGGACAGCGCCGACGACGGCGAGAGGGCCGATGACGGAGAGGGCACCGAGGGCACCACGGCCGTCCGGATTCCCCGGGGCGAGCGCCACGCCGCCGCCGCGCTCCTCCAGATCCACAGCCTCGCCGACCCCACCCTCGTCATCGACGCCACGGCCCTCTGGGCGGGAGGCGGCGAGCACTTCGGGCCCCGGGCCCGGATCGACGCCGTCCTCGCCCTGCGCAGGGCCGCCCGCGTCTGGTCCCCGCTCGCCCGGCTCCTGGAGCGGGACGTGCCCGATGTCCTCGCCGTCACCGAGGACGAGCTGTACGAGCTGCTCGGCCCGGCCGCCGCCCGCCTCGCCGACGCCGGGGTCGCCGTCCACTGGCCGCGTGAGCTCGCCCGCTCGCTCGGCGCCTCCGCCGTCGTCCGGGCCGCGCCCGGTTCCGCGACCGACGGCACCGCCTTCTTCGACAGCGAGGAACTCCTCCGGTTCAACTGGCAGCTGGCACTCGACGGCGATCCGCTCACCGAGCGCGAGATGGACCACCTGGCCGAGGCCCATCGACCCATCGTGCGGCTCCGGGACCAGTGGGTCGTCGTCGACCCCGATCTCGTGCGCAAGGCCCGCAAGCGGGAACTCGGCCTGCTCGAACCGGTCGACGCCCTCGCCGTCGCCCTCACCGGCACCGCGGAGGTGGACGGCGAGACCGTGCCCGCGGTCCCCGTCGGGGCGCTCGCCGCGCTCCGCGACCGGCTCCTGGCCGGCCCCGAGGACGTGCAGGCCCCGCCCGGCCTCACGGCCACCCTCCGCGACTACCAGCTGCGCGGCCTCGCCTGGCTTGACCTGATGACCTCCCTCGGGCTCGGCGGCTGCCTCGCCGACGACATGGGCCTGGGCAAGACCGTCACCCTCATCGCCCTCCATCTGCGGCGCGCCCGCCGCGCCCCCACCCTCGTCGTCTGCCCGGCGTCCCTGCTCGGCAACTGGCAGCGGGAGGTGGGGAAGTTCGCCCCCGGCGTTCCCGTACGGCGCTTCCACGGCGCCGACCGCGACCTCGACGGCATCGAGGGAGGGTTCGTCCTCACGACCTACGGCACTCTGCGGACCAGCGCCGCCCGACTGGCCCTGCGCGAGTGGGGGATGGTCGTCGCCGACGAGGCCCAGCACGTCAAGAACCCGTTCTCCGCGACCGCGAAGGCACTGCGCGAGATCCCCGCACCCGCCAGGGTCGCCCTCACCGGCACCCCCGTGGAGAACAACCTCTCCGAACTCTGGGCACTCCTCGACTGGACCACCCCCGGTCTCCTCGGCCCGCTCAAGGCCTTCCGCTCCCGGCACGCCCGCGCCGTCGAGAACCACGAGGAGATCGAGCACGAGGAGGCCGTCGAGCGGCTCGCCCGCCTCGTGCGGCCCTTCCTGCTGCGCCGGCGGAAGTCCGACCCGGGCATCGTCCCCGAGCTGCCGCCCAAGACGGAGTCCGACCATCCCGTCTCCCTCACCCGGGAACAGGCCTCGCTCTACGAGGCGGTCGTCCGCGAGACCATGGCGCGGATCGAGGAGGCCGAGGGGATGGCCCGCCGGGGTCTCGTCATGAAGCTGCTGACCTCCCTCAAGCAGATCTGCAACCACCCCGCGCAGTATCTGAAGGAGGAGGCACCGCGCGGCAGCGGCACCGCTCGGCTCGCCGGACGCTCGGGGAAGCTCGCCCTGCTCGACGAGCTCCTCGACACGATCCTCGCCGAGGACGGCTCGGTGCTCGTCTTCACCCAGTACGTGTCGATGGCGCGGCTCCTCGCCGACCATCTGGCGGCGCGCGGCATCCAGGCCCAACTCCTCCACGGCGGCACCCCGGTGGCCGAGCGGGAGCGGATGGTCGACCGCTTCCAGGCCGGCGAGATCCCCGTCTTCCTGCTGTCCCTCAAGGCCGCGGGCACCGGTCTCAACCTCACCCGGGCCGGCCATGTCGTCCACTACGACCGCTGGTGGAACCCGGCCGTGGAGGAACAGGCCACCGACCGGGCCTACCGCATCGGCCAGACCCAGCCGGTGCAGGTGCACCGGCTCGTCGCCGAGGGCACTGTCGAGGACCGGATCGCCGAGATGCTCCTCGCCAAGCGTGCGCTGGCCGACGCCGTCCTCGGCTCCGGCGAGGCGGCCCTCACCGAACTGACCGACCGGGAGCTCGCCGACCTGGTGTCCCTGAGGAGGACCTCGTGACCGTGCCGCGCGGTGCGCGGGGAGCAGCCCCCCGCCACGACGACCGCCGCCGCAGCTTTCCGCAGGTCGCACCGCGTGAGGCCCCCGACGGAGGGTTCGCCGCCACCTGGTGGGGCAACGCCTGGGTGGAGGCCCTGGAGGACACCGCCCTCGACCCCGCCCGCCTCGCCCGGGGCAAGGCGTACGCGGGCCGCGGCCATGTCGACGCGATCACCGTCACCCCCGGCCGGGTCGTCGCCTACGTCCACGGCAGCCGGCCCCGCCCGTACCGCACCGAGATCAGGATGCGGACCCTCGGCGACGACGGCTGGGAGCGGTTCCTCGACGAGGCCACCGCACGCCCCGACCACATCGCCGCCCTGCTCGACAAGGACGTGCCCCACGCCCTGGAGGCGGTCACCGGGCTGCTGCCCGCGCCGGGCGACCTCGTCCCCGACTGCTCCTGCCCGGACGACGGTTATCCCTGCAAGCATGCCGCCGCCCTCTGTTACCAGGCCGCCAGGCTCCTCGACGAGGACCCGTTCGTCCTCTTCCTGATGCGCGGTCGCGGCGAGCAGGAGCTCCTCGCCGAGCTCACCCGGCGCAACGCCGCCCTGTCCGCCGCCGAGACGACCGCCGCCGCGCCCCCGATGCCCACCGTCCCCGCCCGTGCGGTGATCGCCGCGGCGGAACGGGCCGGGCTGCCGCTGCCCCCTCCGCTGCCGCTCCCGGACCGGCCCGGCCGCCCCGCCGTGTTCCCGCCGGACCCCGACGCCCCCGACCCGCTCGCCCTCGACCTCCTCGCCTCCGAAGCCGCCGCCCGCGCCCATGCGTTCCTCGTCACGGGGCACGATCCGGTCGCCGCGCTCACCCCGTGGCAGGACGCCGTCCGGCTGGCCGCCGCGCACCCCGGGTCCGGTCTCACCGCCTCGACCCGCGCCCTCTACCGCGACCTGGCGTACGCGCTGGACCGCACCCCCACGGACCTCGCCCGGGCCGTCGCCGCCTGGCGCCAGGGCGGCGCCGCCGGCCTCGCCGTACTCGAGGAGCCCTGGGATCCGCCCGCGGGTCCGTTCGACCGGGCCCGGCCCGCCCTGATCGCCGCGGACTTCCCCGCCTTCCGCCCCTGGCGCAACCGGCTCTCCACCGAGTCGTTGCAGCTCCGCCTCGGCCGGGACGGCCTCTGGTACGGCTACGAGTCGGACGCCGGCCGCGAGGACTGGTGGCCGCGCGGCGCCCCCGACCAGGACCCGGTCGGCGCCCTCACCGACCTTCTGGGGCACTGACCGACACTCGAACGGACCCCACTCGATGGAGTGAAACCGGTCAACGGCCGGATCCGGCACGTGCGTTTGTCGCGTTGATTCCGGTACGGGCACTTGCCCGCACACCTCCGGAAGGCAGGAAGCCATGAGGCAGATTCGCCGAAGTGGTCTGGCCACACTGTTGGTCACGGGTGGGGCGCTCGCCCTCTCGGCCGGCGCCGCGCACGCCGACTCCGGCGCGCAGGGCGCCGCGGTCGGTTCGCCGGGCGTCGGCTCCGGCAACACGGTTCAGCTGCCGGTGCACGTGCCGGTGAACGTCTGCGGGAACACGGTCAACGTCGTCGGCCTGCTCAACCCGGCCTTCGGCAACAGCTGTTCCAACCGATCCGCCGAGAAGGAGCCCGACGGCTACGGATCGGAGGACGGCGGCGGCCGGTCCCACAAGGACGAGCCCGGCACCCCGCGCGGCGGAGAGCAGGCCGGCGGCCAGCACGGCGGTGGCTCCTCCGACGGCGGTTCCTCCAACGGCGGCGGCTCCACGGCCGAGACCCACGTCGCGGGATCTCCCGGCGTCCTCTCCGGGAACGGCCTCCAGCTCCCCGTCGACCTCCCCGTGAACATCAGCGGGAACTCGGTCAACGTGGTCGGCATCGCCAACCCGGTCTTCGGCAACACGTCGGTGAACGGCCCCTCGAAGCCCGAGCAGCCGATCGAGACGCCGACCCCGCGCCCGCAGACCCCCGTCCGGAACGTGCCGGTCCCGCAGACCGAGACCGAGACGGAGAAGCCGGCCCCCGCGCCGCAGGGTGAGACGAGCACGGTCGCGCTGGCCTCCACCGGTTCGGACACCGTCGGCTACGCCGGATCCGCGAGCGCCGCGCTGCTGCTCGGCGGCGCCCTGCTGTACCGTCGCGCGCGCCGCGCCGGAGACCAGGCCTGAGGGTCCCGTCCTCGCGGCCCGGCCGACGTGCGCTGACACCCGAGCCGTCAGCCGTGTCCCCGGCCGGGGGCGCTCTCGCCGCCGCGACGCCAGGCCCGGAGCACCGCCTCGATGGCGGAGGCGACCCTCGTCCGGGCCTGGTGTCGAGGAACCCCTCGCATCAGCAGCGAGTCGTACGGTGTGTCGACATGCCGTACGGAGGCGCGCACCGCGGCCGTGACGGCGCCGCGGTCGAGCGAGCGGCCCGCCGCGGTGCGCCCCACCCGCCCAGTGCCCTTCGCGGAGGAGTGGACGGCGATCTCCGTGGCCCGGTCCGCCGGGCAGGACGGGAAGAGCCGCAGGATCTCCGTCCGGAGGACCTCGGTGATCTCGGCGTCGAGCGCCGCACGCCGCTCCGCGTCCCTCGCCCGGCGCCTGGCCCGGGCCTCCGCGTCCGCCAGGCAGGCCAGTTCCGCCTCGGCCAGCGCGGCCTCCTCGACGAGCAGGCCCTGGCGCTCGTACCGCGTACGGCGCCGGTTGTGACGTACCACCACGGCCCAGAGCGTGCTGCCCTCGCGGGCCCGGCGGGTGAGCGCCGTGTCGCCGCGGCGCAGGAAGACGAGATGTCCGAGGTCGGCGCAGTCCAGACAGACCGGGGCGTTGAACTCGACGATCATCCGCTCCAGCGGCCCCCGCAGGCACTCGGAGCAGCGGCGGCGCCGCAGCGGCTCGACGACGACGGGGGCGACGAGGTCCATGTCCGCGCCCCGTTCAGCGGAGGCCGGGCGCGGCGGCGGAGATGAACACGGCGAGTGCCTCCTTGGCCTCCGCGGAGCGGCGGGCGCGCTCCGCCTCGCCCTCCGCCTCGTGCATGCAGTGGGTCTCCTCGAAGGCGCGCTCGGCCAGCCGGCGGACGTCCGGGTCGTCGCACACCAACTGGACGCGGAACAGGGCCTGCCGGGCGGCGGTGCGCTGTCGGTAGGAGGCGTGGCGGGATTCCTCGGCCTCCTCCGATCCGGGCTCCTTGAAGGTCCGGAACCAGCGGTCGTTCTGACTGTGCCGGTAGTCGACGACGGCGCCCGCGTACGCGCTGTAGGTCGCGATCCGCTCCTGGCGCAGCTGTTCGGTCCGGGCCAGCGAGGCGGTGCGCTCGGTGACCCGCCCCTGGAACCAGTACGTGGCGATGACGCCCAACAGGGTTCCCGCCACAGCTATCAGCGCCACATCCATGACCGACCGCCCCTCCCGTCTCCCGCGGACCCTCCGGCCCGTGGATCCCCAGTGCTCTAGATCATGACAGGAGGGAGGGAGGACGTCACTGCCGGTAGCCGCTGAGGAAGCGGCCGATGCGGCTGATCGCGGCGTCGAGGTCGTCGGCGTACGGCAGGGTCAGGATGCGGAAGTGGTCCGGGCGGGGCCAGTTGAAGCCGGTGCCCTGGACGACCTGGATCTTCTCCCGCAGGAGCAGGTCGAGGACGAACTTCTCGTCGTCGTGGATCCGGTGCACCTTCGGGTCGAGGCGCGGGAAGGCGTACAGCGCTCCCTTCGGCTTCACGCAGGAGACGCCCGGGATCTCGTTGAGCTTCTCCCAGGCCCGGTCGCGCTGTTCGCGCAGCCGGCCGCCCGGGGCGGTGAGCTCGTGGATCGACTGCCGGCCGCCGAGCGCGGCCTGGATGGCGTACTGGGCGGGGGCGTTGGGGCAGAGTCGCATGGAGGCCAGCATGGTGAGGCCCTCCAGGTAGTTCCTGGCGTGCTGCTTCGGGCCGGTGACGACCAGCCAGCCGGAGCGGAAGCCCGCGACCCGATAGGTCTTGGAGAGCCCGCCGAAGGTCAGGACGACCAGGTCGGAGGCGAGGGAGGCGGCCGGGTAGTGGACTGCCTCGTCGTAGACGATCTGGTCGTAGATCTCGTCGGCGAACACCAACAGGCCGTGGCGGCGGGCGAGGTCGAGGATGCCCTCGACGATCTCCTTCGGATAGACCGCGCCGGTGGGGTTGTTGGGGTTGATGATCACCACGGCCCGGGTCCGGTCGGTGATCTTCGACGCCATGTCGTCGAGGTCCGGGTACCAGTCGGCCGACTCGTCGCAGAGGTAGTGCACGGCCTTGCCGCCGGCGAGGGTGGTGACCGCCGTCCACAGCGGGAAGTCGGGGGCGGGGATGAGGACTTCGTCGCCGTCCTCCAGGAGCGCCTGTACGGCCATGGACACGAGCTCCGAGACGCCGTTGCCGAGGAAGACGTCGTCGACGTCGACCTCGGGGAGGCCCATGGCCTGGTAGCGCTGGGCCACGGCGCGGCGGGCGGAGAGGATGCCCCGGGAATCGGTGTAGCCGTGGGCCTTCGGGAGCATCCGGATCATGTCCTGGACGATCTCCTCGGGCGCCTCGAAGCCGAAGAGCGCCGGGTTGCCGGTGTTGAGGCGCAGGACGCTGTGGCCGGCCTCCTCCAGCGCGTTGGCGTGCTCGATGACCGGTCCCCGGATCTCGTAACAGACCTCGCTCAGCTTGCTCGACTGCCGGAACTCCATGTCCGACCTCCCCAGGTCCCCGGAATCAGTGTTGCTTGGTTTTACCAAGTAAGAGCTTGGAAAGTCCAACAACATGTCTAGACTGCGTCGCATGCCACGTCAGCCACGCCGCCGCAGCTACGACCAGCACTGCGCCGCCGCGCGCGCCCTCGACCTCGTCGGCGACCGCTGGACCCTGCTCGTCGTCCGCGAACTCCTCGCCGGGCCGCGCCGCTACACCGACCTCCACGCCGACCTCCCGGGCGTCAGCACCGACATGCTCGCCGGCCGTCTCAAGGACATGGAGAGCGCCGAGCTCGTCACCCGCCGCCGACTGCCCCCGCCCGCCTCGGCGTCCGTCTACGAACTCACCCCGCGCGGCCGCGACCTGCTGCCCGTGCTGCGCACCCTCGCCGCCTGGGGCGCGCCCGACCTGGGCGAGCCGCGCCCCACCGACGCCGTCCGCGCGCACTGGTACGCCATCCCCCTCCTGGGGGCGATCGCCGAGCTGGGCGCCGGAGTCGTCCAGGTGACCCTGGACGAGGGCGAGTTCCACGTACGGGTCGGGGACGACGGAGCCGTGTCCTACGGGGACGGGGTGTTCGGGGCCGGTACGACGGAGGTGCCGGACGCCCGGCTGAGGACCGACACGCCGACCTGCCGGGCGCTCGCGGGCGGGGAACTGACGCTGGCCGAGGCGATCGAGGCGGGGCACGCGGCTCTCGAACGACCCGTGCGGGCCGCCTCGGCGTAGACGGACGCGGGCTCCGCCCGGCTCAGTGGCGGCCGGGCTCCACCGCCAGGCTCCGGGCCAGCCGGTCCCGGGCCTCGGTCTGCGCCGCGATCCGCGCGTCGAGCACGGCCAGCCGCTCACGGGCGATCTCCAGACCGCGGGCGGACGGCGGAGCCGAGGACACATCGCCGTCGAGGCAGGCACGGAACGCGGACACATCGTCCAGAGTGAGCCCCGCGCCCAGCAGGTACCGGATGTTCGCCACGCGGGTGACGGCGTCTTCCCCGTACACCCGGTAGCCGTTGGCCGCACGCTCCGACGTGATCAGCCCCGCCGTCTCGTAGTGGCGCAGGGCGCGCGGCGACGCGCCCGTCCGCCGGGCCAGTTCACCGATGCGCACGGGCGCCACCTCCGCGCCCAGTCGTATCACGCGACCAGCGCGCCCCCGTCGACAGGCAGCACCGTCCCCGTCAGGAAGGCGGCGTCCGGCGCCGCGAGCGAGGTGATCGCCCAGGCGACCTCCTCGGGCCTGCCGATCCGGCCCAGCGGGGTGTGTGCGAGCTGCCACGCCCGCAGCGCCTCCAGCTTCTCGGGGGAGAGGCCCATGTGGTCCGCGATCGGGGTCTCGATCGCGCCGGGCGCGACCGCCACCACCCGCACCCCGTCGGGCGCGAGCTCCACCGCCCAGCAGCGGGTCAGCGTCTCCAGGGCGCTCTTCGTCGCCGGATACACGGAGTTGGCCGGCCAGCCGCGCTGCCCGATCGTCGTCGTCACGTTCACCACGACACCCCGGGACTCCCGGAGCGCGGGCACGGCGGCCTGGGTGAGCAGGACCGGGGCCACGAGATTGGTCTCCAGGAGCGGGGCGATCACGGAGCGGCCGAGGGTGCCGAGCGGGCCGCCCGCGGAGATCCCGGCGTTGTTGACGAGGACGTCGAGGCGGCCGTGGGCGGTCAGAGCCGCTTCGACGATCTCCCCGGGGGCGCCCTCCGCGGTGATGTCGGCGACGAACGGGTGGATCCCGGCGTGCCCCTCGGCGGTCTCCCGCAGCGGCTCCTCCCTGCGGCCGACGGCGACGACGGTCGCCCCCTGCGCGGCGAAGGCGCGAGCGGTGGCCCGGCCGATGCCGGTGCCCGCGCCGGTGACGACGACGACCCTGGTGGGTGTGATGGTGTCCATGAATCCGGTGGTCATGAATCCGATGGTCGGACCATGACGCCAGTGACAAGGTCAAGCCGTGACGTACGACGTGGCACACGGACTCCGGAAGGGCAGGGCGGACGGGATGCGATACGAGGCGATCACCTGGGAACGGCTGGCGGAGACGCTCGCCGGGCGCCTCGACGCGTCGGCGCACGGCCCGGACGGCGGATGGCTCAAGGTCGGCATCGACGGGCCGCCCGCCGCACCCGGGGGCGAGCTCGCGGGGCTCCTCGCCGAGGCGCTGCGGACGCGAGGGCGCGCCGTCCATGTCGTCGGAACGGCCGGCTTCCTGCGGCCCGCCTCCCTGCGGTACGAGTACGGGAAGAAGGACCCGGACGCGTACTACGACGGGTGGACCGACACCGGGGCCCTGTGGCGGGAGGTCTTCGGGCCGCTGGAGCCCGGCGGCACCGGGCGCGTCCTGCCCGACCTGTGGGACCCGGTGAAGGACCGCGCGACCCGCAGCCCGTACGTGACGCTGCCGCCCGGCGGGGTGCTCGTGCTCCACGGACCCTTCCTGCTCGGTCACTGGTTCCCCTTCGACCTCACCGTGCACCTGCGGCTCTCGCCCGCCGCTCTCGCCCGGCGCACGGAGGAGTCCTGGACCCTGCCCGCCTTCGCCCGGTACGAGACGGAGGTCGGGCCCGCCGAGGCCGCGGACGTCGTCGTCCGTGCGGACGACCCGCGCCACCCGGCCTGGACGGGACTCGACACCTAGGGAGTCCTGCCCGGACGCGATACCTCCGGGATCCCGCCCCCTCCGTCAGTCACCGACCTCCCGGTCCCGCTGCCGGTCCGGGGGTCTGCCGCCCACCACCGTGACGGCCTCCGCGCCCGCGCGGCAGCCTGCCTCGGCGGCCTTCGCCGGGTCCGCGCCGGCGAGCCGGGCCGCCAGGAACGCGCCGGTGAACGCGTCGCCCGCACCCGTCGAGTCCACCGGCCGCACCCGGGGCGCGGACACCCGGGCGGTGACCTCGCCGCCCTCGGCGACCAGCGCGCCCGCCGCGCCGAGAGTGACCACGACCAGCGGGAAACGCCGGCTCAACTCGGCCGCCGCCGACTCCGGTTCCCGGTGTCCGGTGAGCGATCCGGCCTCGTCGGCGTTGGGCAGCAGGGCCTCGGCGCCCTCCGCCACCGCCAGGAACCTCTCCACCCCCAACTCCGCCAGGAACCCCGCCGAAGCCGGGTCGACGCTCACCGGAACGCCCGCGTCCCGCGCGTCCCGCAGGGCCCGCCGCACCGTTTCGCGGCTCGGAGCGGCGAAGAACAGGTAACCGGAGAGATGCAGCCGGGCCACGCCGTCGAGCAGGTCGGCCGACCAGTCGCCGGGGGAGAGGCGCAGCGCGGCGCCGCTGTCGGTCAGGAAGGTGCGCTCCGCCGAGGAGTCCACGAGCGCGATCACGGTGGCCGTCGCCGCCTCCGCGTCGGGGACGAGCAGGGGGCGCACGCCCGCCTGCCGCAGCGCCCGCTCGTGCCAGCCGGCCGCGTCCGTCCCCACCCGGCCGAGGAGCCGCACGTCGCCGCACCCGGAACGCGCCGCCCAGCAGGCCGCGTTGGCCCCGGCGCCGCCCGGGAGGGTCCGGATCTCCGCCGCCGTGTCCGTGGCGGGGGCGAGCGGGGTCCGGTGCCGGGCGACGACGTCCGTGACCACGTCCCCGACCACGAGCAGCGCACCCGCCGCCGGGCTCACCGGCCGCCCGCGCCGTGCGTCTCCGGGCCAAGCGCGTCCGTGGTGTGAGTACCCGGGTCACGCGACTCCGCGCCGCGCGTTCCCGCGCCGCGCGTGTCCATGCCGCGCGCCCCGGCGTACGCTCCCGCGATCCGCGCCGCGAGCCGCACATTGCCCCGTACCGCCGCGAGGTTGGCCTCCAGGGACGCCCCCTCCGTGTGCACCGTCAGATATTCGAGGAGGAACGGTGTCACCGCCTGCCCGGTGATCCTCTTCTCCCTCGCCGCCGCCAGGCCCCCCGCGAGCACCCGGTCGTGCAGCGCGGGGTCCAGCTGCTCCGCCACCGGAACCGGATTCGCCACGACGAGCGCGGCCCGCGGCCCGCCGAGCCGGTCCTGCGCCCGTATCACCCCGGCCACCTCCTCCGGGGTCCGCAGGGTCCAGTCGACGGGCTCCCCCGAGGAGGCGAGGTAGAAGCCGGGAAAGTGCTCCGTCCCGTACCCCACGACCGTCACCCCCAGCGTCTCCAGGCGCTGGAGCGTCGCGGGCACGTCGAGGATCGACTTGACCCCGGCGCACACCACGGTGATCCCGACCCCGGCGAGCAGGCGCAGGTCGGCGGACTCGTCCTGCGTCTCGGCCCACTCGCGGTGCACCCCGCCGAGACCGCCGGTCGCGAACACCCGTATGCCGGCCGAGTCCGCCAGCCAGGCCGTCGCCGACACCGTCGTCGCCCCGGTCACCCCGGTCGCCAGGGCGGGGGCCAGATCGCGGTGCCCCAGCTTCCGTACCGCCGGGTCCTCGGCGATCCGGGTCAGGGCCGCCCGGTCCAGTCCGACCCTGGCCGCCCCGTCGACGACGGCCACGGTGGCGGGGACGGCGCCCCCGGCCCGTACGAGCTCCTCCAGTTCCAGGGCCACGGCGAGGTTGCGCGGGCGCGGCAGGCCGTGGGCGATGATCGTCGATTCCAGCGCGACGACGGGACGCCCCTCGTGGAGGGCTTCCCGTACCTCTTCGGACACCTGTGTGGACATGTCCCATTCCTGGCGCGACCTCGGGCCCCGCAAACCTCGCCGGCGAGCTCCGGCCACACGGCGGGGGCGCCTTCGGATTCCGTCACGGAGCGCCCGGCGCGGTCGCCCGAGGGGGCCGCGCCACCCGTCCGGCGCTGCGCCGAAGGGGTCGTGCGGATTTCGTCGTCGCAGCCGGATCCGGGCATCGCACCTGGTGGGAGGCGAAGCGGAGGGCTTTCGTCCAGCCGGTCCCGGCCTCGGAGCGGCCCCGGACCCCCGCTACAGTCACCGCCCATGACGACACATGACCAGCCCTCCTTCGCCGTGCACATTCCCGACGCGGAGCTCGAGGCGGAGCCGCTCGACCCCACCCAGATCGTCTCCGGCACGCCCGAGGTGACGGGCAAGGTGCTGTGGGAGTCGGCCGACGGCAAGCAGCTGCGCGGCATCTGGCAGATCACGCCCGGCGTCGTCACCGACACCGAGGCCAACGAGCTCTTCGTGGTGGTCTCCGGCCGGGCGACCGTCGCCGTGGAGGGCGGGGCCACCCTGGAGATCGGACCCGGCGACGCCTGCGTGCTGCGCGAGGGCGACAGGACGACCTGGACCGTGCACGAGACCCTGCGCAAGGCGTACCACATCAGTCTCTGAGGCCCCTGGGGACCCTGAAGTCGCAAGGGTCAGAACCGAGTTGAAAGTCTGGTAGGAAACCTTCCTATCGGCTAGCATCCCTGGCAGCGGCTCGGCGCGGCGCCCCACCCCAAGGACGTGACGCGCTCAGTGAGAGCTCTGACCCGGCCGCCGAGCACCACCCCGCCGTGTGGCGCCCCGAATCGCCACCCGGCCGGTCGCCCGTGTCCGTACCCACGGCACGGGCGCCCCGGCCCGCTGCCGCGCGGCCGGTCCGTGGTGCGCCGCACCGGTGTCCAGCTCTCGCCGACCCCACAGGCCAGGGAGCCCAGGTATGCGCCTGAACGCCTCCGCCCCACCCCACGGCACCACCCGCCGACTGCCCCTCGTCCTCACCGCCGTCCTGCTGCTCGTCGGCGGACTCCTCCTCGCCCTCCCCGAACGGGCCGGAGCCGCCGCCGACGTCCTGATCTCCCAGGGCCGCCCGGCCACGTCCTCCTCCGTCGAGGACAGCTCGTTCGGCCCGGAGAAGGCCTTCGACGGCGTCTCCACCACCCGCTGGGCCAGCGCCGAAGGCGTCGACCCCCAGTGGATCCGGGTCGACCTCGGCCCCTCGGCCACCGTCTCCCGCGTCAAGCTCGTCTGGGAGGCCGCGTACGCCAAGGCCTACCGCGTCGAGATCTCCACCGACGGCACCACCTGGACCCGCCTCGCCAACGAGACCGCGGGGAACGGCGGCACCGACGACTGGACCGGACTCACCGGCCAGGGCCGCCACCTGCGCGTCTACGGGACCGCGCGCGGCACCTCGTACGGCTATTCGCTCTTCTCGGTGGAGGTCTACGGCACCGCCGACACCACGACCCCGCCCACCGGCTCCTTCACCGTCGTCGCGGCCGGTGACATCGCCGCCCAGTGCACGGCCTCCAGCAGCTCCTGCGCCCACCCCAAGACCGCCGCCCTGGCCCAGCGGATCGCGCCGTCCTTCTATCTGACGATGGGCGACAACCAGTACGACGACGCCCTGCTCTCCGACTTCCGCGCCTACTACGACAAGACCTGGGGCGCCTTCAAGGCCAAGACGCGGCCCGTGCCCGGCAACCACGAGACCTACGACCCGGCCGGCCCGCTCGCCGGCTACAAGTCGTACTTCGGCGCGATCGCCTACCCGCAGGGCAAGCCGTACTACAGCTACGACCAGGGCAACTGGCACTTCGTCGCCCTCGACTCCAACTCCTTCGACGACGCCGCGCAGATCCAGTGGCTCAAGGACGACCTCGCGCGGAACACCAAGGGCTGCCTCGCGGCCTACTTCCACCACCCGCTGTACTCCTCCGGCGGCCACGGCAACGACCCGGTCTCCAAGCCGGTCTGGCAGATCCTCTACGGGGCCAAGGCCGACCTGGTGCTCAACGGACACGACCACCACTACGAGCGGTTCGCCCCGCAGGACCCCGACGGGCGGGCCACCGCCGACGGCATCGTCGAGATCGTCGGCGGCATGGGCGGCGCCGAGCCCTACGACATCGAGACCGTCCAGCCCAACAGCCAGAAGCGGATCAGCGGACCGTACGGCGTCCTGAAGCTGGACCTCACCGACACCACCTACACCTGGCAGTACGTCGGCACCGACAACCAGGTGAAGGACTCCGGCCCGACCTACACCTGCCACTGATGTACCTCGCGACCACCGGTCGCCCGGACGCGCCGCCCACCCCCACGGGGGTCCGGCGGCGCGTCCCCGGCACCGTCCTCGCCCTCGGCGCGGTCAGCCTGGTCACCGACATCTCCTCGGAGATGGTGACCGCCGTCCTGCCGCTCTACCTGGTCCTCGGACTCGGCCTCTCCCCACTCCAGTTCGGGCTGCTCGACGGCCTCTCCACCGGCGCCACCGCGCTCGTACGGCTCCTCGGCGGAGCCACCGCCGACCGCGGCGGGCGCCACAAACAGGTCGGCGGACTCGGCTACGCCCTCTCCGCCTGCTCCCGGCTCGGCCTCCTCCTCGCGGGCGGCGCGACCGGCTGGATCGCGACCGCCCTCGCCGCCGACCGGCTCGGCAAAGGCGTCCGCACCGCCCCGCGCGACGCCCTCATCACCCTGCACAGCCCGCCCGAGGACCTGGGACGGGCCTTCGGCACTCACCGCGCCATGGACACCACCGGCGCCCTCCTCGGCCCCCTGGCCGCCTTCGCCCTGCTGTGGGCGACGGCCGACGCGTACGACGCCGTCTTCGCCGTCAGCTTCTGCGTCGGGGCGTTCGGCGTCCTGCTCTGGCTGCTCCTCGTCCCCGGGCGGACCCCCGGCGACAAGAAGCGGACCCCCGGCGGCAAGAAGAGGCCGGCCCCTCCGCCGCCGCCACGCGCGCGTGGCGGACTCCTCGCCGGGCCGCGCTCGCCCGGGTACCGCCGCATCGTGCTCTGCGCCGGGCTCCTCGGAGCCGCCACCGTCGGCGACTCCTTCCTCTACCTGCTGCTCCAGCGACGGCTCGCGTTCGACGCGACCTGGTTCCCGTTCCTGCCGCTCGGCGCGGCCGCCGTCTATCTGGTGCTCGCGGTCCCCGCCGGACGCCTCGCCGACCGCCTCGGACGGCGCGGCCCCCTCCTGTACGGCCACGGAGCCCTGCTCCTCGCCTACGGGCTGCTCCTCACCCCCCTGCCCGGCACAGCGGTCCTCCTCGGCGTGCTGCTCCTGCTCGGGGTCTTCTACGCCACCACGGACGGGGTCCTGATGGCCCTGACCGGCCCCTTCCTGACCGAGGGCCGGCAGGCGGGCGGCCTCGCGGTCGTCCAGACCGCGCAGGCCCTCGCCCGGGTCGGAGCGGCCGTCGCGTTCGGCGCCGTCTGGACCGCGAGCGGGCCCGGGACGGCGCTCGTCGCGGCGATGCTCGCCCTCACGGCCGCCCTCTGCTGCGCCGCCCGCCTGCTGCCCACCTGCCCCTCGGGCAACGGCGTCCCCAAGCCGTCCGGGAGCGTCGTCCCCGAGCCCTCCGAGAGGACCGACTGACCCATGTCTGCCCCGACCGGCGCCCGCCCGTCCACCCGCACGCGCGTGTGGATCCTCGTACTCGCCCTGCTGCTGCTCGGCGGCGGAGCCACCGCCTACACCCTGCGGGCGGCCTCGGGGCGCGAGGCCGCGGCCACCGGGACCGCCGACCCCGGCTTCACCCTCGACGGCGGCACCGGCGCGCTCTACGCCCGGGACACCGCGAGCGGGCGCGTCGCGCGCGTGGACCCGTCCGCGCCCGGCGGCCGGGTGGTGGGCGGCCCCTCCTGCGACCGCTTCCACGCGGCCGGTTCCACCGCCCTCTGCCTCCAGCGCCGGCCGGGCGTCCCGGCCCGCTCGTACGTCCTCGTGCTCGACCGGCGGCTGCGCGAGGTGCGCCGCATCGGCCTGCCGGGCATTCCCAGCCGGGCCCGGGTCTCGGCCTCGGGAAACATGCTCTCCTGGACGATGTTCGCCACCGGCGACTCCTACGCGCGCTCGTCCTTCTCCACCCGCACCTCGATCCTGGACCTGCGCACCGGCTACCTGGTGAAGAACATCGAGCAGATCCCCCTCACCCTCGGCGGCCGCCGCCACCACGCCCCCGACGTCAACTACTGGGGTGTCAGCTTCGCCGCCGACGACAACCGCTTCTACGCCACCGTCTCCACGGCCGGCCGCACCCATCTCGTCGAGGGCGACATGAGGAACTGGTCGGCCCGGGCCCTGCGCGAGAACGTCGAATGCCCGTCGCTCTCCCCGGACGGCACCCGGCTGGCCTTCAAGAAGCGGGTGTCCGACGGCCCGCGCGAGCCGTGGCGGCTGTACGTGTACGAGCTGGCCACCGGGCGGGAACACGCGGTCGCCGAACGGCGCGGCATCGACGACCAGGCCCTGTGGACCGACCGGCGGACCCTGGCGTACGGATACGGCGGAGAGGTCTGGGCCGTGCCGGCCGACGGCACGGGCGCGCCGCGCCGACTGGCGCGCGGGGCCTCCTCCCCGGCGGTGCCGCACTGACGGCCCGCCGTGGGAAGGCTCGGGAGGCCCGAGGGCCGGGGCGCACGAGGTGACGCCTCCCGAGCCGGCGGTGACGCCCCCGGAGCCGGCGGTGACGCCCCCGGGGTCATGCCTTCCGGAGCGAGCCGCGGATCGCGAGCGCCGCCATCGGCAGCAGCAGGCACGCGGCGATCGCGTTCAGCGGGCCGTAGCCCGCCTCCGCGACGATCAGACCCGCCGTGAGCCCGCCGACGCCGGCGGCGGTGTTCATGACGAAGTCGGAGAGCCCCTGGACCGCCGCCCGCGCGGCCTGCGGCACCGAGTCCGTGAGCAGCGCCGAACCGGACACCAGCCCCGCCGACCAGCCCAGACCGAGGACGAAGAGACCGACCGCGGTCCGGCCGTGACTGGCGCCCGCGGTGCCCGCGACGAGCGCCGCCACACCGATGAGCCCGACCGCGAGTCCGATCACCGACAGCCTTCCCAGCCGGTCGGACAGCCAGCCCATCAACGGCGAGAAGGCGTACATGCCCGCGATGTGCCCGCTGATCACCAGCCCGATCAGCTGGATGTCCGCACCGTGGTGGGTGAGCGCCACCGGGGTCATCGACATGATCGACACCATCGCCGTGTGCGAGACGGCGACGGTGACCAGCGCGAGCCGGGCCCTGGGGGAGTCCCGTACCGCCCGCATCCCGGCGCGCAGCGAACGCCCCTCCGCCGCCTTGTCCGCCTCGGTGTCGGTCAGCGCGCGGGCGGTGAGGAGCGGGTCCGGGCGCAACAGCACGGCCACCACGACCGCCGCCAGCACGAAGACCCCGCCGGCCCACACGAAGGGGCCCGCGGTGGCCGGAATCCCCAGGCCCGCGACGCTCTTCCCGGCCGGCGCGGCGATGTTCGGACCGAGCACCGCCCCGATCGTGGTCGCCCACACGACCGTCGAGATGGCTCGCGCCCTGCGGCCCGGCTCGGCCAGGTCCGCCGCGGCGAACTGGGCCGCCAGGTTCGCCGAGGCGCCGGCGCCGAAGCCGACGAGCCCGACGAGCAGCAGCGGGAAGCTGTCGACGACCGCCCCGAGCACCGCCACCCCGGCACCGGCCGCTCCGATGAGGTACGCGAGGACGAGCCCGGCCCGGCGCCCGCGCGAGGCCATCAGGGCGGCCAGCGGCATGGCGAGGAGTGCGGGACCCGCCACGGTCGACGCCGAGGCCAGACCGGAGAGGGCCTCGGAGCCGCTGACGTCCCTGGCCAGGACGGTGGAGAGCGCGACGCCGGTGGCGATGCCGAGGCCACCGAGGATCTGGGTGAGGATCAGCACGGACTGGACGCGGCGGCGTACGGCCGGGAGCTCGGCTTCGGTGACGGGGGCGGGTATGCGCTCGGGCAGGGTGGCGTCAGGGGCACCGGGGGTCTGGGTCACTTACGTGAGTGTGCCAGCCGTCCCAACCGATGGGAACGGCCCGTACCCCGGAGGGGAAACCCCTGCTCAGAACAGCGGCGCGGGCAGCACGCCCTCCAGCGCCAGCAGCTGTCGCTTGGTCTCCAGACCGCCCCCGAAGCCGCCGAGTCCGCCGTCGCTCTCCACCACGCGGTGGCACGGCACCACCACCGGCAGCGGATTGGAGCCCATCGCCGCCCCGACCGCCTGCGCCGCCCCCGGCTGCCCCACGCGCCTGGCCAGCTCCCCGTACCCGACGACCGTCCCGTACGGCACACCGCTCGCCAGCTCGCGCAGCACCTGCCGGTTGAAGCCGGCCGTCAGGCTCCAGTCCAGGGGCAGGTCGACATCGCCCGGCTCGCCCGCGAAATACCGGTCGAGGCGGCCTATCGCGCCCGCGAGCAGCCCCGAGGCGCGCTCCACCGGAGCCGCGCCGAGCTGGCTCGCCAGCCGGTCCAGCATGTGCTCCCGCCGCGCCGCGTCGGCGTGGAACTCGACCCGCACGAGCCCCCGCCCGGTCGCGGCGAGGAAGAGCGGCCCGATGGCGCTCTCCATGACCGTCCACTCCGCCGGGACGGCCCGCCCGTCACCCGTGGGCCCCGCTTCGATGTCCATGCCGCCCACGGTACGACCCGCCACCGACAGCGGGGGCGGAAACGGCCCCGCCCCGTCCACGGGCCCCTCCGGTCGGGCCGGGGAACCGTCGCCAAGATCACGGACCGGTCTCGCTCAGGTCTCACGACCGGAAATTCCCCGGTCACGTGGTCGCGAGGCGCGCGGCGCGCCATAATCTCGCCCCGGTAGTACTACCCAGCGGTACCGACTGTTTTCGGACGACGTGGCACCAGGGGTGGAGGACATACGCTCATGCAGGGCACGGTCGACGGATTCAGCTACGGGCTCGTCACGCCGGTGGCCGCCTTTCTCATGGCGTGCCTGGGTGGGGCCCTCGGCCTTCGGTGCACCACGAGATCGCTCCGCCACCGCGACAGCTTCAAGGCGGGCTGGCTCGCCCTCGGCGCCACCTCCATCGGCACCGGCATCTGGACCATGCACTTCATCGCCATGATGGGCTTCTCGGTCCGTCAGGCGCCCATCAACTACGACCTCCCCATCACCTTCGCCAGCCTGGGCGTCGCCGTCCTCATGGTCGGCATCGGGATCTTCATCGTCGGATACCGGGGGGCGACCGCGCTCACCCTGGTCACCGGCGGCACCATCACCGGCCTCGGCGTGGCCACCATGCACTACCTGGGCATGGCCGGGATGCGTCTGCAGGGGCGTATCGAGTACGACACCCTCACCGTCGCGATGTCGGTGGTCATCGCCGTCGTGGCCGCCACCACGGCCCTCTGGGCGGCCGTCTCCGTCCATGGATTTCTGGCCAGCCTCGGTGCGAGCCTGGTGATGGGCGTCGCCGTCAGTGGTATGCACTACACCGCCATGTCCGCCGTCAGCGTCCACCTGCACGGCACCGAGCCCGCCGCGGGCACCGGCGACGCCACCTCGCTGCTGCTGCCGATGCTGATCGGCCCGGCGGTCTTCCTCATCCTCGCCGCGGTCGTCGTGATGTTCGACCCGCTGCTCGTCATGGGCGACCCGGACTGGCAGGGGCCCGCGGCGCGGGCCCCGCACCGTCCCGGCGTGCCCGCCCCGCGCCATGTGCCGTCCTACGGCGAGCCCGCCAACTGGACGGCCCGGCCGGCCGGCCGCGGCGCCCGCAGGAGCGTCCCCCGGGGCGGCCACCGGTCCCAGGACTGGTGACGGGACGCCCCCGCGACCGCTGACCGGACCGGCCGCCGGGCCGGGTCGGCGGACTTCGGGACCGGGCGTCGAGCCGATCGGCGCCCGACTGTCGGTGCCGGGTCGTACGGTGGGTGCATGCGGCCCGTTTCCAAGATCGAACGTTCGGTGGCGCCCTTCGAGGTCGTCAGCTCCTACCAGCCCAGCGGCGACCAGCCGACGGCCATCGCCGACCTGGAGCGGCGTATCCGCGCGGGCGAGAAGGACGTCGTGCTCCTCGGTGCCACCGGCACCGGAAAGTCGGCCACCACCGCCTGGATGATCGAGAAACTCCAGCGCCCCACCCTGGTGATGGCGCCGAACAAGACGCTGGCCGCCCAGCTGGCGAACGAGTTCCGCGAGCTCCTGCCGAACAACGCGGTCGAGTACTTCGTCTCGTACTACGACTACTACCAGCCCGAGGCGTACGTCCCGCAGTCGGACACGTACATCGAGAAGGACTCCTCCATCAACGAGGAGGTGGAGCGGCTCCGCCACTCCGCGACGAACTCCCTGCTCACCCGCAGGGACGTCATCGTCGTCGCCTCCGTCTCCTGCATCTACGGTCTGGGCACGCCCCAGGAGTACGTGGACCGGATGGTCCCGCTCAAGGTCGGCGAGGAGCTCGACCGCGACCAGCTGCTGCGCCGCTTCGTCGACATCCAGTACACGCGCAACGACCTGGCGTTCACCCGCGGCACCTTCCGGGTCCGCGGCGACACCATCGAGATCTTCCCGGTGTACGAGGAGCTCGCCGTCCGCATCGAGATGTTCGGCGACGAGATCGAGGCCCTCTCCACCCTCCACCCGCTGACCGGCGAGGTCATCAGCGAGGACCGCGAGCTGTACGTGTTCCCCGCCAGCCACTACGTCGCGGGCCCCGAGCGCATGGAGCGCGCGGTCAACGACATCGAGCGCGAGCTGGAGGGCCGGCTCGCCGAACTCGACAAGCAGGGCAAGCACCTGGAGTCCCAGCGCCTGCGCATGCGGACCACGTACGACCTCGAGATGATGCGCCAGATCGGCTCCTGCTCCGGCATCGAGAACTACTCGATGCACTTCGACGGACGCGACCCCGGCTCGGCGCCCAACACCCTCATCGACTACTTCCCCGAGGACTTCCTGCTCGTCATCGACGAGTCGCACGTCACCGTGCCGCAGATCGGCGCCATGTACGAGGGCGACGCCTCCCGCAAGCGGACCCTGGTCGACCACGGCTTCAGGCTCCCGTCCGCCCTCGACAACCGCCCGCTGAAGTGGGAGGAGTTCCAGGAGCGGATCGGCCAGACCGTCTACCTCTCCGCGACCCCCGGGACGTACGAGCTCTCGCGCGGCGACGGCTTCGTCGAGCAGATCATCCGCCCCACCGGACTCATCGACCCCGAGGTCGTCGTCAAGCCCACCGAGGGGCAGATCGACGACCTGGTCCACGAGATCCGGCTGCGCACCGAGCGCGACGAGCGGGTCCTCGTCACCACCCTCACCAAGAAGATGGCCGAGGACCTCACCGACTACTTCCTGGAGCTCGGCATCCAGGTGCGCTATCTGCACAGCGACGTCGACACCCTGCGCCGGATCGAGCTGCTCCGCGAGCTGCGCGCCGGCGAGTACGACGTCCTCGTCGGCATCAACCTGCTCCGCGAGGGCCTCGACCTGCCCGAGGTGTCCCTCGTCGCCATCCTCGACGCGGACAAGCAGGGCTTCCTGCGCTCCGGTACGTCCCTGATCCAGACGATCGGCCGCGCCGCGCGCAACGTCTCGGGCCAGGTCCACATGTACGCGGACCGGGTCACCCCGGCGATGGAGAAGGCCATCGACGAGACCAACCGCCGCCGCGAGAAGCAGATCGCGTACAACACGGAGCACGGCATCGACCCGCAGCCGCTCCGCAAGAAGATCAACGACATCGTCGCGACCATCGCGCGCGAGGAGATCGACACCGAGGAGCTCCTCGGCAGCGGCTACCGCCAGGGGAAGGAGGGCAAGGGCGCCAAGGCCCCCGTCCCCTCGCTCGCCGCGCACGGCGTCAAGGGCCGGGGCGGGACGTCGGGCTCGACGGTCCAGCTCGGCGACCGGCCCGCCACCGAACTGGCCGCGATCATCGAGGAGATGACCGACCGGATGCGCGCCGCCGCCGCCGAGCTGCAGTTCGAGGTGGCCGCCCGGCTCCGCGACGAAGTGGGAGAGCTGAAGAAGGAGTTGCGCCAGATGAAGGAGGCGGGACTCGCCTGACGGAAGGCGGTCCGATGTGTTGCAAGACCGACACAAATCCGGACCGCCGCTCTGCGGTGTCCATACCTCTGCGTAGGGTGCTGGACAACCGCACGCACCGACAGCGGGCGCGGGGAACGCTAACGAGAGGGGCACACGCGTGACGGTCAACATGACCAAGGGTCAGGCCATCAGCCTGGAGAAGCAGGGCGGAGGCAGCCTCAGCCAGGTACGGATGGGGCTCGGCTGGCAGGCGGCGCCGCGCCGCGGTCTCTTCGGCAAGCGCACGCAGGAGATCGACCTGGACGCCTCGGCGGTCCTCTTCGCGGACAAGCAGCCGGTCGACGTGGTCTTCTTCCGTCACCTGGTCAGCGACGACGGCTCGGTCAAGCACACCGGCGACAACCTCGTCGGCGGAGCGGGCCAGGGCGGGGACGACGAGGCGATCCTCGTCGACCTCCAGCGCGTCCCCGTGCACATCGACCAGATCGTCTTCACGGTGAACTCCTTCACCGGTCAGACGTTCCAGGAGGTGCAGAACGCCTTCTGCCGGATCGTCGACGAGGCGAACGGCCAGGAGCTCGCGCGCTACACCCTCGACGGCGGCGGCAACTACACCGCGCAGATCATGGCGAAGGTGCACCGGGTCGGCTCCGGCTGGCAGATGACGGCCCTCGGAAACCCGGCCAACGGCCGCACCTTCCAGGACCTGATGCCCGCGATCCTGCCGCACCTGTAGGCGGCCCGCACAGCAGGCACCCACAGCTCCCGGAGGCGGCAGGCCACCGGGAGCTGTCCCGCATGAGTCAGACCGTGCACGGAACCGCTTGAGTGCCCGCACCGCACGAACCGCCTGCACCGCACGAACCGCCCGCACCGCTTGCGGCGCACGAACCGCTCGCACCGCACGTACTGCTTGAACTGCTTGAACTGCTTGAACCGCGCCGGGAAACGCTGAGGGGACAGAGTCGATGACGGCCGAGCTGGTCCGGGGGCAGAACCACCCCCTGCCCGACACCCGACTGGAGATCCGGGTGTCGACCGGTCACCCTGTTCTCGCCGGAGCCACGCTCTGCGACGAGCAGGGCAGAGTGCCGGGCGTGGAGTGGCTCGCCCACCCCGGCTCGCCCTCCCTCCCCGGTGTCGACGTCCCCGGGCAGGCGGCCGCCGACCACCGTCTCACCGTCGACCTGGAGGCCGTGCCCGGCGCCGTCCACCGCGTCTCGGTCCTCCTCGCGCTGCCCGCCGCGCACGCCGGCGGAACCGCCCGCTTCGGCACGGTCGCCGCCCCCTTCGTCGCCGTCGCCGGCCTCGACGGCACCGAGATCGCCAGCTACACGATCACCGGCCTCGACAGCGAGTCCGCCGTCATCGCCCTGGAGCTGTACCGACGCCAGGGCAGCTGGAAGGTGCGGGCCGTGGGCCAGGGTTACGAGGGCGGGCTCGCCGCCCTCCTCGGCGACCAGGGCCTTGAGCGCCCGGCCGACCTGGCCGCGTCGATCCTGGAGACGGTCGCTCCGGGGCCCGCCCCGGTCGCCCTGCCGCTGCACGTCCCCGACGCGGAGCGCGTACGCGAGGCGGCGCCGGTGACCGCGTCGGAGCCGTCCCCGACCGCTCCGGTGTCCCCGCCGCCCACCCCGGTGACGGGCACGGGCGCGCCCACGCACGCGACGGGCACGGGTACGCCCACCCCGGTGACGGGTACCTCCACCTCCGGCGGCACCGGGGGCGGCCCCGTCGACTACGCCCACCCCCGCCGCCGGGCGACGCCCGCGCCGGAGCCCCGGCAGGCTCCGCCCACCCCGGTCGCGGGGGACGCGTCGGGATGGTCCATGGACGAGCGCCTGTACAACCAGGTGTGGGGCATGTTCGAGGACCTGGCCCGTACCGCCGCCGCCTACCGCAGCGCCTGCGACTTCGCCGAGTCCCGGCTCGACCGTGAGCTCGACGAGACGCTCTCCGACTACCGCGCCCGGGGCGGGGGCGCGAACGACGCCGCGCGGGCCGCCGCCCGCGCCCGGCACGACGAGCTGGTGGAGCGGGCGCGGGAGGTCCTGGACCGCGATCTCGCCCAGCTCGCGGCCGAGTCCGAGGTGGTGGAGCCCGCCCTGCCGGTGGCCTTCGCCCGCTGGGACAACCCCGTCTGGCACGCCTACCGCCTTCCGGCCGAGGACCCGATGGCCGTCCGCCTCGGTGATCTCCACCTCCCCGAGCGGACCGATCTGCGGATCCCCATGCTCGTCCGGCTGCCGCTGGAGCGCGGCCTCTGGGTGGACAGCGGCCGAGGCCGCTCCGAGGCCGCCGGTCTCCTCGACGAGGTCGAACTGCGGCGGCTCGCCCTGGACAGCGCGGTCGCGCACGCGGCGCGGCTGCTCGCGGCGCACCCGGCGGGACAGTTCACCGTCCATGTCGTCGACCCGGCCGGCGCGGGCGCCGCCGCGCTCGCGCCGCTCGTGGAGTCGGGTGTCCTCGCGGCCCCGCCGGCCCGGGGCGCGGCCGGGGTCTCGGCGGTCCTCGAGCAGCTCACCGAGCGGGTCGACCTGCTGCAGATGGCGCTGCGGGGCGGGGCGTCCGACGCCCTGCCGCCCGGTCTGGACACGGCCCGGCAGCTGCTGCTCGTGCATGACTTCCCGCACGGCTTCGACGACCGGGCGGTCACCCGGTTGCGGTACCTCGCCGACGAGGGCCCCTCGGTCGGCGTCCATCTGCTGATGGTCGCGGACCGCGAGGACGCGTCCGCGTACGGGCCGCTGCTCGATCCGCTGTGGCGCTCGCTGCTGAGGCTCACGCCCGTCGCCGACGACCACCTCGCCGATCCCTGGGTCGGCCATGCCTGGTCGTACGAGCCCCCGATCCTCCCGCCGGGCAGCGGGGTCCTCCGCCAGGTCCTCGCGCAGGTGGCGGCGGCCCGCCACGGGAAGCGTTTCTGACCTGGTCTTTTGAGGGCTCTTTGCCCTCTCCTTTACCTCCTCTTGGTCTTTCGGGTAATGTTCTCGGTGCGGAGGGGAGTACTCCCCATGCGCGGCGTACCCGTCAATACGGACGGATCCTCATGGGTCCGATCCCGGGGCGTCGGCCCGGCGGCGATCGCCTCGTCTCGGGTGGAAGAGACCTCCGGCAGCGACGACGCTGATCAGTAGCCGTACGACGCCGGAGGCGCAGTGGACGTTTCAATGACCATGTGGGTGCTGACCATTCTCGGTCTGTGTGCCCTGATCGGTGCCGACTTCCTCATCGGGCGCAAGCCCCATGACGTGTCGGTGAAGGAAGCCGGCATCTGGACGGCCGTCTGGATCGTCCTCGCCGGACTCTTCGGGCTCGGCCTGTGGTTCTTCGGTGAGAGCCAGGCCGCCGGGGAGTTCTTCGCCGGGTACATCACCGAGAAGTCGCTCAGTGTCGACAACCTGTTCGTCTTCGTCCTGATCATGGCGAAGTTCGCGGTGCCCTCGCATCTCCAGCAGCGGGTGCTGCTGGTGGGCGTGGTGATCGCCCTGGTGCTCCGTACGATCTTCATCGCCGCGGGCGCGGCGATCATCGCGAACTTCTCCTGGATCTTCTACTTCTTCGGCGCGTTCCTGATCTACACCGCCTGGAAGCTCATCCAGGAGGCGCGGGCCGACGAAGAGGACGAGATCCCGGACAACCGTGTCCTCAAGATGGCCGAGAAGCGGTTCGGCGTCGCCGACCGGTACCACGGCACCAAGCTGTTCATCCGGGTCAACGGCAAGCGGGTGATGACCCCGCTGATGGTCGTCATGATCGCCATCGGCACCACGGACATCCTCTTCGCCCTCGACTCCATCCCGGCGATCTTCGGCCTCACCCAGGACCCGTACATCGTCTTCACCGCCAACGCTTTCGCCCTGATGGGTCTGCGGCAGCTGTACTTCCTGATCGGCGGTCTGCTCAAGAAGCTGGTCCACCTCAGCTACGGGCTGTCGGTGATCCTCGGCTTCATCGGTGTGAAGCTCCTGCTGCACGCCCTGCACGAGTCCGGACTGGACGTCCCGGAGATCTCCATCCCGTTCTCGCTCGCGTTCATCTGTCTGGTCCTGGTCGTCACCACGATCACCAGCCTCATCGCCTCCAAGCGGCAGTCGGAGCGGGAGGCCGCCGAAAGCGTGGCCGACGCCGACGGCACCGAGAAGGACAGCATCGGCGCCTGACGCGGCACACACGGCGACGGCCGGCCGGGGTTCTCCCCGGCCGGCCGTCGCCGTTTCGCCGTTTCGGCGTCTCAGGTCGAGGCGGGCTCCGGCTCCGGCGCGGGCCGCTGTTCGGCCCTGGCCGGGAGGGTCTCCGGGAGGCGGGCGAAGCAGGCCAGGCTGACGAGCGCGACCAGCGTCAGATAGGCCGCCACGCCCCAGGGCGGGCCGGAGCCGCCACCGGAGAGGGCGGTGGCCACGAGCGGGGTGAGGGCGCCGCCGAGGACGCCGGCGAGGTTGTAGCCGACGGCCGCGCCCGTGCACCGGACGCGGGGCTCGTACAGCTCCGGGAGGTACGCGGCGACCACCGCGAACACGGTGATGAAGGCGAGCAGCGAACCCAGGAAACCGAGGAACATCAGCAACGGGCGCGCGGTGTGCAGCAGGGCCACCATCGGGAACATCCACAGCGCGGAGGCGGCGCACCCGGCGAGACAGAGCGGCCGGCGGCCCCAGCGGTCGGCGAGGAGGGCCACGAAGGGCGTGGCCGCGCCCTCGATCGCGACGGCCGCCATGACGCAGGTCAGCATCACGGTGCTGCTCACCCCGAGCCGCTCGGTGCCGTAGGCGAGGGCCCAGGTGGAGACCGCGTAGAAGGTGGCGTACCCGACCGCGAGCGCCCCGGCCGTCAGCAGGACGAGCCGCCAGTGGTCCCGGGCGACCTCGGCCAGCGGGGCGCCCGCGCGCTTCCCGGCCGC
The DNA here is from genome assembly GCF_044331325.1 of Streptomyces sp. NPDC017246. Classification (NCBI taxonomy): domain Bacteria; kingdom Bacillati; phylum Actinomycetota; class Actinomycetes; order Kitasatosporales; family Streptomycetaceae; genus Streptomyces; species Streptomyces sp. NPDC017246. The sequence continues at coordinate 175,092 of NZ_JBIRMW010000006.1, read as the reverse complement.
GGACAGCTCCTCGAACTGAGGGGTCTCCGCCAGGGAGGAGCGCAGCAGCAGGCCCGCCGCCGCGAGCACCCCGGCGGCCCAGAACGGAACCCGCCAGCCCCAGGAGCGGAACTCCGCCTCGCTCAGGCCGGCCGAGAGCGCCAGCATCACCCCGTTCGCCAGGAGGAAGCCGACCGACGGACCGATCTGGGGGAAGCTCGCCCACAGCGCGCGCCGGTGCGCGGGGGCGTGCTCGGCGGTGAGCAGGACGGCCCCGCCCCATTCGCCGCCGAGGCCCAGGCCCTGGAGGAAACGGAGGACGAGAAGCAACACCGGGGCGGCGATGCCGAGCGTCGCGTACGTGGGGACGCAGCCGACCGCGACGGTGGCGCAGCCGGTCAGGAGCAGCGAGGCGAAGAGGACGGGGCGCCGTCCGTACCGGTCTCCGACGTGTCCGAAGAGGATCGAGCCCAGCGGGCGGGACAGAAAGCCGACGGCGAAGGTGCCGAAGGCGGCGAGGGTCCCGGCGAGCGGGGAGAAGGTCGGGAAGAAGAGCGGCCCCAGGACGAGGGCGGCGGCGGTCCCGTAGACGAAGAAGTCGAAGAACTCGATGGCGGTGCCGACGAGCGAGGCGGCGGCGACCCGCCCCATCGACGGCGGGGCGGGGGGAGCGGGCGGAGGGGGTGGAACACGGGGAGCGGGGAGCGACGGAGAGTGACTGGGGTGCATGTCGCGCCAACTACCCCGCCGCCGTCCGGGTTACGGGGGCGTACGGAAGCGCGCGGCTGCTCAGCCGCGCGCTCTCGATCGCCGGCGGATCACCAGCCGCGCTCGCGCCACTCCGCCAGGGACGGCCGCTCGTCACCGAGCGTGGTGTCCTTGCCGTGGCCCGGGTAGATCCAGGACTCGTCGGGGAGGACCGCGAAGAGCTTGGTCTCCACGTCGTGGAGCAGGCTCGCGAAGGCCTCCGGGTCCTTCCGTGTGTTGCCCACGCCGCCGGGGAAGAGGCAGTCGCCGGTGAACACATGGGGGTGGCCGTGCTGGTCGTCGTAGACCAGGGCGATCGAGCCGGGGGTGTGCCCGACCAGCCGGCGCGCGGTCAGCTCGACCCGGCCCACCCGGATCGTGTCGCCGTCCTCGACGGGCACGTCGGTCGCGACGGGGATGCCCTCCGCGTCGTACGCCCCCGCGTAGGTCGCGGCGCCGGTCGCGGCGACCACCTCGGCGAGAGCCTGCCAGTGGTCGCCGTGCCGATGGGTGGTGACGACGGACGTGATGCCGTCGTCACCGATCAGCGTGAGGAGCGTGTCGGCGTCGTTCGCCGCGTCGATCAGCAACTGCTCGCCGGTCGCCCGGCAGCGCAGCAGATACGCGTTGTTGTCCATCGGACCGACCGCGACCTTGGAGATCATCAGGTCCGTCAGCTCGTGCACGTCCGCCGGTCCGCCGACCTTCACCACTCCGCTGTACGTCATGCGTTCAGACTAGCTCCGCCCACCGACGGCGGCGGGCCGCCGCTACAGCGCCGGGAGCTCCGGGAGGCCGTCGCCCTCGAGGACGGCGAGGTGGGCGCCCTTGAGGCCGCGGCCGGAGAGCCAGCCGAGCAGGTCGGCGGCGGTGCCGCCCAGGACGACGGGGGCGCCTTCGGTGCCGCCGGTCCGCCAGCTGGGGCTGTCCTCCTCGAACCCGTGGCGGAGGGTCACGGGCGGGACCTCGGGGCGGCCGGACCACCTGTCCGCCAGGAAGTCGATCTCCCGCAGCACGAACTCCTCGGGGAGGTCCTCCAGGCCGTAGTCGACCCCCAGGTCGACATGGTGCAGGGCCACCTCGACCCAGCGGCGGAAGGGGATGCGCGCGGCCCGGTCCTTGACGCCGTTGCGGAGCTCGACGGTCCGGTCCCAGTCGGCTGGCTCGGCGCACACGGCCCGGAAGCGCTCGGCGCTCTCGCGCAGGTCGGCGACCTGGACGTCCGGGGGGCGGGGGGCGTCGCGCTCGATGTCGGCGTCGCGGGTCGCGGCGTCGGGGTACATGGGCAGGCCCTGGAGGACGTTCACCAGGGCGTCGGCGTTACGGGCGACGTGGGCGAGCACGTGGCCGCGGGTCCAGCCGGGCAGCCGTGACGGCTCGGCCATCGCCGCGTTGTCCAGGGAGGCGGCCGCGGTCAGCAGCCTTTCGGTCGCTTCGCGGACGTGAGCGAGGTCGCGTTCGTGGTCGATCATGGCGCCGACCCTAGTGGCAGCGGGGGTGCCGCCACTCGTTCGGGTGAAGAGGTCTCCGAGAGACCGGAAATCGAATGTGCGTGCTATAAGCTCGAGGGAAGCATCCGGCATCCTTGAGGTGTTGGGTGTTCAGGCACATCCGCTCTCTGAAGAAAGGTGCGGACCGGCGTGACCGACCGTCTCATCGTTCGTGGCGCTCGCGAGCACAACCTCAAGAACGTCTCGCTCGACCTCCCGCGTGACTCCCTCATCGTCTTCACCGGGCTGTCCGGGTCGGGCAAGTCCTCCCTCGCGTTCGACACGATCTTCGCCGAGGGGCAGCGCCGGTACGTCGAGTCGCTCTCTTCGTACGCACGGCAGTTCCTCGGCCAGATGGACAAGCCGGACGTCGACTTCATCGAGGGTCTGTCGCCCGCCGTCTCCATCGACCAGAAGTCGACCTCGCGCAACCCGCGCTCGACGGTCGGCACCATCACGGAGGTCTACGACTACCTCCGCCTGCTCTTCGCCCGCATCGGCAAGCCGCACTGTCCCGAGTGCCGGCGGCCGATCTCCCGCCAGTCCCCGCAGGCGATCGTCGACAGGGTCCTGGAGCTCCCCGAGGGCAGCCGCTTCCAGGTGCTCTCCCCGCTCGTGCGCGAGCGCAAGGGCGAGTTCGTGGACCTCTTCGCCGACCTCCAGACCAAGGGCTACAGCCGCGCCCGCGTCGACGGCGTGACCGTACAGCTGAGCGAACCGCCGACGCTGAAGAAGCAGGAAAAGCACACGATCGAGGTAGTCGTCGACCGCCTCACCGTGAAGGACGGCGCCAAGCGTCGCCTCACCGACTCCGTCGAGACCGCGCTCGGACTCTCCGGCGGCATGGTCGTGCTCGACTTCGTCGACCTCCCCGAGGACGACCCCGAGCGCGAGCGGATGTACTCGGAGCACCTGTACTGCCCGTACGACGACCTGTCCTTCGAGGAGCTGGAGCCGCGCTCCTTCTCCTTCAACTCGCCCTTCGGCGCCTGCCCCGACTGCACGGGCATCGGCACCCGCATGGAGGTCGACGCGGAGCTGATCGTCCCGGACGAGGACAAGTCCCTCGACGAGGGCGCCATCCACCCCTGGTCGCACGGCCACACCAAGGAGTACTTCGGCCGGCTCATCGGCGGGCTCTCGCAGGCCCTCGGCTTCCGCACGGACCTGCCGTACGCGGCACTGCCGCAGCGTGCCAAGAAGGCCCTGATGCACGGCCACAAGACCCAGGTCGAGGTCCGCTACCGCAACCGGTACGGGCGGGAGCGGGCGTACACCACCCCGGCCTTCGAAGGTGCCGTCTCCTTCGTCAAGCGGCGTCACACCGAGGCCGAGAGCGACTCCAGCCGCGAGCGCTTCGAGGGCTACATGCGCGAGGTGCCCTGCCCCACCTGCGAGGGCACCCGTCTGAAGCCGATCGTCCTCGCGGTCACGGTCATGGAGAAGTCCATCGCCGAGGTCTCCGCGATGTCGATCAGCGACTGCGCCGAGTTCCTCTCCCGCCTCACGCTGAACGCCCGGGACAAGAAGATCGCCGAGCGGGTCCTCAAGGAGGTCAACGAGCGGCTGCGCTTCCTGGTCGACGTCGGCCTCGACTACCTCTCGCTCAACCGCGCCGCGGGCACCCTCTCCGGCGGCGAGGCCCAGCGCATCCGGCTCGCCACCCAGATCGGCTCCGGCCTGGTCGGTGTGCTGTACGTGCTCGACGAGCCGTCCATCGGTCTCCACCAGCGCGACAACCACCGGCTCATCGAGACCCTCGTACGCCTCCGCGACATGGGCAACACGCTCATCGTCGTCGAGCACGACGAGGACACCATCAAGGTCGCGGACTGGGTCGTCGACATCGGCCCCGGCGCCGGTGAGCACGGCGGCAAGGTCGTCCACTCCGGCACCATGAAGGAGCTCCTCGCCAACGAGGAGTCGATCACCGGGCAGTACCTGTCCGGCCGCAGGGCGATCCCCACCCCGGACATCCGCCGCCCGGTGGACCCCGGGCGCCGGCTCACCGTGCACGGCGCCCGCGAGAACAACCTGCGGGACATCGACGTCTCCTTCCCGCTGGGCGTCCTCACCGCCGTCACCGGCGTCTCCGGCTCCGGAAAGTCGACCCTGGTCAACGACATCCTCTACACCCACCTGGCGCGCGAGCTGAACGGCGCCAAGTCGGTGCCCGGACGGCACACGCGCGTGGACGGCGACGACCTCGTCGACAAGGTCGTGCACGTCGACCAGTCCCCGATCGGCCGCACCCCGCGGTCGAACCCGGCGACCTACACCGGCGTCTTCGACCATGTCCGCAAGCTCTTCGCCGAGACGATGGAGGCCAAGGTCCGGGGCTACCTGCCCGGCCGCTTCTCCTTCAACGTCAAGGGCGGCCGCTGCGAGAACTGCTCCGGCGACGGCACGATCAAGATCGAGATGAACTTCCTCCCGGACGTCTACGTCCCGTGCGAGGTCTGCCACGGCGACCGGTACAACCGGGAGACCCTGGAGGTCCACTACAAGGGCAAGTCCATCGCCGAAGTCCTGAACATGCCGATCGAGGAGGCCCTCGACTTCTTCGAGGCCGTCCCGACCATCGCCCGCCATCTGCGCACGCTCAACGAGGTCGGCCTCGGGTACGTCCGGCTCGGCCAGTCCGCGCCGACGCTCTCCGGCGGCGAGGCGCAGCGCGTGAAGCTCGCCTCCGAGCTCCAGAAGCGCTCGACGGGCCGCACGGTCTACGTCCTGGACGAGCCGACCACCGGTCTGCACTTCGAGGACATCTCGAAGCTGATCACGGTCCTCTCCGGCCTGGTCGACAAGGGCAACTCGGTGATCGTCATCGAGCACAACCTCGATGTCATCAAGACCGCCGACTGGCTCATCGACATGGGCCCCGAGGGCGGCAACGGCGGTGGCGTGGTCGTCGCCGAGGGCACGCCGGAGGAGGTCGCCTCGGTCCCGGAGAGCCACACCGGCAAGTTCCTGCGCGAGATCCTCGGCGCGGACCGGATCAGCGACGCCGGGGTGAAGGTCCCGGCGGCCCGGGGGACGAAGAAGGCGGCGGCGAAGAAGGCTCCCGCCAAGGCCCCCGCCAAGAAGGCCGCGGCGACCAGGGCCACGGCCGCCAAGACGGCCACCAAGGCCGCCGCTCCGGCGAAGAAGACGGCCACGAAGGCGACCGCCACGAAGGCCGCCGCCAAGAAGGCGACGACCCGGGCGCGCAAGGCCTGACGTCGATGTGGGGCCCCCGTCCCGGGGGCCCCACATCGGTCCGGGCCCGCACCCCGGGCCCGGACGTCGGTGCCGGACACCACGCCGGTATCGTCGGTTCGGTCACGCCTTGCCCCGATCCACCGTGGAGCGCCCATGTCCGGCCAGTCCAGCCGCCGCACCGTCCTGAAGGGCGCCGCTCTCGCCGGTGCCGCCGGGCTGGGAGTCGCCGCCTGCTCCACCGAATCCAAGCTCGGCCACGCCGGCGTCCCGACCCCGACCGCCCCGGTCGCGCTCGGCACCCCGGACGAGGTCCCGGTCGGCGGCGCCAAGCTCTACCGCGAGCAGAAGGTCGTGGTGAGCTGCCCGGCCAAGGGCCAGTACAAGGCGTTCAGCGCCCAGTGCACCCACGCCGGCTGCGTCCTCGACAAGATCGAGAACAACGAGGGCAACTGCCCCTGCCACGGCAGCCGCTTCGACGTCACGACCGGCAAGGCGGTCAAGGGCCCGGCCACCGTCCCGCTCCCCGAGGTCCCGGTCCGCGTCGAGAACGGCAAGCTGGTCGCCGGGCCCGAGGCCTGAGGCCTGAAGCCGGAGCCCTGAAGCTCCGGAGCCCGAGGCCTGAAACCGGAGGCCCGGGGGCCGAAGCCGGCTGCCCGAGCCTCGGGGCTGGGGCAGCCGAGTCAGGCCCAGTCCCAGTCGACCCCCAGGATCCCCGGGCGTACGCCCTGCTCCACGACATGCACCGTGCGGTGCCGGCCGCTCAGCGTCAGCTCCGCACGGCCCCCGCGCGGCGCACCCGTCGAGGCCTGCGCGAACCTCCGGCACCGCACCGGCAGCGCCGCCTCGTCGAAGCGCACCTGGAGCACGTACTGCCCGCCCGCGAAGCTGAACCCGCGCACGTACTCCCCGCTCGGCCCCGCCGTACCGTCCTCGAAGCCGTACGAGAACAGGTACGTGTCCCCGGCCCGCAGCCGCGCGTCGAAGAGCAGCTCCGCGATCAGCACCCCGGTCCCCGCGTGCCACCGCACCCGCCCGGTCCGGCAGTTCTCCACCGCCCGCACGGCCACCCGGGACGGGTCGCAGCCGGGGTCCCCGTGGTGGATGGCCAGATAGCGGTCCACCCCGTCCCGGTGCGCCCGCACCACATGCTGCGACTCGCGCCCCACCAGCTCCCGCCCGGCCCCGATCCGTACCCGCTCGTGGTGACCCACCGTGTGCAGCCCGCCGTCCGTGGGTGACTCCAGCTCCGCGAGCAGCTCCTCGACCGAACCGGACGCCTCCACCAGGGAACGGTACGAACGGGCCGCCGGACGCTCCACCTCGGACCGCGCGGTCGCGTCCTCCGTGAGCAGCCGCAGCAGTGAGTTCCCCGGCAGCTGGAGCACCTCCTCAAGGGCGCGGACCGCCTTCAGGGACTCCGGCCGCTGCGGACGGCGGGCGCCCTGCTGCCAGTAGCTCAGACTCGTCACCCCGACCTTGACGCCCCGGTGCGCGAGATGGTGCTGGACCCGCTGGAGCGGCAGCCCGCGCACGGCCAGCGCGGTGCGCAGCGCCAGATGGAAGGGGCCGGTGCGCAGTATCTGCACCAGATCGGCCTCGGTGTGGCTCACGAGGACTCCTCAGTGAACGTTCACGACGGGGAAGCGGACCGTCGCGCCGCGTGGGGTGGGCGGGCAGGTGGGCCGAGGGCGTCCGTTCACACCCGGGTCACACCGTTCACAGTCCGATGTCACCCCGCATTGAAGCGTGTTGACCGGATCCGGACAACGGAAGATGCTCCTGACCAGCGTCCGGACGCGCTCCTCCACCCCCCACACCCCCACATCCCCACACCCCCCGCCCCAGGGAGGAACGCGATGCGCAGAAGAAAGCTGAACCTCGCGGCACTCGCCGCAGCCGCCCTCTTTCTCGTCCCCACCACCTCGGCGTCCGCCGCACCCGCCGGCGAGGACGCGGCCGCCCTCGGCTCCAAGCGGCTGAACATCACCATGCAGGCCCAGCAGAAGACCAACTGGTGCTGGGCCGCGGGCGGCAACACCATCGCCACCTGGTTCGGCCGGAACTACAGCCAGAACCAGTTCTGCAACGCCGCCTTCAACCGCCAGCAGGGCTACGACTGCCCCAACAACCAGGCCACCCTCGGCAACGTCCAGACCGGACTCAGCTGGGCCGGCGTCAACCCCGGCTCGTACGTGACCGGCTGGCTGCGCTACGCGACCGTGCAGACCGAGATCAACGCCGACCGGCCCGTCGAGACCCGCATCCAGTGGTCCAGCGGCGGCGGTCACATGCACGTCCTCTACGGGTACGACGACGCCAACAGCTGGGTCTACTGGGGCGACCCGTGGCCCTCCAGCGACCGCTACAACTGGGCCTCGCACGCCTGGTACGTCAACAACGACTCCTTCTCCTGGACCCACTCGCTCTACCGGATCGGGGCGTGACGGCCATGAACGCACGTGCCATGGGCGCCGGTCTCCTCACCACCGCCGCCCTCGTACTCCTCGGAGCGTTCCCGGCGGAGGCCGCCGACGCCCCGCCGCCCGCGCCCACCCCCGAACAGGCCGCGTCCGCGCCGGGGACCCTGGACACCCTGTCCCGGTTCTTCGCCCGGGACGGCGCCGTCGCCCGCTCGGCCGCCGCGCCGCGCGTCGAGGGCGGGTCCGTTCCGGTACGAATCCTCTCCCCGGACTTCGTCGCCGGGAAGGCCGGTGCCCCGGTCGCGAGGGTCGAGTTCCACGCCAGCCGGGCCGTGTCCTCGGACGGCCAGAAGGCCTCGCTCTGGACGGTGAAACAGGCCGGCGGCTGGCAGGTGGTGAACATCGCCACCGGCGACGACGAGATCCGCTACGCGGAACAGGGCGGGCGCGTGCTGCCCGGCGGCCTCGTCTTCCGCGAGCCGCAGATCGACGCGTGGTACGTCCAGAAGGGCGCGAAGGTGCTCCCGCTGGACGAGGACGCGGTGCGGGCCGTCGGCCGGAACGGGACGAGCCTCACCGCGTACCGGGAGCGGGTCGCCCGGGCGTACGGCGACAAGCTGCCCGGCTCCGCCTACGCGAAGAAGGGCGCGGCGGGGGGCTACGGCCCACAGGCGGGTGCGCCGGCCGCGGCGCCGGGGCCCGTGTCCCGTACGGCGGCCGGCCACGACGAACCGGCCGTCACGGCGGCGTCGGCCACGGCGGGTGCGGGGGCGGTGCTGGCGCTGGTCCTGATATCCGCGTCGGCGATACGCCGGAGGCGGGGCGCGAGTACGACCTGACCCACCCGCGGGGGGCGGGCCCCTGCGGCCCGCCCCCCGCGGTGATCAGCCGTTCCCCCACGCAGAACGCCCGGCCCCGCCGGGGCGTCACCCCGCCCACCTCGTTGCGGCAGCTGCCTGCCGGGCCGGAACGGCCGGTCACGACGTGCGTCGTCGCCACCGCGTTGTGGGCGCTGCCCACCCCGTTGTGGGCAACTGTTCCTCCCCCAGACTCCGTCCGGGGGGACCCCCAGGGCGGAACGGGTGGGCACAACGGAACGTCGCCCTTTGCCGGGCCCAGGCTTCCGCGCCCTGACCCGCACCGGATGCGCGTCGCGCTGTTGGTGCGGGTTCGGGCGCAGGGGGCGGACGCGCCGCCAAGCGCGCGTCCCGTGTGCCCACCCGTCCCGCCCCAGCGGGACGATTGCCCACACGGGCGGTGGCGGGGGGCAGCGTGCGCACGCTGCGGCAAAGGCCGGGCGGCGCGGGCGGGCGGGCGGGCGGGCCCGCACGGCGGTGAGCCGGGCGGGGCGGCGTGCGCGTGCGCACACGGCGGTGAGCCGGGCGGGGCCGCGTGGGCGCGCCCACACGGCGGGGCCCGGCGGGGAGCGCGAGCTCACCGGGGGTGGGCGGGGTCGGCCGGAGCGTCGGCTCGCGCGAGTTCCCAGGGGACGACGGGGCGGCGGCGGACCCGCGGGGGTGGCGTCCGGTCGGGTGGGTGGGGTCCGGGGGTCAGCGGGCCAAGTAGCCGCCGTCCACCGGGAGGATCGCGCCCGTCACGAACGACGCCTCGTCCGAGGCGAGGAAGACGATCGCCGCCGCCACCTCCTCCGGCCTGCCGAAGCGGCCCATCGGATGGGCCCGGACGATCTCGGAGAGGTACTCGGGGCCGCCGGGCTCCACGCGCGCCGCGGCCACCCGTTCCGTCTCGATGGTGCCGGGGGCCACCGCGTTCACCCGGATCCCGTGCTCCGCCCACTCCACCGCCAGGTGCTTGGTCAGCCCGGTGGCCACGAACTTCGCCGGACCGTAGACCGCCTGCCGGGCCTGCCCGGCCACGCCCGAGATCGACGATGTGCACACGATGGCCCCGCCGCCCGAGACGAGCATCGCCTCGATCGCGTACTTGCAGGTCAGGAACATGCCCCGGCCGTCCACCGCCATCACCCGGTCGAAGTCCGCGCCCTCCGCCTCCGTGATGTCGAGCAGCGGGATCACCCCGGCGTTCGCCACCAGGACGTCCAGCCGTCCGAAGCGGTCCACCGCCGTGGTGATCATCCGCCGGGCGTCCTCCTCCCGTGCCACGTCGCCCACGACCGGAACGACACCTTCGAGCGTCGCGAGCCGGTCCCCGTCGAGGTCGGCGGCGATCACATGGGCCCCTTCGCGGAGGAACCGCTCCGTCGTCGCCCGCCCGATTCCGCTCGCCGCGCCGGTGATCACGCACACCCGGTCCGTCAGCCGTCCCGCCACCTGATTCGCCATGCTTCGCCAACGAGCGCGCGAGGCCGGAGTGTCGGTGCCCGCCAGTAGGGTGGGGAGCATGGCAGACCCCTCCAGCTACCGCCCCAAGCCGGGTCAGATCCCCGACTCCCCGGGGGTCTACAAGTTCCGCGACGAGCACCGCCGGGTGATCTACGTGGGGAAGGCGAAGTCCCTGCGGCAGCGGCTGGCCAACTACTTCCAGCCGATCACGAGCCTGCACCCGCGCACGGCCACCATGGTGACCACCGCCGCCTCCGTGGAATGGACCGTCGTGTCGACCGAGGTCGAGGCGCTCCAGCTGGAGTACTCCTGGATCAAGGAGTACGACCCCCGGTTCAACGTCAAGTACCGGGACGACAAGAGCTACCCGTACCTCGCGGTGACCATGAACGAGGAGTTCCCGCGGGTCCAGGTCCTGCGCGGCCACAAGAAGAAGGGCGTGCGCTACTTCGGGCCGTACGCGCACGCGTGGGCGATCCGCGAGACCGTCGACCTGATGCTGCGGGTCTTCCCGGTGCGGACCTGCTCCGCGGGCGTCTTCCGGAACGCCGCGTCGGCCGGCCGGCCCTGCCTCCTCGGTTACATCGGCAAGTGCTCGGCGCCCTGTGTCGGCCGGGTCACCCCGGAGGAGCACCGCGAACTGGCCGAGGAGTTCAGCGACTTCATGGCCGGCCGCACCGGTACGTACATCCGCCGGTTGGAGAAGCAGATGATGCTCGCGGCCGAGGACATGGAGTACGAGAGGGCCGGACGGCTCCGCGACGACATAGAGGCGCTGCGCCGGGCCATGGAGAAGAGCGCGGTCGTGCTCGCCGACGCCACCGACGCGGACCTGATCGCTCTCGCCGAGGACGAGCTGGAGGCCGCCGTGCAGATCTTCCACGTGCGCGGCGGACGGGTCCGCGGCCAGCGCGGCTGGGTCACCGACAAGGTCGAGGCCGTCGACACGGCCGGGCTCGTCGAGCACGCGCTCCAGCAGCTGTACGGCGAGGAGACGGGGGACACGGTGCCGAAGGAGGTCCTGGTCCCGGCGCTCCCCGAGGACGCCGAGGCGGTCACGGCCTGGCTGTCGGGCCGCCGCGGGTCGAATGTCTCGCTGCGGATCCCGCAGCGGGGCGACAAGAAGGACCTGATGGAGACCGTCGCGCGCAACGCCCAGCAGTCGCTGGTCCTGCACAAGACGAAGCGCGCCAGCGACCTGACCACCCGTTCCCGGGCCCTGGAGGAGATCGCCGAGGCCCTGGACCTGGAGTCGGCGCCGCTGCGGATCGAGTGCTTCGACATCTCGCACCTCCAGGGCGAGGACGTGGTGGCCTCGATGGTGGTCTTCGAGGACGGACTGCCCCGCAAGAGCGAGTACCGCCGCTTCCAGATCAAGGGCTTCGAGGGCCAGGACGACGTCCGGTCCATGCACGAGGTGATCGGCCGGCGCTTCCGGCGTTATCTCGCGGAGAAGGAGAAGACGGGGGAGTGGGACCCCGAGGGCGTCGTGGAGGACCCGGACGAGACGGGGCGGCCCAAGCGCTTCGCGTACCCGCCGCAGCTCGTCGTGGTCGACGGCGGGCAGCCGCAGGTGGCGGCGGCCCGGCGGGCCCTCGACGAGCTGGGGATCTCCGACATCGCGGTCTGCGGGCTCGCCAAGCGTCTGGAGGAGGTGTGGCTGCCCGGTGACGACGACCCGGTGGTGCTGCCCCGCTCCAGCGAGGGCCTGTACCTCCTCCAGCGGGTACGTGACACGGCTCACGACTTCGCCATCCGCTATCAGCGGTCCAAGCGCGCGAAACGTATCCGGACCAGCCCTCTCGACGCGGTTCCCGGCCTCGGCGACACCCGCAAACAGGCGTTGATCAAGCATTTCGGCTCGGTGAAGCGGCTCCGGCAGGCGACAATCGAGCAGATCTGCGAGGTTCCGGGCATGGGACGGAGGACCGCGGAGGCGGTCGTCGTGGCCCTCGCACAGGCGGCTCCGGCCGCACCCGCCGTGAACACGGCGACAGGAGAGATCATGGAAGACGACGGGGGCGGCACGGCATGACCGCGCACGAGCAGGACGAAGAACAGCGGCGACAGCACGACGGGCGGCAAGCGCACGGCGAGCACGACGCGCACGAAGAGCACGACCGAGAAGACGGAGCAGGACACGTGAGTACGGGCACGAAGGAGACCCCCGGCGACAACGACGCCGAGGCGGCCATTCCCGAGCTGGTGATCATCTCCGGCATGTCCGGAGCGGGCAGGTCCACCGCGGCGAAGTGCCTGGAGGACCTCGGCTGGTTCGTCGTGGACAATCTGCCGCCCGCGCTGATCCCCACCATGGTCGAGCTCGGGGCCCGCTCCCAGGGCAATGTCGCCCGGATCGCCGTCGTCGTGGACGTCCGCGGCCGGCAGTTCTTCGACAACCTCAGGGAGTCCCTCGCCGACCTGGACGCCAAGCAGGTCACCCGCCGGATCGTCTTCCTGGAGTCCTCCGACGACGCCCTCGTCCGGCGCTTCGAGTCGGTCCGCAGGCCGCACCCGCTCCAGGGCGACGGCCGCATCACCGACGGCATCGCCGCCGAGCGCGACCTGCTGCGCGAGCTGCGCGGCGACGCCGACCTGGTCATCGACACCTCCAGCCTCAACGTGCACGAGCTGCGCGCCAAGATGGACGCCCAGTTCGCCGGTGACGAGGAGCCCGAGCTGCGGGCCACCGTCATGTCCTTCGGGTTCAAGTACGGCCTGCCGGTCGACGCCGACCTCGTCGTCGACATGCGCTTCCTGCCGAACCCGCACTGGGTCCCCGAACTGCGCCCCTTCACCGGCCTCAACGAGGAGGTGTCGAACTACGTCTACAACCAGCCCGGCGCCAAGGAGTTCCTCGACCGCTACACCGAGCTGCTCCAGCTGATCGCCGCGGGCTACCGCCGCGAGGGCAAGCGCTACGTGACCATCGCCGTGGGCTGCACCGGCGGCAAGCACCGCTCCGTGGCCACCGCCGAGCGGCTCGCCGCCCGCATCGCCGCCGAAGGGGTCGAGACCGTCGTCGTGCACCGGGACATGGGGCGCGAGTGAAGCCGTACCGCCGTCGCGTCTCCACCCTCACGGTGCGGCGTACGCTCCGCAGACGCGGCGCCCAGCCGAAGGTGGTCGCGCTGGGCGGCGGGATGGGCCTCTCGGCCTCCCTCGCCGCCCTCCGCCGGATCACCGGCGATCTCACCGCCGTCGTCACCGTCGCCGACGACGGGGGTTCCAGCGGCCGGCTCCGGGAGGAGCTGGGCGTGCTGCCCCCCGGCGATCTCCGCAAGGCGCTCGCCGCGCTCTGCGGTGACGACGACTGGGGCCAGACCTGGGCCCGGGTGATCCAGCACCGCTTCCAGTCCAAGGGCGAGATCAACGGCCACGCCGTCGGCAATCTGCTGATCGTCGCGCTCTGGGAGCAGCTCGGCGACCCCGTGCAGGCCCTGGACCTGGTGGGCCGGCTGCTCGGCGCCCAGGGCCGGGTGCTGCCCATGTCCGCCGTGCCCCTGGAGCTCCAGGCCCTGGTCAGAGGCCATGACCCGGCGCGTCCCGACGAAGTGGACACCGTGCGCGGTCAGGCGACGGTGGCCCTCACCCCGGGCGACGTCCAGTCCGTGCACCTGGTGCCGAACGACCCGCCGGCGGTGCCCGAGGCGGTCGAGGCGGTCCTGGACGCGGACTGGGTCGTTCTCGGTCCCGGCTCCTGGTTCTCCTCGGTGATTCCGCACCTTCTCGTCCCCGAACTGCTCGACGCCCTGGTCGAGACGAAGGCCCGGAAGGTGCTCTCGCTGAACCTCGCGCCGCAGCCCGGAGAAACCGAGGGCTTCTCCCCGCAGCGTCATTTGGAGGTTTTGGGACGACACGCCCCTAAACTCGCCCTGGACGTGGTGTTGGCCGACGAGGCCGCCGTGCCCGATCGCGAGTCCCTCGCCGATGCCGCCAAGCGGCTCGGTGCCGCGGTCGAGCTGGCGCCGGTGGCCGGGCCCGACGGCTCCGCGAAGCACGACCCGGAGCTGTTGGCCGCCGCGTACGACCGTATTTTTCGGATGCATGGAAGGATCGGCCCATGGCGATGACGGCAGCGGTGAAGGACGAGATCTCCCGGCTTCCCGTCACCCGGACCTGCTGCAGGAAGGCAGAGGTCTCGTCGATCCTGCGGTTCGCGGGCGGGCTGCACCTGGTGAGCGGCCGCATCGTGATCGAGGCGGAGCTGGACACCGCGATGGCGGCCCGCCGCCTCAAGCGGGACATCCTGGAGATCTTCGGGCACAGCTCGGAGCTGATCGTGATGGCTCCCGGCGGACTGCGGCGCGGCTCGCGTTTCGTGGTGCGGGTGGTGGCCGGAGGCGACCAGCTGGCCCGGCAGACGGGTCTCGTGGACGGCAGGGGCCGCCCCATCCGGGGCCTCCCCCCGCAGGTGGTCTCCGGGGCGACCTGTGACGCGGAGGCGGCCTGGCGGGGCGCGTTCCTCGCGCACGGTTCGCTGACGGAGCCCGGCAGGTCCTCCTCGCTCGAGGTGACCTGCCCGGGTCCGGAGGCCGCGCTCGCCCTGGTCGGCGCGGCGCGCCGGCTCTCCATCGGGGCGAAGGCCCGTGAGGTGCGGGGGGTGGACCGGGTCGTCGTCCGCGACGGCGACGCGATCGGTGCCCTGCTCACCCGGCTCGGTGCGCACGAGTCGGTGCTCGCCTGGGAGGAGCGGCGGATGCGGCGCGAGGTCCGCGCCACCGCCAACCGCCTGGCCAACTTCGACGACGCCAACCTGCGCCGCTCGGCCCGTGCCGCGGTCGCCGCGGGGGCCCGGGTGCAGCGCGCCCTGGAGATCCTCGGCGAGGAGGTGCCCGAGCACCTCGCGGCCGCCGGCCGGCTGCGCATGGAGCACAAGCAGGCCTCCCTGGAGGAGCTGGGCGCGCTCGCCGACCCGCCGCTGACGAAGGACGCGGTGGCCGGCCGGATCCGGCGGCTGCTCGCGATGGCCGACAAGAGGGCGCAGGACCTGGGCATTCCGGGGACCGAGTCCAACCTGACGGAGGAGCTCGACGACAGCCTCGTCGGCTGATCACGACGGAATCCCGAACTCCGTGCTGCCGGTGCCTTTCTGAGGCGCCGGCAGCTTTTTCGTCCACCCGCGAGGCACCCTTGACAGGCCCATGAGCGCCCATGAGCCTGGCGTCTGTTCACCTTCGTGGCAGACGACAACAAGGGGGGCTCATGAGACGCAGAGCGAGATCGATCCTCGCAGCGGCTTCACTGCTGATCGCGGGAGTGGCGGCGGCACCCGTCGCCGGAGCGCAGCCGAACGACCGGGACGGCGGTGACGGCCTCTCCGTATGGCGTGCCGAGGTCACCCAGGAGCAGGTACCCCTGCTCCTGGAGGCCGGCGCCGACGCCCATGAACTGACCGAGCAGGTGCCCGCGAAGGGCGCCGCCACGGTCGAGCTCTTCCTCACCGGCCGGCAGGCCGGGCAGCTGCGCGGCCAGGGCGTCGAGATCACCGAGCACGATCTGAGCGCGCAGGCCGAGCGGCGGGTGGCCGCCGCGGGGGACGGCGTCTTCCGCCCGTACGGAGGTCCCGGCGGCCTCAAGCAGGAGGTCCTGGACACCGCCCGGGCCAACCCCGGGATCACCAAGGTCGTCTCCATCGGCAAGACCCTCAAGGGCCAGGACATCCTCGCCCTGAAGGTCAGCAAGGGCGCCCAGCGCGTCAAGGACGGCTCCAAGCCCGCCACGCTGTACATGTCCAACCAGCACGCGCGCGAGTGGATCACCCCCGAGATGACCCGGCGGCTGATGCACTACTACCTCGACGGGTACGGCAAGGACGAGCGGATCACCCGGATCGTCGACTCCACCGAACTGTGGTTCGTGCTCTCCGCCAACCCGGACGGCTACGACTTCACGCACGCCGACCCCGACAACCGGCAGTGGCGCAAGAACCTCCGGGACAACGACGGCGACGGGCGGATCACGTCCGGCGACGGCGTCGACCTGAACCGCAACTTCGCCTACAAGTGGGGCTACGACAACGAGGGCTCGTCACCCGACCCGGCCGACGAGACCTTCCGCGGCAAGGGCCCCATGTCGGAGCCCGAGACCAAGGCCCTCGACGCCTTCCAGAAGCGCATCGGCTTCGCGTACGGCATCAACTACCACTCGGCCGCCCAGCTCCTGCTGTACGGCGTGGGCTGGCAGGTCGCCACCGACACCCCCGACGACGTGGCCCTCAAGGCCCTCGCCGGCACCCCGCAGAACTCGGCCGTGCCCGGCTACCGGCCGCAGGTCTCCTCGGAGCTGTACATCACCAACGGCGAGGCGGACGGACACGCCGCCAACGTCAACGGCACGCAGATGTTCACCCCGGAGATGTCGACCTGCGCCACCGCCTCCCGGGTCGACCCGAACGACGCCTGGAACGCGGCCGACTGCGCCTCCGTCTTCACCTTCCCGGACGACGAGAAGCTGATCCAGGCCGAGTTCGCCAAGAACATCCCCTTCGCGCTCGCCGTCGCCGAGACCGCCGCCCACCCGGACCGGCCCGTCTCCCCGGTCGGCATCGACGCCCCCGACCTCACCCCGAAGACCTTCACCACCTCCTACGCCCGCGGCGGGGAGCAGGAGGTCGCGGTCACCGCGCGCAAGTCCCTGCGCGGCAAGACCCTGAAGTACCGGATCAACGGCGGCCGCACCCACAGCGAGGAGCTCGACGCCTGGAAGGGCGGCGAGACCTTCGGCGGCGAGGACAACCTCTACTTCGACGAGTACCGCGCCGAGGTCGAGGACGCCCGGCCCGGCGACTCCGTCGAGGTCTGGTTCACCGCCCGTACCCGCGAGGGCCGGGCCACCGCCTCCGCCCCCTTCACCTACACGGTGGCCGAGCGGCCCCGCGGCGACGTGCTCGTCCTCGCCGACGAGGGCGGCACCACCGCCGCCAAGCACACCGCCGCCTATGTGAAGGCGCTCGCCGACAACGGCCGCAAGGCCGCCGTCTGGGACGTCGCCACCCAGGGCACCCCTGACACCCTCGGCGTGCTCTCCCACTTCCGTACCGTCGTCTGGTACACCGGCGCCGAGCGGCCCTCCGGAGCCGCCCAGCTCGCCGTCCGCGCCTACCTCAACGAGGGCGGCAAGCTGATCAACGCCGGCGAGAAGTCCGGCGGCCTCACCCGGGTCGGCCTGGCGGAGACCAACGACTTCGCCCAGTACTACCTCGGCGCCTACCACCGCGCGGGCCTCAAGACCCCGCCCGCCTTCGCCGGCACCGGAGCCTTCGCGGGCGTCGGCGCGAGCCTCGGCGCCGCCGCCGACAACCCGCTGGACGACGCCGGCGCCTACACCGTCACCTCGGACACCCTGAAGGCGAAGGACTTCCCGCAGTTCGCGAGCAGCGCCTCCGCCGGTGACTACCCGGGCATCCGCACGCCCTTCGAGCCCGCCGAGGGCGCGACCTTCGCGGCCGTCAAGCACGCCGACGACACCTGGGCCCGGCTCAGCAGGACCGTCGACCTCACCGGCGTCGTCGCCGCGGCCGCACCGCGCCTGGACTTCCAGGTCAGCTTCGACACCGAGCCCGGCTACGACAACCTCGTCGTCGAGGCCCACACCGTCGGCCAGGACGACTGGACGACCCTGCCCGACGTCAACGGCGGCACCTCCAGCGAGCCCCCCGCCGACTGCGGCGAGGGCTACTACGTCCAGGGCCACCCCTTCCTCGCCCACTACCTCACCGTCGGCGAGGACGGCTGCGCCCCCACCGGCACCACCGGCTCCTGGAACGCCTTCACCGGCCCCTCCAACGGCTGGCGGCAGGCCTCCGTCGACCTGAGCGCCTGGGCGGGCAAGAAGGTCGAGCTCTCGATCTCCTACGTCTCCGACCCCGGCACGGGCGAGACGGGCGCCTTCGTCGACGACACCCGCCTCGTCACGGGGACCACCACCGAGGCGGAGGGCTTCGAGACCGCCTTCGGGGCCTGGACCGTACCGGGCGCGCCGGCCGGCAGCCCCGGCAACGGATCCGACTGGACGCGCTCCGCCGCGCTCTTCCACTCCCAGGCGGCTGTCACCACGCGTGACACCGTCCTCCTCGGCTACGGCCTGGAGCACGTGCCCGCCGCGACCGAGCGGGCGCGCCTCGTCGGCCGCGCCCTGGGGGCACTCCGCCGCTGACGGAGAGTAGTCGGGACAAAGGTCCCACGACGGCCCGTACCCGTTGGTAGGTACGGGCCGTCGGCCGTTTTACCTCACTTTCCGGGCTCGTACGGATGCGGCCGATGTCACTCGGGGCCCCCTGTGGGGGTAGGGTCGTAAGCGGTCGGGGACATCCCAAAAAACAAAAATCTCGCCGGCGTCGAGCACACCGGCGTACCTAACGAGGAGATCGGTTCGTGACGATCCGCGTAGGCATCAACGGCTTTGGCCGCATCGGCCGGAACTACTTCCGCGCGCTCCTTGAGCAGGGTGCTGACATCGAGATCGTGGCTGTCAACGATCTGGGTGACACCGCGACCACGGCACACCTGCTGAAGTACGACACCATCCTGGGCCGTCTCAAGGCCGAGGTGACCCACACCGCCGACACCATCACCGTCGACGGTCACACCATCAAGGTGCTCTCCGAGCGCAACCCGGCCGACATCCCCTGGGGTGAGCTGGGCGTCGACATCGTCATCGAGTCGACCGGCATCTTCACGAAGAAGGCCGACGCCGAGAAGCACATCGCCGGTGGCGCCAAGAAGGTCCTCATCTCGGCTCCGGCCAGCGACGAGGACATCACCATCGTGATGGGCGTCAACCAGGACAAGTACGACCCGGCGCAGCACGACGTCATCTCGAACGCGTCCTGCACCACCAACTGTGTCGCGCCGATGGCCAAGGTTCTCGACGAGAACTTCGGCATCGTCAAGGGCCTGATGACCACGGTCCACGCGTACACGAACGACCAGCGCATCCTGGACTTCCCGCACAAGGACCTGCGCCGCGCCCGCGCCGCCGCGGAGAACATCATCCCGACCACGACGGGTGCCGCCAAGGCCACCGCGCTGGTCCTCCCGCAGCTCAAGGGCAAGCTGGACGGCATCGCCATGCGCGTCCCCGTCCCGACCGGTTCCGCCACCGACCTGGTCGTCACGCTCGACCGCGAGGTGACGAAGGACGAGGTCAACGCCGCGTTCAAGAAGGCCGCCGACGACGGCGACCTGAAGGGCATCCTGTACTACACCGAGGACCCGATCGTGTCCTCGGACATCGTGAGTGACCCGGCCTCCTGCACCTTCGACGCCTCCCTGACCATGGTCCAGGACGGCAACACGGTGAAGATCCTGGGTTGGTACGACAACGAGTGGGGTTACTCCAACCGTCTCGTCGACCTCACCGTCTTCGTCGGCGGCCAGCTCTAAGCTTCAGGGCGGGCTTTCGATGTGAGCAGGGCTCGGGCAGCGCAACGCCGCGCTGTGCGAGCCCTGTTTGTGTGCTCCACCGCGTACCAAGGAGTCTGTGACAGATGAAGACGATCGACGAGCTTCTCGCCGAAGGCGTCTCCGGCAAGCGGGTGTTCGTCCGCGCCGATCTCAACGTGCCGCTCGACGGCACCACCATCACCGACGACGGCCGCATCCGCGCCGTCGTCCCCACGGTCAAGGCGCTCGCCGCCGCGGGTGCCCGCGTCGTGGTCGCCTCCCACCTGGGCCGCCCCAAGGGCGCCCCGGACCCGGCGTTCTCGCTCGCCCCGGCCGCCGCGCGCCTCGGCGAGCTCCTCGGCGCCGAGGTGGCCTTCGCGACGGACACGGTCGGCGATTCCGCCACCGCCACCGTCGCGGGCCTCGCCGACGGCGGCGTCGCCGTGATCGAGAACCTCCGGTTCAACGCCGGCGAGACCTCGAAGGACGACGCCGAGCGCGGCGCCTTCGCGGACCGGCTGGCGGCCCTCGCCGACCTGTACGTCGGCGACGGTTTCGGTGCCGTGCACCGCAAGCACGCCTCGGTCTTCGACCTTCCGGCGCGTCTGCCGCACGCCGCGGGCTACCTCATCTCCACCGAGGTGGGCGTCCTGAAGAAGCTCACGGAGGACGTCCAGCGGCCGTACGCGGTCGTGCTCGGCGGCTCCAAGGTCTCCGACAAGCTCGGTGTGATCGACCACCTCCTGGAGAAGGCCGACCGCATCCTCGTCGGTGGCGGCATGGTCTTCACCTTCCTCAAGGCCCTGGGCCACGAGGTCGGCACCTCGCTGCTCCAGGAGGACCAGATCCCGGTGGTCCAGGAGTACCTGGAGCGCGCGAAGGCGCGCGGCGTGGAGTTCGTGCTCCCCGTCGACGTCCTGGTCTCCGCCGAGTTCCCGGACATGAAGACCAAGGCCCCGGCCCACCCGGAGACCGTCGCCGGGGACGCCATCCCGGCCGGACGGATGGGCCTGGACATCGGTCCGGAGACCCGTAAGCTCTACGCCTCGAAGCTCGCCGACGCCGGCACCGTCTTCTGGAACGGTCCGATGGGCGTCTTCGAGCACCCCGACTACGCCGAGGGCACCAGGGCCGTCGCCCAGGCACTCGTCGAGTCCCCGGCGTTCACGGTGGTCGGTGGTGGCGACTCCGCCGCCGCCGTCCGCATCCTGGGCTTCGACGAGAAGGCATTCGGCCACATTTCGACCGGCGGCGGCGCCTCCCTCGAGTACCTCGAGGGCAAGACGCTTCCCGGCCTCGCCGCACTGGAGGACTGACTTTCTTATGAGCACTCGCACCCCGCTGATGGCGGGCAACTGGAAGATGAACCTCAACCACCTCGAGGCCATCGCCCATGTCCAGAAGCTCGCCTTCGCGCTGACCGACAAGGACTACGACGCCTGTGAGGTCGCGGTCCTGGTTCCCTTCACCGACCTGCGGTCCGTACAGACCCTGATCGACGGTGACAAGCTCAAGATCAAGTACGGCGCCCAGGACATCTCGGCGTACGACTCCGGTGCCTACACCGGCGAGATCTCGGGCCTGATGCTGTCCAAGCTGAAGTGCGCCTACGTGGCCGTCGGCCACTCCGAGCGCCGTCAGTACCACGCCGAGGACGACGAGGTCTGCAACGCCAAGGTGAAGGCCGCCTTCAAGCACGGCGTGACCCCGATCCTCTGCGTCGGCGAGGGCCTGGACATCCGCAAGGCCGGCAACCAGGTCGAGTACACCCTCGCCCAGCTCGACGGCGGCCTGAAGGACGTCCCGGCCGAGCAGGCCGAGACCATCGTGATCGCGTACGAGCCGGTGTGGGCCATCGGCACCGGCGAGGTCGCCACCCCGGACGACGCCCAGGAGGTCTGCGGGGCGATCCGCGGCCGCCTCGCGGAGCTGTACTCGCAGGAGCTGGCCGACAAGGTCCGCATCCAGTACGGCGGCTCGGTCAAGGCCGGCAACGTCGCCGCGATCATGGCGCAGCCGGACGTCGACGGCGCCCTCGTGGGCGGCGCGGCCCTGGACGCCGACGAGTTCGTCAAGATCGTCCGCTTCCGCGACCAGTGAGTATGCGGTAGCGGAGTTACGTCGTACCCTTGCGGGGGTCGGGCAGGTGCCCGGCCCCCGTCCGTATAAGTCCGAGGAAGTTGGTCCAGCCGTGGTTATGGGGTTCTCGATCGCCCTCATCGTCTTCAGCGGGCTGCTGATGCTGCTCGTGCTGATGCACAAGGGGAAGGGTGGCGGCCTCTCCGACATGTTCGGTGGCGGAATGCAGTCTTCCGTCGGTGGGTCCTCGGTCGCCGAGCGCAACCTGGACCGGATCACCGTCGTGGTCGGTCTGCTCTGGTTCGCCTGCATTGTGGTACTTGGTCTGCTGATGAAGTTGGACGGGTAACTCCAATCACTGGACGCGCGTTGGGCCTTACGTAGACTGGGGCATCTTCGAGCACCATCACGCAGGGAGTTACGACCGTGGCAAGTGGCAACGCGATCCGGGGAAGCCGGGTCGGAGCGGGGCCGATGGGCGAGGCCGAGCGGGGCGAATCGGCGCCGCGAGCCCGCATCTCCTTCTGGTGCTCGAACGGGCACGAGACGCAGCCGAGCTTCGCCAGCGACGCGGCGATCCCGGAGACCTGGGACTGCCCACGCTGCGGCTTCCCGGCAGGTCAGGACCGGGACAACCCGCCGGACCCGCCGCGCACGGAGCCGTACAAGACCCACCTCGCCTATGTGCGTGAGCGGCGCAGCGACGCCGACGGCGAGGCGATCCTCGCCGAGGCGCTGGCCAAACTGCGCGGCGAGATCTGACAACAGTGTGACGGTGTGACGAACGGGTCTTGCCCGCGAACTCGGTTCGCGGGCAAGACCCGTTCGTGCGTCCGGACGCGAGAGCCCCGTTGTCAGTGGCACCCCCTACCGTCGGTCGGAAGCGGATCACGAGGTCCGAAGGGGTGACGGGGGACGGACCGCATGACCACGACGGCGACCGAGGGCGTCAAGGCCGTGCCCGCCTGGCGGGGTGGCTTCGGGAGACTCTGGACGGCCGCCGTCGTCTCCCGGTTCGGCGACTCGCTGCGCACCGCCGCGCTGCCCCTGCTCGCCGCCTCCCTCACCGACGACCCCCTCCTCATCGCCTCCGTCACCGCCTGCGGCTTCCTGCCCTGGCTGCTCTTCGGACTCCTCGGCGGAGCCGTCGCCGACCGCGTCGACCAACGCCGCGCCATGTGGGCCGTCGACCTCGTCAGGGGCGCGCTCATGGCCGCGTTCGCCGTCGCCGTCGCGCTCGGCCACGCGGGCATCGCCCTGCTGCTCGTCCTCGCCTTCGCCCTCACCACCCTGCAGACCCTCTTCGACAACGCGGCCACCGCACTGCTCCCCGCCCTCGTGCCCGCCGAGGCCCTGGCCGGGGCCAACGCCCGTCTGATGACCGGACAGCAGTTCGCCGGCGGACTCCTCGCCGCACCCCTGGTGCCCGCCCTGCTGCTCGCCGGGCCCGCCGTGCCGTACGCGGCAGACGCCGCCACCTACGTCCTCGCCGCGCTCCTCATCGTCTCCCTGCGGACCGGAGCGCCCGAGCGGCCGCCGCGGCCGGCCGGCTCCACCCTCCGCGCCGAGACGGCCGAGGGGATCGCCGCCCTGCGCGCGGACCGCTTCCTGCGCGGGCTCTGCACCGCCACCACCCTCAGCAACATCGGCATGGGCGCCCTGATCGCCACCCTCGTCGTCCTGGTCGACGACGGCCTGCACGCCGGGAACACCGGGTACGCGGCCACGATCACCGGCTTCGCCGTGGGCGGCGTCGCCGGCGGATTCCTCGCCCGCCGGATCGCCGAACGCACCGGACGGGTACGCGCGGTGTTCCTCGCCGGGACCGTCCAGACAGGCTGTCTCGTCCTGTTGGGGACCGTTCCCGTCCTCGGGGTGTCGATCGGGGCCATGGCGGTGTTCGGCTTCATGGGGACGGTGTGGAACGTCCAGCAGACGACCCTCATGCAGGAGCGCGCCCCCGACGGCATGCTCGGCCGCATCGCCGCGGCCTTCCGCACCCTCGCCGTCGCGGGCGCCCCGCTCGGGGCCCTCCTCGGCGGCGCCGCGGCCGCCGGCTGGGGACCGCACACACCCGCCCTCCTCGCGGCGGCGCTGTTCGCGCTCGCCGTCGCGTCGTTGGCCCCTCTGATCAATTAAGTTTGGAGACGCAGCGGGGCAGACAAGCAGTACGAGAAGAAGTGGGCGATGTCCGAGATGAAGAACGAAGGCCGCACCAGGCTCAACCGGCTGCCCGAGTGGGCGGCCCTCGGCAAGCACCGTGAGCAGCTGGGCGAGGCCCGTCTGCGCGATCTGTTCGCCGCCGAGCCGGAGCGTGGCACCGGCTACACCCTGCGCGTCGGCGACCTCTACCTGGACTACTCCAAGCACCTCGTCACCGACGAGACGCTGACCCTGCTGCGCGAACTGGCAGTCGTCACCGGCGTCGCCGAGCTGCGCGACGCCATGTTCCGCGGCGAGAAGATCAACACCACCGAGGACCGGGCGGTCCTCCACACCGCGCTCCGCGCGCCCCGCGGGGCCGTGATCGAGGTCGACGGGGAGAACGTCGTCCCCGGCGTGCACGCCGTCCTCGACCGGATGGGCGCCTTCGCCGACAAGGTCCGCGCGGGCGAGTGGACCGGCCACACCGGCAAGCCGGTCAAGAACATCGTCAACATCGGCATCGGCGGCTCCGACCTCGGCCCCGCCATGGCCTACGAGGCCCTGCGCTCCTTCACCCAGCGCGACCTGACGGTCCGTTTCGTCTCCAATGTCGACGGCGCCGACCTCCACGAGGCCGTCCGCGACCTCGACCCGGCCGAGACGCTCTTCATCGTCGCCTCGAAGACCTTCACCACCATCGAGACGATCACCAACGCCACCTCCGCGCGCGACTGGCTCCTCACCGGGCTCGGGGTCGGCCAGGAGGCCGTCGCCAAGCACTTCGTGGCCCTCTCGACCAACGCCGAGAAGGTCGAGGAGTTCGGCATCGACACCACCAACATGTTCGAGTTCTGGGACTGGGTCGGCGGCCGCTACTCCTACGACTCCGCCATCGGCCTCTCGCTGATGATCGCCATCGGTCCGGAGCGCTTCCGCGAGATGCTCGACGGCTTCCACCTCGTCGACGAACACTTCCGCACCGCCCCGCCCGAGGAGAACGCGCCGCTGCTGCTCGGTCTCCTCGGCGTCTGGTACGGCGCCTTCTTCGACGCCCAGTCGCACGCCGTCCTGCCGTACTCCCACTACCTGTCCAAGTTCACCGCCTACCTCCAGCAGCTCGACATGGAGTCCAACGGCAAGTCGGTGGACCGCGAGGGCAACCGGGTCGACTGGCAGACCGGACCCGTCGTCTGGGGCACCCCGGGCACCAACGGACAGCACGCGTACTACCAGTTGATCCACCAGGGCACCAAGGTCATCCCGGCCGACTTCATCGGCTTCGCCCGGCCCGTCGCCGATCTGCTGCCCGGCCTCGTCGCCCAGCACGACCTGCTCATGGCCAACTTCTTCGCCCAGACCCAGGCCCTCGCCTTCGGCAAGACGCCCGAGGAGGTACGGGCCGAGGGCGTCCCCGAGGAGCTCGTCCCGCACAAGACCTTCCAGGGGAACCACCCCACCACCACGATCCTCGCCGACGAACTCACCCCGTCCGTCCTGGGCCAGCTCATCGCGCTGTACGAGCACAAGGTCTTCGTCCAGGGCGCGATCTGGAACATCGACTCCTTCGACCAGTGGGGCGTCGAACTCGGCAAGGTCCTCGCCAAGCGGATCGAGCCGGTCCTGACCGACGGCGAGGGTGCCGCGGACGGCGAGGAGCTCGACAGCTCCACCGCGGGGCTCGTCTCCGCCTACCGCTCGCTGCGCGGACGGTAGAGACATGACGGGGGAGAACGCGGTGCGGCTGCGGCCGCCCAGGAACGCCGTGGACGAGCGGGCCGTCGCCTGGTGGCGCAGCCGGCTCCTGGCGACCACCGCCGTACCGGTGGTGGTCCTCGGCGTCCTCGGCGCCCTCATCGGGCCCGCCCGCTTCTGGCTGCTGGTCCCGGCCGCGGCCGTGGCGGCCGTGGGCCTCGCCTGCACCGCGTTCTTCCCCGCCTGGTGGTTCCGGGTCCACCGCTGGGAGATCACCGAGGACGCCGTCTACGTCCGCACCGGGGCCTTCTGGCAGGAGTGGCGGATCGCCCCGATGTCCCGGATCCAGACCGTCGACACCTCACGCGGGCCGCTGGAGCAGCTCTTCGGGCTCGCCACCGTCACGGTGACCACCGCCTCCTCCAGGGGCGCGATCCGCATGGCGGGCCTCGACCGCGAACTGGCCGCCGGGCTCGCCGAGCGGCTGACCGTCATCACCCAGGCCACGCCCGGAGACGCCACATGAACGGGGCGGCGGACGAGGCGACCGAGAAGGCGGCGGACGAGGCAGCCGGGGCGCCCCCGGGCCCGGCCGGCGGAGGGAACGAGGACGCGGACTGGCTCCGCCTCGACCCCCGTACCGTCCTCGTCCGGGTCGTCCTCTTCAGCGGCGTCCTCTTCGGCGCCGCGCTCCCCGTCACCTTCGCGCTGGCCGGTCCGCGCCCGCTGTGGCAGGCCGCCGCTTGGAGCGCCGCCGGCGTCGCGCTGGCCCTGCTCGCCGACATCGCCGCCGAGACCGTCCGCCTCCGCCGCACCCGCTACCGGGTCGGCGTGGAACGGGTGGAGCTCCACACCGGGCTCCTCGTCGTCCAGCGCCGCTCGCTCGCCCGTGAGCGCGTCCGCAGCGCCGACCTCACCGCCAACCCGCTCCAGCGCGCCCTCGGCCTCGTCAAGGTCCGCATCGGCACCGGCGAACACACCGGCGGCAGCGACTCCACCCTCGAACTCGACCTGGTCACCCGGGCCGAGGGGGAGCGGCTGCGCCACGAGCTGCTCGCCCGCCCTGCCGCCACCCCCGGCGCCCCGGACGGCGACCCCTCCCTCGCCACGCTCGACCCGCGGTGGATCCGCTACGCACCCGTCTCCTTCGTCGCCCCCGCCCTCGGCGGGGCGGCGGCCGGAGCGGTCATGCAGGTCAGCGAGTGGTTCGGCGCCCAAGGGGAGGTCATCGACTGGATAGGGGACCGGTTCGAGGGCGTCTCCATCCCCTGGACGATCCTCGTCCTGGTTCTCCTCGCCACCGTCGCCGGGGCCGTCGGCGCCCTCGGCCTCTGGGTCGAGATGTGGTGGAACTACCGCTTGGAGCGCGAGCCCGGCGGCACCCTGCGGGTCTCCCGCGGCCTCTTCACCGCCCGCTCCGTCTCCATAGAGGAGCGCAGGCTGCGCGGCGTCGAGCTGGTCGAGCCGCTCGGCGTCCGGCTCTTCGGGGCCGCCCGCGTCGACGCCGTCGCCACCGGTCTCGTCAAGGACGACGACGACAAGCACGCCGACCTCAAGACCCTGCTGCCGGCCGTGGAGCGGGCCGTCGCCGACCGGGTCGCCGCCCGGGTCCTGCGCGAGCCGGAGCCACCCACCGGGACGCCCCTCGCCGCCCATCCCCGGGCCGCCCGCACCCGGAGGCTGCGCCGGGCGCTGTGGAGCGTCTTCGCGCCCGTGGCCGTCCTCGTCCTCCTCGGCCTGCTCCTCACCCCGGTCCTGCTGTACGTGGCTGCGGGCTGCGCGGTCGTCCTCACCCCGGTCGCCGTGATGTTCGCCCTCGACGCCTACGCGGGTCTCGGGCACGGTGTCAGCGGCGCCTATCTGGTGACCCGTTCGGGGTCGGTCCGGCGTGCCACGGTCGCCCTCCAGCGCTCCGGTGTCATCGGCTGGACCGTCAAGCAGTCGTACTTCCAGCGGCGGGCCGGCGTCCTGACGCTCACCGCGACCACGGCGGCCGGAGCCGGTGCGTACGACATCCTCGACGCCGGACAGAACCAGGGCCTGACCTTCGCCGCCGGGGCCGTACCGGAGCTGCTCGCGCCCTTCCTCGAACCCGTAC
Organism: Streptomyces sp. NPDC017246; assembly: GCF_044331325.1. Classification (NCBI taxonomy): domain Bacteria; kingdom Bacillati; phylum Actinomycetota; class Actinomycetes; order Kitasatosporales; family Streptomycetaceae; genus Streptomyces; species Streptomyces sp. NPDC017246. The sequence goes on along the minus strand of NZ_JBIRMW010000006.1, from coordinate 147,552 downwards.
CGACGCGGGAGGCCCGGTCCACCGAGGGGTGAACCGGGCCTCCCGCGGCGTGGGTCAGGCCGACGCCGGCGGGTACAGATCCCGCGGCAGCTCCGAGGCCGCCGCCGCGTCGAGCAGCCACAGCGTGCGCGAGCGGCCGTAGGCGCCCGCCGCCGGGGCCTGCACCTCGCCCGCGCCCGACAGCGCGATGGCCGCCGCCTTCGCCTTGTCCGCACCGGCCGCGAGCAGCCAGACCTCCTTGGCCGCCCGGATCGCCGGAAGGGTCAGCGAGACCCGGACCGGCGGCGGCTTCGGCGCGCCGTGCACACCGACCACCGTCCGCTCCGTCTCGCGGACCGCGGGCAGCTCCGGGAAGAGCGAGGCCACATGGGTGTCCGGTCCGACGCCCAGCATCAGGACGTCGAAGGTGGGCACCCCGCCGTGGTCACCGGGACCCGCGGCGGCGGCCAGCTCCGCCGCGTACGCGGCCGCGGCGGAGTCGGCATCGCTGCCGTACGGACCGTCCGACGCGGGCATGGCGTGCACCCGCGCCGGGTCGAGCGGGACCCGGTCGAGCAGCGCCTCCCGGGCCTGGGTGACGTTCCGCTCGGGGTCTCCCTCGGGCAGGAAACGCTCGTCGCCCCACCACAGGTCGAGCCGCGACCAGTCGATCGCGTCCCGCGCGGGCGCGGAACCGAGCGCCGCGAGCAGGCCGTTGCCGTTGCGTCCGCCGGTGAGTACCACCGAGGCGGAGCCGCGGGCGGCCTGGGCGTCCACGATCTTCGTGATCAGCCGGGCGGCCGCGGCCTCGGCCATCAGCTCCTTGTCCCGGTGGACGACCAGCTGGGGGGTGCTCACTTGGCCGCCGCCTTCTTGGCCGGGGCCTTCTTCGCGGCGGACTTCGCCGGGGAAGCGGCCGGGGCCGTCTTCGGCTCGGACCCGGGCTCCGTCTTCGGCTCGGACGCGGGCTCCGCCTTCGGCTCGGCCTCGGGGGCGGTCATGGCCGCCTCCTCGTCCAGCCGTTCCAGGCCGAACTTGAGCGCCGTCGCGTAGGTGTCGTCCGGGTCGAGACGGCGCAGCTCCTCGGCGATCAGCTCGGCCGTGTCGCGGCGCTTGAGCGCCACCGCACGGTCCGGCTGTCCCTGGATGGACAGCGTCGCGAGCGAGCCGTCCGGCCGGTCGAGCACGATCGGGCCGGTGCTGGTCTCCATCCGTACGGAGGTGAGACCGGGGCCCGCCGACTTCGAGCGCCGGACCGGCACCTTCAGCCGGTCCGACAGCCACATGGCGAGCAGCTCGACGCTCGGGTTGAACTCCTCGCCCTCCACCTCGGCGGAGGTGACCTCGCACACGACCTGGTCGAGCGCGGCGGCCAGCATCGAACGCCACGGGGTGATCCGGGTCCACGCGAGGTCGGTGTCGCCCGGGGTGTACGCGTCCGCGCGCGCGGTCAGCTCCTGGATGGGCTGCTCGGCGGCGTACGAGTCGGTCACCCGGCGCTGGGCGAGCGCGCCCAGCGGGTCCTTCGCCGGGTCGGTCGGCGCGTTCACCGGCCACCAGACGACGACGGGCGCGTCCGGGAGGAGCAGCGGCAGGACCACCGACTGGGCGTGGTCGACGACCTCGCCGTACAGCCGGAGGACCACCGTCTCGCCGGTGCTGGCGTCGGCGCCGAGGCGGACCTCGGCGTCGAGTCGTGCCGTGGAGCGGTCCCGCGGGGAGCGCGAGACCCGCTTGATGACGACGAGGGTCCGCGAGGGGTGCTCGCGGGACGCCTCGTTCGCGGCCTTCAGCGCGTCGTAGGCGTTCTCCTCGTCGGTGACGATGACGAGGGTGAGCACCATGCCGACGGCCGGCGTACCGATCGCCCGCCGCCCGAGCACCAGCGCCTTGTTGATCTTGGAGGACGTGGTGTCCGTCAGGTCGGTCTTCATGGCCGGCGCCAGCTCCGTCCGTCTCGTGCGAGCATCTCGTCCGCCTCGACGGGACCCCAGGTCCCGGACTGGTACTGCGCGGGCTTGCCGTGCTTGTCCCAGAACTGCTCGATCGGGTCGAGGATCTTCCAGGACAGCTCGACCTCCTCGACGCGCGGGAAGAGGTTCGAGTCGCCGAGCAGGACGTCGAGGAGCAGCCGCTCGTACGCCTCGGGGCTGGACTCCGTGAAGGACTCGCCGTAGGCGAAGTCCATCGACACGTCCCGGATCTCCATCTGGGTGCCGGGCACCTTGGAGCCGAACCGCACCGTCACGCCCTCGTCCGGCTGGACCCGGATGACGATGGCGTTGCGGCCGAGTTCCTCGGTCGCGGTGGAGTCGAAGGGGGAGTGCGGGGCGCGCTGGAAGACGACCGCGATCTCGGTGACGCGGCGGCCGAGCCGCTTGCCCGTGCGCAGGTAGAAGGGGACGCCCGCCCAGCGGCGGTTGTCGATCTCCAGCTTGATGGCCGCGTAGGTGTCGGTCTTCGACTGGGGGTCGATTCCGTCTTCCTGGAGGTAGCCGACGGCCTTCGCGCCGCCCTGCCACCCGGCCGCGTACTGGCCGCGGACCGTGGACTTGCCCAGGTCCCTCGGCACCTTCACCGCACCGAGGACCTTGGTCTTCTCGGCGGCCAGCGCGTCGGCGTCGAAGGAGCCGGGCTCCTCCATCGCGGTCAGCGCGAGCAGCTGGAGCAGGTGGTTCTGGATGACGTCGCGGGCGGCGCCGATGCCGTCGTAGTAGCCGGCGCGGCCGCCGATGCCGATGTCCTCGGCCATGGTGATCTGCACGTGGTCGACGTACGACCGGTTCCAGATCGGCTCGAAGAGGGTGTTGGCGAAGCGGAGCGCCAGGATGTTCTGGACGGTCTCCTTGCCGAGGTAGTGGTCGATCCGGAAGACCTCGTCGGGCGGGAAGACCTCGTGGACGACCTCGTTGAGCTCCTTGGCGGAGACCAGGTCGTGCCCGAAGGGCTTCTCGATGACCGCGCGGCGCCAGGAGCCGTCCTTCTGGTCGGCCAGGCCGTGCTTCTTGAGCTGCTGGACGACCTTGGGGAAGAACTTCGGCGGCACGGACAGGTAGAAGGCGAAGTTGCCTCCGGTGCCCTGCGCCTTGTCCAGCTCCTCGATGGTGGCCTTGAGCTGCTCGAAGGCGTCGTCGTCGTCGAAGTCGCCCTGGACGAAACGCATCCCCTGGATCAGCTGCTGCCACACCTCCTCGCGGAACGGGGTGCGCGAATGCTGCTCGACGGCGTCGTGGACCTCCTGCGCGAAGTCCTCGTCCTGCCACTCGCGACGGGCGAAGCCGATGAGCGAGAAGCCCGGCGGCAGCAGGCCGCGGTTGGCCAGGTCGTAGACGGCAGGCATCAGCTTCTTACGGGACAAATCGCCCGTGACGCCGAAGATCACCAGACCCGACGGCCCCGCGATACGCGGGAGCCGTCGGTCTGCGGCGTCACGGAGCGGGTTGGCTCCGTGGACTGCGCTCAAAGTGCTTACGCCTCCGAAGGTGCGAGGCGCGAGAGCTCCGCCTCGGTGGACTTGAGAAGGTCGTTCCAGGACGCCTCGAACTTCTCGACGCCCTCGTCCTCGAGGAGCTGGACGACATCGTCGTAGGCGATGCCCAGCTTCTCGACGGCCGCCAGCTCGGCGCGCGACTGCTCGTACGTGCCGCGCACGGTGTCACCGGAGACCACGCCGTGGTCGGCGGTGGCCTCCAGGGTGCCCTCCGGCATGGTGTTGACCGTGCCGGGGGCGACCAGGTCCACGACGTACAGGGTGTCCTTGTACGCCGGGTCCTTGACGCCGGTCGAGGCCCACAGCGGACGCTGCTTGTTGGCCTGCGCCTTGTCGAGGGAGGCCCAGCGCTCCGAGGAGAAGACCTCCTCGAACGCCTCGTAGGCGAGACGGGCGTTGGCCAGGGCGGCCTTGCCCTTGAGGGCCTTGGCCTCGTCGGTGCCGATGCCGTCGAGGCGCTTGTCGATCTCCGAGTCCACGCGGGACACGAAGAAGGAGGCCACCGAGTGGATCTTGGAGAGGTCGAGGCCGCGCTCGCGGGCCTTCTCCAGCCCCGCCAGGTAGGCGTCCATGACCGCGCGGTAGCGCTCCAGCGAGAAGATCAGCGTCACGTTGACGCTGATGCCGAGGCCGATGACCTCGGTGATCGCCGGGAGACCCGCCTTGGTGGCCGGGATCTTGATCAGGGTGTTGGGACGGTCCACCAGCCAGGCCAGCTGCTTGGCCTCGGCGATGGTGGCGGTCGTCTCGTGGGCGAGACGGGGGTCGACCTCGATGGAGACCCGGCCGTCCTGGCCGTCGGTCGCCTCGAAGACCGGACGCAGGATGTCGGCGGCGTCACGGACGTCCGCCGTCGTGATCATGCGGATGGCCTCGTCGACGGTCACCTTGCGGGCGGCGAGGTCGGCGAGCTGCTGCTCGTAACCGTCGCCCGAGGAGATCGCCTTCTGGAAGATCGACGGGTTCGTGGTCACACCGACCACGTGGCTCTGGTCGATGAGCTCGGCCAGGTTGCCGGACGTGATCCGCTTGCGCGAGAGGTCGTCCAGCCAGATCGCGACGCCTTCGTCGGAGAGGCGCTTGAGAGCGTCTGTCATGAGAATTCCATCTCCATTAAGTCGTACGTATGCGCGTCAGCGCGCGGCGGCGGCGATCGATTCCCGGGCGGCGGCGACGATCGCCTCCGGCGTGAAACCGAACTCGCGGAACAGGACCTTCGCGTCCGCCGAGGCACCGAAGTGCTCCAGCGAGACGATCCGGCCGGCGTCCCCGACGTACCGGTGCCAGGTGAGACCGATACCGGCCTCGACCGCGACACGGGCCTTGACCGACGGGGGCAGAACGGAGTCCTTGTACTCCTGGTCCTGCTCCTCGAACCACTCCACGGACGGCATCGAGACCACACGGGTCGGGACACCGGCGGCCTGGAGCTGCTCACGGGCCTCGACGGCGAGGTGCACCTCGGAGCCCGTGCCGATCAGCACGACCTCGGCGTCGCCGCCGTCGGCCTCGAACAGCACGTAGCCGCCCTTGACCGTGTCCTGGTTCGGCGCGTACGTCGGCACACCCTGGCGGGTGAGCGCGAGACCGTGCGGAGCGCCCTTGCCGAAGACCTTGGTGTGACGCTGCATGATCTCGCGCCAGGCGATGGCCGTCTCGTTGGCGTCGGCCGGACGGACCACGTTGAGACCGGGGATCGCGCGCAGCGAGGCCAGGTGCTCCACCGGCTGGTGCGTCGGGCCGTCCTCGCCCAGACCGATCGAGTCGTGGGTCCAGACGTACGTCACCGGGACGTGCATGAGGGCCGACAGACGCACGGCGTTGCGCATGTAGTCGGAGAACACCAGGAAGGTGCCGCCGTAGACGCGCGTGTTGCCGTGCAGCGCGATGCCGTTCATCTCCGCGGCCATGGAGTGCTCGCGGATGCCGAAGTGGATCGTGCGGCCGTACTTGTCGGCCTCCGGCAGCGGGTTGCCCTCGGGCAGGAACGACGAGTCCTTGTCGATCGTCGTGTTGTTGGAGCCGGCGAGGTCGGCCGAGCCGCCCCACAGCTCCGGGATGACCGCGCCGAGCGCCTTGAGGACCTGGCCCGAGGCGGCACGGGTGGCGACACCCTTGCCCGGCTCGAAGACCGGGAGCTTCTCGGCCCAGCCGGCCGGCAGCTCGTTCGCCTGGATGCGGTCGAACTCGGCGGCGCGCTCCGGGTTGGCCGTACGCCACTCGGCGAGCGACTTCTCCCACGCGGCGCGGGCCTCGCGGCCGCGGTCACCGAGCGAACGGGTGTGCGTGATGACCTCGTCGGTGACCTCGAAGGTCTGCTCCGGGTCGAAGCCCAGCCCACGCTTGGTGGCCGCGATCTCCGTGTCGCCGAGCGCCGAGCCGTGCGCGGCCTCGGTGTTCTGCGCGTTCGGGGCGGGCCAGGCGATGATCGAGCGCATCGCGATGAACGACGGCCGCTCGGTCTCGGCCTCGGCGGCCTTGATCGCCGTGTACAGCGCGGCCGGGTCCAGGTCGCCGTTGGCCTGCGGCTCGACGCGCTGGACGTGCCAGCCGTACGCCTCGTACCGCTTCATCGTGTCCTCGGACACGGCCGTCTCGGTGTCACCCTCGATCGAGATGTGGTTGTCGTCCCACAGCAGGATCAGGTTGCCGAGCTTCTGGTGGCCGGCGAGCGAGGACGCCTCCGCGGAGATGCCCTCCTGGAGGCAGCCGTCACCGGCGATCGCGTAGATCCGGTGGTCGAACGGGGAGGCGCCGGTGGCGGCCTCCGGGTCGAACAGACCGCGCTCGTAGCGGGCGGCCATCGCCATGCCCACGGCGTTGGCGACGCCCTGGCCCAGCGGGCCCGTGGTGGTCTCGACGGCGGCGGTGTGGCCGTACTCCGGGTGCCCGGGGGTCTTCGAGCCCCAGGTGCGGAAGGCCTTCAGGTCGTCCAGTTCGAGACCGAAGCCACCCAGGTACAGCTGGGTGTAGAGGGTCAGGGACGAGTGTCCCGCGGAGAGGACGAACCGGTCGCGCCCGACCCACTCGGGGTCGGCCGGGTCGTGCCGCATCACCTTCTGGAAGAGGGTGTACGCGGCGGGCGCCAGGCTCATCGCCGTACCGGGATGGCCGTTGCCGACCTTCTGTACGGCGTCCGCCGCCAGGATGCGGGCGGTGTCGACGGCCCGCTGGTCCAACTCGGTCCACTCGAGGTCTGTGGTGGTCGGCTTAGTGCTCACCCTGGGTCAGGGCTCCTCTCCACATGTCTGAAGCCGGTGACTGAGGGTGTACCGGCGTTGTCGAGCCTACCCCCGCCGGAACGTCCCTCTTTTCGTGTGCATGCCCCTCAAATGAGCGGACAGAGCAAGACTGCCGCCGCCCGTGTGAGTTCGCCTCCCGAACCGTGTCCACGCCTTGGGACACACCCCCTCAACACGACCCCACCCCCGCGAAGATCGGCGTCTGGGCAACGTCTACAGTGGCGTGGTACGCGCAAGCTTTACCCCGTCTTCATCCGGGGAGCTTGCTGGGAATTTCTCTGTCAGGGGTGTGCGTGACGGCCGTCGAGTCCCGACCCGCAGGGGTCGTCTTGACTCCCAGCCCGGGGGGCCATCGGCCGTTCGGGGCCCGCGTCAAGGCATACGTGGCGCTGACCAAGCCGCGGATCATCGAACTGCTGCTCATCACCACCGTTCCGGTGATGTTCCTGGCCGAGCAGGGTGTGCCCGACCTGTGGCTGGTGCTCATCACCTGCTTCGGCGGCTACCTGTCGGCGGGCGGCGCCAACGCGCTGAACATGTACATCGACCGCGACATCGACGCGCTGATGGACCGTACCTCCCAGCGTCCGCTGGTCACCGGAGTCCTGACCCCGCGCGAGGGCCTGATCTTCGGCCTCACGCTCGCCGTGGTCTCCACCCTCTGGTTCGGCCTGCTCGTCAACTGGCTCTCCGCGGCCCTGTCGCTCGGCGCGCTCCTCTTCTATGTCGTCGTCTACACGATGATCCTCAAGCGGCGCACCGCGCAGAACATCGTCTGGGGCGGCATCGCCGGCTGCCTGCCGGTGCTCATCGGCTGGTCGGCCGTGACCGACTCGATGTCCTGGGCCGCGATCATCCTCTTCCTCGTCATCTTCTTCTGGACGCCGCCGCACTACTGGCCGCTGTCGATGAAGGTGAAGGACGACTACGCGCGTGCGGGCGTGCCGATGCTTCCGGTCCTGGCCTCCAACAAGGTCGTGGCCAAGCAGATCGTCGCGTACAGCTGGGTGATGGTCGCCGTCTCGCTGCTGCTCACCCCGCTCGGCTACACCGGCTGGTTCTACACGGCGGTGGCGCTGCTGACCGGCGGCTGGTGGCTCTGGGAGGCGCACGGGCTGCTCAACCGGGCCAAGGCGGGCGCCAGCGGCGCGAAGCTCAAGGAGATGCGCCTCTTCCACTGGTCCATCACCTATGTGTCGCTGCTCTTCGTGGCCGTCGCGGTGGACCCCTTCCTCCGCTAGGCGCGCCAACGGGGGCGCCGCGCCGCGGCGCGCTCAGATGATCTGCTCGGCCGACGGCCGGGTCACGTGGGATAGGCCACGTGACCCGGCCGTCGCCAGTCGATCTACCCCTCGGTAGCATCGTTTTCATGGCAGAAACGAAGCACGAAGAGCGCAAGGCGGCCAAGCTCGCCAAGGAGATCAAGGCCTTCTCCAAGGAGCACGGCGGCTCCGAGGGCCACCTCGCGCACATCGGCCAGGCGGGCACCCGGATCGTCCTCGTCGGTACGGACGGCGGCTGGGGCGACCTCGTCGCGCCGACCTACGCGATCGCGCAGCAGGCCGCCGAGAAGGCCGGCCTCACCCTCCACGAGGAGTTCGACGGCGAGTTCGCCGCCAGGGTCGCCACCGGCCCGTACGAGTGGAGCCGGATGGCCGGAATCCAGATCGGCGGCCCCTCCAACGGCTGAGGCAACAACCTCGCGCGGGGCTCACCCGTTAGGACGTGTGGAGACGCGACACGGCCACACAGGGAGCCCCCCGAGATGATCGACACGCCGAGCCTGGTGGACCAGTACTGCCACGGGGTGCTCCGTACGGAGCTCGGCCTCGGCACCTTCGAGGCCCACCTCGGCGCCCAGCTCGGCGGGAGCACCGCGCTGCCCGCCGCGGGCACCACCTTCTTCGACACCCAGACCGGCTTCGCCGTGCGCCGCTGGTGCCCGCCCCTCCTCGGTCTGGAACCGCACTGCCCGCCCGCCCGCTACCTCGCACGCCGCCGCGAACTCGGCGTCGCCGAGGCGGGCCGGCGTCTCCTCCGCGCCTCCGGGATCGCCACCTATCTCGTCGACACCGGACTGCCGGACCAGCTGACCGGCACCGGCCTCCCCGACGACCTGACGGGACCCGCCGAGCTCGGCGCCACGGGCGCCGCCGAGGCCCACGAGATCGTCCGCCTCGAACCCCTCGCCGAACAGATCGCCGACACCTCGGGGACCGTCGACGCCTTCCTCGCCAACCTCGCCGAGGCCGTCCACGGAGCCGCCGTCAACGCCGTGGCCCTCGCCTCCGTGGCGGGTGTACGCCAGGGGCTCGCGTACACGCCCGAACCGCCGGGACCGGGGGAGGTGCGCGGAGCGGCGGGGCGCTGGCTCGCCGGACGCCCGGCGGGCGGCCGGCTCACCGAACCCGTCCTGCTGCGCCATCTCCTCTGGATCGCGGTCACCGCGGGGCGCCCCCTCCAGCTGCACACCGGGGACCCGGCCGCGGTCGCCGGCTTCGCCGCCGCCACCGCGGGACTCGGCGCCGACCTGGTCCTGCTGCACTCCTATCCGCACCACCGCACCGCCGCCCGGCTGACCGCCGCGCACCCGCACGTGTACGCGGACCTGGGACCCGTCCTCGCCCACACCGGGGCGCGGGCGGCGGCCGTCCTCGCCGAGGTACTGGAACGGGCGCCGTTCGGGAAGCTGCTCTTCTCCAGCGGCGCCCACGGACTTCCCGAACTCCACGTGGTCGCAGCGAGCGTCTTCCGTGCCGCGCTCACCCGGGTGCTCGGCGAATGGGTGATGGACGGAGCCTGGTCCCGTACCGACGCCCAGCGGGTCGCCACGATGATCGCGGCGGACAACGCACGCCGGGTCTACCGGCTCCCGCGACCCGCTGTCGGACCTCGTCGGTAGCGTGCCCCGGCGCGTCTCAGGCGGTCGCGAGCTCGGGGTCGGCCTGGGCCGGGATGCCGACGGTGGGGACCGGGCGCTCGCGGAGGCTCAGGGCGAGGCGCAGGACCGCGATCCACATCAGCGAGGAGCCGAGCATGTGGAGGGCGACGAGGATCTCGGGGACCCCGGTGAAGTACTGGACGTAGCCGATCGCGCCCTGCGCGAGCAGCACGATCAGCAGGTCACGGGCGCGGGCCCGGGTGTCGAGCGGGGCGTCCACCACCCGTAGGACCAGCCACATCGCGAGCGCGAGGGCGCAGACGACCCAGGCGGCGACGGCGTGGAGGTGGGCGGCGTCCGTCCAGTTCCACGGCATGCGCGGGACGTCGCTGCTGTCGCCGGCGTGCTTGCCGGCGCCGGTCACCGTCGTGCCGAGCACGATGAGCAGGGCCGTGGTGATCGTGATCGCCCAGGAGAGCTTCCGCACCGGCCGCGGCACCCGCGGACGGGGGTCGGTGTCGCCCTCGCCCGTCCGGTGCCAGGTGATGACGGCGACGGTGAGCAGGGCGTTCGCGGCCAGGAAGTGGCCGGCGACGGTCCACGGGTTCAGTCCCATCCACACCGTGATGCCGCCGATCACGGCGTTGCTCATCACGATCCAGAACTGCGCCCAGGCCCAGCGGGTCAGGGTGCGGCGCCACGGCTTGGTGGACCGGGCGGCGACGATCGCCCAGCCGACGGCCGCCGACAGGACGTACGTCAGCATCCGGTTGCCGAACTCGATCAGACCGCGGTAGCCCTGTTCGGGCGTCACGATCAGACTGTCGTCGGTGCACTTGGGCCAGGTGTCGCAGCCGAGACCGGAACCGGTCAGCCGGACCGCGCCACCCGTGACGATGATGAGGACGCTCATCACGACGGCGGAGAGCGCGGCGCGCCGGAGCGTCCTGGGGGACGGGGTCCAGCGCCTGGCGATGGAGGCGAGGGGGGTCAGCACGGGCCCTATCGTAGGCCGGGGCTTGTGCACGCTTTCACGAGGGGTGCCTTGTCGGGAAACGTCACCCTCTGGGACCCCTCCACTACTCCCAGCGGAAGAACCTCGCCGCCGCGCCGAGGCCCAGCACCGCCCAGACCGCGAGCGTCAGCGCGTCGCCCCAGGGCAGCGCGGCGCCGTTCTGGAGGATCGCGCGCAGGCCGTCCGAGAGGGCCGAGATCGGCAGCAGTTCGAGGACCGAGCGGGCCGCGTCCGGGAACTTCTCCAGCGGCACGACGACCCCGCCGCCCACCAGGAGCAGCAGGAAGACCAGGTTGGCGGCGGCGAGCGTGGCCTCCGCCTTCAGCGTGCCCGCCATCAGCAGGCCGAGGCCGGAGAAGGCGGCCGTGCCGAGCACCAGGAGCAGCAGCACGGAGAGCACGCCCGTGAAGGTCGCGGCCCCGTTCGGGGACCAGCCGAGGGCCAGCGCGATCGCCGTCAGGAGGGCGATCTGGAGGATCTCGGTGACCAGGACGGCGAGCGTCTTGGCGGTCATCAGGGCCCAGCGGGGGAGCGGTGAGGCGCCGAGGCGCTTGAGCACCCCGTACCGCCGCTCGAAGCCGGTCGCGATGGCCTGGCCGGTGAAGGCGGTCGACAGGACGGCGAGCGCCAGGATGCCCGGGGCGAGGAAGTCGACGGCCTTGTCGGCGTCCCCCGTCGTCGAGACGGGCACGGAGATGATGTCGACGGTGGAGAAGAGGACCAGGAGCAGCGACGGGATGATCACGGTGAGGAGCAGCTGCTCGCCGTTGCGCAGCAGCATCCTGGTCTCCAGGGCCGTCTGCGCCGCGATCATCCGGCCGACGGGGGCGGCACCCGGCTTCGGGGCGTACGTACCAGTGCTCACGACCGCAGTTCCTTGCCCGTCAGTTCGAGGAAGACGTCTTCGAGGGTGTGGCGCTCGACGGCGATGCCCTCGGGCATGACGCCGTGCTGGGCGCACCAGGTGGTCACCGTGGCGAGCAGCTGCGGGTCGACGGTGCCGGTGATCCGGTACGTGCCCGGGAGCGGCTCCGCCGCGGACGTGCCGTCCGGCAGCGCCTTGAGCAGGGAGCCCAGGTCGAGCCCCGCGCGTCCCGTGAAGCGCAGGGTGTTCTCGGCGCCGCCCCGGCACAGCTGCTCGGGGCTGCCCTGGGCGGCGACCCGGCCGGCGTCGACGATGGCGACGTCGTCGGCGAGCTCCTCCGCCTCCTGCATGAAGTGGGTGGTGAGGACGACGGTCACGCCGTCGGCGCGCAGCTCGCGCACGAGGTCCCAGGTGGCGCGGCGGGCCTGCGGGTCGAGGCCGGCGGTGGGCTCGTCGAGGAAGACGAGCTCGGGGCGGCCGACGACGGCCATGGCGAGCGCGAGGCGCTGCTGCTGGCCGCCGGAGAGGCGCCGGTAGGTGGTGCGGCCGCAGGAGCCGAGGCCGAGCCGCTCGATCAGGGCGTCCACGTCCAGCGGGTGGGCGTGGAGCTTCGCCATGTGGCGGAGCATCTCGTCGGCGCGGGCGCCGGAGTAGACCCCGCCGGACTGGAGCATGACGCCGATCCGGGGGCGCAGGGCGGCCGCGTCGGCGATCGGGTCGAGGCCGAGGACGCGCACGGTGCCGCCGTCGGGCCTGCGGTATCCCTCGCAGGTCTCGACGGTGGTGGTCTTGCCGGCTCCGTTGGGGCCGAGGACGGCGGTGACGGTGCCCGCCCGTACGTCGAGGTCGAGGCCGTCGACGGCGGTCTTGCTTCCGTACCGCTTGACCAGGCCACGGACCTGGACGACGGACTCGTTCTTTCTGGTCCCGCGCATGACGGGAAGTCTAGAGAGGGGCCGGAGGTGCTCCCGGCGCGGGGCCCGGGTCCCCGGAATCAGGACTTTTATGTGCGCTTCACCTCGGGGGCGGGCCGGGGCGCCGACGGGGTGATCGCCGTGGCGCGGGGCCGGGGAGGCGCCGGGCGGCCGTGTGGCGGACAGGTTCTTTTCTCGCCGGGGATCCGCGTCGGAGCGGTGCTTTTCGGTGATCGGGGAGGTGGTCCGATCTGCGCCGCGTCCGGCGTGGCCGGGGGCGGCGGAGCCCTTGTGGCCTGCGCGTACGGGGTGGCGGCGCGGCCGGATCCGGCCGCTGATTCGTCCTACGAATGATCATTTCCGCAGGTCAGGTAAGCCTTACCTGAGTGATGCACGGCACCGCCGTCACTTCCGGCGCCGCTTGTCAGGCCGAGATTAATTACGCAACAATGGCGTTGTGAAAAACGTTGGCGCGGCTCCGGTGGAGGAACTCGCGACCCGAGAGCGTTCGACGCGCAACCGGGTCGCGCGGTCGATCCTGGATCACGGGCCGTCGACCGTCGCCGATCTCGCCGGACGACTCCGCCTCACCCAGGCCGCCGTCCGCCGTCATCTCGACTCGCTGGTCGCCGAGAACGTCGTCGAAGCCCGCGAGCAGCGCGTCTACGGGGCCCGCGCCCGAGGCCGCCCCGCGAAGGTCTTCGCGCTCACCGACTGCGGCCGGGACGCCTTCGACCAGTCCTACGACTCCCTCGCCGTCGAGGCGCTCCGGTGGATCGAGCGCTCCGCCGGCGGCGGGGCGGCCGGGGAAGCGGCCGTGGCCGCCTTCGCCCGCGACCGGATCGAGGCCCAGACGGACACGTACCGCCGGGCCGTCGAGGCGGCCGACCCCGCACAGCGGACCGAGGCGCTCGCCAAGGCCCTGACGGCGGACGGGTACGCTGCCACTGCGCGGAACGCGCCGGTCGGCGAGCAGCTCTGCCAGCACCACTGCCCGGTGGCCCACGTCGCCGAGCAGTACCCACAGCTCTGCGAGGCGGAGACGGAGTTCTTCTCCCGCCTCCTGGGGACGCACGTCCAGCGTCTGGCCACCATCGCGCATGGTGACGGCGTCTGCACCACGTTCATCCCGCACATCGCCCCACAGACCACCGAATCAGCATCCGCAAGTACGGCCGGGAGGAACCCCGCATGACCACCGAGATCAGCCACCCCGAGCTCGAGGGCCTGGGTCGGTACGAGTACGGCTGGGCCGACTCCGACACCGCCGGTGCCACCGCGAAGCGCGGTCTGAACGAGGACGTCGTCCGCGACATCTCCTCGAAGAAGAACGAGCCCGAGTGGATGCTGAAGCTGCGTCTCAAGGGTCTGCGGCTCTTCGACAAGAAGCCCATGCCGACCTGGGGCTCCGACCTCTCCGGCATCGACTTCGACAACATCAAGTACTTCGTGCGGTCCACCGAGAAGCAGGCCGAGTCCTGGGAGGACCTGCCGGAGGACATCAAGAACACGTACGACAGGCTCGGCATCCCCGAGGCGGAGAAGCAGCGCCTCGTCGCCGGTGTCGCCGCCCAGTACGAGTCCGAGGTCGTCTACCACCAGATCCGTGAGGACCTGGAGGAGCAGGGCGTCATCTTCGTCGACACGGACACCGCGCTGAAGGAGCACGAGGAGCTCTTCCGCGAGTACTTCGGCACGATCATCCCGGTCGGCGACAACAAGTTCGCCTCCCTGAACACCGCCGTCTGGTCCGGCGGATCGTTCATCTACGTGCCGAAGGGCGTGCACGTCGAGATCCCGCTCCAGGCCTACTTCCGTATCAACACGGAGAACATGGGCCAGTTCGAGCGGACCCTGATCGTCGTCGACGAGGACGCCTACGTCCACTACGTCGAGGGCTGCACCGCCCCGATCTACTCCTCGGACTCGCTGCACAGCGCCGTGGTCGAGATCATCGTCAAGAAGGGCGCCCGCTGCCGTTACACGACCATCCAGAACTGGTCGAACAACGTCTACAACCTGGTGACCAAGCGCGCCGTCGCCTACGAGGGCGCCACCATGGAGTGGGTCGACGGCAACATCGGCTCCAAGGTCACCATGAAGTACCCGGCCGTCTACCTGATGGGCGAGCACGCCAAGGGCGAGACCCTGTCCATCGCCTTCGCCGGCGAGGGCCAGCACCAGGACGCCGGCGCCAAGATGGTCCACATGGCCCCGAACACCTCCTCCAACATCGTCTCCAAGTCGGTGGCGCGAGGCGGCGGCCGCACCTCCTACCGCGGTCTCATCGAGATCGGCGAGGGTGCCCCGGGCGCCAAGTCCAACGTGCTCTGCGACGCGCTGCTCGTCGACACGATCTCCCGCTCGGACACGTACCCCTACGTGGACGTGCGCGAGGACGACGTCTCCATGGGCCACGAGGCCACCGTCTCCAAGGTCTCCGAGGATCAGCTCTTCTACCTGATGAGCCGCGGCCTCACCGAGTTCGAGGCCATGGCGATGATCGTCCGCGGCTTCGTCGAGCCCATCGCCAAGGAACTCCCGATGGAGTACGCCCTGGAGCTCAACCGGCTGATCGAGCTGCAGATGGAGGGCTCGGTCGGCTGAGGCCGGCCCCGCCCCACCGAACGCAGCGACTGATTTCTTTGACGCAGGAAGAGAGCAACACGACAGCCATGGCTGAGGCTCAGAACATCCCGGCGGGCTCCACGACCGCCGGCTCGATCGCGGTGGCCGCCGAGTCCACCGTCGCCACGCGCATGAGCGCGCCCCCGTCCTTCGACGTCGCGGACTTCCCGGTCCCGCACGGCCGTGAGGAGGAGTGGCGGTTCACCCCGCTCGCGCGCCTCCGCGGCCTGCACGACGGCACCGCCGTCGCCGCCGGCGAGGGCGTCAAGGTCGAGGTCGAGGCGCCCGAGGGCGTCACCGTGGAGACCGTCGGCCGCGAGGACGAGCGTCTCGGCAAGGCCGGGACGCCCGTCGACCGCGTCGCCGCCCAGGCGTACTCCTCCTTCGAGAAGGCCTCGGTCGTCACCGTCGCCAAGGAGGCCGTCCTCACCGAGCCGATCCGCATCGCGGTGCACGGCCAGGGCGGGGTCGCCTTCGGCCACCAGGTCATCGAGCTCGGCGCCTTCGCCGAGGCCGTCGTGGTCATCGACCACACCGGTGACGCGGTGCTCGCCGCCAACGTCGACTACGTCCTCGGTGACGGCGCCAAGCTGACCGTCGTCTCCGTCCAGGACTGGGACGAGAAGGCCGTCCACGTCGCCCAGCACAACGCCCTGGTCGGCCGCGACGCCTCCTTCAAGTCCGTCGTGGTCACCTTCGGCGGCGACGTCGTCCGCATCCACCCGCGGGTGTCGTACGCGGCCCCCGGCGGCGAGGCCGAGCTCTTCGGTCTGTACTTCACCGACGCGGGCCAGCACCAGGAGCACCGCCTCCTGGTCGACCACAACACCCCGCACTGCAAGTCCAACGTGGCCTACAAGGGCGCGCTGCAGGGCCAGGACGCGCACGCCGTCTGGATCGGCGACGTGCTCATCCAGGCCGCGGCCGAGGGCACCGACACGTACGAGCTCAACCGGAACCTGGTCCTCACGGACGGCGCCCGGGTCGACTCCGTACCGAACCTGGAGATCGAGACCGGCGAGATCGCCGGCGCCGGTCACGCCTCGGCCACCGGCCGCTTCGACGACGAGCAGCTGTTCTACCTGATGTCCCGCGGTATCCCGCAGGCCGAGGCCCGCCGACTCGTCGTCCGCGGCTTCTTCGCGGAGCTCGTCCAGCAGATCGGTCTGCCGGACGTCCAGGAGCGCCTCCTCGCCAAGATCGAGGCCGAGCTGGAGGCCTCCGTCTGATGGCCTTCGTCCGAGTCTGCGCGCTGAGCGAGCTGGAGGCCGACACCCCGAAGCGGGTCGAGGTCGACGGCACGCCGGTGTCGGTCGTGCACACCGAGGGCGAGGTGTTCGCGATCAACGACATCTGCTCGCACGCGAACGTCTCCCTCTCGGAGGGCGAGGTCGAGGACTGCGCCATCGAGTGCTGGCTGCACGGCTCCAGCTTCGACCTCCGGACCGGTAAGCCCTCCGGCCTTCCCGCGACGCGCCCCGTGCCCGTATACCCCGTAAAGATCGAAGGGGACGATGTGCTCGTCTCCGTCACCCAGGAGTCCTGAGTCACCCATGGCAACGCTTGAAATCCACGACCTGCACGTCTCCGTCGAGGCGGAGAACGGCCCCCGCGAGATCCTCAAGGGCGTCGACCTGACCATCAAGCAGGGCGAGACCCACGCCGTCATGGGCCCCAACGGCTCCGGCAAGTCGACCCTGGCCTACTCCCTCGCCGGCCACCCGAAGTACACGGTCACCGGCGGCACCGTCACCCTCGACGGTGAGGACGTCCTGGAGATGTCGGTCGACGAGCGCGCTCGCGCCGGCGTCTTCCTCGCCATGCAGTACCCGGTCGAGGTCCCCGGTGTCTCGGTCTCCAACTTCCTGCGCACCTCCGCCACCGCCGTCCGCGGCGAGGCGCCCAAGCTGCGCACCTGGGTGAAGGAGGTCAAGTCCGCGATGGAGCAGCTCCAGATGGACCCGGCCTTCGCCGAGCGCAACGTCAACGAGGGCTTCTCCGGCGGTGAGAAGAAGCGCCACGAGATCCTTCAGCTGGAGCTGCTCAAGCCGAAGATCGCGATCCTCGACGAGACCGACTCCGGTCTGGACGTCGACGCCCTCCGCGTCGTCTCCGAGGGCGTCAACCGCGTCCGTGAGACCGGTGAGGTCGGCACCCTGCTGATCACCCACTACACGCGGATCCTCCGCTACATCAAGCCCGACTTCGTGCACGTGTTCGCGAACGGCCGCATCGCCGAGTCCGGTGGCGCCGAGCTCGCCGACGTCCTGGAGAACGAGGGCTACGACAAGTACGTGAAGGGTGGCGCGTCCGCGTGACTTCTGCCCATCAGGGGCTCTCCGGCCTCCTCGACACCGAGGCGATCCGCAAGGACTTCCCGCTCCTGGATCGCGTGGTCCACGACGGCAAGAAGATCGTGTACCTCGACTCCGCGGCGACTTCGCAGAAGCCGCGGCAGGTCCTCGACGCGCTCAACACGTACTACGAGCGTCACAACGCCAACGTCCACCGCGGCGTCTACACGGTCGCCGAGGAGGCGACGGCGCTGTACGAAGGCGCCCGTGACAAGGTCGCGGCCTTCATCAACGCGCCGAGCCGCGACGAGGTGATCTTCACCAAGAACGCCTCGGAGTCGCTCAACCTCGTGGCCAACATGCTGGGCTGGGCCGACGAGCCCTACCGCGTGGACCACGAGACCGAGATCGCCATCACGGAGATGGAGCACCACTCCAACATCGTGCCGTGGCAGCTGCTCTCGCAGCGCACGGGCGCGAAGCTGAAGTGGTTCGGCCTCACCGACGACGGCCGTCTCGACCTCTCGAACATCGAAGAGGTCATCACCGAGAAGACCAAGATCGTCTCGTTCACGCTGGTCTCGAACCTGCTGGGCACGATCAACCCGGTGGAGACGATCATCCGTCGCGCCCAGGAGGTCGGTGCGCTCGTCTGCATCGACGCCTCCCAGGCGGCCCCGCACATGGTCCTGGACGTGCAGGCGCTCCAGGCCGACTTCGTGGCCTTCACCGGCCACAAGATGTGCGGCCCGACGGGCATCGGCGTGCTGTGGGGACGGCAGGAGCTCCTGGAGGACCTCCCGCCCTTCCTCGGCGGCGGCGAGATGATCGAGACCGTCTCGATGCACTCCTCGACGTACGCGCCGGCCCCGCACAAGTTCGAGGCGGGTACGCCCCCGATCGCCCAGGCCGTCGGCCTCGGCGCGGCCGTGGACTACCTGTCGGCGATCGGCATGGAGAACATCGCGCGCCACGAGCACGCGATCACCGAGTACGCCGTCCGGCGCCTCCAGGAGGTTCCGGACCTGCGGATCATCGGCCCCACCACGGCCGAGGACCGCGGCGCGGCGATCTCCTTCACGCTCGGCGACATCCACCCGCACGACGTGGGCCAGGTGCTCGACGAGGAGGGCATCGCGGTCCGGGTCGGCCACCACTGCGCGCGGCCGGTCTGCCTGCGGTACGGAATTCCTGCGACCACGCGGGCGTCGTTCTATCTGTACTCCACCCCGGCCGAGGTCGACGCCCTGGTCGCGGGACTTGAGCACGTACGGAACTTCTTCGGGTAGGGGCTTGGTCGTGAAGCTGGATTCGATGTACCAGGACGTCATCCTGGACCACTACAAGCACCCGCACGGGCGCGGTCTTCGGGACGGCGACGCCGAGGTGCACCACGTCAATCCGACGTGCGGCGACGAGATCACGCTCCGCGTGAAGTACGACGGCTCGCGCATCGAGGACGTGTCGTACGAGGGGCAGGGCTGTTCCATCAGCCAGGCCTCGGCGTCCGTCCTCAACGAGCTGCTCGTCGGCAAGGAGCTGGCCGAGGCGCAGAAGATCCAGGGCACGTTCCTGGAGCTGATGCAGTCCAAGGGCCAGCTCGAGCCGGACGACGCGATGGAGGAGATCCTGGAGGACGCGGTCGCGTTCGCGGGAGTCTCCAAGTACCCGGCCCGTGTGAAGTGCGCCCTGCTCAGCTGGATGGCGTGGAAGGACGCGACCGCCCAGGCGCTGGGCGACGCGGAGAGGAAGTCGGCATGACCGAGAACGCCGAGGCCACGATGAAGCCGGCCTCCGAGGAAGAAGTCCGTGAGGCGCTGTACGACGTCGTCGACCCCGAGCTGGGGATCGACGTCGTCAACCTGGGCCTGATCTACGGCATCCACATCGACGACTCGAACGTCGCGACGCTGGACATGACCCTGACGTCGGCGGCCTGCCCGCTGACCGATGTGATCGAGGACCAGGCGAAGTCCGCGACGGACGGCATCGTCAGCGAACTGAAGATCAACTGGGTCTGGATGCCCCCGTGGGGCCCGGACAAGATCACGGACGACGGCCGCGAGCAGCTGCGCGCGCTCGGGTTCAACGTCTGACGGTTTCCCCGTCCGACCGTTTCGCGCCTTCGAACGGCCATGCCCACCAGGCAGACTGGGGGCATGGCCGTTCGCATGTACCAACTCGTCGTCGACTCCCACGACCTGGCCGCCCAGGCCCGGTTCTGGTCGCAGGTGCTGGCCTGGAAGATCCTCTTCCAGGCCGAGGACGAGATCGTCATCGGCGCCGACGCCCTCACCCTGCCGGGGATGTGCTTCGTCCCCGTGCCCGAGGGCAAGGCCGTGAAGAACCGGCTCCACATCGACCTGACGCCCGACGACCAGGCCGCCGAGGTCGAGAGGATCCTCGCCCTCGGGGCGCGGCGGATCGATGTCGGGCAGGGCGAGGACGCGACCTGGGTGACCCTCGCGGATCCCGAGGGCAACGAGTTCTGCGTACTGCGGGTGAAGGTCTCGCTCACCGACTGAACGGCGGCGGTGTCCCGGCGGCCAGGACGAGCTCCTGGGCCAGGTTCTCCTTGCGGATGCGCTGGTCGACGTAGAGCAGCGCGGTGACCAGCGGCGGGAAGACGGAGACGACCGCCTGGCTGATCAGCTGGCCGAGGGCGAGGAACGTGACCACGACCACCACGGAGGCCACCACGGTCGCGGAGTCCTCGTCGGTGAAGTCGGTGGCCGCCAGTGGGGCCGACACCAGCGCGGAGAGGACCTGCTGGATCAGCATGCCGACGACGGAGGCCATGATCCCGGCCGCCAGCACGCAGCCGAAGATCCGCCACCAGGAGCCGCGGACCAGGTGCGAGGAGCGGCGCATCGAGGCGACCGCGCCCTGACCCTCCATCACGGCCGCCGACGGGGCCAGGCTGAACTTCACCCAGACCCAGAGGGCGAACGGGAGGGTCGCCAGCGCGCCGAGGAACCAGAGCAGCGTGGCGACGAACGAGACTCCGGAGCCCGGGTCACCCGCCCCCGTGGTGGCGTCGGCGAGCCCGGCGGCGAACGTGACGATCATCGCCACGAAGGCGGCGGCGAAGAGCAGCATCGGGATCATCAGCGCCAGGCTCGTCAGCACCACCGTGCCGAGGACGGACGGCATCCGGGCCCAGGCCCGGCGCCAGACCGCGCCGAAGGTCGTGGGACGGCCGAGGACGGCCTCCTGGACCACGGCCGGGCAGGCCGCCGCGACCAGGGCGTTCGCGCAGAGGATCGCGATCATGCCGGCCAGCCAGACGCAGACGAAGGCGATGATCAGCGGCCGGATGTCGTCCCACCGCGGTTCCTGCCCCGCGGGCAGGTCGAACACGGCGGGGAAGCGGTCGCCGACGGCCGCGTACGCGATGCCGATCGCCGCTCCGACGACGGCCAGGGCGGCGAGGTAGGTCGCCGCGGCCACTCCCAGGAGCTGCTTCCAGTAGCGGCCGAAGGTCGCGAAGGCGCCGGTCAGGATCGTGCTGAAGCCGAGCGGCGCCAGGGGTATCACGCCGGGCTTCGGCGGTGGGGGCGGCGGCGGGTAGCCGTAGCCGTAGGGCGCGCCAGGGGGGCCGTAGGGCGGGCCGGGGGGACCGAAGGGCGGACCCGACGGCCCATGCGGCGGGCCTGGGGGAATCGTCATGCGGGACACCGTATCGGTCATCGATATGTACGACCGTACGCATGCTGTGTACGGTCGTACGCATGGGTTACGGACTGCTCGCCGGCGCCATCGCGGCGGAGATTCTCGCCACCACCTCGATGAAGTACAGCGAGGGCTTCACCAGGCTCTGGCCCTCGATCGTCACCGGCGCGGGCTATCTCATCGCCTTCGCCCTCCTGGCGCAGGCCCTCAAGACGCTCCAGGTCGGCACCGCGTACGCCATCTGGTCCGGCGTCGGCACCGCCGCCGTCGCCACCATCGGCATCCTCTTCCTCGGCGAGACCCTCAGCCCGGCCAAGGTGGCCGGGATCGTCCTCATCGTCGCCGGGGTCGCCGTCCTCAACCTCGGCGGCGCCCACTGATGGCCCGCCCCCGCCGTCACGACCCCGCACGACGGGAGCGGATCGTGGACGCGGCCCTGCGGGTCGCCGGACGGTCCGGGATCGCCGGGCTGAGCCACCGCACGGTGGCCGCCGAGGCCGACGTGCCGCTCGGCTCGACCACGTACCACTTCGCCTCCCTCGACGAACTCCTCGTCGAGGCGCTCCGCAAGGCCAACGAGGGCTTCGGGCGGCTGCTGCGCGAGCGGGCCGCCCTGGCCGCGCCGGAGACCGACCTCGCCGCCGCGCTCGCCCGGCTCCTGGGGGAGTGGCTGGACGGTGAACGCGCCCGCGTGGAGCTGGAGTACGAGCTGTACCTGGCCGCGCTGCGGCGCCCCGCGCTCCGGCCCGTCGCCGCGGAGTGGGCCGAGACCGTCGTGTCCCTCCTCGCTCCCCATACCGACCCCGTCACCGCGCGTGCCCTGGTCGCGCTCATGGACGGCGTCTGCCTCCAGGTGCTGCTGACCGGTGTCGCGTACGACGAGGAGTACGCGCGCGAGATGCTGGCGCGGATGCTGCGGCCGGCGTGAGGGGCGGCCCGCAGGACGGCGTCGGGGCAGCTTGAGGACCGGGCTGGGGCAGCCCGAGGGCGGCCGGCCGCGGGCGTCGCCGCGGGTCTCTTCGCCGTTTCCGCACGAAGAACCGAAACATCCGTCCCGTGTTCGTCGGAACCGCCGACGCTCCCGACCGTCACCTGAGACCGGTTGGCCCGAGCGGGGCCCCGCCGGTTAGGTTTTCCGTCATGACCACTGCTTCTCGTACCACCGGCGCCGTCGCCGCCGGCCTCGCCACCATCTCCGGCGACGGCACCGTTCTCGACACCTGGTTCCCCGCCCCCGAGCTGACCGAGGCGCCCGGCCCGGCCGGCACCGAGCGGCTCACCCCCGACGAGGCCGTGAACGCCCTCGGCGAAGGCGCCGCCAAGGCCCTCGGCGTGGACGCCCGCCGGGGCGTCGAGGTGGTCGCCGTCCGTACCGTCATCGCCTCGCTCGACGAGAAGCCGCTCGACGCCCACGACGCGTACCTGCGTCTGCACCTGCTCAGCCACCGTCTCGTGAAGCCGCACGGCCAGAGCCTGGACGGCGTCTTCGGCCTGCTCGCCAACGTCGCCTGGACCTCGCTCGGCCCCGTCGCCGTCGACGACGTCGAGAAGGTGCGGCTCAACGCGCGCGCCGAGGGGCTGCACCTCGCGGTGACCAGCATCGACAAGTTCCCGCGCATGACCGACTACGTCGTGCCCGCCGGGGTCAGGATCGCCGACGCCGACCGTGTCCGGCTCGGCGCCCACCTCGCCGCCGGCACCACCGTCATGCACGAGGGCTTCGTCAACTTCAACGCCGGCACCCTCGGCACCTCGATGGTCGAGGGCCGGATCTCGGCCGGTGTCCTCGTCGGCAACGGTTCCGACATCGGCGGCGGCGCCTCCACCATGGGCACCCTCTCGGGCGGCGGCAACGTCGTCATCTCGATCGGCGAGCGCTGCCTGATCGGCGCCGAGGCGGGCGTCGGCATCGCTCTCGGCGACGAGTGCGTCGTCGAGGCCGGTCTGTACGTCACCGCCGGCACCCGGGTGACGATGCCCGACGGTCAGGTCGTGAAGGCCCGCGAGCTCTCCGGCGCCTCGAACATCCTGTTCCGCCGCAACTCCGTCACCGGCACCGTCGAGGCCCGCCCGAACAACGCGGTCTGGGGCGGACTGAACGACATCCTCCACAGCCACAACTGATCCGGTGACTCTGCGTTAACAGAACGCAGAGCCACCGCACGCAGACAAGGCGAGGAGTCGACAATGAGGACGAAGCCCACGGTCGCAGGAGTGCTCACGATGGCGGCGGTCCTGCTGCCGGCCGGGACGGCCGCGGCGGACGAGACGCACAGTCACTCGCACAACGGGCCGAACGTCTCCCTGATCTCCACCGGGCAGATCGACGACCCGCTGGAGGACGTCCTGGAGCACGCGGCGATCCTCGGCCGTACCTACACGAGCGACTCCGCCTGATCCGACCGGACCAGCGCCTCGTACACCTCGCGCAGCCCGTCGACCGTCTCCCGGTCGGCGGGCTGCAGCGGTTCCCGCACCGGTCCGCCGAGCAGCGCCTTCACGGTGACCGTGCCCGGCAGGCCCCCGGCCATCATCCGCTCGGCGAGCGGCAGCAGCCGGGCGTTGAGCCGGGCCGCGCCCGCCGTGTCACCCGCGTCGAAGGCGTCGAGGACGGCGCGCAGCCGACGGGGGGCCACGTTCGCCACCGTGCTGACATAGCCGGCGCCGCCGACCGCGTACAACGGGAGGTTCATCTCCTCGCAGCCCGAGTAGTACGCGAGCGAGGTCTCCGCGATCACCCGCGCCGAGCCCAGCAGGTCGTACGCGCAGTCCTTCACCGCCACGATCCCGGGGTGCTCGGCCAGCCGCCGCATCGTCGCGGGCTCGACACGGGTGCCCGTGCGGCCGGGGATGTCGTAGACCATCACCGGCAGCCCGGTCGCGTCCGCGACCTTCAGGAAGTGCGCCTCGACGGCCGGCTGCGGCGGACGGCTGTAGTACGGGGTGACGACGAGCAGTCCGTCCGCCCCCGCCCGCTCGGCCCCGCGGGCCAGCTCGGCGGTGTGCCGGGTGTCGGCGGTCCCGACGCCCGCGACGACCGAGGGGCCGGGGCCCACCGCGTCCCGGACGGCGCGGACGAGCGCGGCCTTCTCGGCGTCGGTGGTGGTCGGCGACTCGCCGGTGGTGCCGTTGAGGACCAGTCCGTCGCATCCCTCGGTGACGAGCCGCGCGGCCAGCTTGCTCGCCTCGTCGAGGTCGAGCTCACCGGTGGGGGTGAAGGGGGTGATCATCGCGCAGAGCGCGCGGCCGAAGGGCGCCGGGCGGGAAGGGGAAGTGCTCATCCCGGAAGTCTGGCCGGAGCGGACGGTGAAGGTCCACTTAGATCTGCTTGGGTCGAAAGATCACCCTTACTTAAGGATGACCCTTCTGGCATCATCGACGGGCGCGACAGGGGGACATGGAGAACAGCACCGCATGAGCTCACACCGCACGGCCGACCGCCGTGTCGCACTCGTCACCGGCTCGTCCTCGGGCATCGGCGCCGCCGTCGCCCACTCCTCGTACATCACCGGCGAGGTGCTGCTCGTGGACGGCGGCGGGCACCTGCTCGGGTAGGCCCCCGTGCCCGCCGAGGGCCGCAGGGGCCCGGCTCTCCCGCGTCGGCAGAGGGGGCCGGCGGGGCCCGGCACCCCGGCGTCGGCCGTAGGGGACCGGGGACCCCGCCCGGGGGACTCAGAGGCTCAGTTTGAAGCCGTCGTGGCTGCGGGCGAAGCCCAGCGAGGCGTAGAAGCGGTGGGCGTCCGTCCGCCGCTTCCCGCTCGTCAGCTGGACCAGCGCGCAGCCGCGCTCCCGCGCGCGGGCCACGGCCCGCTCCATCAGCTCCCGGCCGAGACCGCCGCCGCGCCGGTCGGCCCGGATCCGGACCGCCTCGATCAGGGCCCGCTCGGCGCCGCCCCTGCCGAGTCCCGGGATGTAGGTGGCCTGCAGGCAGCCCAGGACGAGTTCACCGTCCGTCAGGACCAGCATCTCGTTGCGCGGATCGGCCCCGATGTCCGCGAAGGCCCGCTCGTACGCCTCCGTGACGAGGACCGAACCGGGGTCCACGACCGTGTCCTCGTCGGCGAGGAGGGCGAGGACCGCCGGCAGTTCGGAACGGGTGGCGGGACGGAGCGTCAGGTCGCGAAGGATCATGGCGTGCAGTCTCGCACGGCGAAGGATCTTGACCTCAAGCATGGTTGAGGGACCACGGTGGAGGCATCCGAGGAACAGGAGACCTCCCCATGAACGCCGTCGCAGACCCCGACCACCGTCCCGACCTGCACCGTCCCGGAGTCGGCGCCGTCCTCGTCAGCACCTGGCGGGTCGGCACCCCCGAACGCCAGCGCGCGGCCGTCGAGGCCATCCGCACGTCCTGGGAGGGCAGGGAATGGCCCGACCTGGGGCTGCTCTCGTACAGCGTGTACATCGGCACGGACGGGGACACCCTGCTGCACTACTCGCAGTGGACCGGCGAACAGGCCTACGAGGACTTCGTGCGGACCTACCGCGACGACCGGAACGCCGAGATCGACGCGGCCGTGCCGGGCATCGAGCGGGTGGCGCTCCACCGCTACGCGCCCATCCACCGCTCCGCCCTCCTCGACGGGGCGGCCGAGGGGGCGGCGCCCGGCGCGGTCGCGGTCGTCGAGGCCGAGTTCGAGGGACCGGACGCGGGGCGCCAGCGAGCCTGGGTGGACGTCGTGTTCACCGCCCTGGACGAGGACGCGGTGAAGCGGCCCGCGATCGGCGGCATCGGCGCGCACTTCCACCTCTCCCGCGACGGCCGCCGGGTCCTGAACCTCGCCGAGTGGGAGAGCGGACGGGCGCACGAGGAGTGGCTGAGCCGGGGCGAGCCCCTGAGCGAGGCCTGGGAGCTCGTGCGCGGCTACCCGGGGCTGGCCGCGAGCCGGGTGCGGCGGTACACGCCGGCGCTCAGCCTGAGCGCCGGCGTGTGACCGGGGCCGTCCGGGGCGGGTCCGCGCGGACGGAGCACGCGCGGACCCCGTCCGTCACGGGCGGAAGCGCAGCACCTGCGGGTCGTGGTCGCTGTCCTGGTCGGCGAACTCCGCGTTGATGTGGACGCTGTCGTACTCGAAGTGGTGCACGCCGGGGCTCGTCAGGATCTGGTCGAGCACCTGGCTGTTGCCCTGGAAGACGTACGAGTAGCGCTCGCTGCGCGGCAGCGACTTCACGGCCGGGTACAGCGCGCCGCCGTCGGTCAGCGCCTGCGTCGTACCGGAGAACTCGAAGTCGTTGATGTCGCCGACGACCAGCACGTCGGCCTGCTTCTCGACCGCGAGGAGCTCCTTCACGAAGCCGTTGACCGCCTGGGCCTGGAGCAGGCGCTTCGCCTCGGACGAGCGGTTCGGCGGCTGGTGGTGCGAGACGATCGACTCGTCGCCGCCCTTCGAGCCGAAGTGGTTGGCGATCACGAAGACCGTGCGGCCGCGGAAGACGAACTCGCCCGCGAGCGGCTTGCGGCTGCTCTCCCAGGCGGTGTTCGCCGGGTCGACGCGGCCGGGGGAGAGGGTCAGCGCGGCGTGGCCCTTGCTGCCCGTCACGGCGGTGGCGGTGGTGGCGTCGGCGCCCGCGCGGTCCGTGAAGGAGACCCGCTCGGGGTTGAAGAGGAAGACCTGACGGATATTGCCGCCGGGCTCGCCGCCGTCCTTGTTGTTCTCCGGGTCGACCGAGCGCCACTCGTACGCCGGGCCGCCGGCCGCGACGATCGCGTCCGTGAACTTCTTCACCGTCTGGTCGGCGGCGACCGTGCCGTCGTTCTTGGCGCCGTTGTTGTCCTGGATCTCCTCCAGGGCGAGGACGTCGGGCGAGGCGAGGTTGTCGACGACGGCCTTGGCGAGCGCGTCGAACTTCTCCTGCGGGTCGCTCGGGTCGAGGTTCTCCACGTTGTACGTGGCCACGGCCAGCTCGTTCTTGTGCTGCCGGTCCGTGGACTCGCGCTCCAGGCCCTGGTCCACGACCGTGCCGAGCGTGCGGGCGGTGATCGTGTAGCCGCCGAACTGGTTGAAGTCCAGCGGGCCCTCGGTCGTGCCGGTGAGGCGGTCGCCGACGTTCGCCTTGGGGAAAGGCTGCTGGGCGATCGGGGTCAGCGACTGGATCTGGAGCCGACCGGTGTTCTGGTCCTCGTAGGAGCCGTAGACCGTGCCGCCGCGCCAGTTGCGGTTCTCCCAGGGCTTCACCGTGACCCACAGCTCCGCGTACGGGTCGGTGGCGCCGACCACCCGCGAGGAGCCGATCCGGACGTTGGTGCCCTCCAGGGACTCGTAGTAGTCCAGGGCGTACGCGCGGGGGTTCAGCTGCAGGCCGTTGATGGAGCCCGCGGCGGCCGGGTCGCCCTCCGGGGCGTACGCGCCGGGCACGGACCAGGAGGAGATCGTCACCGGGGCCGGGACCGGGTTGCCCTGGGAGAGCACCGTGACGACCGGCTTGGAGAGCTGGGTGAGCGACTGGTTGCCGGAGTTCAGACCACCGGGGACGTACTCGGTGACCGTGCCGCCGAGGCTGACGGCGTCGCCGACGGCGACCGTCGGGACGGAGCTGGTGAAGACGAAGAGGCCCTCGCTGGTGGCCGGGTTCGCGTCCGCCTCGGGGTCCTGGATCCAGAATCCGCGCGAACCGTAGGTGCGGACCCCGGTGACGATGCCCGTGACGCCGGTGACCTGCTTGCCGACGAGCGGGGAGACGCGGGTCGTGCCCTGGATGTCGTGGACGCGGACGCCTGCGGCGTCCTCGGCGGCGGCGCTCGTCGAACCGGCGAGCAGACCGGCGGCGAGGGCCGAGGCGACGACGGCGGAGACCGCGGCGGAGCGCGCGACGGTGCGGCCGGCAGATCTCGGTATGGAGGAAGGCATCAGGGGACTCCGAGGGTACTTGGAGGAACGGCAGAAGAGTCTACGCGCGTCAATCTCTTTGCAGAGCGCCCAACTTGTCAAGAGTCGACGGGTGTACGAAGGCTGACGGATCCGTGAACCGGCAGACGTCCCCCCGGATGCGTCTACGCTGGGAGTTGCTCTTTGAGCCCCTTCACCCGTACCTCTCACCCTTCACCCACGGACGCGTCGAGGAGACCCCCCAGATGTCAGCGGAGCACCCCACCCTTCCCCCCGTTCGGCTCCGTGCGGACGCGGAGCTGGCGCGGGACGCCCTGGCCGCCCCCCTCCTCGCCCACGCGGTACGGCTCGCCCGCTGGGCCGGGCCCGACACCCGGGTGGACGCGGGCGGCGAACTCGTCGACGAGCAACTGCCCGAGGCCGTCGAGGTCCTGGGCCTCACCGGCGACGAGGACGGCGAGATCTGGGCGGGCGACGCCTGGCGCCTCGCCGTCGACACCGGCCTCGTGGACGTCGAGGACGGCGAGGAGGCCGAGGCGGCCGAGGCGGCCGACACCCCCGGACGGGCCGCGCCCGGCGAGAACCTGACACGTGTCGCGGGAGGTTCGCCCCAGGACGTCCTCGCGATCTGGCTGGACGGCTTCGACGCGGTCTTCGGCGACGCCGTCGCCCCCGTCCTCGACGACCTGGACGCCGTCGTCGGCGAGGACGGCGAGATCGACATCGAGTCGCTCGACTGGGACCCCGAGATGGAGGCCGACTTCCTGGAGGGCGTGCTCGGCAACCTCTACCTGCTGACCGTCAGCGAGGGCGGGGCCGGCGAAGGACCGGTGCCGCTGCCCGCGCTCGCCGCGTCGATGGTCGTCCCCGACGACATGGGCGAGCCCACCGACGACATCCTGGAGCAGGTCTCGGACGCGATGATGCGGCTCGACGAGCAGTTCCGGCTCCTCGAACCGATCGGGCTCGTCGAGTACCAGCCCGTCGACGAGGCCCTGATGGTCGAGGAGGGCGAGGAGCCCGCGCCGCCGGTCGACGACGAGGACGTCACCCGGTACGGCATGGTCAGGCTGACGCCGCTCGGCCTCTACGGCGTCCGGGCCCGGATGCTGGAGGCCGGCGTGGACGCGCCCGCCGTCGGCGATCTCGCGGACAAGGGCGCCGACGCGCTCCTCGACGCGATCTCCGGCTACCCGGAGGTCGCCGCACGCGAGGAGACCGCGGGCTGGCTGGCCGGCCGCGAGGCGCTCGACGCCGCCCGGGAGCTGCTGCGAGCCGCGCGCGGCTCGGACGCGGGCTCGCCGCTCCGCCGTCTCCACTGCCAGCAGACGCTGTCGCTGGTGGGCGCGGAGGCGGAGCCCGCGGTGCGGGAGGTCCTGGACGACGCGGAACTCGGCGGCCTCGCGCGGGTCTGGCTCGCCGAGCGGGGTGCGGCGGACGTACCCGCGCCGCCGGAGTCGATGATCTTCTGGCTGGCCGTCGACACGATCGCGGCCCAGCTCGACGCCGACGGCGACCTGCAGGAACTCCAGGAGCTGATCGAGGGGCTCACGGGACGCCACAGCGGCTTCTTCGAGGCGGCCTGGCGGGTGCAGCACCCGGCGACGGCCGAGGTCCTGGAGGCCATGGGGCGCCTCCACCGGGACAAGGGCGTGGCGAAGGAGGCCCGCAAGGCGGCCTTCAAGGCGCGGTCGAGGCCCGGCGCCTGACGCGCCGGTCACGGAGAGCGAGTGCGGGCCCGGCGTCGGACCCGCCGGTCACGGAGAGCGGGTGCGGGGCCCGGCGTCGGACCCGCCGGTCGCTGAGGCCGGCGTCCGACCTGCCGGTGGCCGCGAGCGGGTGCGGGGCCCGGCCACAGGTCACCGGGCGTCGCGCCCGGCGCTGTTCCCGTGGTGTTCAGCCGGTGTTCGCGGCGGCGCGGGAGGGTGGCCCGCGAGATTCGGCCATCACAGGGAGAACGCCACACCATGCCCCTCAACCGCAGAGAGTTCACCAAGCAGTCCGCCGTCGCCGGTGCGGGGCTCGCCCTCACCGGTGTCGTCGGGGCTCTCGCCACCGCGCCCGAGGCGCTCGCCGCCGACGACCCGGAGACGTACGGCGCCGGCCACGGTCACGACCACGAGCACGGGCACGGGCACGGTCACGACCACGGCCACCGGCTCGGGTACGGACCGCTCGTCGGCGACCCCGAGGGGATGCTCGCCCTGCCCGCCGGGTTCTCGTACCGCGTCGTCACCCACAGCGGGGTGACCCGGCTGGAGTCCGGCGAGTTCACGCCCTCCAACCACGACGGCACCGCCGCCTTCGCCGGGCCGCGCGGCACCACGTACCTGGTCAACAACCACGAGCTCAAGGGCACCCGCGACAAGTGGGCCCACCCGGTGCCGCTCACCGAGGGGCTCGTCTACGACCCGGCCGCGGCCGGCGGCTGCACGGTCGTCGAGGTGCACCGCGACGGCACCGTCGCCGAGTGGGTCGGCATCGCCGGCACCTCCACCAACTGCGCGGGCGGCAGCACCGCCTGGGGCACCTGGCTGACCGGCGAGGAGAACTCCGACCGCGCCGGCGTCAACGGCATGACCAAGGACCACGGCTACATCTTCGAGGTCGACCCGCGCGACCGCCGCGCCAACCGGAGCCCGAAGCCGATCAAGGCCTTCGGCCGGTACGACCACGAGGCCGTCGTCATCGACCCCAAGCGGGGGCACGCCTACCTCACCGAGGACGCCTCCAACCCCAACGGGCTGCTCTTCCGCTGGACGCCGCCGAGGGGCTTCGAGCACGGCCGCGGCAAGCTCCGTACCCTCGCCGACGACGCCGGTGTGCTCCAGGCCGCCAAGTGCGTCGACTCCTCGGGCCGCTTCGTGGACGACCTCTCCCGGGCGGGCCGGATCGGCACCGTCTACGGCGTGGACTGGGTCGACGTCCCCGACCGCGACGGCCGCGCCACCTCCGTCCGCAAGCAGTTCACGGAGGGCCAGGTCACCCGCGCCCGCAAGCTGGAGGGCATGTGGTGGGCCGACGGCGGCACGTACGTCGTCTCCTCCTACGCGCGTGCGGAGAGCCCCGGCGCCGCGCACGACGGCCAGGTCTGGTTCTACGACCCCAAGCGCCGCACGCTCACCCTCAAGGTGCTGCTCGGTGTGAACGCGAACCCGGACGTGGACGGCGCCTACGACGGCCCCGACAACATCACCGTCTCCCCGTACGGCGGGCTCGTGATCGCCGAGGACGGCGAAGGCGTCCAGCACCTCTTCGGCGCGACCGACTCGGGCCGCACCTACCCGATCGCCCGGAACGACCTCAACGGCAGCGAGTTCACCGGTGTGACCTTCTCGCCCGACGGCGACACACTGTTCGCGAACATCCAGGACCCCGGCATCATGGTCGCGATCACCGGCCCCTGGCGGCGTCAGCCCCGCCGCTGACCCCTGGTCAGTTCCATGGACTGACATCTAACATGTCAGTCCATGGACGCACTACGGCCCGTGGGCCGGACCCTGTTGCGTGACCGGGCCTACGAAGCGCTGCGCGAGGCCATCGTGCGCGGCGACCTCGCCCCCGGCGCCCCGCTGAAGGACGCCGATCTCGCCGAACGGCTCGGGCTCTCGCGCGCACCCGTGCGCGAGGCCCTGGCCCGGCTCGGCGACGAAGGGCTCGTCGAGTCCAAGCCGCAGAGCTACACCCGGGTCACCCGGCCGGTCAGCCGGGTCGTCAGGGACGCCGCCTCGGTGGTGCGGGTGATGCACGAACTCGCCGCCAGGACCGGCGTACCCCTGCTCGGCCCGGAGGGCATCCGGGCCATGCGCGAGGCCAACGCGCGTTTCGCCGCGGCCGTTCGCGCCTCCGACGTCGAGGCCGCCCTCGACGCCGACGACGAGCTGCACCAGGTCCTCGTCGTCGCCAGCGGCAACCACGCCGCGGCCGCCACGATCGCGCGGTACACCCCCCTGATCCGCCGCGTCGAGCGGCGGCTCTTCGGCGACGCAGGGAGCTGCGGATCGGCCGAACTGCACGCCCGGCTCATCGACGCGTGCGAGGCGCGGGACGCGGCGGAGGCGGTGCGGGTCACCAC
Source organism: Streptomyces sp. NPDC017246 (assembly GCF_044331325.1). Classification (NCBI taxonomy): domain Bacteria; kingdom Bacillati; phylum Actinomycetota; class Actinomycetes; order Kitasatosporales; family Streptomycetaceae; genus Streptomyces; species Streptomyces sp. NPDC017246. Next base: position 115,670 of record NZ_JBIRMW010000006.1, on the reverse strand, counting down.
GGAGATCTGGGCGGCCCTGGAGCAGCTCGCGGACGACGCCATCGAGGTGGCCGAGGTCACCGGGATCCCCGCACCCGTCGAGCCCGTCGGGTCTGCCGGGTCCGTCGAGCCCGTCGAGCCCGTCGAGCCCGTGGGGCCTGGCGGGTCCGCCGAGCCCGACGGGTCTGTCGCGGCGGTCAGGTCCGCAGAGTCCGCCGAAACCGCCGGGCCGCCCTTCCCCCCGGCGCGCCCCGCCCCGTAACGCGTCCAGGACCGTCGACCAGCCGCCGTCACCCACCGGGAGCCGCTTTGCCGATCACCGACTTCGACCGCTACCCGCTTCTCTTCGGACCCTCGCCGGTCCATCCCCTCGAACGGCTCACCCACCACCTCGGCGGCGCCACGCTCTGGGCCAAGCGCGAGGACTGCAACTCGGGTGTGGCGTACGGCGGGAACAAGACCCGCAAGCTGGAGTACCTGGTCGCCGACGCCCTCGCCCAGGGCTGCGACACGCTCGTCTCCATCGGCGGCGTCCAGTCCAACCACACCCGCCAGGTCGCCGCCGTCGCCGCCCGCGCCGGACTGCGCTGCGTCCTCGTCCAGGAGAGCTGGGTCGACTGGCCCGACTCCGTCTACGACAAGGTCGGCAACATCCTGATCAGCCGCCTCGCGGGCGCCGACGTACGGCTGGTGCGGGCCGGCTTCGGCATCGGCTTCAAGGAGAGCTGGGAGCAGGCCCTGCGGGAGGTCGAGGAGAGCGGCGGCAAGCCGTACGCGATCCCGGCGGGCGCCTCCGACCACCGGCTCGGCGGACTCGGCTTCGCGAACTGGGCGTACGAGGTGGCCGAACAGGAGCGCGAGCTCGGCGTCTTCTTCGACACGGTGGTCGTCTGCTCGGTGACCGGCTCCACCCAGGCCGGCATGGTCGCCGGCTTCGCCGCACTGGCCGAGGAGGGCGGGCCCGCCCGCCGGATCATCGGCGTCGACGCCTCCGCCAAGCCCGGTCCGACCCATGAACAGATCACCCGGATCGCCCGGGACACCGCCGCCCTCATCGGGGTCGAGCGCACGGTCACGGCGGCCGACGTCGAGCTCGACGAGCGGTACCACGCGGGGGTGTACGGCATCCCGGACGAGGCCACCCTCGACGCGATGCGGCTGGCCGCCCGCACCGAGGGCATGGTCACCGACCCCGTGTACGAGGGGAAGTCGATGGCGGGACTGGTCGACCTGGTGGACCGGGGAGAGATCGGCCGGGACTCGACCGTGCTCTACGCCCACCTCGGCGGCCAGCCCGCCCTCAACGCCTACAGCGCCCTGTTCTCCTAGCGGGCGTCCTGCCGGTCGGGCCGGGTGCGGGGCCCGACCGGCGAAGACATCCCCCGGCGTCGCGGGAGGCCGGTCGCTCAGAGGGCCTGGGCGGCCGGCTTCACCATGCCCCGGACGGTCCGGGACTTCACGAACTCGCCCATCGCCGTCATCTCCCACTCACCGGTGAACTGCTTGATCAGCTTGGCCATCATCACGCCGGTCTGCGGCTCGGCTGTGGTCAGGTCGAAGCGGACCAGCTCCTCGCCCGTCGCCGCGTCGATCAGCCGGCAGTAGGCCTTGGCGACCTCGGTGAACTTCTGGCCGGAGAAGGAGTTGACCGTGAAGACCAGGCCGGTGGTGTCGGCGGGCAGCCGGCCGAGGTCGACGACGATCACCTCGTCGTCGCCCGCGCCCTCACCGGTGAGGTTGTCGCCGGAGTGCTTCACCGAGCCGTTGAGGATGGACAGCTTGCCGAAGTAGCAGCTGTCCAGGTGGTTGCGCTGCGGGCCGTACGCGATGACGGAGGCGTCCAGGTCGATGTCCTTGCCCCGGTACGCGGGCTCCCAGCCGAGGCCCATCTTGACCTGGGAGAGCAGCGGGCGGCCGCCCTTGACCAGGGACACGGTCTGGTTCTTCTGGAGACTGACCCGGCCCTTGTCGAGGTTGATCTTGCCGCCGGAGGCGGCGGCCGGGGGAGCGGCCGGCGTGGCGGCGGCGATCCGGGGATCCACCGGAGCGACGGGCGGGGCCGGGGGTGCGACGGGGGCGGGCGGAGCGACGGGGGCGGGAGCGACCGGCGCGGCCGCCTGGGGGGCGGCGGCGGGCTCGTCGTCCACCGAGACGCCGAAGTCGGTGGCGATGCCGGCCAGGCCGTTCGCGTATCCCTGGCCGACGGCGCGGGCCTTCCACGCGCCGTTGCGCAGATAGATCTCGACGACCACGAGCGCGGTCTCGGTTGCGAGCTGCGGCGGGGTGAAGGTGGCGAGGACGCTGCCGTCGTCCGCGTTGCGGAGGGTGGCCGTGGGCTCCACGCCCTGGAAGGTCTGGCCCGCGGCGTCCGGGCTCGCGGTGACGACGATCCTCTCGATGCCGGCCGGGACGGCGGAGGTGTCGACCAGGATCGCGTCGGGGGCGGTCCCGCCGCCGGAGCGGTAGGTGACACCGGGACCGGACGGCTGGTTGTAGAAGATGAAGTCGTCGTCCGAGCGCACCTTGCCGTTGGCGCCGAGCAGCAGGCCCGAGACGTCGAGCCGCACCGGGGCGGCGACGTCCACCGCCACGCGCGCGGCGGTGAGAGGGATGTTCGAGCCGGGGGTCATAGCGGTCATGCCAGGGCTAACGAACCGGGTCCCTTTGCCGTTCCCTTACCCTCGTCCGGTTCGGCCACCTTGATTACGCGGGTGGTTCCTGGCCTGCCGCTCGTTGCCGAAGCGGTACGCACCCGTCCAGCGGGCCATGACGAGCTGGGCGTCGCCCGAGCCGACCTCGGCGAGGAACTTCTCGGCGCGTCCGCCGCGCAGGACGCCCGCGGCACGGCCGAGATGGGTGAGGACGACGGAGCCGTCACGGCGCTGCTCGTACGTGAATCCATGGGGTCGTGGCATGCCGGGCATCCTGCCGTTCCCGGTCAGATCCGTCATATGAATATTCTTTCGACCCATGGGTGCAGTGGGGGTGGAAGGGCCGGTCGTACCGGTGGGGGCCAGGGGCACTGTGGGCGGTAGCTGTTTCCGGACACAGGACGTGGACGAGGCGCGCGAGGAGCTCGACGCCCGCTACTACGCGAACCGTATGGACGTCGTCGACCGGGAGCGGCGCCCCTTCGCGGCCCGCTTCGACACGGTCGCGCTCGGCCCGCTGGTCATCGGCGACCTGAGCTGCGGGGCCGATGTGCGGATGAGCTTCGGGGAGCTCGGCGCGTACCACCTGAACGCGCCGCTCAGCGGGCGGATGGAGATGCGCCAGGGAGGGTCCGCGATCGTCGCGACCGCCACCGACGCGCTGCTGCTCGACCCGGCGGGTGACACCTTCCTCGATCGCTGGAGCGGGGACTGCCGGACCCTTTCGGTGAAGATCGGGGCGGCCGAGCTGCGCGACCGTCTGGAGCAGCTCGTCGGCCGCCCGCCCCGCGGCCCGCTCGCCTTCGCACCGCGGCTGGACATCTCGCGCGGTCCCGGTCTGAGCTGGGTGCGCTTCGCCCGGCAGGTCGCCGCCGAGGCGCTCGCGGGAGAGGGGCTGGCCCGGCACGAGCTGGTGGCCCGGCCCCTGCAGGAGGCGCTGCTCAACGGGCTGCTGCTGGCCGCGGAGCACCCCTGGCGCGAGGATCTGGCCCACCCGGGGGAGCCCCGGCGGCCGGCGCCGGTCAAGCGCGCGATGGACGCGGTACGGGAGCGCCCCGAGCACCCGTTCACGACCACCGAGCTCGCCGTCGTGGCGCGGGTGAGCGTGCGGCGGCTCCAGGAGTCCTTCCGCGAGTACGTGGGGATGTCCCCGATGGCGTTCGTACGGGAGGTCCGTCTCGACCGGGTCCGCGAGGAGCTGCGGGCGGCCGCGCCGGACGAGGTGAGCGTGAGCGAGGTGGCCTGGCGCTGGGGATTCGCCCACCAGGGACGCTTCGCGGCGCGCTACCGGGAGAAGTACGGCGAGTCTCCGTCCGGCACCTTGCGCGGCTGTGGCTGAGAACCGGTCCTGGCGGTCCGGCGTACGCCGGGGCGCGCAGGGGGCGCATATTTCGCTGACCGGCACACTTGCGTGCGTCAACCCACCGCGCATTCCGGACAGGTGCCGCGTTCAGCGGCTCGCGATGATCTTCCTCCGGGCCTACGGTGGGCAGGTCCGGTGCCGGCGTGCACTGTGACCCGGGCCCCGGCCGGCTCCCCCGTATCAGTCCGGCCGGGTCCTGCGTATCTCCCCGCTCGGGTCCGCCGACCCCTCCTGCCCCGACGACGGGACGCCCCGTCGTCCGGCGCGCCGCTCAGTGCGGCCAGCGCGGCGGGTTCACGCAGAAGTGGCCGCCCAGGTAGAGGTCGTCGGCGCTGCCCTCCGGCGGCAGGCCCTTCTCGGCGACGAGCTTCTCCGCGTAGACCTCCGAGTCGTCCTCCGGCTCGAAGCCGAGCGCCCGGGCCGTGGACAGGTCCCACCACGCGCGCGTGTTGGCGGAGGAGCCGTACACGATCGTGTGGGCCACGTCCTCCGCGGTGAGGCCGGCGTGCAGGAGACGGGCGCAGTCGGCGGGGCTGAGCCACATCGACAGCATCCGCACCGAGGTGGGCTCGGGGAAGCAGGAGCCGATGCGGACGGAGACGGTCTCAAGACCGTGCAGGTCCCAGTAGAGCTGCGCCAGATCCTCGCCGAAGCACTTGGAGAGGCCGTAGAAGGTGTCGGGGCGGTGCGGGGTGTCGGCCGGGACGAGCGGTTCGCCCTCGCGCGGACGGCGGGTGAAGCCGACGGCGTGGTTGCTGGAGGCGAGGACCACGCGCCGGACCCCCTCCTCGCGGGCGGCCTCGTACAGGTTGTACGTTCCGGCGATGTTGGCGGCCATGATCTTGTCGAAGGTCGACTCCAGGGAGATGCCGGCCAGGTGCACGATCGCGTCGACGCCCCGGACCGCCTCGCGCAGCGCCGCGCGGTCCGCGAGGTCGGCGACGATCGCGTCCGGCGCCCCGGGAACGGGGACGACGTCCAGGAGGCGGAGCTCGTAGCCGTACGGGGGCAGCAGCTCCCGCATCAGCGTGCCGACGCCCCCGGCGGCGCCGGTGAGCAGGAGTGTGCGGGGTGCGGGCATGGAGCGGGTCTCCTCCGTCGAGCGGCATGCGCTGGCATTCATCTGAGTGGCATTCACAACCATGGACACGCTAGGGAGCGGTCCGACGGAGCGTCAAGAGTGTGCGATCCGGCGCGTTCGCTCCTTGACCGGCGCTTCCGTGCTGTTCTAGCGTGCGGGGCGTCAGTGTTCAAGAATATGGATGACAGTCATAACTGTGCACGCGCTGGCCCTGCACGACGGACTTCCCTGGGAGCGACCGTGACCACTGCCCCGCTCGCCGGCCGGCTCGACGGCCTGCTGTTCTTCCCCGTCACCGCCTTCGCGCCGGACGGCTCCGTCGACCTCGACACCTTCCGCGCCCATGTGCGCGCGGGCGTCGACGCGGGCGCGGCGGCGGTGTTCGCCTGCTGCGGCACCGGCGAGTTCCACGCCCTCACCCCCGAGGAGTTCCGGGACTGCGTCGCCGCCGCCGTCGAGGAGTCCGCGGGCCGCGTACCCGTCGTCGCGGGCGCCGGCTACGGCACCGCGCTCGCCGTCCGGTACGCCCGGCTCGCCGAGGAGGCCGGCGCCGACGGACTCCTCGCCATGCCGCCCTACCTCGTCGTCGCCGACCAGGCCGGGCTGCTCCGCCACTACACCGAACTCGCCGCCGCCACCTCGCTCGACGTCATCGTCTACCAGCGCGACAACGCGATCCTCACCCCCGACACCGCCGTCGCCCTCGCCCGTACCGACGGGATCATCGGCCTCAAGGACGGCCTCGGCGACCTCGACCTGATGCAGCGGATCGTCAGCGCCGTCCGCGCCGAGGGCCTCGGCCTCCTCTACTTCAACGGCCTGCCGACCGCCGAACTCACCGGCGCCGCCTACCGGGGCATCGGCGTCACCCTCTACTCCTCCGCCGTCTTCTGCTTCGCCCCCGACATCGCCCTCGCCTTCCACCACGCCCTCACCACCGGCGACGACACCACCGTGAACCGGCTGGTCGACGTCTTCTACCGGCCGCTCGTCGAACTCCGCGCCCAGGGACGGGGATACGCCGTCTCGCTCGTCAAGGCGGCGGTGCGGAGGGGAGGCCTGGACGTGGGCGAGGTACGGCCGCCGCTGAGCGAGCCCGCACCCGAGCACGTCGACGAACTCATGCTGCTCGTCGAGCGCGGCCGGACCCTCCTGAAGGAGATCGGCGCATGACCGGGAACACGGGCGGAACCGCGAACGGCCTGCGCGCGGGCGCCTTCGTCTACCCCTGGGACGTCGACGGCGACCCCGCCGCCCCGGGGCTCCTCGCGGACCTCGGGATCGCGCAGGTCACCCTCGCCGCCGCCTACCACTCCACCCGGGCACTGACCCCGCGCCACCCGGCCCACCGGATCGTCACCGCCGAGCACGCCGCCGTGCTCTACCTGCCGGACCCGGACCGCTGGGCGGACCGCCCGCTCCGCCCGTACCCGGCGGGGGACTGGGCCCCCGGAGACGCCTACGGGCGGGCCTCCGAGGCCCTCGCCGCCACCGGCCTGGAGGTGCACAGCTGGGTCGTCCTCGCGCACAACTCCCGCCTCGGCGCCGAGCACCCGGAGACCTCCGTCGTCAACGCCTACGGCGACCGCTACCCCTGGGCCCCCTGCATCGCCCGCCCCGAGGTGCGCGCCCTGCTCGTCGGCCTGGCCGCCGAGGCCGCCGTACGGCCCGGCGCGGCCGGCACCGAACTGGAGTCCTGCGGCTGGTACGGCCTCGCCCACCTGCACGCCCACGACAAGACCGCCGGCGTCGCCCTGGGGGAGCGGGAGCAGTACCTGATGTCGCTCTGCTTCTGCCCCTCCTGCCGCCAGGGGTACGGGGACGGGGGCGCCGATCCCGACGAGCTCGCCGCCGCCGTGCGCGGCGCCCTGGAACCCGTCTGGGCCGGATCGGGACCGGCAGGGGAGCTCGGCGCCCCGGAGGCCCCCGCCCTCGCCTGGCGCGCCGGGACCGCCCGAACCTTCCAGGAGGCCGCCGTGGCCGCCGTACGGGCCGCCGCCCCGCCCGGCTTCCGGGTACTGCTGCACGCCGACCCCGACCCGTACCGCTGCGGCGCCGACACCGGCACGGACCCGGCGCACGTCCTGGGCCTCGCGGACGGGGTGGTCGCCCGCCCGCCCCGCGTCGCGGAGTTCGCCGCCCACGCCCGCCCGGGGACCGTCCTCGCGGCGAACCTGTCCGTCGTCACCGGGATGGGGGGCGCCCCCGACCGGCTGGCCGACTCCGCCGAGCAGGCGCGCGACACGGGCGCGACCGAACTGCGGCTCTACCACGCGGGCCTCGCATCGGACGAGGACCTGGCCGCCGTCCGGGCGGCCTTGAAGGCGCTCGGCTAGACAGCCCCCGGTCTCCCGAACAGGGAGACCGGGGCGCACCGTCCGCCGTCCGCCGCTCCTACTTCTGCTCCTGCTCCCGCTGTTCCTGTCCCGGTTCCCGCTCCCGCGGCGCGGACAGCAGGCGCGCGGCCGAGGCGCGGGTGTCGGCGACATGGGCGCGGGCCAGTGCCTCCGCACCGTCCTCGTCGCGGTCGCGGACGGCCTCGTAGAGCCGCTCGTGGGCCCCGCACATCGGCTCGCCGTCCGCGTGCGCCGAGGTCAGCCGGAACAGCCGGCGCAGCCGGGAGTCGAGCGGGGCCATCAGGTCCACCAGGAGCGGATTGCCGGAGAGTTCGACGATCCGCCGGTGGAAGTCGGCGTTGAGGGACACGGCCTCGCGGAGCCGTCCGGACTCCGCCGCCCTCCTGGCCCGGGCAAGCAGCCGCTCAAGGTCGCGCAGCTGGGCGGGGTCCGCGTGCCGGGCGGCGAGTCGCGCGGCCAGACCCTCCAGGTTCGGCCCCGCCCCACCCTTGCCCCGCTCGCCCTCGCCCCGTCCCTCACCAGGCGAGATCCTCCAGCGCGTCCAGATCCGGGACCGGCGTCGCGATCGGCTCCATGCCCTCCGAGCCCACCCTCAGCTCCGCCCAGATCGTCTTGCCGCGCCGGGCGTAGCGCGTGCCCCAGCGCTCCGCGTACTGCGCCACCAGATACAGCCCGCGCCCGCCCTCGTCCGTCGTCGCCGCGTGCCGCAGGTGCGGCGAGGTGCTGCTCGCGTCCGAGACCTCGCAGATCAGCGTCCGGTCGTGGAGCAGCCGGACCCGGACCGGATCGGCGCCGTACCGCACCGCGTTCGTGATCAGCTCGCTGAGCACCAGCTCCGCCGTGAACGCCAGGTCCTCAAGACCCCACTCCGTCAGCTTCGCCGCCGCCGCGTTCCGTACCGGCGAGACCGCCGACGGATCGCGCGCCACCTCCCACTCGGCGATCCGGTCCCGGTCGAGCATCCGCGTCCTGGCCACGAGCAGCGCGATGTCGTCGCGCGGCGACGGCGAGAGAAGGGTCGCCAGCACGTCCGCGCAGATCTGCTCCGGGCTCCGGTCCGGGCGCGCGAGCGTCGACCGCAGCAGTCCCAGACCCGTGTCCAGGTCCCGCCCCCGGTCCTCCAGGAGCCCGTCCGTGAAGAGCACCAGCTTGCTGCCCTCCATCAGCCGCAGCTCGGTCGTCTCGAACGGCACGTCGCCCAGACCGAGCCCCAGCGGAAGTCCCGGCGACAGCTGGGGGAAGTCGACCCGCCCGTCGGGACCCACGAGCGCCGGACCGGGATGCCCGGCGCTCGCCACCGTGCACAGCCCGGACGCCGGGTCGTAGATCGCGTACAGACAGGTGGCGCCGGTGATGCCCTCCTCACGGCGCCGTCCCTCGCCGTCCGGCCCCTCCGACTCCCGGTCGTCGATGCGGGCCGTCAGCTCGTCGAGATGGCCCAGCAGCTCGTCCGGCGGCACGTCCAGCGTCGAGAAGTTGTGGACCGCCGTCCGCAGCCGCCCCATGGTCGCCGCCGCGTGCAGCCCGTGCCCCACCACGTCGCCCACCACCAGCGCCACCCGCGCACCCGGCAGCGGGATCACGTCGAACCAGTCGCCGCCGACCCCGGCCTTCGCCGGGAGATAGCGGTACGACACCTCCACCGCGCTCTGGTCGGGCAGCACCCGGGGCAGCAGGCTCCGCTGGAGCGTCACCGCCATGGCGTGCTCCCGGGTGAACCGGCGGGCGTTGTCGATCGCGACCGCCGCCCGCGCCGCCAGCTCCTCCGCGAACGACAGGTCCTCCTCCCCGAACGGCTCCGGGGTGTCCGCACGCCAGAAGTTCGCCATGCCCAGCACCACCCCACGGGCCAGCAGCGGCACGGTGAGCAGCGAGTGCATCCCGAAGGCGAGGGCCCGCGCCGCCCCCTCCGGATCCTGCTGCCGCCAGCCCTCCGCCGCCGCCAGCTCCGTCTGCACCACCGCGTGCCCCGCGCCCAGGGCCGTCGCCATCGGGGTGCTCGCGACGTCGAACCGCACGGTGTCCCCGACCGGCTGGAGCGGCTGGTCGGGGCGGAGTCCGCTCAGCGCCGTCCGTCGCATCTCCGTGGTCGCCGGCGCGGAGGCCGGCGGCTCCTCCCCGCGCAGCACCGGTTCGAGCAGCTCCACCGTCGCGAAGTCCGCGAACCGGGGCACGGCCACCTCCGCCAGCTCCTCCGCCGTCCGCACGACCTCCAGGGTCGTCCCGATGCGCACCCCCGCCTCGTAGAGCAGCTGGAGCCGGCCACGGGCCACCGCCGCCCGGCCGGTCAGCGCCGCCAGCTCGGTGGTGTCCCGCATCGTCATCACACATCCGGACTCGCGCCCGGCCGGGAGCGTGGGCCGGACGCTCACCGCGAGCAGCCGGTCGCCCGCCCGGTGCACCTCGTCCGTCGCCGACCTGCCCGACTCCAGCAGCTCGACCGTCCGCGGATCGAGGCCGAGCTCCGAGACGTGCCGCCGCTCCGCGTCCGCCGTGAGCCCGAGCAGCCGCCGCGCCTCGTCGTTGGCGAGCAGCAGACGGCGGTCCGGGCCCACGATCAGGACCCCTTCGCGCACCGCGTGCAGGACCGCCTCGTGGTGCTCCTTCATCCGGGTCATCTCGGCCGGGCCGAGGCCGTGCGTCTGTCTCCGCAGCCGCCGGCTCACCAGCGCGGCCCCGCCCACGGCGATCACCAGGGCGCCCGCCGCGGCGCCCACCAGCAGGGGCAGCCGCCCCTCCACCGCGTGGGTGATGCTCTCCACCTCGACCCCGCTGGTGACCAGGCCGACGATCCGGCCCCGGTCGTCCACGACCGGCACGACGGCCCGCACGGCGTCGTTGGGAGCGCCCCGGAACAGTTCGGTGAAGGACTCGCCGTCGACCACCGCACGGGACAGGTCCCCGGTCGCCTTGCGGCCGATCAGCTCCGGTTCCGAGTCGGTGTACCGCACGCCGTCCCGGTTCAGGACCGCGATGAAGTCCACCCCCGTGGCCCGCCGGGTCGCCTCCGCCCGGGCCTGGAGCACGGCCGTCGGATCGGGCGAGGCGAGGGCCTCGTCGATGCCGGGCGCCTTCGCGAAGGCCTCCGCGACCGCGAGCGAGCGGACCTCGGCGTCCCGCTGGGAGTCGCTGCGCGCCTGGTAGAACGTGATGAACACGGCCGCCGCGATCACCAGGAGCGCGATCAGCGCCTCCAGGGCGAAGACCTGCCCGGCGAGGCTCCGCAGCCCGGTTCCGCGTTCGCGCCCGCCGGGGTCCTTCCCCTGCGGGCGGCCCCGGGCGGTCATCCCGTGCTCCGGGCGATGAGCAGGGCCACGTCGTCCGGCGCACCGGGCCGGCGCAGCGCCCGCAGCAGCTCGTCGCAGGTCTCCTCGAGCGGCCCGCGCGCCTTGTCGAGGAGACCCACGAGCAGCGCGAGCCGTTCGTCGATCGCGTCGTGCCGGGTCTCGATCAGTCCGTCCGTGTAGAGCACGAGCCGGTCCCCGGGCCGGAACGGCACCCGGACCGTCCGGAACGTCCCGCCGCCCACCCCCAGCGGCGCCCCCGGAGGCACGTCCACCAGCTCGGCCGGGCCCTCCGCCGGTACCCGTACGGGCGGCAGATGGCCGGCGTTCGCGATCCGGCACCGGCCGTGGACCGGGTCGTGCACGGCGAAGAGACAGGTCGCGATGTAGTGCTCGAGGCCCGCGGTGATCCGGTCCAGATGCCGCAGGACCTGGGAGGGCGGGAGATCGAGGTCGGCGAAGGCGCAGGTGGCGGTCCGCAACCGGCCCATCGTCGCCGCCGCGTCGATCCCGCTGCCCATCACGTCCCCCACGACGAGCGCCGTCTTGTCGTCGGGCAGCGGGATCACGTCGTACCAGTCGCCGCCGACCTCGCTGGACGCCTGCGCCGGCTGGTAGCGGGCCGCGATCTCCAGGCCCGCCAGTTCCGGGGGCGCGCCCGGCAGCAGACTGCGCTGGAGCGTCACCGCCGAGTTCCGCACGCTCTGGTACCAGCGCGCGTTGTCGATGCTCACGGCCGCGCGGGCGGCGAGTTCCGTCGCGAGGAGGACGTCGTCGCCGTCGAAGGGCAGGGCGTTGCGGTCGCGCTTGAGGTCGAGCGCGCCGAGGACCTCGCCGCGCGCGATCAGCGGCACCGCCAGGTACGAGTGCACTCCGGCCCGGGCGAGCAGCTCCGCCGCCTCGGGGCTCCGCGCGATCCGGGAGAGGTCGCCGGGGCCGACGTGCTGCACGAGGACCGGCAGACCGGTGTGCACACACCGGGTGACGAGCCGGTCCGCCCCGTACATGGTGATGGCCCCGGGCGGGTCCGCCGCGGGCAGCGCGTCCGTCCGGGCCGCGGCCTTCACCGCGAGCGCCCGGAACAGCTCGGGCCCCTCCTCGGGGGCGCCCGGTCTGCGCAGCGCCAGGACGGAGTCGAGGACGTCGACGGCCGCGATGTCCGCGAGCTCCGGCACCACCACGGAGGCCAGCTCGTCGGCGGTCTGCTCCACCTCCAGGGTGGTGCCGACCCGGGCGGAGGCGTCCGCGATGAGCGCGAGCCGTCGCCGGGACCGGTCGGCGTCCGCGTCCGCCCGGTGCCGCTCGGTCACGTCGATCACCGAGGCGGCGACGCCGAGGACCCGGTCCTCGGTCCCCTCCAGGCGGTAGAAGGACACGGACCAGGCGTGGTCGCGGTCCGGGTCGGCGGGGGTCCGTCCGACGGTGGGATGGTCGAGCAGGGGCGTCCCCGTGGCCAGTACGGTGCGCAGCGCGGCCTCCAGGGCCGCGGCGTCGACCTTCGGGAGCATGTCGCTGATCCGCCGCCCGATGTGCAGGGCGGCCGGGACGCCGTTGATCCGTTCCAGGGCCGGGTTCACCCGGACGTAGCGCAGGTCGGTGTCGAGGACGGCCAGGCCGATCGGTGACTGGGAGACGAGCCGGTCGGAGAGCGCCAGCTCGGTCTCGACCCGTTCGACGGCGGCGTGGTCGGCGGCGATCCCGAGCGCGTACAGACCCCCCAGGTCGTCGGTGAGCCGCATGTTGCGGAACTCCACCTGCCGGACGGTGCCGTTCTTGTGCCGTACGGGGAAGGTGCCGGCCCAGGTGGTGCCCTCGCGCAGCACCTCGCCGAAGAGACGCATCGCCTCCTCGCGGTGCTCCGTGCCGACGATCAGGCGGGCCACGTACTGGCCCAGGGCCTCGGCGGCGCCGAAGCCGAAGAGGTCCTCCGCCTGGGGACTCCACAGCACGATCCGGCCGTGGGCGTCCACGACGATGGCGGCGACACCGAGCACGTCGAGGAGACCCTTGCCGTCCAGGGGCATCCCGACCCGCCCCGTCGTCCCCGGGAAGGATCCGGCCGTCACACTGCCCTCCTCCCGCCGCGCCATGCCTCCTTCCATGCTCGCCGCCTGCCGGTCGCCCCGCACCGCGAGCGCCGCGCGCGAGGGGCCGCAGACGGGGCCGGGGCGGGGGGAGCGGGGGTGCCGACCCGGCCGCCGCCCCCGCTCAGCGGGCCGGGACGGCGGGGTCCGGGGTGCTCGTGCCCGGTCCTCGGGTCCGCCCCCGGACCGTGCTGCCGACCGCCCAGCCCGTCCCCGCCAGCGCGAGCAGCGGCAGCAGGACGCGGACGTCGACCAGGGCGACCAGGCCCGCGCCGAGGGCGAGGGCGAGCGCGTTCGGGGCGAGGACGAGGGTGTTCGCGGTCGCCGCGACCCGGCCCAGCGCCTCCGCCGGGGCCTCCCGCTGCACCGCCGTCATCACCGCGACCAGCACCCACGGCAGCCCGAGCCCGATCACCGCGCTCGCCGCCACGGCCGTCGCCTCGTACGGCAGCGCCCGTACGCCCACGGCGACCGCGAAGAGCGCCAGGCCGCCGGCGGCGAGCGTCCGCTCCGGGATCCGGCGGAGCAGCGGGCCGGTCACCAGGCCCGCGAGGACCGAGCCCGCGCCCTGGACGGCGTAGAGGACACCGGCGTACGCGGGGGAGTGGCCGAGGCCCCGGTCGACGACGGCGTAGATCGCAGCCCCGTTCACCCCGGCGAGCAGCATCGTGAACGCGCCCGTCGCGACGAGCGGCCGCAGGACCGGCGAGGCGCGGAGCAGTCGCACACCCTCGGCGGTCTCCCGCCACCAGTGCCGGGCCTCCGGCCGCGCGGGGCGCTCCTCCCGCACGGGCATCAGCGCGAACAGGCCCGCCGCGAGGGCGAAGCTCGCCGCGTCGAGGAGGGCGACGGTCCCGCCCCCGTACCGGGCGAAGAGCCCCGCCGCCACGAGCGGCGCGAGGAGCTTCGTCGACTCGTTCGCGGTCATCCGCAGTCCGTTGAAGGTGCCGAGCCGCTTCTCGTCCAGGGCGGTCGCGACCAGGGCCTGCTCCGCCGCCTCGTGGACGGCGCCCTGCGCGCCGTAGAGCACGAGGACGGCGAAGACCAGCCACACACCGTCCGCCGACTCCACCCACAGGAGCAGCGGGAGGAGCGCGGCCGCCGCCAGGTCGAGGACGATCAGGAGGGGCCGTCTTCGCACCCGGTCCGCGAGCGTGCCGAGCAGGGGCCCGAGGAGGACGGGCGCCCACAGGGCGAAGGCGGCCAGCGCCGCCAGGCTGTCCGAGCCCGTGAGGGACTTGACCCAGATCCCGGAGACCAGCCACATCGCCGTCGTGCCGAACCCGGACACGACGACACCTGTCAGATACCAGCGCATGGCCCTCAGGCTGGCCGCTGAGGTGGCTCCGGCGGATCGGTCATCTTCCCTAGACGGCGGCGGAAGAGCTGCCCCCGGTCGCGAGCGACGCCGTACGCGCCGCCTCGCACAGCGCGTCGTCGCGGGGCGTCAGGCGCCGGCTCCCTGCTCCTCGTACGGAGGCTTCGCGTGGGCCTTCTCGTGGCGCAGCGCCGCACCCGTCACCACCGCGCCGAGGCCCTCCCACAGGCCCACGCCGAGGAATCCGGCCGGGGCCCGGCCGCTGACGACCGCGAGGGTGAAGACGGCGCAGGTGAGGAGCCGGAAGGGGACCGTCCAGCGGAAGAAGGGCTTCCAGTCGGCGAGCGCGGCCAGGACGTAGTACACGCCCATGTTGAGCGCCGCCATGGAGGAGGCGGTGAGGAAGACCAGGGTGTGGTCGCCGTCCGCGCGCCCGCCGTCGGGCACCGGATCGAAGCCCATCACCGTGAGCAGCGCGTCCGGTACGACCAGGCCCACCACCCCCAGCGCGGCGGCGAGGACACCGAAGACCGCGATGGTCCAGCCGGAGAGGGAACGGGGCAGGCGCACGGCGGTCCTCCGCGAGGTGGGTGCAGGATCAGCGGTTCGAATGCGTGCTCGGGCACGAGCGTGACCCTGCATATCGCGTCACGGGCCCCGACGGCCAATCGGAGCCCCCGGCACGTCACTTCGGCAGGTCACCCCACCGCGCCGGGGCACCCCACCGCGCCGGATCACCTCACTTCAGCGCCGCCGCCATCATCTTCTGCGCCACCGGGGCCGCCAGGCCGTTGCCGCTGACCTCGGAGCGGGCCGCGCCCGAGTCCTCGATCATCACCGCGACGGCGACCTGCTTCCCGGTCGAGGGGTCCTTCGCGTACGAGGTGAACCAGGCGTACGGCGTCTTGCTGTTGTTCTCGCCGTGCTGCGCCGTGCCCGTCTTGCCGCCGACCTCGGCCCCGCTGATCGCCGCGTTGGTCCCGGTGCCCTCGTCGACCACCGTCCGCATCGCGCTGCGCAGCTGCTTTGCCGTCGAGGAGGAGACGATCCGCTCGCTGTCGCCGTCCTCGAAGGTCGTGAGCGGGTCGCCGTCGGAGTCGACGACCTCCGACACCATGTGCGGGGCGGCGAGCAGACCGTCGTTGGCGATCGCGGCCGACACCATCGCCATCTGCAGCGGGGTGGCGGTCACGTCGAACTGGCCGATGCCGGTGAGAGCCGTCTGCGCCTTGTCCATGCCGGACGGGTACACGCTCGCGTAGGCGCGGACCGGGACGTCCTGCTCCGCGTCGTTGAAGCCGAACTTCTCCGCCGTCGCCTTCACCTTGTCCTGTCCCAGGTCGGCCGCCATCTTGGCGAAGACGTTGTTGCAGGAGTACCGGAGCGCGGTGCGGATCGTGGCGTTCTCACAGGGCGCCGAGGCGTTCTCGTTCTTCAGCACGGTCCGGGTGCCGGGCAGGGTGTACGGATCGGGGCTCTTCGTCGCCGTGTCCACCGAGCCGTACAGACCGTCCTCCAGGGCCGCCGCCGCGACGACCAGCTTGAAGGTGGAACCCGGCGGCAGCGGCTGGCGCAGGGCCCGGTTGACCAGCGGCTTGTCCTCGTCGGTGGTCAGCGCCTTCCAGGCGTCGCCGTTCGAGGTCCCGGCGATCTTCGACGGGTCGTAGGACGGGGTGGAGACCATGGCGAGGATCCGGCCGCTGGCCGGGTCGACGGCGACGGCCGCGCCTTTCGTGTCCCCGAGCGCCCGGTAGGCGGCCTTCTGGACGTCCGGGTCGATCGTGGTGACGACCGTGCCCGGCTCCTGCTGCTTGCGGGTCACGGCGTCGAGCGGGTTCTTCAGCCGGTCGTCCGTGCCGTCGAGGACGTGGGAGTAGATGCCCTCCAGCTGGGTCGCGCCGTACGCCTGGGAGCTGTAGCCGGTGACCGCCGCGTACAGCTCGCCGTCCGTGTACGTGCGCCGGTACTCGAGGTCCGTTCCCTCCGTCTTCTTCGAGCCGGTGACCGGTGAACCGGCCACGACGATGTTCCCGAGCGGCTGCGCGTACTGCGCGATCGTCTTCCGCCGGTTCTTGCTGTCGTCCGCGAGCGCCTTCCCCTCGTACGCCTGCACCCAGGTGGCCCGGCCCAGCAGGGCGAGCACCAGGAGCAGCACGAAGACCGAGGTGCGCCTGATCGTCTTGTTCATCGCACTGAGGGGGACGAACGACCCGGTGCGGGACGTTCCGGATGTGGCCGGTTTCTCAGGGAACCTTCATGCGGGCTCGGGCGCGGCCGCCGTCACCCCGCCCGTACGAACCCCGACTCGTACGCCAGGATCACCGCCTGCGTGCGGTCCCGGGCGCCCGACTTCGCCAGGACCGAGGCCACGTGCGTCTTGACCGTGGCCGCGCCGACGCCGATCCGGGCCGCGATCTCCGCGTTCGTCAGGCCCGTCGCCACCAGGCGCAGCACCTCCGCCTCCCGCTCGGTGAGCCGCGCCACCCAGGGCGGCGCCACCGGCGGCCGGTGGCGGGCGTGCTCGGCGGCCAGGCCTCGTACCGCCGCCGGGTACAGCAGCGAATCGCTCCGCGCGACCAGCCGGACCGCGCTCACCAGGTCCTCCGCCGCCGCCCGCTTCAGCAGGAAGCCGGCCGCGCCGACCCGCAGCGCGTCGTACACGTACGCGTCGTTCTCGAAGGTGGTGACCACCACGATCCTGGGCGGCTCGGCCATCCCCGCCAGGATCTGCTCGGTGGCCCGGATCCCGTCGATCTCCGGCATCCGGACGTCCATCAGTACGACGTCGGGCCGCTCCGCCCGCACCACCGACACCGCCTCGGCGCCGGTGGACGCCTCACCGACGACCTCCAGGTCGGGTTCCGCGTCCAGGATGACCCGCAGGGCCGTCCGCACCATCCGCTCGTCGTCGGCCAGGACGACCCTGACGACCGGGGCGCTCGCCGGAGTGCCCGCGGGGGCGCTCATCGGGGGATCCTCACCGCGAGGCGCCAGACGCCGTCCGCGGGGCCCGCCTCGGCGGTGCCGCCGAGCAGCCGGGCCCGTTCGGCGATCCCGCGCAGGCCGTGCCCGCCGTTCGGACGGGCGACCGGGGGCCGCGCGGGCAGGGGGTTCTCCATCGTGATCTCCACCTTCTCGGTACGGGCGTCGAGCCGTACGCTGACGGGCTCCCCGCCCGCGTGCCGGGCCGCGTTCGTCAGCCCTTCCTGAACGATCCGGTACGCCTCCCGGGACAGCGCCTCCGGTACGGGGCCGACGTCCCCGGACACGGTCAGCGCCACCCTCGGTCCGGCGCCCCGCACCAGGGCCTCCAGGGCGTCGAGCCCCGGCCCGGGCCCCGGCCCCTCCTCCGAGTCCTCGCCCCGCCGCAGCAGGCCGAGGACCCAGTCCAGCTCGCCTACCGTGCGCCGGGTGGTCTCCTCGACCGCGGTCAGCGCCTCCCTGACGAACTCCAGGTCGGCCCCGTCGCCGCCGTCCAGGACCCGGCGGGCCGCGCCCGCCTGGAGGGTGACGGCGCTCAGCGCGTGACCGACCGAGTCGTGCAGCTCCCGCGCGAGCCGGTTGCGGGACTCCGCCTCCGCCGCACGCCGCTCGGCCGCCGCGAGCCGGTCCGCCGGACTCGGTCCGAGCAGCCGGGGAGCCTGCCGGGCCAGCAGGGCCCCGGCCGCGGCGGCCACGGCGGCGAGCGCGATCAGCATCAGGATCCCCGCCGGGATCGCGGCCCAGCTCCACCAGGGGCGGTCGAGGCCCCAGAGCCGGCCGAGCTCCGACTCCCGCAGCGCCGGGGAGAACGGCAGCGCCAGCACGGACACCGCGAACGGCGGAAGAGCCAGGCTCGCCCCGCTGATCAGCGCCCCGGCGCCCAGGTGCAGGGTGAGCCAGCCGGCGGTCCTGGCCTTCGCCTGCCTGCCCCGGGCCGGGCCGTCCGCCAGCGTGTCCGCCGGAATGCCGCACAGCGCCCGCGCCACCGCGACCGACATCGGCCGGGCCAGGGGGAAGAGCGCGGCGACGGCGACGAGCGGAAGCCCCACCGCGTACGCCCCGAACTGCGGCCCGAGGCTTCCGGTGAACAGACCGCCCTCGCCGAGCACCATCCCGGCGACCACGGTGCCGACCATCCAGAACGGCATGAACAGCGCGCCGCCCACGATCAGATGGAGCCAGCGTCGTCTGGCCCGCTGCCCGAGGAGGGCGACCGCGCACCGTCTCACGCCTCGGCGCCCCGGCGCCGCAGGACTACGGCCAGAGCGGCGGCGAGGAGGAGTCCGATGATCATTTCGCCAGCGTAGGACAGCTGCATCAGCGTCGTGACCCGCTTGGCCGGATCCGTCTCCGGCAGCAGCGCGACCAGCGACATGTAGGCGCCCCAGCAGCCCACCGCGCCCGAGCCGACCCAGGCCGCCGCGACGGCGGTCCGCACCTTCGGCGTGGCCGGCCGGCGCAGGACCAGGAAGAGGGTGGCGGCCACGCCGACGACGAGGAAGAGCAGCCCCTGGGCCTCCAGGACGACGGCGTCGGAGTCCCGCTCGACGATCTGCCGGGCGGACATGCCGTCGGTCGATCCGGAGAGCCATCGCACATGGAGGACGAAGGGGAAGAGCGCGAGGACGGCACCGGCCAGGGCGGTGGCCCGTACCCGGGGCCCGGGGACGCGGGCGGGGAGCCCGCCGAGCGGGCCGCGCCAGAGGTGGCCCCAGCGGTCGCGCGCGTACAGGACGAAAAGGGTCCCGAGGGAGAGGCCCTGGAGGATGAAACCGCCGTAGACGACGGCGAAGACCCAGGGATCCAGGAAGGGTTCGGCGGGAGCGGCGGCCCGTTCGTCCCCGCTGAGCAGGGAGACCGCGAGCTGGGTGGGATAGCCGGTCATGATCGGGGCGAGCAGCCCGGTCGCCGCCCACATGGGGAGCGCGAGGAGCCAGGCGGGCACCCGCAGGCCCCAGGGGCGGGTGAGGAGCAGGGCGAGGACGACCACGAGGGCGTCGGCCAGCACCGTGATCGAGTTGGCGACGGCCAGCAGCTCCCGGCGCTCCAGGAGCACGCTCCCGGCGGGGATGCCGATCTCGCCGCCCGCCACCCAGGCGATCTTGAGTGAGACGTACGGGACGCAGGCGAGGATCGCGACCACGCGCAGAGCCCGGCGTGCGCGGCCGGGACCGCGGCCGGCGGGGGTGAGGCCGGCGCCGTCGCGGTGGTCGGCGCCGGGCGCCGGGGCGGGGAGGTGAGCGGTCGGTGTCATGGCTCCACGCTCGCGGGTGGCGCCCCGGTGCCACCTCCTGCGCGCCGACGATCCGCCTCCGCCGCACGGCGGAGGCGGCAGGGATCGACCCATGATTGACCCACGTTTTTGTAGATCAATTGAACCCTGTCCAAGGGTCAATGGGGGCCTAGAGTAGTGATCATGAACGAGAACGCGCCCTTCGCCCCGCTCCTGACCCGCGCCGCCACCGCCGAGACCACCGCCGACCCCAGCAGCGTGATGACCCTCCTCGCCGACTCCGGCACCACCGGCGGACAGCTCACCAGCTACCGCTCCTCCTTCGCCGAGGGAGCGGTCGGCGCCCCGGCGCACTTCCACACCAAGGCCTCCGAGATGTTCTTCGTGCTCGGCGGTTCGCTCCAGGTCCTCGTCGACGAGGAGCTGACCGTCCTGGAGCAGGGCGACTTCCTCCTCGTCCCGCCGCACACCCCGCACGCCTTCGCGGCGGCCCCCGGTGCCGAGGCCGACGTGCTGTTCGTCTTCACGCCCGGCATGGCGCGCTTCGACTACCTGCGCCTCCTCGGCCGGGTCATGCGGGGCGAGGCGAGCTTCGAGGAGATCAAGGCGTCCTCGGAGCAGTACGACAACCACTACGTGGACAGCCCGGTCTGGCAGAAGGCACTCGCCGAGCGCGGCTGAACCCCCGGGCGGGGGCTCAGAGGCGCCGGGTCGCCAGCGTCAGCCGGTCCCGCGCGTCGAAGAGCGCGTCCTTGATCATCTGCTCGTGGGCCGGGGTGAGCCGCGCCACCGGCACCGAGCAGCTGATCGCGTCCCGCGCCGGGGTCCGGTACGGGATCGCGACGCCGAAGCAGCGCAGCCCGAGGGTGTTCTCCTCGCGGTCCACCGAGAAGCCCTGCTCACGGATGACCCGCAGTTCCTCGATGAGCTGCTCGCGGTCGGTGATGGTGTGCTCGGTCAGCGCCGGGAGGGTCTCCGGGAGCAGCTTGCGCACCTGCTCGTCGGTGTGGGTGGCGAGCAGCGCCTTGCCGAGCGAGGTCGAGTGCGCGGGCAGCCGGCGCCCGACGCGGGTGAACGGCCGCAGATAGTGCTGGGACTGGCGGGTCGCCAGATAGACGACGTTGATGCCGTCGAGACGCGCCAGGTGGATGGTCTCGGTGGTGTCGTCGGAGAGCCGGTCCAGGGTGGGCCGGGAGGCGGCCACCACCTCGTCGCCGTCGATGTACGAGGTGCCGACGAGCAGCGCCCGCACCCCGATGCCGTACCGCGTGCCGGTCGCGTCCGTCTCCACCCAGCCCAGCTCGACCAGGGTGCGCAGCAGCATGTACAGACTGGACTTGGGGTAGCCGACGGCCTCCTGGACGGCGGCGAGCGAGTGCATCCCGGGGCGCCCGGCGAAGTATTCGAGCAGCTCCACGGTCCGCACCGCGGACTTCACCTGCGCTCCGCCCGCGTCGGCAGTCGCCATGACCCTCGCCCCTTTTCCGTCGTCCGGTCGTCCGGTGGCCACCTCGCTGAACGGGGCCCCTTGTGGAGACGGCCGGGCCGTCCCTAAAGTCCCGTACAGATGCGTTCATCTACGGGAACTGTGTTCAGAATAGCGAACAGGGGCGTGGCGGTGGCGGCAGAACCAGTGTGGAGTGTGGACCCCCGGACGGGGAAGCCGCGCGAGCAGGTCGCGGTGGAGGCGGGGGCGGAGGACGTCGACCGGTCCGTACGGGCCGCGCACGAGGTCCGCGAAGCCCTCGCCGACCGGTCCGTACGGGCCGCCTTCCTCCGTACCGCGGCCGACCTCCTCGACGGGGCCGGAGAGCAGATCGTCGAGACCGCCGACGCCGAGACCGCCCTGGGGCCGGTCCGCCTCACCGGCGAACTCGCGCGCACCACGGCCCAGTTGCGGGCCTTCGCCGCGGTCGTCGAGGAGGGCTCCTTCCTCGACATCCGGATCGACCTGCCCGACCCCGGAGCCATCCCGCCCCGGCCGGACCTGCGGCGCTGGAAGATCCCGCTCGGCGTCGTCGCCGTCTACGCCGCCAGCAACTTCCCGCTCGCCTTCTCGGTCCCCGGCGGCGACACCGCGAGCGCCCTCGCGGCCGGCTGCCCGGTCGTGGTCAAGGCCCATCCCGACCACCCGGCCACCTCTGAACTCTGCGCCTCCCTGCTGCGCAGGGCCGCCGCCAAGACCGGCCTCCCCGAGGACGTCGTCGTCCTCGTCCACGGCTTCGACGCGGGCGTGGAACTCGTCCGCCACCCGCTCGTCGCAGCAGCCGGCTTCACCGGCTCGGTCCGCGGCGGCCGCGCCCTCTTCGACGCGGCCGCCGCCCGGCCCGTCCCCATCCCCTTCCACGGCGAACTCGGCTCCCTCAACCCGGTCGTGCTCACCACCGCCGCCGTCGAGGAGCGGGCCGAGGAGATCGGCGCCGGTCTGGCCGGCTCCATGACCCTGGGCGCGGGCCAGTTCTGCACCAAGCCCGGCTTCGTCCTGGCCCCCTCGGGAGAGGCGGGCGACCGCTTCCTCGACGCCCTCGCCTCCGGGGTCGCCGCGGCCGGACCGGCCGTGCTGCTCGACCACCGGATGCGCGAGGCCTTCGTCGCCGGCGTCGCCGAGCGCGCCGCGCTCGGCGGGGTGCGGAGCCCCGTCGCGCCCGGCGCGGGCGACGCCCACACGGTCGGCGCCGGTGTCCTCGCCGTCGACGCCGCACGGCTCACCGGCGGCGCGGGCGAGGGCGCGGACGACCACCACCTCCTCCTGGAGGAGTGCTTCGGACCGGTCACCGTCGTCGCCCGCTACGACTCCCGTACGGAGATCACCGAGGTCCTCTCCCGGCTGCCCGGCAACCTCACCGCCACCCTCCAGATCGCCGAGCGGGGCGAGGACGAGGACGCGGCCCCGCTCCTCGCCGCACTCACCCCGCTGGCCGGCCGCGTCCTCGTCAACGGCTGGCCCACCGGCGTCGCCGTCGCGGCGGCCCAGCACCACGGCGGCCCCTACCCGGCCACCACCTCCACCTCCACCTCGGTCGGCGCGACCGCGATCGAGCGCTGGCTGCGTCCGGTCACCTACCAGTCGACCCCCGGCCGGCTGCTTCCGCCGGAGCTCCGCGACGGCAACCCGCTGGGGGTGCCCCGCCGCTGAGCCCCGGCGGCCCGGGGTCACCCACCGACGCGCACCACGATCTTTCCGAGGTGCGCGTGGGACTCCATCAGCCGATGGGCGTCGGGGATCCGCTCCAGACCGTCGAAGGTCTCGGCGATCACCGGCGCGAGGGAGCCGTCGCGCAGCCCCGAGCCGATGAACCCGGCCGCGCGGCGGCGCCCCTCCTCGGTCCTGGCGAGCGCTCCGTTGGCGTAGGTGTGGACCGTCTGCGGCCAGTTCGTCGACAGGGCCACCGGCCGCGGGTCGTGCCAGCCGTACAGCACGGCCGTGCCGCCGGGCCGCAGCGCGTCCCCGAGCCGGGCGAACCCGGGCCCGCCGATCGCGTCGAACACCAGGTCCGCGCCCGCGCCGCCGGTGACCCGCCGCACCTCCTCGACCACGTCCTCGGTGTCCGTCACGATCACCTGCGCGGCCCCGAGCTCCAGGAGCCGCTTCCGCTTGCCCTCGCCGCGGGTGGTCGCGATCGGCACCGCCCCGACCCGCAGCGCCGTCTGGATCGCGGCCGTCCCCACCCCGCTGGACGCCCCCGTGATCACCACCTGGTCGCCGGGGCCGAGGCCGCCGGTCAGCACCATGCCGCCGAACGCCGTGAAGTACGTCAGCCAGACCGCCGCCGCCGTCACCGCGTCCACCCCCGCGGGCCGGGCCACCACGTACTCCTCCGGCAGCACCACCCGCTCCGCGTACACCCCGTGCACGCCGAAGTCGAAGTTGGCCGCCGCCATCACCGGGTCGCCCGGCGCGTACGCGGTGACCCCGGAGCCCACCGCCTCGACCACCCCCGCCGCCTCGTACCCGAGCCGCGAACCCGGCAGCGTGGGCGGGTAGTAGTAGGTGCCCGCGCGGAACAGCGCCTCGGCCCGGTTGAGCCCGATCGCCTCGACCCGTACGAGCACCTCGCCGGAGCCGGGGGCCGCCAGTGGCACCTCCGCCACGGTGAGGACCTCGGGACCGCCGAGCTCGTCGAAGAGAACCGCCTTGGTGGTCATGCCTGTCGTCGTCATGACTCCGACGCTAGGAGCGACCGGCGAGACGATCCATATCCCTTCGGCTCCCGACCATGTCCGATCGTCTCGCCGTCCTCGACAGGGAGTACGGTGCCGGGATGGACGTACTGAGCGATGCCATCGCCGCCATGCGCACCGGGCGGCCCCACTCCTCCCGCACCGTCCGCTTCGCCCCCTGGGGCTTCCGGTTCCCGCCGAGCGAGGGCGCCGGATTCCACGTCGTCCTCCAGGGCACCGCCTGGCTGCTGCCCCCGGACGGCGCCGCCCCCGTCAGACTCTGCCCCGGCGATGTCGTCCTCCTCGCCCACGGCACCGGCCACGGCCTCGCCGACCGGCCCGACACCCCTCTCGTCGACGCCCTGCCCGCCCCCGACGGCTCCTGGCCGAGCCCGCCCGACCGGGGGCCCGTCGGCGCCGAGGAGACCCTGCTCCTCTGCGGCGCCTACCAGCTCAGCCGCGCCCGCGCCCACCCGCTCCTCACCGAGCTTCCCCCGTACGTCCACCTGCCCGCCCGGGTCGGCGCCCACCCCCGGCTGCGCGCCGCCGTCGACCTGCTCGGCGCCGAACTCGCCGAACCCCAGCCGGGATCCGACGCGATCGTGCCCGCCCTGCTCGACACCCTGCTGCTCTACCTGCTGCGCACCTGGTGGCTCGCCGAACGCGCCGACCGCTCCACCGGCTGGTCGGCCGCCCTCGGCGACCCGGCGGTCGTGGAGGCCCTCCGCGCCCTCCACGGCGAGCCCGCGCGGGCCTGGACGGTCGAGGAGCTCGGCGCCCTGGGCGGTCTCTCCCGCGCCGCCTTCGCCCGCCGGTTCACCACCCTCGTGGGCCGCGCCCCCCTCGCGTACCTCACTTGGTGGCGGATGACCACGGCGGGCCGGCTGCTCCGCTCCGACGACCTCCCCCTCCGCGCGGTCGCCCAACGCGCGGGCTACTCGTCGGAGTTCGCCTTCGCCAAGGCCTTCAAGCGCGAGTACGGGGTGGCCCCGGGCCAGTACCGCAAGGGCGCCTGAGGGCCGGCCGGGGCGGCCCGGGCCCCGCTCGGGACCGGTGGCCCGGGCCCGCTCAGGACCGGCGGCCCGGCAGGCGCAGGGACACCAGCGCCGTCACGGTGAGGAGGGCCGCGCTGATCAGGAGGCCCGCGCGCAGGGCCGTTTCCATCGACTCGGCCGCCATCGAGCCGAAGACCGCGATCGCGAGGGCGCCCGCCGTCTGCCGGACCGCGTTCAGGAGCCCCGCGGCCGTGCCCGCCCGCTCCGCCGGGACCGCCTCCATCATCGAGGCGATCAGCGGGGGCAGCGAGAAGCCCGCCCCGAGCGCCAGCGGCACCAGGAGCAGCGCCTGCGCCCACCGCGCGGTGTCCGCGTCCACCGCGAGCAGTCCGAGCAGGCCCGCCACCGCGACCGCCTGGCCGACGACGACCGGCAGCCTCGCCCCGTACCGTGCCGCCGCCTTGGCCGACAGGATGTTCACCCCGGCGAGCAGCCCCGACATCGGCAGGAACATCAGCCCGGCGGCCAGCGCCGAGAGGCCGAGCACCTGCTGGAAGAAGAGGCTGAAGACGAAGAGCATCCCGTAGAAGGCCACGCTGTTCGCCGAGCCCGCCGCGACCGCCACCGCCACCGTCGTGTTCCGGAAGAGACCGAGCGGCACCACCGGGTGCCGCCGCCGCGTCTCGATCACCAGGAACGCGGCGAAGGAGACGCCCGCGAGCCCCAGCGCCCACCAGGCCTCCGTACCGCCCTCGATGGCGGCGAAGGTCAGCGCCCCGAGCGCCGCCATCGCCGTCAGCTGGCCCGGCAGATCGAGCGGGGCGGGCCTGCGGGCCGACCGGGCCACCCGGGTCAGCAGGGCGAGTGCGAGCAGGCCCAGGGGCAGGTTGACGAAGAAGATGCCCCGCCAGCTCCACGCCGTGGTCAGCGCCCCGCCCACGACCGGGCCGAGCGCCACCGCGACCGTGCCGCCCGCCGCCCACAGCGACACCGCGCGCGCCCGCCGCCCCGGATCGCCGTACGCCTCCCGTACGAGCGCCAGCGAGGCCGGCAGCATCACCGCCGCCGCCGCGCCCTGCACCACCCGGGCCGCCAGCAGCGACGGAAGCCCCGGGGCGAGACCGCAGGCGGCCGAGGAGAGGACGAAGACGACGACCCCGATCCCGTACGCCCGGCTCGCCCCGACCCGGTCGGCGAGCGCCCCGCTGGACAGCAGCAGCGCGGCGAAGGCCAGCGTGTACGCGTCGACCACCCACTGCAGTCCGGACATCCCGGCCCGCAGGTCGGCGCCGATCGCGGGCAGGGCGACGTTCACGACGGAGGTGTCGAGGGTGATGAGGGCGAAGCCGAGCATCGCGGCGGCCAGGGCGAGCCCGGCGGATCCGGGGTTCTCCGGGGTGCGGTCGGGGGAAGGGGTCGCAACAGGGGCTGTGGTGAGGTCGGTTGAGGACATGCCTCCAGCTTCTTGATCGGCGGGGCCGTACAGTAGTGGCCCGAATGCCATATGCCCGGAGGTTCTGGCCATGACCGTCCTGCCCCGCGCGGAACCCGCCCCCCGCGTCCGCCGCGTCGCCGTGATCGCCGCCCCGCCCGTCTCGATGTTCAACCTGGCCATCCCGGAGATGCTGTTCGGCAAGGTCGAGATCGGCGGCGCACCCGGGTACGAGACCGTCATCTGCGCCCCGGACCCCGGGCCCGTCACCACCGCCGGCGGCCTCGACCTGATGGTCCCGCGCGGCCTCGACGCCGTGGAGGAGGCCGACACCGTGGTCCTCGCGGGCGGCGGCTCCTCAGCCGATCCCGACCCGCGCGTCCTCGACGCCCTGCGCGCCGCGGCCGCCGCGGGAAAGCGGATCGCCTCCATCTGCACCGGCGCCTTCGCGCTCGCCGAGGCCGGGCTGCTCGACGGCCGGGCGGCGACCACGTACTGGGCGTACCGCTCCCTGCTCGCCACCCGTCACCCCGCCGTCGACCTCCAGGACGACGTCCTGTTCGTCCAGGACGGACCCGTGCTCACCTCCTCCGGGTACGCGGCGGGCATCGACCTCTGCCTGCACATCATCCGCACCGACCACGGCGCCGCCGTCGCCAACACCGTCGCCCGGCTGGCCCTCGTCGCACCCGTACGGCCCGGCGGCCAGACCCAGTTCACCCAGACCCCGCTGCCGCCCGAGCGCGGGGTCTCGTTCGCCGACACGCGCGCGTGGGCGATGGAACACCTCGACGAACCGCTCGGCCTCGCCGACCTCGCCCGGCACGCCGGGGTCTCCGTCCGCACCCTCTCGCGTCGCTTCCACGCCGAGACCGGGGTCAGCCCGCTCCAGTGGCTGCTGCACCAGCGAGTGGAGCGGGCGAAGGAGCTCCTGGAGGCCACCGCGCTCGCCATGGACGGGGTGGCCCGCGCCAGCGGTCTCGGTACGGCCGACTCCCTGCGCCAGCACCTGCTGCGCCGCACGGGCCTCACCCCGAGCGCCTACCGCTCCACCTTCAGCCGCCTGACGGCGCACCGCTGACCACGGCGCCCGACCGGGTGCCTCCGGCCGGCCGCAACCGGCCGGCCCTCCCGCGCGTCCTGAAGTTTCATGATCCGACCTGTCACCGCCGACGACCTCGACGCCGTCGCCGCCCTCCACACCGAGGCCCGCGCCACCTACTACCGCGGCCACATCCCCGACGCCGACTTCCGCGGCCCCGAGGAGCTGGCCCGCACCCGGGCCGGCTGGGCCGCCGCCGTGGACCGCGGGGCCGTCCTCTGCGCCGTACGGGACGGGGAGGTCACCGGCATCGCCGCGTACGGGGAGCGCGACGGCCTCATGCACCTCACCCAGCTCCATGTCCTCCCCGCCCGCTGGCGGGCCGGCGTCGGCACCGAGCTCCACGCGGCCTGTGTCGACGTCTGGCGCGCCGCCGGGGTGACCGCGGCCCGACTGGAGGTCTTCGAGAAGAACGAGCGCGCCCAGGCCTTCTACGCGGCCCGCGGCTGGACCCCCGACCCCGAGACCCCGCGCGACGGCGACCACCTCGTGCTCCGGCTCACACTGGGGCCGGAAACGGAATGAAAGCCGCCGGTGTGGTCGTTGTCGCCACGGAACACCCCACCGTCGAACCTCGGAGAGAAGTCACATGCGCGTCGAGATCTGGAGCGACATCGCCTGCCCCTGGTGCTACATCGGCAAGGCGCGCTTCGAGAAGGGACTCGCGGCCTTCGCCCACCGCGAGGACATCGAGGTCGTGCACCGCTCCTTCGAGCTCGACCCGAACCGCGCCAAGAGCGAGACCGGCCCCGTCCTGGAGATGCTGGCCGCGAAGTACGGCCGCACCCTCGACGAGGCGCGCGCCATGGAGGCGCACGTCGCGTCCAACGCGCACTCCGAGGGCCTCGGCTACCGCACCGAGGGCCGTGACCACGGCAACACCTTCGACATCCACCGGCTCCTCCACCTCGCCGGGGACCGCGGACTGCAGAACGAGCTCCTCGACCTGGCCTACCGCGCCAACTTCGCGGAGGAGCGCTCCGTCTTCGACCCGGAGACCCTGGTGACGCTCGGCGTCGAGGCCGGTCTCGACGAGGCCGAGGTGCGGGCCGTCCTCGCCGACGACTCCGCCTACGCCGACGCCGTACGCGAGGACGAGCGCGAGGCCGCCGAACTCGGCGCGAACGGCGTGCCGTTCTTCGTCCTCGACCGCCGCTACGGCATCTCCGGCGGCCAGCCCGCCGAGGTCTTCACCCAGGCGCTGGAGCAGGCCTGGCAGGGCCGGGTCCTCCAGCCGGTCGGCGGGGACGCGGCCGTCTGCGGACCGGACGGGAGCTGTGAGGTCCCGGGGGCCTGAGGGCCCGGGTCCCGCACCGCGGTCACCCGCCCACACCTCCTCCCACCTGCGGCGATAAGCGCGGCTTGGGTTTTCCCCACGATCGAACCCGATTGACGGGTGATCGTGGGGAATCCAGTCTTGGGGTATGGATTCCCTGGATAGCCCCCTCGGCGGCGCCGAGTTCGCGCCCAAGAAGACCTACCTCAACACCTCGGCGTGCGGGCTGATGCCCCGCCGGACCATCGAGGCGGTCACGCTCCTCGCCGAGGAGACCGCCGCCGGCCGCCCCGACGGCGCCGGAAGCTTCGACACCGTCGACGAGGCCCGCGCCACCTACGCCCGGCTCACCGGCGTCTCGCACGAGCGCGTCGCCGTGGGCAGCTCGGTCGCCGTGCACTGCGGAATGATCGCCCAGTCGATGCCCGCGGGGTCCGAGATCCTCTTCCCCGAGGGCGAGTTCTCCTCCGTCATCACCCCCTTCACGATCCGCGGCGACCTCAAGACCCGCTTCGTGCCCCTGGAGCGGCTCGCCGAGTCCGTCGGCCCCGACACCGCGCTCGTCGCCTTCTCCGCCGTGCAGTCGGCGGACGGCCGGACGGCCGACTTCGCCGCGATCCGCGCCGCGGCGGCCGCGCACGGCGCCCGGACGCTCCTGGACGCCACCCAGTCGGCCGGCTGGCTGCCGCTGCGGGCGGGGGAGTGGGACTACACGGTCGCCGGCGGCTACAAGTACCTGCTCTGTCCGCGGGGGGCGTCCTTCCTCACCGTCACCGAGGAGGCGCAGGACTCGCTCCTCGCGATCCACGCCGGCTGGGTCACCGGCGAGGACCTGTGGGCGAACAGCTACGGCCCGGTCCGCGAACTGGCCCGCACCGCCCGCCGCTTCGACGAGCCCGCGGCCTTCCTCTCGTACCACGGGGCGGCCCGTTCGCTCGCGCTCCTGGAGGAGATCGGCATCGAGCGGATCGAGGCCCACGACAAGGGGCTGGCGGCCCGCTTCCGCTCGGGTCTCCGCACGCTCGGCCACGAGCCGGTCATGGACGAGTCGACCGTCGTCGCCGTCCCCGGCCTCGGGGACCGCGCGGACGCGCTGCGCGAGGCCGACGTCCTGCTCTCCGCCCGCGCGGGCAATCTGCGGGCGTCCTTCCACCTGTACAACACGACGGCGGACGTGGACCGCGTCCTGGACGTTCTGGCGGGCTGAGACCCGTAGGGGTTCGGCCGGGCTCAGCAGACCCCGGGGGGCGGCGGGCACTCGCCCGCCTCGCCCGCCTCCTCGCGGAGGTTCTCCGCCACGAGGCCGAGGAGCCGGGCCAGCTCCGCCCGGTCCTCGGGGGCCAGCCCGTCCAGGGAGAGCCGCTCCAGGTCCGACCAGACGCCCTCGACGCCGGTGCGCAGGGCCCGCCCGTCGTCCGTCGCCTCGACGAGGACCGCGCGGCGGTCCGCCGGGTCCGGGCCGCGGTGGACATGGCCGCACTGCTCCAGGCGCTGGAGCATCTTGGTCACCGTCGAGGCGTCCAGGCCCAGGGACTGGATCAGCTCGGACTGGCGGACCGGTCCGCGGTCCCAGAGCCGCATCATCATCATCTCCTGGCCGGGGTAGAGCCCGAGCTCCCGCAGTCGGCGACCGGCGGCGATCCGGTGCATCCGGGCCACCCTGGCCAGGGCGATGCTGACGGGTCCGCCGTGGGCGGCGGACGGGGTCGGCTCGGTACAGACGGGGTCGGGTCCTGGCATCGGGGCTCCTCGGGAAGGCTCTTCCCCCAGATTACCTTGGTCGGCCAATCAATGGGTTACAGTGACATCCGGGCCAGATACTTGGCCGACCACATAAATCTGTGAAGGGGACAGCCATGACCACCGCCTTCGACCCCGTCGACCTCGCAGGGACCCGGCTCGCCAACCGCATCGCCATGGCGCCCATGACCCGCAGCCGGGCCGAGGCCGAGAGCCGCACCCCCACCGCGCTCGTCGCCGAGTACTACGCCCAGCGCGCCTCGGCCGGCCTCATCATCACCGAGGGCGCCCAGCCGGCCGCCATCGGCCAGGGCTACCCCAACACCCCCGGCCTGCACAGCGCCGAACAGATCACCGCCTGGCGCGAGGTCACCGACGCCGTCCACGAGCGCGGCGGAAAGATCTTCGCCCAGCTGATGCACGCCGGCCGGATCAGCCACCCCGTCGTCCTCGGCGACGGCCTCCACCCCGTCGGGCCCTCCGCCGTCGCCCCGGCGGGCCAGCTCTTCGCCGGCACCGGACTCATCGACTTCGTCGCCCCGCGCGAGCTCACCGCCGACGAGATCCGGGAGACGGTCGAAGGCTTCGCCGCCGCCGCCCGCAACGCCGTCGAGGCCGGCTTCGACGGCGTCGAGATCCACGGCGCCAACGGCTACCTCGTCCAGCAGTTCCTCGCCTCCGGCTCCAACCACCGCACCGACGAATGGGGCGGCTCCGTCGAGAACCGCATCCGCTTCGCCGTCGAGGTCGTCGAGGCCGTCGCCGCCGCGATCGGCCCCGAGCGCACCGGCCTGCGCATCTCCCCGGCCAACACCTACAACGACATCGCCGAGACCGACACCGAGGAGCTCTACCCCGCCCTCGTCGCCGCGATCGACCCGGTCGGCATCGCGTACCTGCACGTCACCGAGCCCGCGCCGGAGATCCGCTCGCTGACCCTCGCCCTGCGCAAGGCGTTCTCCGGCACCTTCATCCTCAACCCGTCCACCGAGGGACCGACCGGGGCCGACGCCCTGACCCTGATCGAGGACGGCACCGCCGACCTCCTCGCGTACGGGGCGCTCTTCCTCGCCAACCCCGACCTGCCCGCCCGGCTGCGGGCCGGCGGACCGTTCAACACCCCGGACACCGCGACCTACTTCGGCGGCGACCACCGCGGCTACACCGACTACCCGGCGCTGTGACAGGGGCACCCGGAGGCAACGGGCAGGGGCGGGAGTCCGGCACCGGACCCCCGCCCCACCCCGTACCGCCGTCCGCGATCAGGCCCAGGCCTCCGTGACCGCCCGGCGCGCGCCCTCCAGGTCCACCGTCCGGCCCGACTCGCCGAGCGCCGCGCCCAGAGCGGCCAGCGAGGACTGCACCGCACCCGGCGTGGCGTCCACCCCGTAGTGGTTGACCCGGATCATCTCCGCGGCCAGCGCCCCGCCGCCCGCGATCAGCGGCAGCGACGGATCGGCGGCCAGCGCCTTCGCCACCAGCTCGGAGGCGTCCACCCCGGCCGGCACCCGCAGCGTCGTCGCGACCGGGGCCGCGTCCCCCGCCTCGTACACATACGGTTCGAGACCGCCGCCCAGGGCCAGCGCGCCCGCGCGGGTCGCGGCCGCCGCGGAGGCGTGCCGCGCCATCAGGGCCTCCAGCCCCTCCGCCTCGATCCGCTCCACACAGGCCTCCAGGGCCAGCATCTCCAGCTGCGCCGGAGCGTGCAGCAGCGCCTTCCGGCCGCCGTCGATCCAGCGCTCCTTCCAGTCGAGGAGGGAGAGGTACGAGCGGCGCGGAGCGGCCGGGTTGGCGGCGAACCGCTCCCAGGCCCGCGCGCTCACCGACACCGCCGACACACCCGCGGGACCGCCCATCGCCTTCTGCGCGCCGATGATGCACATGTCCACGCCCCAGGCGTCCGGCAGCACCGGCTCGGCGCCGATCGACGCCACCGCGTCCAGGTAGAACAGCGCGCCGTGCGCCCGGACGACCTCGCCGATCTCCGCCACCGGGTTGGTGTTCCCGGTCGCCGCCTCCGCGTGCACCAGCGACACGAAGTCGATCTCCGGGTGCGCGCTCAGCGCCTGCTCCACCTGAGCGGCCGTCACCGCCGTGTGGAAGGGCACCTCCAGGTCGATCACGGTCGCGCCGCAGTCCCGCAGCCAGTTGCCGAAGGTCTGCCCGTACGGCCCCGTGACCACGTTCAGCGCGGTCGAACCGGCCCGCGCCCCACTGCGGATGCACCCCTCAAGGGGGAGCAGCGCCTCGCCCTGGGTGATCACCACGTCCTGCTCCGTGGAGAGCAGCGCGGCCACCCGGCGCTCGATCGACGCGAAGTGCGCGGCGGTCAGCGGGGCCAGGTCCAGGAGCGGATGTGTCACGGTCACGGCGGTGCCTTCTTCGACTCGGTGCGGTGCGGGCGGAACTCCGGTTCAGGGTACCGAGGCCCTCCCGCGGCGCCCCTTGGCCCACCTGTACAAAAGGGATCTTCCTTGCGGTGCAACCGTCAAGGGACATCAGGTGT
The DNA here is from genome assembly GCF_044331325.1 of Streptomyces sp. NPDC017246. Taxonomy (NCBI): domain Bacteria; kingdom Bacillati; phylum Actinomycetota; class Actinomycetes; order Kitasatosporales; family Streptomycetaceae; genus Streptomyces; species Streptomyces sp. NPDC017246. The sequence goes on along the minus strand of NZ_JBIRMW010000006.1, from coordinate 83,126 downwards.
CCAACAGGACGACGGACCGGGCACGGGCCCCGTCCGGCGCACCCCCGCAGCCGCCCGGAACCCTCCGACTCAGGAGCCGCTCCATGCGCAAGCACCGTTCCGCCGCCCTCGCCGCGGCGACGCTCCTCCTCCTCACCGGCGCGGGGATCGCGACCGCACCCGCCGCCTGGGCCGGCGTGCCCGGCGGCACCCGTGCCGACGACCGCAACTGCGACTTCGACGGCGACGGCTACGACGACGTCCTGGTCGGCTCGCCCGGCGCGGCCGTCGGCGGCAGGCGGGGCGCCGGCCTCGTCACCGTCCAGTACGGCTCACCCCACGGCATCGACACCCGCGCCGCCACGGTCGTCAGCCAGGACACCACCGGCGTGCCCGGCGCCGCCGAGGCGGGCGACTCCTTCGGCGCCGCCGTCGCCACCGGCGACCTCGACGGCGACGGCTACGACGACGCCGTGATCGGCGCCCCCGGTGAGGACATCGGCGCCCTCGCCGACGTCGGCGGAGTGATCGTCCTGTGGGGCTCCCCGCACGGACTCGCCGGCCCCGACAGCCTCTGGGTCGACAGCTTCCGCGGCGTGGTGGCCGGGGCCCGCTTCGGCTCCGCCCTCGGCGCCGCGCGATTCACCGCAGAGACACCGGGGGACCAGCTGATCGCGCTCGACCACCGGTCCGTGGAGCGGCATCTGTGACGGACGCTGCCGCCGCTTCGGCCTGCTCACCTCCGCCCCCGGCGAGGACACCGAGGACGGCTGCGTGTGGGTCTTCTCGGCCGGTACGGGCGGGCTCACCGCGACCGGCTCGTGGACCTTCAACGCCGGCACCTTCGGCGGCCCGTACCTCGACGCCCGCTACGGGGCCGCGATCGACGAGTGACCATCCGCGCGGGCCGGCCGGCCGGTGAGGGTCCCGCGCGGGCCGGCCGAAGGCGACGTCCCAGGTGCGACGGCCGACCGCCCCCCCGATCGGGGGTCCCGGCCGGGCACCCGTCCTCGTACAGTGCAGACATGAGCGATCACGCGGTGCTGCACGTGAAGGGACGGGTGCTCGTCGGCCCCGAGGACGTACGGGACGAACTGTGGTGCGTCGACGGCCGGATCACCTTCGACCGGCCCGCCGCCGAGGCGGTCACCGTCGAGGGCTGGGTCCTGCCCGGACTCGTCGACGCCCACTGCCACGTCGGTCTCGACCGGCACGGCCCCGTCGACGAGGCCACCAGCGAGAAGCAGGCCCTCACCGACCGGGACGCGGGCACCCTGCTGGTCCGGGACGCGGGCTCGCCCTCCGACACCCGCTGGATCGACGGGCGCGAGGACCTGCCGAAGATCATCCGTGCGGGCCGGCACATCGCCCGCACCCGTCGCTACATCCGGAACTACGCCCACGAGATCGAGCCCGTCGACCTCGTGGAGTACGTCGGCCGCGAGGCCCGGCGCGGCGACGGCTGGGTCAAGCTGGTCGGCGACTGGATCGACCGCGAGGCGGGCGACCTCACCGCCTGCTGGCCGCGCGCCGAGGTCGGGGCGGCCATCGCCGAGGCGCACCGGCTGGGCGCCCGCGTCACCGCGCACTGCTTCGCGGAGGACGCGCTCCGCGACCTCGTCGAGGCCGGGATCGACTGCATCGAGCACGCGACCGGCCTCACCGAGGACACCATCCCGCTCTTCGCCGAGCGGGGTGTCGCGATCGTCCCGACCCTGGTCAACATCGCAACCTTCCCGCACCTCGCCGACGGCGGCCAGGAGAAGTTCCCCCGCTGGTCGGCCCATATGCGCCGGCTGCACGAGCGCCGGTACGACACCGTGCGCGCCGCCTTCGACGCGGGCGTCCCGGTCTTCGTCGGCACCGACGCGGGCGGCTCCCTCGCCCACGGCCTCGTCGCCGAGGAGGTCGAGGAGCTGACCCGGGCGGGCATCCCGCCGATCGACGCGCTCGCGGCCACCGCCTGGGGAGCCAGGGCCTGGCTCGGCCGTCCCTCCCTGGAGGAGGGCGCCCCGGCCGACCTCGTCGTCTACGGCGAGGACCCGCGCGCGGACGTCCGCGTCCTCGCGGCGCCGCGCCGGATCGTGGTCAACGGGCGGGTGACGGGGTAGCCGGCCACCACCCGCCCCCGGACGATCAGCTGCGGGCGAGGAAGGCCAGCCGGGCCTTCTTCTCCGGGATGAAGACCTCCGGCAGGTCCACCTCGGGCAGCACGACCTCCGGGCCCAGCTCGAAACCGGCCCGCGTCATGCGCGCGATCGCCTTCTCGTTGTCGGCGTCCGGCTCGACGACGACCCGGGTGTGGTCCCGCAGGGTGAAGGCGACGAGCACGGAGAGGAGCCGGCCGGTGAAGCCCGGCTGCGGGGCCGCGTTCGGCGCGATGAGGAAGTGGGCGCCGATGTCCCCGGGCAGCACCTCGTAGCACTCGCTCACGCGGTCGGCCCCGGGGTCGTACGTCTGGAGGAGGGCGACCGGCTCGTCGTCCAGGCTGACCAGGAAGCCGTGGTGGGTGGTGAGCGAGTCGAGGTGGGCGTAGACGTCCCGGACCTGCTCGACGGTGGTGCCGACCATGCCCCAGAAGCGGGACCGCTCCTCGTTGACCCAGCCGTGGAGGAGCTCGGCGTCGCGGTCGGGCTCGATCGGCCGGACGCTGACGGTGCCGAAGCCCTCGACGGTCCGGACGTATGCGGCGGTGGTCATCCCTGCTCCTTGGTGAGGTACTGCCAGTCGGTGGTGACGGGGGCGAGTTCGCCCCTCAGCCACAGGGGAAGCTGGTCGCGGTGGTGCGGGTCGCCGGGGACACCGGACGCGCCGAACGGCACGACCCACCCGCTCCGTTCGCGGTCGGCGAGGTCCCAGACGTAGCGCGCGGCGGAGGCGCGGGCGCTGCGGTCGGTCCACCCGGGCACGCTGGAGGTGGAGAGCACACAGTCGTGGTCCCCGCCGAGCCCCGGCCACTGCGCGTCGTCCGGGTCGGGGAGTGCCTGCCAGGGAGCGAGCCGGTGCGTCACGCCCCAGGCGGCCGGCGGCTCGCCGGCGCCGACCTCTTCGAGCGCCTCGCGCACGATCCGGTCCACGTCCCCGGCGGGCACGGGCCCGGCCACGAGCAGGGTCTCCAGGGCGTAGGCGACGCGCGGGCCGAGGGCCAGCCAGGGTCGGAACACCTCGGGATACGGGGCGGGTTCACGCAGCGCCGCGAAGGCCTCGTGGGCGGCGAGCCGGCGCACCACGGCTCCGCGCACGGCCGCGTACAGACCGGCGTCGGTGCTCTCCGCGTCCATCCGCCGGTCCCAGGCCAGCAGCCGGTCCCGGACGGCGCGGGCGGCGGGGGAGAGGCCGGCGACGGTCTCGTCCGTGGTGGTGCCGTCGGCGACGGTGCCTTCTCCGGTCTCGTCCGTCGTGGTGCCGCCGACGACGGTGCCGTCCCCTGCCTCGTCCGTCGTGGTGCCGCCGACCCGGGCCACGGCCGCGAGGAGCCGTGCCGCGGAGGGGTTGTCGGTGTCCCGGTGGACCGAGGTCACGGTCTCCGGGGTCCACTCCGCGGAGGCGCCGAGCAGCGCGTCGATCCGCTCCGCCCGGTGCGGCGGGGCGAACTCGATGCCCAGGGGCGCGGCCAGGCCCCGGGCGTTGGCCATCACGGCGTGGCCGGCCACCTCGGCGCGGGGCAGCGGCGCGGGGGCCGCCTCCCAGGCGTGCGCCGGATCCCAGGCGGGCACGATCCGCAGCGAGTTGGCCCGGTCCCGTACGGGGACGTGGCCGGCGACCCGGTGCAGCAGACCGCCCCGGGTGTCGGCGGCCAGGACGACGTTCACCGGTTCGACCCAGCCGTCGAGGGCCGCGTCCACCTCGGCGACGGTCCGGGCGCGCAGCAGCGCCGGCAGCACCCCGAAGCCGAGCTCGCCGGTGACGCGCGGCGGGTGGCGGAGACTGACGGCCTCCCAGGGGGCGCTCTCCGAAGCGCCTCCCCCGGGTTCGTCCTCCACCCCGATGATCACCGGCCCCCGGTCCGTCTCGATCACCTCGATCGCGACCGGTTCGCCGCCGGAGACCTCGACGGTCTCCGTGCGGGTCGCGGCCGGGCGCCATCCCTCGGGGCCGTACGCCTCGATCCCGCCGTCCGGGAGCCGCCGCAGCCGCTCCCGGTAGAGGTCCTGGTAGTCCGCCATGGCGTTGGTGATCGCCCAGGCGACCGGTCCGGTGTGGCCGAAGTGGGCGAGTCCGGGGATGCCGGGCACGGCGATGCCCACCACGTCGTACTGGGGGCAGGCGAGCCGGATCTGCTGGTAGACGCCGGGCGCTTCGATGAAGCGGTGCGGGTCGCCGGCGACCAGGGCCGCCCCGCTCGCCGTCCGTCCGCCGGCGACCAGCCAGCCGTTGGAGCCGGAGGTGCCGGGTCCGTCGGTCGCGAAGAGTTCCGTCCACTCCTCGCCGAGGCGCCGGGCGACCTCCTCGCGCCACAGCTTGGTGGGGAAGCCGGCGAAGAGGATGTGGGTGGTGAGCCAGACGGCGAGCGGGGTCCAGGGCTCCCAGCGGCCGGGGGCGAGGCCGGTCTCCGCGAACTCGGGGGCGCGTCCGGCCCCTTCCTCCAGGCCGTCGTTGACCCCGTCCACGTAGGCGCGCACCCAGGCGGCGGTCCGGGGATCGTCGTGTTCGAGCCGCTCGAAGCAGCGGCGGGCGGTGTCGGCGAGCCGGGACCGCCGGGCGAAGGTGTCCCAGGGGAGTTCGGCGGGGCCGAGGAAGGCGGCGGTGGTGCCCTGGGCCCGGTGCCGCTCGACCTCCAGCTGCCAGGCCCGGTCGCGGGCGGTGGCCCGGCCCTGGGCGAAGGAGAGTTCGTCCGGGTCCGCGGCGCGCAGATGGGGGACGCCCCAGGCGTCCCGGTAGACCTCGATGCTCACGGAGACCCCGATCCCGTCCTTGTGTCGCCATGGCTTTTCGCCATGTCCACTGCCGATTTCTTAGGTTAGGCTGACCTAAATTAATCTACAGGAGTTCAGGGGAGGGGATTGCGGTGGGTCACGGCTGGCAGGGTGCCGTTCTCAAGTTGTTCCGCGGCAAGGACTTCACGTTCACCGTGACGGGGGCCGAGCAGGTCACCGAGGACTACCGCCGGGTGAGCTTCACGGACGGCGGGCTGCTCGCCGCCGCCGGGATCCATCCGACGATGTGGGTGCGTCTCTGGTTCGAGAGCGCGGGCAAGCCGCACCAGCGCGCCTACACCCTGGTCGACCCCGACCTGGAGGCCGGCACCTTCAGCCTGGAGTTCGCCCTCCATGACGGCGTCGCCAGCCACTGGGCCCGCACCTGCGCCCCCGGCGACACCGTGGACGCGACGCTCCAGGGCACCGGTTTCGACGCCCCCGCCCCGCTGCCGGGGCGGCTCCTCCTGGTCGGCGACCCGGCCTCCCTGCCCGCCGTCAACTCCCTGCTGGACGCGCTTCCGGGCGTCCCGGCCACTCTCTGGTTCGAGACCCAGCACGCCTCCGACGAGGACCTGCCGTTCCGGCTCGACCCCGAGCACCACGAACTGCGCCGGGTGCCACGCGGGAACGACGGCGCCGACCTCGTCGCCCGTGTGAAGGCCGAACTTCCCGCGCTCGCCGACTCCGATCCGTACGTCTGGATCGCCTGCGACACGGCGACCACCCGCACCCTCGCCGCCTATGCGCGCAAGGAGCTCGCCCTCCCCAAGGAGCGCGTCCACGCCCTCGGGTACTGGCGACCGAGCTGAACGTGCCGGGTTGACGATCCGTTACCCCGACGCGGAGCTGATCGTTCACACTCTTCCCTCGCGTACCCGTGCGTGCGAAAGACGCGGGACACCCGGGAACGGTTGTGTCGAGAAAATTCGAAAATGAACACGGAAACCCCCCTTTGGAGTGAACTCACGTCAGGCGACTGCCGGTTCACTCTCCGTGCGTAAAGATTCCGGTGTCTCAAGTCGCCGAGGCCGCGCCGACCCACCGTCCCCGTGGTGAGCGGCCGGCGACGCCATGTCTCTTGTGGGGGTTCCACATCTTGAACAGCAACACCTTCGCCATGCCCGTACGCCGCACCGCCGCCGCCGCGACCGTCGCCGCCCTGGCCGTCGGCCCCGTGCTCCTCGCGGCCCCGGCGGCGCACGCCACGGGCGGCGAAGGGCGCGCCACCGCCGTCGTCCTGCGGACCGGCCTCGACGTCTCGCTCCTCGGCAAGACGGTCGACGTGCCGGTGCGGGCCTCCCTCAACGAGGTCAAGGCGCCGGAGACCGAGAGCGAGACCGCGCTCACCGTGAAGGTGCAGGGGGCCGAGGAGGGGAAGCCGATCGACATCCTCGCCGCCGACGTCGCCACCTCGAAGGCCACCGTGGACGAGAAGAAGGCGGAGGGGTACGTCAACCTCGTCAAGGCCCGGGTCCACGTCCCCGGCATCCCGCTGCTCTCCCTCGTCGAGGTCGAGAAGGTCACCTCCAAGGCACTGTGCGAGGTGGGGAGGAAGCCGGTCGCCGAGTCCAACGTCCTCGGTCATGTCATCGTCTTCGGGAAGAAGACCACCCTCTCCACCGGAGGCCGCACCCACGTCGAGGTGCCGGGCGTCGGCGAGGTCACCCTCGACCTCTCCCGTACGTCCACCACCTCCCGCACGGCGGCGGCGACGGCCCTCGAACTCAAGGTGGAGGTCGACCCGCTGAAGCTCGGCGTGGCCGCGGTCAACGGCACCGTGACCCTCGCCGAGGCCACCTGCGAGACCCCCGAGGGCCCGGCCCCGACCGAGAAGCCCACCGAGAAGCCCACGCAGCAGCCGACCGAGCGGCCCTCCGAGCAGCCCACGCGGCAGCCCTCGGCCGAGCCGAGCGACGCCGGCGGCGGCGTCACCACCAACAACGGCGGTACCACGCCCACGCAGAACCTCGCCGAGACCGGCGGCAGTTCCACCACCCCGTACATCGCGGGCGGAGCACTCGCTCTCCTGGTGGCCGGCGGCGGCGCCCTCGCGCTGACCCGCTCGCGGGCCCGCTCCCGAGGCTGACGGCCCGAGGGGGACGGCCGAGGGGGACGGCCGAGGAAGCGGCCCGAGGGGGACGCGCCGGGGGGCGTGGCTCGGGAGGCATGAACGGGTCCGGGGAGGGCGACGGTGACGACGTCGCCCTCCCCGGACCCGTGTACGCCGTCAGCCGCCCATCAACAGGGCCTGGTCCAGGGCCTGGAGGAATCGGTTCGTCGTCACCCGGTCCCGGACCGCGATCCGCAGCCAGTTCCGGTCGAGCCCCGGGAACGTGTCGCCCCGGCGGGCCGCGAAGCCCAGCGACCGCAGCCGCTCCCGGACCGCGTCCGCCCCGTCGATCCGCAGCAGTACGAACGGGCCCTCCGACCCCTCCACCGTCCGCACCTCGTCGAACTCCGCGAGCCCGGCCAGCAGATGGGCCCGCTCCACTCCGATCCGGTGCGCCGCGTGCTCGGCCTCCGCGAGCGCCACCCGCGACATGCAGGCCTCCGCCGCCACCAGGGCCGGCGTCGACACCGGCCACAGCGGCTGCGCCCGCTCGAGCGCCTCGACCGTCTCCGGCTCGGCCAGCACGTACCCGATCCGCAGCCCGGCGAGCCCCCAGGTCTTGGTCAGGCTGCGCAGCACCACGAGCCCCGGCACATCGGTCCGCCCGGCCAGCGACTCGCGCTCGCCCGGCACCGCGTCCATGAAGGCCTCGTCCACCACCAGCGTCCGTCCCGGGCGGGCGAGCGCGGCGATCGAGGCGGCGGGATGCAGCACGGAGGTGGGGTTCGTGGGGTTCCCGATCACCACCAGGTCCGCGTCCTCGGGGACCGCCGCCGGATCCAGCCGGAAACCGTCCTCCTCGCGCAGCAGCACCCGGCCCACCTCGTGGCCTACATCGCGCAGCGCCGCCTCCGGCTCGGTGAACTGCGGATGCACCACGACGGGTCTGCGCACCGGAAGCGCCCGTGCGAGCAGCACGAAGGCCTCCGCCGCGCCGGCCGTGAGCAGCACCCGGTTCGCCTGCAGATCGTGGCGCTCGGCGACCGCAGCCCGCGCGGCCCGGCCGTCGGGGTAGGCGGCGAGTCCGGTCAGGGAGTCGGCGATCCGCTCCCGGAGCCAGTCCGGTGGGGTGTTCGTCCGGACGTTGACCGCCAGATCGATGAGTTTCTCGTCCCGGACCTCGGCGTCACCGTGGTGGCGCAGGTCGTGGGCGTCGGTACGCGTGTGCATGTCCATGGCCGCCGTCGTGTGGGGGGTGGGGATGGTGGGGGGTGAGCCAGGCTCGCCAGCGATGTACCCGTGAGTCAGGTGCAACAACCGTACGCCCGGGGCATCTTCGTTCGGACACAACGGGACGGAAGCGGCGAGAGCGCACGTTACGCGCCGGGATTTCCGCTTCGGTACGACCAGTACGGCCCGGGCACCCGACCCGGGACGATCCCCCGCACCCGCCGGCGCCCGCGCACCCCCGTCCGCCGGCGCCCGCGCACCCGTCCCCGCCCGCGCACCCCCGTCCGCGGACGCCCGCGCGTCCCTCCCCGCACCGGAGCCCCCGCCCGCCGCGAGCAGCGCGGCCGCCTCCGCCACCGACGCCGTGCCCGTCGCGGCCAGCGGCAGCGCCGACGGATGCGGTACGGACACGGCGGCCAGCTCCTCGGCCGTGAACCCCCGCACCGGTACGCCGAGCGCCGCCGCCGCCCCCGTGACACCCGGCTCCGCCGCGCGCGCGTCGAGCGTGCCGAGCGACCGGACCTCCGCGCGCGTCAGCCCCGCCTCCTCCAGCACCGCCCCGACCAGGGCGAGCACCTCGTCCACCGGAGCGCCCGGCCGCGCCCCGACGCCGAGGTGCGCGGACGCCACCCGATCCGATACCAAAGGCCCATGGCTGTAGTCGTCGCGCTCGGCGCGTTCCTCATGACGCTCTTCGGAGGCTGGGTCGCGGGGCGCGTCACCGACCGACGCCACCTCGTCCTCGGCCTCGCCGGCGGGCTCATGCTCGGCGTCGTCGGACTCGACCTGCTGCCGGAGGCCCTGGAGGCGGCGGGTGACAAGGTCTTCGGTGTCCCGGAGGCCCTGCTCCTCTTCGTCGGCGGCTTCCTCTTCGCCCATGTCGTGGAACGGCTCCTCGCCGTACGCCAGGCCGCGCACGGCGTGGCGGCCGACGAGCGGGTCCCGCAGGTCGGCATGACGGCGGCCGCCGCGATGGTCGGTCACAGCCTCATGGACGGCGTCGCGCTCGGGGTCGCCTTCCAGGTGGGCGGCGGCATGGGCGCCACCGTCGCCCTCGCCGTCATCACCCACGACTTCGCCGACGGCTTCAACACGTACACGATCACGAGCCTCTACGGGAACGCGCGGCGCAAGGCCGTCGCCATGCTCGTCGCGGACGCCCTCGCCCCGATCGTCGGCGCCGCCTCCACCCTGCTGTTCACCCTTCCGGAGGAACTCCTCGGCAGCTATCTCGGCTTCTTCGGCGGCGCCCTGCTCTATCTGGCCGCCGCCGAGATCCTGCCGGAGGCCCACCACGACCACCCCGCCCGCTCCACCCTGCTGTGCACGGTGGCGGGCGTCGGCTTCATCTGGCTCGTGGTGGGAGTCTCCGGCGGCTGACCTCACGCGACCGGACCGCCCGCGCAGTGCTCGACGAACCGCGCGGCCACCTCGGGAGCACCCGCCCAGTGGGTGTGCACGTAACTGGCGTGCACCCCCCGCTGCACGAAGCCCTCGACGCGCCGCTCGGGCTGCCGCAGCCCCCAGGCGGCCTGCGCCCCGGCACCCGGCTCGATCACGGTCCGGTGGAACTCGTGCCCCCGCATCCGCGCCCCGGCGGGCGCGAGCACGCTGTCGCTGACGGCGACGGCGTCCCGGTATCCGAGCGTGAGCCGCTCCGACATCCGCGCGTCCGCGTCGAGCACGCCGCACATGGGCGTGCCGTCGAGCGACCGGGCCAGATACAGCAGCCCGGCGCACTCGGCGGCGATGGGCGCCCCGGACGCGGCGAGCGCGGCGACGGCCTTCCGCAACGGCTCGTTGGCGGAGAGCTCACCCCCGTACATCTCCGGGAACCCGCCGCCTATGACGAGCCCGGAGGTCCCCTCGGGCAGTGCCTCGTCCCGCAGCGGGTCGAAGGTGACGACCTCGGCCCCGGCAGCGGTCAGCAACTCGGCGTGCTCGGCGTAGGAGAAGGTGAACGCGGCGCCCCCGGCCACAGCGACCCGCGGTGGCGGGCACCCGTCCCGCGGGGCGGCACGGGTGGGCACCACGGGGCCACCGGCGCGCGGCCGCCCGGCGACCTCTGGCGACCAGGCCTCGGCGTGCAGTTCCGGCGCGCTGCGCGCCAGCGCGAGCAGCGCCTCCATGTCGCACCCGGCGAGCACCTGCTCCGCCTGCGCGGCCACGGCGGCCACCGCCGCGGCCTGCCGCTCGGCCACCGGAACGAGCCCGAGGTGCCGCGAGGGCGTGGCCACGGCCGGCGCCCGCCGCAGCACCCCGAGCACCGGAACCCCCGACTCCCCGAGCGCCTCCCGCAGCAGGTGCTCGTGCCGGTCGGTGGCGACCTTGTTGAGGATCACGCCCCCGATCCGCACCTCCGGATCCCAGGACGCGAACCCGTGCACGAGCGCCGCCACCGACCGCGACTGCGACGACGCGTCGACGACGAGCACCACCGGCGCCTTGAGCAGCTTCGACACCTGCGCGGTGGAGGCGAGTTCGCCCTGGTCGGCGGCCCCGTCGTACAGGCCCATGACCCCCTCGACCACGGCCAGGTCGCACCCGCGCGCGCCGTGCTCGAAGAGCGGCGCGACCAGCCCCGTCCCGCACATGTACGCGTCGAGGTTGCGGCCCGGCCGCCCCGTCGCGAGCGCGTGGTAGCCGGGGTCGATGTAGTCCGGTCCGACCTTGTGCGGGGAGACGGCCAGACCACGGCCGGCGAACGCGGCCATCAGGCCGGTCGCGACCGTGGTCTTGCCCGCGCCCGACGAGGGCGCGGCGATGACGAGACGTGCTACCACTCGATGCCCCGCTGGCCCTTCTGACCGGCGTCCATCGGGTGCTTGACCTTGGACATGTCGGTGACGAGATCCGCGAAGTCGACGAGCTCCTGCGGCGCGTTGCGGCCGGTGATGACGACGTGCTGGTGGCCGGGACGGTCGCGCAGCACCTCGACGACCTCCGCGGTGTCGATCCAGCCCCAGTGCAGCAGATAGGCGAACTCGTCGAGGACGTAGAACTTGTACTTCTCCTCGGCGAGGTCCCGCTTGACCTGCTCCCAGCCCTCGCGGGCCTTCTCCTCGTGCGACTGCTCGCCCTCGGCGACCTCGCGCTGGATCCAGGACCAGCCCTCACCCATCTTGTTCCAGGTGACCGTGCCGCCCTTGCCGGTCTCGCCGAGCGCCTTGAGGGCGTTCTCCTCGCCGACCTTCCACTTGGCGGACTTGACGAACTGGAACACCCCGATCGGCCAGCCCTGGTTCCAGGCGCGGAGCGCCATGCCGAACGCGGCGGTCGACTTCCCCTTGCCGACGCCCGTGTGCACCATCACCAGCGCGCGGTTGCGGCGCTGACGGGTGGTGAGACCGTCGTCGGGTACGGCGGTCGGCTGTCCCTGCGGCATTAAGCGGCCCTCCTGGCAGTGGTCTTCCGGTTTCCCTGTACGTCCCGGACGAGGCCGGCGATCGAGTCGGCGCGCAGCTCGTCCAAGGTGACGGCGGTGCCGCCGAGTTCACGGGCGAGTTCCCGGGCGAGCCCGAGCCGGACGGGTCCGGTCTCGCAGTCCACGACCACACAGGCCGTGCCCTCGGCGGCGTGCAGCCGCGCCGCGCGGGCGGCGAGCGCCACCGGGTCGGCGCCGCCGCCGGTCGCCCGGCCGTCGGTCACGACGACGAGCAGCGGGCGGCGCGAGGGGTCCCGCAGACGCTCGATCCGCAGGACGTCGTGGGCCTTGAGCAGCCCGGCCGACAGCGGGGTCCGGCCGCCGGTCGGAAGCTTCTCGAGCCGGGCGGCGGCCGCGTCCACGGACGAGGTCGGCGGCAGCGCGACCTCGGCGTCGCGGCCCCGGAAGGTGATCAGGCCGACCTTGTCGCGCCGCTGGTAGGCGTCGAGCAGCAGGGAGAGGACGGCGCCCTTCACCGCGCTCATCCGCTGCCGCGCCGCCATCGAGCCGGAGGCGTCCACGGCGAAGAGCACGAGGTTGCCCTCGCGTCCCTCCCGGGTCGCCTGCCGCAGGTCGTCCCGGCGGACGACCAGGCCGGGCCCGGTCCGCCCGCGGGTCTTCTGGTGCGGCGCGGCGGCCTGCACGGTCGCGGCCAGGTGCAGCTTGGTCAGCGCGCCCCGGGGGCGTACGGAGCCGGTGGTACGGCCGTGCTCGGTGCGGGCCCGGGAGCGGCGCCCGGCCGCGCCCTGGCCGAGACCGGGCACGCTGAGCACCTTGGTGCGGAAGGGCTCGGAGGCGGCGACGGCGGCCCGCTCCCCGGAACCGGCTGTCCGAGGCGCGGGCGAGGGCGCCTCGTCGGGCGAGGAGGGAGCCTCGGGAGCGGGCGGGTTCTCCACGGCGGGTCCGTCGGCCTGCGGCGGAACACCCCCGCCGGGACCTCCGTCACCGGGACCCCCGTCCTCGGGACCCCCGTCCTCGGGACCGTTGTCACCGGGGCCGCCCCCGTCGGGACCGCCGTCCCCGGGCCCCTCGGGCTCGGGGTCCTCCTCCGGGTCTCCCCTGAACTGCTCAAGGGTCTCGTCGAGCTTGTCCTCGTCGAGGCCGGGCGCGTCGAAGGGGGAGCGCCGCCGCCGGTGGGGGAGGGCGAGGAGCGCGGCCTGCCGCACGTCCTCGGAGGTGACCTCGGTGCGGCCGGCCCAGGCGGCGAGCGCGGTCGCGGCCCTGGCCATGACGATGTCGGCGCGCATGCCGTCCACCTCGAAGGCGGCGCAGGTGGCGGCGATCTGGAGCAGCACGGCGTCGCCGAGGGTCACCCGGGGCAGCAGGGCGCGGGCGGCGGTGATCCGGCCGCGCAGCGCGGTCTCCTCGTCGGCCCAGCGGGCGGCGAAGGCGGCGGGGTCGTCCTCGAAGGCGAGGCGTCGCCTGACGACCTCGACCCGCTGCTCGGGCTCGCGGGACGCGGCGACCTCGACGGTCAGTCCGAACCGGTCGAGCAGCTGCGGCCGGAGCTCGCCCTCCTCGGGGTTCATCGTGCCGACGAGCAGGAACCGTGCGGCGTGCCGCACGGAGACGCCTTCGCGTTCGACGTAGGAGGAGCCCATGGCGGCGGCGTCGAGCAGATGGTCGATGAGGTGGTCGCTGAGCAGATTGACCTCGTCGACATAGAGAATGCCCCGGTGGGCGGCGGCGAGCAGTCCGGGCTCGAAGGCCTTGACCCCCTCGCTGAGCGCCTTCTCGATGTCGAGGGAGCCGACGAGCCGGTCCTCGGAGGCGCCGACGGGCAGCTCGACCATACGGGCGGCCCGCTCGCTCCCGGGCCCGGTCTCGTGGGGCCCGTCGGGGCAGCCGGGGTCGGGCGAGCCCGGATCGCAGCTGAACCGGCAGCCGGTGACCACGGGCACGGCGGGCAGCAGCTCGGCGAGCGCCCGGACGGCCGTGGACTTGGCGGTGCCCTTCTCGCCACGGACCAGCACACCGCCCACGGCCGGGCTGACGGCGTTGAGCAGCAGCGCGAGCCGCAGGTCGTCCATACCGACGACGGCGGTGAACGGATACCGGGTGCTCATCGGGTGGTCCTTTCCTCGAGTTCGATTCGCTGATGTCCCGAAGGACGGCCCCGCGTCACGGCGCTCCCGGCGGCACGAACGGCAGCCCCGCCGGAGCCCCCTCCTCGATGAGCCGCAGCAGCGCGTCGGTGTCCGCGTGCTCCTCGATCAGGTCGCCCAGCCGGTCCAGCTGTTCCTCCCGCAGCGCCTCGAACGACGTGTCCGGCGCCGGGACGAACCGCCGTCCCGCAGCCGCCGCGACCTCCCGCAGGAACGCCCGCCGGAACCCGTCGCTCTCCAGGGAGCCGTGCCAGTGGGTGCCCCAGACGGACCCCACCCGGCACCCGTCGAGGAAGGGCTCCCCGCCCCGCACATCGGCGACGCCGTGGTGGATCTCGTATCCCTCGACCCGTTCCCCGAGCGCCGAGCCGACCGGCCGGGCGAGGGTCTTCTCGCGCGCGAAGCGGACCCGTACGGGCAGCAGACCGAGCCCGTCGACGGCTCCGGCCCGGGACTCGACCTCGTCCTCGATGTGCTCGCCGAAGATCTGGAAGCCGCCGCAGACGCCGAGCACGGGCCGTCCCTCGGCCGCGCGCCGCGTCAGCGCGTCGGCGAGACCGCGTTCCCGCAGCCAGGCGAGGGCCTTGACCGTGCCGCGCGTGCCGGGCACCACGACCAGATCCGCGTCGACGAGCTCCTCGGCCCGGTCGACGAACCGCACGACCACACCCGGCTCGGCCGCCAGCGCGTCCACATCCGTGAAGTTGGACATCAGCGGTACGGCGCAGACCGCGACCCGCAGCACGTCCGCGCCGACCGGCGGTGCGACGACGGACTCCCGCACCGCGCCCCGGAGGGAGACCCGCAGGCCGTCCTCCTCGTCGATGCCGAGCCCGTGCGCGTACGGCAGCACGCCGAAGGTCCGGCGCCCGGTGAGCCCGTGGAGCATGTCGAGTCCGGGCTCCAGCAGGGTCACGTCGCCGCGGAACTTGTTCACCAGGTAGCCGGCGACGAGCTCCTGGTCCTCGGGGGCGAGCAGCGCCGTCGTGCCGAAGAACTGGGCGAAGACCCCGCCCCGGTCGATGTCCCCGACCACGACCACGGGCAGCCGGGCGGCCCGTGCGATGCCCATGTTCACGATGTCGGTGCGCCGCAGGTTGATCTCGGCCGGGCTGCCCGCGCCCTCGCAGATCACGGCGTCGTAGGTGCTCCGCAGCTCCTCCAGGCACGCCATCACCGGCTCGAAGAGCTCCTTCTGCCGGCCCCCGTGGTACCCGCGGGCGCTCAGTTCGCCGACCGGCTTGCCCATCAGGACGACCTGGCTGGAGCGGTCGCTGCCGGGCTTGAGCAGCACCGGGTTCATGAGCGCGGTCGGCTCGACGCGGGCGGCCTGCGCCTGCATGGCCTGGGCCCGCCCGATCTCGGCGCCCTCGCGGGTCACGAAGGAGTTGAGGGACATGTTCTGTCCCTTGAACGGCGCCACCTTGATGCCCTTGCGGACCAGCCAGCGGCAGATGCCGGCCGTCACGACGCTCTTGCCGGCGTCGGACGTGGTGCCGGCGACCAGCAGCCCCCCACCCCTCATGCGTTCCTCCGCTTCCGGGCCCCCAGGGCGCCGATGATCATGCGGCCGCCCACACAGGCGGCCAGAGTGAGTCCGGTGATCCGCCGCGACAGCCGTACCGCCCGGTCGATGTCGGCGACCTCGACGGGCCGCCCCGCCCCGTTCAGCACCGGCCGGTGTTCGACCCGCCCGCCGTACGAGAGGGTGCCCCCGAGCCGTACGCCGAGCGCGCCCGCGAAGGAGGCCTCGACCGGGCCCGCGTTGGGGCTGGGGTGCTGCGCCGCGTCCGCCCGCCAGGCCCGTACGGCTCCGCGCGGGTTCCCGCCGGCGACGGTCGCGAGGGCGGCCGTCAGCCGGGCCCCGGGCCAGCCGGCCACGTCGTCGAGCCGGGCCGAGGCCCAGCCGAAGCGGCGGTGGCGGGGCGACTTGTGGCCGACCATCGCGTCGAGGGTGTTGACGGCCCGGAAGGCGACGAGGCCGGGCACGCCGGCGACGGCGCCCCAGAAGAGGGCGCCGACCACGGCGTCCGAGGTGTTCTCGGCGACCGATTCGACGACCGCGCGGGCCATCGCCGGTCCGTCCAGGGACTGCGGATCGCGGCCGCACAGATGCGGCAGCCGCTCCCGGGCCACGTCCAGGTCCCCGGCGGCGAGCGCCCCGCCGATGGCGCGGGCCTCCCGGCCCAGGGTCGTACCGCCGACGACGGCCCAGACGGAGGCGGCGGTCAGGGCGACGGCGGCGGCCGGCCGGTTCCGTACGGCCCGTGCGGCGAGCACGCCCAGGGCCGCGGTGGAGCCGGCGCAGACGGCGGTGTGCAGGGCGCCCCAGCCGCGGTGGTCGTGGTGGAGGCGCTCCTCGACGGCGGCGGCGGCCCGGCCGAACACGGCGACGGGGTGGCCGCGGCGGGGGTCGCCGACGAGCTGGTCGACGGCGAGGCCGAGGGCCGCGCCGTAGGCGAAGACACCGGTGGCTCTGGATACGCTGCGGCCGCGGCCGGGCATGGCGCTATGTCCTCACTCAGGGTCCGCGCCCTGGATCGACGTGACCGGCGGCGAGAGTTCCTGACTCCCGGACCCTTCGGATCCGGTCACAGTGGCGGGACCGCGCCGGATTCGCACCGGACTTCCTCTACTGCCGCCGTAATGGCCTCGGCAGTCCACCACGGCCCGAGAACACCCGTCAACTCACCCTTGACCTGCGTCGGGTCACTGTGCGAAGCACCACAAACACGGCGCGGGACATGCGACGGCCGGGCGGCCCGCACCCGAAGGTGCGGACCGCCCGGCCGGGATCCCGAGGACCGTCAGGCGACGATCAGGTAGATGCCGTACGCGACCGCCGCGAGGCAGAGGCCGAAGCAGGCGTAGGCGCCGGTGCGGGCCATCGCGGCGGAGCCTCCCTGGGCGGCGGCCTGCTCCTGCTTGGAGAGGCCGATGATGCCGAGGGTGAAGAGGCCCACGAGCGCGAGGGTCGCCACGAGGCTGACTCCGAAGACGGAGCCGAGAGCTGCCCAGTCGATCTTCATGTGGTTCGTTCCTTACACCGCTGCGGCGGGAGCCGGGGGAGCGGCCGGGTCGGTGGGAACCGGCGCGGGGATGGTGGTCTTGAGGTCCTCGTCCGCGACGGCGGCGACGGAACCGGCGGCCGGCGGCGGGGTGACGGCCGCGATGGCGGTGGTCACGACACCCGCAGGCTCGGCGTCGAGGTCGTCGTCGGTGACGTTGTTGTGGTCGACCGGCTTGCGGCGGGACAGCGACCAGATGACGCCCGAGCCGCCGACCAGGAGGACCGCGACGGCGGCGATGCCCCAGGGGCCCTGCTTGGTGAGGAACTCGGCACCGGCGCCGACCAGACCCGCGGCGGGCAGGGTCAGACCCCAGGCGACGAACATCCGGGTCGCGGTCGACCAGCGGACGACACCGCCCTTGCGGCCGAGACCGGCGCCCATCACGGCACCCGAGCAGGACTGGGTGGTGGAGAGGGAGAAGCCGAGGTGCGAGGAGGCCAGGATGACCGTCGCGGCGCTGGTCTGGGCGGCGAAGCCCTGCTGCGGCCGGAGGTCGGTGAGGCCCTTGCCCATGGTGCGGATGATGCGCCAGCCACCGAGGTAGGTGCCGAGGGCGATCGCGACACCGGCGGAGACGATGACCCACAGGGGCGGGTTGGAGCCGGGGGCGAGGACGCCGCCGGTGACCAGTGCCAGGGTGATGATGCCCATCGTCTTCTGGGCGTCGTTGGTGCCGTGGGCGAGGGAGACGAGACCGGCGGAGGCGATCTGGCCGACCCGGTAGCCCTTGGCGGTGTGCTTCTCGTCGGTCTTGGCGCCGATCCTGTACGTCAGCTTGGTGGCCAGCATCGCGGCGAGGCCGGCGACCAGCGGCGCGGCGACGGCGGGGATGAGGACCTTGGTGACGATGGTGGAGCCGTTCACGGCCGACCAGCCGGCCGACATGACCGCGGCGCCGATGAGGCCGCCGAAGAGGGCGTGCGAGGAGCTGGACGGCAGTCCGAGCAGCCAGGTCAGCAGATTCCAGAGGATGGCGCCGACCAGCGCGGCGAAGATCACCTCTGTACGAATGCCCTCTTCGTTGATGATCCCGCCGGAGATCGTCTTGGCGACCTCCACGGACAGAAACGCGCCGACGAGGTTCAGCACGGCGGACATGGCCACCGCCGTCTTCGGCTTGAGCGCACCGGTCGAGATGGTCGTGGCCATCGCGTTGGCGGTGTCGTGGAAACCGTTCGTGAAATCGAACACGAGAGCTGTCACGACCACAATGGCGAGCAGCAGCGTGATGTGTTCCATTTACCCAGGCAATCGTTTGACGTCAGTGGCAAGCCGAACGTAAGCAACCTGGGTGAACGGAAGGTGAACTGGGCCGGGCGGCGTGGTGTCCCTATCCGGTGTCAAGTGATTCCGCTTAGCGTCCCGGAGGGCCGGGTGTCCACGATGCGGTCACCCCGCAACCCCGGGTAATACGGGCCATCACAGGGCACGTGCGACCTGCCCCGGTTCCTCCGCCGTCACCCGGTTCCGCTCCCTGGAACGAACCATCCGACCGGGGGACCCCGCCGAGGAGACCCATGTCACTCCCCAGGGGGTCCCCGAGGTACCCGCCGACGCCCCCGGCCGGCCCCCGTCCGACTCCCGGTCACCCCCCTCGCCGGCCCCCGTCCGACTCCCGGTCCCCCCCGGCCGGGTCCGTCCGGTGGCAGGTCGCCCCCACCCTGCCGAGACTGGGAGCGTGCGCCCGGCTACAGCGACGGCAGCGGCCGTCACCACTCTGCTCGGTGTCGGCGCGGCCGTGATCGCGGCCGGCCGGTACGCCAGCGACGTCGCCCTCAGGGCGCCGTCCGGACGTCCCCTGCCCGGGGATCCCAAACTCACCGTGCACGCGACGGCCCCCGAGCGGATCACCCTCACCCGCAGCCTCGCCTCGCTGCGCCCCGGTACGTACGGGATCGAGGGCCACGGCCTGCACGCCGTCGTCGGCCCCGTCCTCGACCGGGTCCCGCACACCGCCGACACCGCCGTCCGGCGGCTGGAACGGGTCGAGCTCGGAGTGCTCGGCCCCGGCGCCCGCGTCCGCTTCACCCCCGGGCTGCACGTCGGCACCCCGATCAGCGCCCTCGGGCTCGCCCACGAGGACGTCGAGATCCCCGGCGAGCTCGGCCCCCTGCCGGCCTGGCTGGTGGCCGCCCCCCGCACCACCTGGGTGATCGCCCTGCACGGCCTCGGCACCACCCGCGAGCACCCGCTGAACGTCGTCCCCTTCTTCAACCTCCGCAAGATCCCCGTCCTCGTCCCCGCCTACCGCGGCGACGAGGGGGCACCCGCCTCCCCGGACGGCCTGATCCACCTCGGCGACTCGGAGTGGCGCGACGTCGACGCCGCCATCCGCTACGCCGTCCGCAGGGGCGCGACCAAGGTCGTCCTGCACGGCTGGGGGACCGGGGCCTCGATGGCCCTGCGCGCCGCGGCCGAATCGGGCGTACGCGACCGGATCAGCGGCCTCGTCCTCGACTCCCCGGTCCTGGACTGGGAGGCCACCCTCCGCAACCTCGCCGCGGCCCGTCACGTCCCCGGCCCGCTGCTCCCGCTCGCCGTCCGCGCGGCCCAGGGCAGGATCGGGGCCCACGGCGGCGACCTGCTCCAGGACGTCTCCGAGCCGGGCGCCCTGCGCGTCCCCGTCCTGCTCTTCCACGGCCCCGACGACACGGTCTCCCCCTGGGAGAAGTCCGTCGAACTCGCCTCCCGCCGCCCCGATCTGGTCACCCTCCAGACCGTGCGGCACGCCCCGCACGCGGCGATGTGGAACGCCGACCCGGTCCGCTACGAGGAGGCTCTCCGCCGCTTCCTCACCCCCCTCCTCTGAGACCTCACGCCCTCCTCTCTCCCGCCCGTCCCCCCGCCCGTTCCGACGGGGCGGCCGATTCCGATTGGGCTTTCGGGCCGTCAGCGGGAAGACTGCCCCCGTGACGTCTCGAAAGCCCGATGAACCATTGGCGCGCAACTCCAGACTCCGACTCGTCCGCCCGCGGGCCCTGGCCACCGCCCGACGGGCCGTGACGACCCGGCGCACCCGGCCGGCGCCGCGGCCGCCCGAGGGCACTCCGCCCCGCGCGGAACTCGCCCGCCAGGCCCGGCACGTCCTCGCCGACGCCGTACGGATCGCCCGCTGGGCCGCCGTCGAGCGCGGCGCCGGAGCGGCCCTCCGCAGCGGCCCCGGACCCGTCACCGCCCAGGAACGGGCCGCCGCCGCACTCGACCTGACCCCCGGCCAGATCAGCGCCGGCTGGGACCGAGCCCGGCTCGCCGGACTCGTGGAGCTCCACGGCGACACCGCCCGCCCCGGCTGGCGGCTGCACGCCTGGGACCGCGACGACTCCGCCGTGCTGCGCGGCTGGGTCGCCCTCTTCGACGCCTGGTCCCTGGTGCACCCGGCCCCCGAGGGGGTCGCGCCGAGCGCCGTCGCCGAGGTCGTCGAGGCCGTCCCGCAGGTGCTCTCGCTGCTTCAGCTCTCCCAGGGCCCGGTGCTCGTCCCCGCCCTCCTCGACCTGCTCGGCCAGCGCGTCGAGGAGCTGCGGGAGGAGCGCTGCGAGGTCCCGGTCGCCGGACCGGCCCCCGAGGCCGCGGGCGTCCCCGGCCCGGACCACGGCACCGACGGGCTCCCGGCCCTCCTCGACTGGGCCCTCGAAGGCCTGGCGGCCGTCGGCGCGCTCACCCTGGACCCCGGCGCGGAGGGGCGTCACGCCACCCTGACCCCGCTCGGCAACTGGGCGGTCTGGGTCAAGCTGGAGCAGATCTGCGTCGCCGCGCAGAGCCCCGCCGGGAACATCGAGCAGTCCGCCGAGGACATGCTCCGCGGCTGCGCCCGGCTGACCCCCGGCCCGGCCCGCGCCGAGTACCGCGCCTGGCTCGCGGCCCGCACCCTGTCCAGCGCCGTGGCCGAGCTGCTCGCCGTCGCCCGGGGCGAGGACGCGCTGCTGCGCGGGCTCGCCTTCGAGGCGCTCCGGGTGGTCGGCGCCCCCGCCGAGGCGGAGGTGCGGGCCACCGTCGCTGAGCCGTCCCTGCGCCCGTACGCGCTGCTCTGGCTGGCGGAGTACGAGGGCGCCGACCCCGACGACGCCCAGGAGGTCCTCACCCGCGAGGAGTCCACCTGGCTCTGGGTGGACACGGCGGCGGCCGTCGCCGACCACGGTGAGAGCGCGCTGCTCGTCCGGCACCTCGACTCGGCGGTGCAGGGCACCGTCCCGGCGCTGCTCGACGAGGTCCGGGCCGTCGGTCATCCCCGTACGGTCCAGGTCCTGGTCGCCCTCGCCGCCGCCCATCCGGACCCGGCCCTGGCCAAGGCGGTCCGCAGGGCCGCGTTCCAGGTCCACACCGGGGGAGCGTGACGAGGGGCGTGCGCCCCCGCCCGGCGCCCGGCTACTCCGCGGCGCCGGGGGTGTACGTCCCGAAGCTCCAGATGTTGCCCTCGACGTCCCGGGCCGTGTAGTCCCGCGAGCCGTACTCCTGGTCCTTGGGCGGCATCACGATCTCGACGCCGTGGGCCACCGCCCGCGCGTGATGCTCGTCGACGTCGTCCACGTGCACGAAGACGCCCGCCGGGCCCGCGCCGGCCATCAGCTTGTCGAACTCGCTGCCGGTGCCCTTGCTGCCGAGCATCACCATGCCGTTCCCGTACGCGAGCTCGGCATGCGCGACCAGCCCGTCCTCGCCCTCGTACACGGCGGTCGCGGTGAAGCCGAAGCCCTCCGTGAGCTGGGTGATCGCCGCCTTCGCGTCCTCGTACGTCAGCGCCGGACAGATGTGGGGGGCCTCAGCCATCCCGATCACTTCCCTTCGAATCAGCCGGATGTGACGCGGGTCTCAGTCTGGCAGTCCCCACCGGCAACTCAGCGGAAGGTGTCGCACCGGGCCATGTCGCCGGTCCGGTAGCCCTCGGAGAACCACTGCCGGCGCTGGGCCGCGGAGCCGTGGGTCCAGTTCTCCGGGGTCACCCGGCCCTGGAACCTCTCCTGGATACGGTCGTCGCCGACCGCGGCCGCCGCGTCCAGGCCGTCCCGGATGTCCGCTTCGGTCAGCCGGGTGAGGAGGGGGCGGCCCGTCCGGTCGTCGGGCGTGGTCGTGGCGTGCCGTGCCCACACCCCGGCGTAGCAGTCGGCCTGGAGCTCGACCCGTACGGCGTTGGAGTTCGCTCCGGTCCGTCCGTCCTGGGCGCGGCTCAGCGTCCCCATCAGGTTCTGGACGTGGTGGCCGTACTCGTGCGCCACCACGTACGCCTGGGCGAAGGGTCCGCCGGTCGCCCCGAACGTGCTCCGCAGCTCGTCGAAGAAGCCCAGGTCCAGATAGACCTGCCGGTCGCCCGGGCAGTAGAAGGGCCCCACCGCCGAGGTCGCCGAGCCGCACGCGGTCGGGACCCGCTGGCTGAACACCACGGTGGCGGCGCTCCCGTAGGTGCCGCCCCGGCGCGCGTACTCGCCCCGCCAGAAGTCCTGGACGCTGTTGACGACGGCGACGATCCGGCAGTCCTCGCGGGTGTTGGCGTCCGAGCCCTTCTTGCAGCTCCGGTCCACCTGCGCCGCCGAGGAGGAGCTGGCCACCGGTTCGTCGCCGCCCCCGGAGAGCCCGAGCTGGTCCGGCCCCACCCCGAAGAGCACGCCCAGGACCAGCGCGATGAGTCCGATGATGCCGCCGCCGACGGTCGCCCTGCCGCCCGGGACGCGGCTGCCCCGGACGTCCTTGACCTCCGAGGTGTCCAGATCGGCGTCGTCGTCGAACTGCACGGTCCACCACCCTCCGCGTCACTGCCGCGGCAGAGGCCGCCGCCCTGCGCCGAGTATCGGACGGTCTTCCAGCCCTCGCCCGTTTTGTCAAGCATCAGCGGATATGTGAGAAAACTCTGATCGCGCCCCTGAGCCCCCTTGTGGCCGAAAAGCAGTTGCAGGGGCCCGTTAGACTGGCCGTATGGCCATTCTCCCCGTGCATTAGCGGCGTCGAAGCCTTCATCAGCCGTCCTTCCGCCGTTTCCCACCGCCCTGGAGTCTGTCCGTGATCACCGCTTCCGGCATCGAGCTGCGCGCCGGCGCCCGTGTCCTCATCGAGTCCGCTTCCTTCCGTGTCGCCAAGGGCGACCGCATCGGCCTCGTCGGTCGCAACGGAGCGGGCAAGACCACGCTCACCAAGTGCCTCGCGGGCGAGGGCGTCCCCGCCGCCGGCCAGATCGCCCGCTCCGGCGAGGTCGGCTACCTCCCGCAGGACCCGCGCACCGGCGACCTCGACGTGCTCGCCCGCGACCGCATCCTCTCGGCCCGCGGCCTCGACGTCCTCATCAAGAAGATGCGGATGAACGAGGAGCGCATCGCCACCGGCTCCGGCGGCACCCGCGACAAGGCGATGAAGCAGTACGAGCGCCAGGAGACCGAGTTCCTGACCAAGGGCGGGTACGCGGCCGAGGCCGAGGCCTCCACCATCGCCGCCGCCCTCGGCCTGCCCGACCGGGTCCTCGGCCAGCCGCTGCACACCCTCTCCGGCGGTCAGCGCCGCCGTGTCGAGCTCGCCCGGATCCTCTTCTCGGACGCCGACACGCTCCTGCTCGACGAGCCGACCAACCACCTCGACGCCGACTCCATCGTCTGGCTGCGCGACTACCTGAAGAGCTACCGCGGCGGCTTCATCGTGATCTCCCACGACGTCGACCTCGTCGAGACCGTGGTCAACAAGGTCTTCTACCTGGACGCCAACCGCTCCACGATCGACGTCTACAACATGGGCTGGAAGCTCTACCAGCAGCAGCGCGAGGCCGACGAGAAGCGCCGCAAGCGCGAGCGCCAGAACGCCGAGAAGAAGGCCGCCGCCCTCAACTCGCAGGCCGACAAGATGCGCGCCAAGGCCACCAAGACCGTGGCCGCGCAGAACATGGCCAAGCGCGCCGAGCGACTGCTCTCCGGCCTGGAGGCGGTGCGGGCCTCCGACAAGGTCGCCAAGCTCCGCTTCCCCGAGCCGGCGCCCTGCGGCAAGACCCCGCTCACGGCCGAGGGACTCTCCAAGTCCTACGGTTCGCTCGAGATCTTCACGGATGTGGACCTCGCGATCGACAAGGGCTCGCGCGTCGTCATCCTCGGGCTCAACGGCGCGGGCAAGACGACGCTGCTCCGGCTGCTCGCCGGCGCCGAGAAGGCCGACACGGGCGAGGTCACCCCGGGCCACGGCCTCAAGCTCGGCTACTACGCCCAGGAGCACGAGACGCTCGACCCCGAGCGCAGCGTCCTGGAGAACATGCGCTCGGCCGCGCCCGACCTCGACCTCGTGCAGGTCCGCAAGACGCTCGGTTCGTTCCTCTTCTCCGGCGACGACGTCGACAAGCCCGCCGGGGTCCTCTCCGGCGGCGAGAAGACCCGGCTGGCCCTGGCCACCCTGGTCGTCTCCTCGGCGAACGTGCTGCTCCTGGACGAGCCGACGAACAACCTGGACCCGGCCAGCCGCGAGGAGATCCTCGGGGCCCTGCGGACGTACAAGGGTGCCGTCGTCCTCGTCACCCACGACGAGG
Organism: Streptomyces sp. NPDC017246; assembly: GCF_044331325.1. NCBI lineage: Bacteria > Bacillati > Actinomycetota > Actinomycetes > Kitasatosporales > Streptomycetaceae > Streptomyces > Streptomyces sp. NPDC017246. The sequence goes on along the minus strand of NZ_JBIRMW010000006.1, from coordinate 58,862 downwards.
GCGCGGTCGACGCGCTGGAGCCGGAGCGGATCATCCTGCTCCCCGACGGCGTCGAGGACCTGTGGGGCCCGGACTACGCGGACCTGGTCGCGCTCGCCTGACCCCGTGACGGCCGAGTGATCATTCAGGACTGGATCATTCGGCTCATGGGTGATCCTTCATCTGAGTGAGGGCGTCTCGTACCCCCCGGCGCGGTGCTCTGCCGAATCCTTCCGGCAGACCCGCGCCGTACGTGTGTTCCCCCCCGTATCGCTGACCTGGTACTTCCCGTGCCGCACGGTACGGAGGGGTGTTTCCGGCTCACCGGAATTTGAGCTTCCGGTCGTGACGGTGGCGCGCTCGTCCACAAACCCGGCGGCATGGACCTTGTCGAATGGGTGGCCAGGACGGACGAGAGGGGTGATCATGAGAAGTCCAGAGCGCACTTCCCATGAGGAGGCACGGGTGGCCGAGACTCTGAAGAAGGGCAGCCGGGTGACCGGCGCCGCGCGCGACAAGCTCGCGGCAGACCTGAAGAAGAAGTACGACTCCGGTGCGAGTATCCGGGCGCTGGCCGAGGAAACGGGCCGCTCCTACGGATTCGTCCACCGGATGCTGAGCGAGTCCGGAGTCACGCTGCGTGGACGCGGCGGAGCGACACGGGGCAAGAAGACCGCCTCGGCCTGACATCGGGGCGGCTCGACCGGGCCACCGGGTCTCTCGGTGGCCACCCGGTCGGTCTTCGGACCGGCCAGGTGGTTACTGTGCAGTCACTTAGCATCGGATGCAGTGCTGCACCGGAACCGGAGGCGCCCCATGACTACGCTCGACGACTCTGAGCTCGTATTCGACAAGGACGGTGTACGGCTCACCGTCGAGGACGCCGTTGCCACGGTGACCCTGACCAATCCGGCGAAGCGCAACGCTCAGTCTCCCGCTCTGTGGCGGGCGTTGTCAGAAGCCGGACGGTCGTTGCCCGGCAATGTGCGGGTCGTCGTTCTGCGCGGTGAGGGACAGTCCTTCTCCGCCGGACTCGACCGGCAGGCGTTCACGCCCGAGGGCTTCGACGGAGAGCCGTCCTTCATCGATCTCGCGCGCGGTTCCGACGGGGACCTCGACGCGGTCATCGCCGAGTACCAGGAGGCGTTCACCTGGTGGCGCCGTAGCGACATCGTGTCGATCGCGGCCGTACAGGGGCACGCCATCGGCGCGGGCTTCCAGCTCGCTCTCGCCTGCGACCTGCGGGTCGTCGCCGAGGACGTGCAGTTCGCCATGCGCGAGACCAGCCTGGGCCTCGTCCCGGACCTGACCGGGACGCAGCCGCTCGTCTCGCTCGTCGGCTACGCACGCGCGCTGGAGATCTGCGCCACCGGACGCTTCGTCCACGCGGAGGAGGCCGAGCGCATCGGTCTCGCCAACCTCTCCGTGCCCGCCGACGAGCTCGACGCGGCGGTACGGGACCTCGGCGCCGCCCTGCTCGCGGCGCCGCGCGACGCGGTCACCGAGACCAAGGCGCTCCTCCGGGGCGCCTCGGGCCGCTCGTACGAGGAGCAGCGCGTCGCCGAGCGCGCCGCGCAGGCCCGTCGCCTGCGCGACCTCGCGGGCCTCGGCGACTGACTCCGGCGCGCGTGCGCACGTGCGCCCATGACGACCGGCGCCCGCGTACCGGCATCCGCCCATACGCGCACCGGCGGCGTCCCGACGCGCACTAGCGCAGTTCCGACACCACGACCGTGACCGCGGCCCCCTCCGGGGCGACCGCGGTCACCGCCGTGCGTACGGAGCGGGCCACGTCCAGCGGGCGGGCGCCGGACGTCACGGCCACCTCCACCCGCACCCCGTCGGCGCTCCGGCGCACCGGCGGCCCCAGCGTGTCCGTCACTCCCGCGACACCCGCGACCCCGAGCGCCGCGAGCGCGGCCGGGTCGTCCGTCGCCGGGGAGGTCCGGCCGGGCGGGGGAGCGGCGGGGGCCGGCTCCGGCGCCGCGTCGAGAAGATCCGTCACGCGCAGGTCCACGGCCGCGACCACGAGCCCGATCCCGTCCTCGGCCGCCGTGATCAGCACCGCCCGCAGCTCCTCGCCGAGCTCGGGGAGCGCGCGCCCGGCCACCGCGCCGAACGAGACCGAGACGCGTACGGCCCCCGACTCGGCCCCCGACTCGGAGCCCGGCTCCGCGCCCGCATCCGCCCCCCGGAGCCCGCCCGGCTCCGCGCCCCGGTCCCCGTCCGGCGCGGGCTCCGGGTCCGCCGGACGGATCCGTAGGTCACCCGGCACCACACCCCGTACCGACGCCGCCGCACGCGCGAGTACCCCGCGCACCGCGCGCTCGGTGATCCACGCCTCCTCCGCCGCCGCTCCGAGCGGCAGCAGCCTGCCCGGAGCGAGGCGGTCCCGCACCGCCGCCGTCCAACCGTCACCCGTCGTCATTGCCCCAGCCTGCCGTATCCCCGGGGCGAGACGGGGTAAGCGCCCTTAGTGTGGGCGAAGAACCCCGAAATATCCCAGAAGGGGCGAAACGTAATGACGGAAACCATTCACTCCAGCGACTCCGGCGGCGACGAACCGCGCCGGACCTCGATCACCAAGCGGGGCGGCGGTGCTCCCGCCTCCCGGGGCCGGACCACGATCGCCGACGGCGTCGTCGAGAAGATCGCCGGACTCGCCGCCCGTGACGTCGAAGGCGTCCACGCGATGGGCAGCGGCCTCTCCCGTACCTTCGGGGCCGTCCGCGACCGGGTACCCGGCGGGGGCAGCAGCAAGTCGAATGTCACCCGAGGGGTGAAGGCCGAGGTCGGCGAGGTCCAGACCGCGCTCGACCTGGAGATCGTCGTCGATTACGGCGTCTCCATCGCGGACGTCGCCGGCGACGTCCGGGAGAACGTCATCACGGCCGTGGAGCGCATGACGGGCCTCGAGGTCGTCGAGGTCAACATCGCGGTCAGCGACGTGAAGCTGCCCGACGAGGAGGAGGACGAGCCGGAACCGCGGCTGCAGTAGCCGCTGACAGCTCTGTCCAGGGAGCTCAGGAGGACTCGGAAAGGGGTCAGGAATGAGCATGGCTGTGGTCGGCCTGGTGGCCGGTATGGCTCTGGGTTTCGCCGGATACTTCGGCGGCTTCGGAGCGTTTGTGCTGGTCGCGGCCTTGGGGGCGATCGGCTTCGTGGCCGGCCGCTTCCTCGACGGCGACCTCGAACCCGGTGATCTGTTCCGGGGCCGCGACCGCGGCGACCGGCGGCGGTGACGGGGGTGGCAGCCCGCCTGGCCGCCCGGGGCCCGGTGCGCGACCGGGGGGCGACCAGGATCGCCGACCGGGTCGTCGCGAAGATCGCCGCGCAGGCGGCGAGGGAGGCCGCGGGACCCGTCCCGGAGGGCGGGTCGAAGCCGCACGCCTCGGTCGTCGTCCACCGGGACGTGGCCCGGGTCGCGGTGAGTCTCGAACTCGGCTACCCCACGGACCTCGGGCGCCGGTGCGGGGCCGTGCGCGGCCGGGTCCGCTCCCGCGTGGAGGAACTGGTGGGCATGGAGGTCCACGAGGTCACGGTCCACGTCGAACGCCTCCACTCCGCGCTCACCCGGCAGGGAACGTCGAGGGGGCGCTTGTCATGACGAGCCCCGCCCCCGGCCCGGGCCCGGACATCCCCGGGCCCGGCCCCGACGACCTGCCCGCGACCCCGGACCCCGGCCCCGACCCCGGTCAGGACGGCGCCTCCGGCCCCGGTGACGTCCCCGTCCTGACCGACGCCGTCCCCTCGTCCCGCGTCCGCCGCTTCTGGGCGGTCCGCCGCATCCCCGCGGCCGTGCTCGCCGCCCTGGTCCTCGGCGGAGCCGGGCTCCTGCTCTACGACGTGGCCGCCGTACGGGCCGACCGCGACGCCATGGCCTGGCGGCGTGAACTCGCCGACGGCCTCGCGACCCGGCCGCTCGACGACACCTGGGTCGTCCTCGGCGCCGCCCTCGCGGTCGTCCTCGGCATCTGGCTCCTGGTCCTGGCCGTGACCCCGGGTCTGCGTGAGGTCCTCCCGATGCGCCGCGAGCACGCCGACGTACGGGCGGGACTCGACCGGGAGGCCGCCGCCCTCGCCCTGCGGGACCGGGCCATGGAGGTCTCCGGGGTGCAGTCCGTCCGGGTCCGCGTCGGCCGCGCCAAGGTCGCGGTCAAGGCCGTCTCGCACTTCCGGGCGCTCGACGAGGTCCGCGCCGACGTGGAGACGGCCCTCGCCGACGGCGTCGACGAACTCGGCCTCGCCCACCCGCCCGCGCTGGCGGTACGGGTGGCCCGGCCGCCCAGAAAGGGATGAGCCGGTGACGGTCGTCGTCCTCGAAGGGACGATCCCCCCGAGGGTCGTCCTCCGGAAAGGAGTGAGCCGGTGAGGGTCGTCCTCCGGCGCGTCAACCGCGTCCTGCTCGGGCTCGCCGGGCTGCTTCTCGTGGTCGGCGGCGGGGCGGTCCTCGCCGCCGCGCTCGACCTGTCCGTACCGTCCTGGTGGCCCTGGTCGGGCCCCGCGGACGTGCTGCTCTCCACCGCCGACCGGCAGCGCCGGCGGGACGAGGGCTGGTGGTGGCCGGTGGTCATCGCCGTCCTCGGGCTCGTCGTCCTGCTCGCCCTGTGGTGGCTGGTCGCCCAGTTCCGGCGGGCCCGGCTCGCCGAGGTCGTCGTCGACACCGGCGACGGCGAGGAGGCGATCCTGCGCGGCCGGGCCCTGGAGGGCGTCCTGGAGGCGGACGCCACGGCCCAGGAGGGCGTCGCCCGGGCCAGGGTCTCCCTCACGGGCCGCCGCGGCGCCCCCAGGACCCGGGTCGCGCTCGACCTGGAGCCGTACGCCTCACCGGGGGACGCCCTGACGACGCTCAGCACCCGGGCGCTCGCCCATGCCCGTACGTCCACGGGCCTGGCCGCCCTGCCCACCGAGGCGCGGCTGCGGGCGGTCAAGCACCGGGCCCGCCGGGTGACCTGACGGCGGGCCGGGGTGCGGGGGCCGGGGAGTGCTCCGGCCCACCGCGCCCTCAGAAGCCGTTGCGGGCCCCGCCGTCCACCGGGAGCATCAGCCCGGTGAGGTACGAGGCGGCCGGCGAGAGCAGGAAGGCGGCCGTCCGCCCGAACTCCGCCGGGGTGCCGTAGCGGCGCAGCGGGATGGTCGCCTCGTTGGCCGCGCGGGAGGCGTCGGCGTCGCCGGAGAGGGCGTCCAGCGAACGCACCCGGTCCGTGTCGATCCGGCTCGGCAGCAGCCCGACGACGCGCACCCCGCGCGGGCCCAGGTCGTTGGCGAGGGACTTCGCGAAGCCGGCGAGGCCGGGGCGGAGTCCGTTGGAGATGGTCAGGCCGGGGATCGGCTCGTGGACCGAACCCGACAGGACGAAGCCGATGACCCCGCCCTCGCCGAGCGTCTCGGCCGCCGCGCGGGCGAGCCGTACGGCCCCGAGGAAGACGGTGTCGAAGGCGGCCGCCCACTGCTCGTCGGTGTTGTCCGCGGCGAAACCGGGGGCCGGGCCGCCCACGCTGATGAGGATGCCGTCGAAGCCGCCGAACCGCGTCCGCGCCTCGGCGATGAGCCGCGCCGGGGTCCCGGGGTCGGTGTTGTCGGCGGCGAGCCCGGAGGCGCCGGGCCCCAGCTCGGCCACGGCCTCGGCGACGGTCTTCTCCTCCCGCCCGGTGACGAGCACCTTGGCCCCCTCGGCGAGCAGGGCTTCGGCCGAGGCCCGCCCGAGCCCCCGCGTCGCCCCGGTCACCACGTACACACGGTCCTTCAGTCCAAGATCCATGGGCCTATCCTGCCGGGTCGTCTTCCTCCGCGGCCAGTGCGAGCGCCGTGCCCACCAGGCCGATGTGGCTGAAGGCCTGCGGGAAGTTGCCCAGCTGGCGGTCGGTCACCGGGTCGTACTCCTCGGCCAGCAGGCCCACGTCGTTGCACAGGGTCACCAGCCGCTCGAAGAGCTCCCTGGCCTCCTCGGGCCTGCCAATCAGCCGGAGCGCGTCCGCCAGCCAGAAGGAGCAGACCAGGAAGGTGCCCTCCTGGCCCGGGAGGCCGTCCAGCGCTCCCGAGTCGGCGCTGTAGCGGCGTACGTAGCCGCCGTGCAGCAGCTCCGCCCGGACCGCGTCCACCGTGCCCACCACCCGGGGGTCGTCCGGCGGCAGGAAGCCGACCTGAGGGATCAGCAGGGTCGCCGCGTCCAGCTCCGGCGAGCCGTACGCCTGGGTGAAGGTGTTCCGGGCGGGGTCGTACGCCCTCGCGCAGACCTGGGCGTGGATCTCGTCCCGCATCGTCCGCCACCGCGCCGCGTCCCCCGGCAGCGAGGGGTCCGCCTCCAGGGTGCGGACCGCCCGGTCGGCCGCCACCCAGGCCATCACCTTCGAGTGGGTGAAGTGGCGGCGCGGCCCGCGCACCTCCCACAGGCCCTCGTCGGGCTCGCGCCAGGTCGATTCGAGGAAGCCGAGCAGGCTCAGCTGGAGGTTCCAGGCGTGCCGCTCGGCCGGGATCCCGGCCTCACGCGCGCGGTGGAGCGAGTCGATGACCTCGCCGTACACGTCGAGCTGGAACTGGTCCACGGCGGCGTTCCCGGTCCGGACCGGAGCCGAGTCGGCGTAGCCCCGCAGCCACGGCAGGGTGGTCTCGGGGAGCCGGCGTTCCCCGGCCGGTCCGTACATGATCTGCAGATCGGCCGGGTCCCCCGCGACGGAGCGCAGCAGCCAGTCCCGCCAGGCGCGGGCCTCGTCGACGTATCCGGCGGCGAGCAGCGCGCCGAGGGTGAGGGAGGAGTCCCGCAGCCAGCAGGCGCGGTAGTCCCAGTTCCGTACGCCGCCGACCTCCTCCGGCAGGGAGGTGGTCGGGGCGGCCATGATGCCGCCGGTCGGGGCGTAGGTGAGCGCCTTGAGGGTGATCAGTGAGCGCATCACCGTCTCCCGGTACGGGCCCCGGTAGGTGCAGCGGGCCGCCCACTCCCGCCAGTCCGCGAGGGACTGCTCCAGGGCTTCGTGGGGGTCGACGAGGTCGGGGCGCGGCTCGTGCGAGGGATGCCAGGTCAGTACGAAGGCGACCTTCTCGCCGGCGGTGACGGTGAAGGAGGAGCAGGTGGAGAACTGCTGGCCCCAGGTCTTCACGGGCGGGTCGCTGCGCAGCCAGACCGCGTCGGGCCCGGCGATCGCGACCCGATGCCCGTCGGAGCGGCGCATCCAGGGGACGATCGAGCCGTAGTCGAAGCGCAGTCGCAGGACGGCGCTCATCTCGACGCTGCCGCTGACGCCCTCCACGATCCGCATCAGATCCGGGGCTCTGTCCCGCTGCGGCATGAAGTCGACGACCTTGACGGTGCCGGTGCGGGTCTCCCAGTAGGTCTCCAGGACGAGGGAGTCCTCGGCGTACCGCCGGGTGGTGCAGGTGGTGGCGCCCTTGGGGGCGATCCGCCAGTGGCCGTTGTTCTCGTCGCCGAGGATCGCGGCGAAGCAGGCCGCGGAATCGAAGCGGGGCAGACACAGCCAGTCGACCGACCCGTCGCGGCCGACGAGCGCGGCGGTCTGGAGATCGCCGATGAGGGCGTAGTCGTCGATACGTTGCGTCACGCTTTGGGCTGTTCCCGGAAGAGGCGACGGTCAATCAGAGGGACGGAGTGGCCTGGATCGCTTCGGGGTCCCGTTCCGGGGTTCCGGAGGCGCCGTCTCCCGGCGTGCCGGACGAGGCGGCGGCCTTCCGGTCCAGCTTCTCCCGGCGGACCAGGATCACCCAGCCGACGGGCACCCCGCCCGCGAAGAGCCACCACTGCACGGCGTACGCCATGTGGGCGCCGATCGAGTCGTGGTCGGGCTCGGGGATCAGCTCGGGGGTGTCTCCCGCGGGGGAGGGTTCGACCTGCTCCAGGTATCCGCCGAGTACCTCGCCGCCGATGAGCTCGGCCTGCTGCCGGCTGTTGATGAGCATGACCTGGCGGTCCGGCAGACCCTTCAGGTCCTTGATGCCGCTGGCGCCGGTCGTCTCGTCGGCCTTGAGGCGGCCGGTGATCGTGACCTCGCCCTTGGGGGCGGGCGGTACCGGCGGGAAGGAGTGCTGATCGGCGGCGGCCGGCACCCAGCCGCGGTTGACCAGGACGATCCGGCCGTCCCGGAGGACCATGGGGGTGAGGATGTGCACGCCGACGCGGTCGTCGGAGGAGGTGCGGCGGCGGACGACCACCTCGTGGGCGGTGTCGAAGGTGCCGGTGGCGGTGGCGGGCCGCCAGTAGTCGGAGCGCGGGACCGTGTGGCCGGGGGAGGTGAGCTCCTCCACCGGGCGCGGCTTCGCCGCGATGTTGTCCGCGATCAGGGCGTTCTGGGCGACCCGGCGTTCGTGCCGGTGGAATTGCCAGAAGCCCAGCTCGATCATCGTCGGGACGAGGACGAGGGCGATGAGGGTGAGGATCACCCACTGCCGGGACAACAGGAAGCGGTACACGCCGTCGACGGTACAACGTGGCGAAAGGCCCCCTCGCGGCGGGTGCCGAAGGGGGCCGAAAGCGGTCAAGGGATCGTTTCCTCACGGGGGACCGGAGCCGTGTCCGGTCACACCCTGTCCACGATGCCCGCCTTTCCCTCCGCGCGGGCGCAGTGGCCGCCGCAATACCAGCTGCCGTCGACCTCTACGCCCTGCCCGATGATCTGGACCCGGCAGTGCTCGCAGATGGGCGCCATGCGGTGAATGGCGCAGGCGAAGCAATCGAAGACATGGATCGCGCCCTGTGCATGAATCTCGAAGGACATGCCGTAATCGTTTCCGCAGACCTCACAACGTGCCATGCGCCACAGGGTGGGGCTCCCGGCGGGCGCGCGCAGCTCGGCACGCCCGCAGGGCCGGCGGTGTCACCCGTCTGCCGGGGCCACGTCCCTGAGCAGCTGGGTGTAGGCGGCCTCGTCGACGATCGGCGTGCCGAACGACTTGGCCTTGACGGTCTTGGAGGTGGCGGAGTCCGGGTCGTTGGTGACCAGCAGGCTGGTCAGCCGGGAGACGCTGCCCGCGACATGGAGCCCCGCGTCGACGGTGCGGTCCTCCAGGAGCTCCCGGTCGACGGAGGTGTCCCCGGAGAAGGCCACCCGCATGCCCTGCTTGAGTGGTTTGTCCGTCTGGTACCGGCCGGGGTTGGGATGCGGGCACGCCGGACGCTTCCGCGAGGGACGCCAGCTGTTCGCCCGGTAGGAGGACCCGTACGAGGACTGCTGGCCGATCCGGGGCTGCGCGGGTGAAGCGGCCCACTCGGTCAGCGGCCGGCACTCCAGGAGCGGCAGCCGTACGTTGCGCTCGGCCGCCGTGTGCAGGCTCGGCCGGAACGCCTCGGCCAGCACCCGCGCGTCGTCGAGGGCGTTGTGCGCGCGCTGCTGCACGACGCCGAAGTGCGCGGCCAGCGACTCCAGCTTGTGGTTGGGCAGCGGCAGCGACAGCTCCTTGGCGAGCGCGATCGTGCACAGCCGCTGCCGCACCGGAGCGGCGGACTCGGCGCGCGCGTACTCCCGGGCGATCATCTGCCAGTCGAACATCGCGTTGTGCGCGACGAGCACCCGCCCGTCGAGCCGGGCCGCGAACTCCGCCGCGATCTCCGGGAAGAGCGGCGCGCCCTCCAGCACGTCCGTGGTCAGCCCGTGGATCCAGACGGGTCCGGGATCACGCTCGGGATTGACGAGGGTGTACCAGTGGTCCTCGACGTTCCCCTGGGCGTCCAGCCGGTAGACGGCGGCCGAGACTATCCGGTCGTCGCGGGCGAGTCCGGTGGTCTCCACATCGACGACCGCGTACCCCTGCGGGTAGGCGGCCGGCCACGTCGCTGCTGTCGTACGGTCGTCAAGCACGGTCACTGAGAATACGGCCCGCGACCGACATCTCCGTCCCCGGTGTCCCCGGGGGCCCCGGCGAGGAGCCCGTCCACCAGGGCGCGCACCGAGTCGACGAACAGCCGCTCGGTGTCGACCGGGGCGGCCAGGACCCGGGCGAGGGGGTCGTCGGACTCGGCGTCCTCGCCGCGCCACAACTCCTCCTCGGCGGGCGACTGCGCGGGAGCCCGCTCACGATTGCGCTCCACCAGGACGTAGCCGACGACCTGGAACTGCACCGCGCGGACCACCCGTGCCGCCTGCGCCCCGCGCAGCCCCGCCGCGTGCGCCTCGTGGACCAGGGCGCGCTGGGCGGGCAGGAACATCCGCTCCGTCAGGCCGCGCTCGTGGACCATCGCGACCAGGTGCGGGCGCTCGCGCAGGGCGCGACGCAGGGACCGGGCGACGGAGACCAGCCGCTCGGCGGGGGTCGCGCCGTGCGGGCGGATCGTGTCCAGGTCGGCGACCGTCCGCTCGACCAGCGCGTCGAGCAGGGACTCGCGGTTGCCGACGTGCCAGTAGATCGAGGTGACCGCGGTGCCGAGCTCGGCGGCGAGCCTGCGCATGGTGAGAGCCGTGGGGCCGTGCTGCTTCACCAGCGCGGCGGCGGTCTCCAGGACCTCCTCGCGGGTGAGTGCGGTGCGCGCCATCCGTTCCCCCAACTCTGCTCCGTGCACGCCTATTTACCCTTCATCGCCGTCGGTGTAACTCTGTTACAGGCCCGACCCCCTGAAGGGTGGTACGTCATGGCACGAGTACGGTACGGGGCGCGCACCGACGCCGAGATCACGGCGGCCCGCACGAAGAGCGCGAAACTCCCCGACATCTGGTCCACCGGAGTGGTCGCCGTCTGGGAGACCGATCCGGACGTCGTCGCGGCGGTCCTGCCGCCGCCGCTGAAACCCACCGCGCGTCCCCTCGTACGCGCCAACATCTCCCAGGTCGACCTGCCCGGCTATCCGCTCGGCGCCGGCTCGGTCGCCGTCGCCGCCGCCCACGGCGACCAGGAGGGCTGGTATCCGCTCGTCATGCCGATGACCCACGAGCGGGCCCTGGTCGGCGGCCGCGAGGTCTTCGGCGAACCGAAGAAGCTCGGCGAGGTCGTCGTCGAACGCGACGGACTCGTCGTCCGCGCCTCGCTCGGCCGGCACGGCATCGCCTTCGTCGAGGTGCGCGGCGCGGTCTCCGGCCCGCTGCCGCCGCCCGAGCCCGCCGAGAAGACCGACTTCTACTTCAAGTTCCTGCCTGGCGTGGACGGCACCGGCTTCGACGCCGACCCCGTCCTCGTCCACTGCGTCCGGAACGAGAAGGTGCGGAAGCTGGAACGGATCACCGGGGACGTCGTCCTGCGCGAGTCCATGTACGACCCCGTCGCCGACCTCCCCGTCCGCCGGATCGTCGAGATCACCATCGGCGAGAAGACCACCGACCAGAAGGGCCGCGTCGTGGAACGGGTCGCCGCCCAGGCCCTCCTGCCGTACATCCACCAGCGCTACGACGACCCGCAGCAGATCCTCGACGGCCCCCCGGAAGGGAGCCTGTGATGGAGCTGCGGGAGGGACAGGTCGCCGTCGTCACCGGCGCGGCGAGCGGCATCGGGCTCGCGATGGCGCGCCGCTTCGCCGCCGAGGGCCTTGCCGTCGTCCTCGGGGACGTCGAGGCGGGAGCGCTCGCCGCGGCCGCCGAAGGGCTGGCGGAGAGCGGGGCGCGGGTCCTCGCCCGGACCGTCGACGTCTCCGACCCCGACGACGTCCGGGCGTTCGCGGACGCCGCGTACGACACCTTCGGCGCCGTCCACGTCCTCTGCAACAACGCCGGCGTCGGCTCCGGCGCCGAGGGCCGCATGTGGGAACACGAGCCCAACGACTGGAAATGGGCCTTCTCCGTCAACGTCTGGGGCGTCTTCCACGGCATCCAGGCCTTCGTCCCCCGCATGCTCGCCGGCGGCGAGCCCGGCCACGTCGTCAACACCTCCTCCGGAGACGGCGGCATCGCCCCGCTGCCCACCGCCTCCGTGTACGCCGTCACCAAAGCGGCCGTGGTGACCATGACCGAGTCGCTGTACGCCCATCTGAAGGCGGAGCACGCGCGCGTGGGCGCCTCCGTGCTCTTCCCCGGCCCGCACATGCTCCGCACCGGCCTCTGGGAGTCGCACCGCAACAGGCCCGACCGGTACGCCAAGGAGCGGCCGCGCAGGACCCCGTACCGCAGCCTCGACCAGTGGGAGGCCGCGATGAAGGAGGCCGGGCACGAGGTGGCCTTCACCCCGGTGGAGGAGGTCGCCGAGCACGTCGTCGACGGCATCCGCGCCGACCGCTTCTGGATGCTGCCGGAGAGCGAGCACAGCGACCGGCAGATCCGGGCGCGCTCGCGGTCGATGCTCGACCGCGCCGACCCGTCGTACCTGGAGAGCTTCATTCTCGACTGAGGAGGCCCCGATGGCCGATCCGAACGACCCGTATCTGATCATCTCCTCCGACTGCCACGCCGGGCTGCCCACCGAGGAGTACCGGCCCTATCTCGACTCCCGCTTCCACCGCGCGTTCGACGAGTTCCTCGCCGGACGCGAGGCGCGCCGGGAGGCCATGACCCGGCTCGGCGTACGCAACGAGGCCTTCGCCGACCGGTGGTTCCACGACAACGAGGAGGGCCTGCGCGGCGGCTGGGACTCCGTGCAGCGGCTCAAGGAGCTCGACGGCGACGGGGTCGCCGCCGAGGTCGTCTTCCCCGACGCGGACGCCGTCGACAGCCGGACCGCCGCCCCCTTCGGCGTCGGCCTCGGTCTCTCCGGCGACCAGGACCCGGAGCTCGGCATGGCGGGCGCCCAGGCGCACAACCGCTGGCTCGCCGAGTTCGTCGGACAGAACCCCGAACGGCACTGCGGGGTGGCGCTGCTGCCCATCACCGCCGAGCCGTCGAAGGTCGTCGCCGAGATCCACCGGGCCAAGGAGTCCGGGCTCGGGGCGCTGATGATCCCCTCCATGTGGGTGGACAAGGAGCCGTACCACGACCGGCGCTACGACCCGGTCTGGGCGGCCGCCGCCGAGACCGGCATGCCGCTGGTCACCCACTCCGGCGCGGCACCCCGCGAGGAGTACGGCGACCACCTCGGCATCTATGTCTCCGAGGTCACCTGGTGGCCGGCCAGGCCGCTGTGGTTCCTGCTCTGGTCGGGCGTCTTCGAGCGCCACCCCGGACTGCGGTTCGGCGTCGCCGAGTCCGGCTGCTGGTGGCTGCCGAACCTGCTCTGGTTCATGGACCGGCTCTACCTCGGCGCGCACGGCGGCAAGAAGCTGTCCCCGTTCGCGGAGCTGAAGCGGCCGCCCAGCGAGTACCTGGACCGGCAGGTCTTCATCTGCGCCACCAACACCAAGCGCCGCGAGCTCGCCCAGCGGTACGAGATCGGCGTCGACAACATCCTGTGGGGCTCGGACTTCCCGCACCCGGAGGGAACCTGGCCGGACACGCGCGCGTGGCTCCGGAAGACCTTCCACGACATCCCGGTGGCGGAGACGCGCCGGATGCTGGGGCTGGCGGCGGCCGAGGTCTTCGGATTCGATACGCGAATATTGGATCCGATCGCCCGGCGCATCGGCCCCACCCCCGCCGACCTCGGCCAGCCCGCCGACCAGGCCGCCGTGGAGGCCTCCTGGGCCCGCTCCCGCGAGGTCGGCCGCCACTGGCTCACGGACCACGACTTCCCGGTCCTGGGGGTCACGCCATGACGGACCGCTACACGGTCGTCTCGGCCGACTGCCACGCGGGCGCCGACCTCCTCGACTACCGCCCGTATCTGGAGACGAAGCACCACGAGGCCTTCGACGCCTGGGCGGCCTCCTACGTCAACCCGTACGAGGACCTGCTCGCCGACACCGCCGACCGCAACTGGAACTCCGAGCGCCGGCTGCGCGAGCTGGAGGCCGACGGCATCGTCGCCGAGGTCGTCTTCCCCAACACCGTCCCGCCGTTCTTCCCCAAGGCCTCCCTGATGGCCCAGCCGCCCGGCCCGGCCGAGTACGAGCGGCGCTGGGCCGGACTCCAGGCGCACAACCGCTGGCTGGCCGACTTCTGCGCGGCCGCGCCGGGGCGCAGGGCGGGAGTGGCGCAGATCCTCCTCAACGACGTGGACGCGGCGGTCGCCGAGATCCGCCGCACCCGCGCGGCCGGGCTCACCGGGGGCATCCTGCTGCCCGGGGTCCCGCCGGGCTCGCCCGTGCCCGAGCTGTACTCGGAGGCGTACGACCCGATCTGGGCGGTCTGCGCCGAGCTCGACATCCCCGTCAACCACCACGGCGGTTCCGCCTCGCCGCCCCTGGGCGACGAACCGGCCGCCCGGGCGGTCTTCATGGTGGAGACCACCTGGTTCTCGCACCGGGCCCTCTGGCACCTGGTCTTCGGCGGGGCCTTCCGGCGCCACCCGGGGCTCAAACTGGTCCTCACCGAGCAGGGCTCGGGCTGGATCCCGGGCGTGCTCGACATGCTGGACTACTACCACGGCCGTCTCGTCGCGGCCTCGACCAGGGCGAGCACCGCGGAGTCGAAGTTCGGCGCGGGGCTCGCCGCGTCGATGGGCAAGGGGCCCAGCGAGGTCTGGCGCGACAACTGCTTCGTCGGCGCGAGCTTCATGCGCCCCCACGAGGTGCCGCTGCGCGACCGGATCGGCCTCGACAAGATCATGTGGGGCAGCGACTACCCGCACGACGAGGGCACCACCCCGTACTCCAGGGAAGGCCTACGGATCGCCTACGCGGGGCTGCCCAGGGAGGAGGTCGCGGCGATGGCCGGCGGCAACGCGGCCCGTGTCTACGGCTTCGACCTGCCGTATCTGGACTCGCTCGCGGCTGTCCACGGGCCGACGGTCGAGGAGATCGCCGAGCCGCTGAAGGAGGTCCCGGCGGGTGCCACCAGCCCGGCCTTCGCCCCGGGCGGGTCGGTCCGCGTCTGGTGACCCGCCGGGTGCGACGCTCCTGAGGTGACCGCACCCCCAGCACCGGACGAGGCACCGGACGAGGCCCACGACGAGGCCCACGGCGGAGGTCTCGGCTCCCGTCTCAACTGGCTCCGGGCCGCCGTGCTCGGAGCCAACGACGGGGTCGTCTCCACCGCGGGCCTCGTCGTCGGCGTCGCCGGCGCCACCGAGTCCCAGGCCGCCCTGCTCACCGCCGGCCTCGCGGGGCTGCTCGCCGGCTCGATGTCGATGGCGGCGGGGGAGTACGTCTCCGTCTCCACCCAGCGCGATTCCGAGGAGGCCGCCCTCGCCCAGGAGAAACGCGAACTGCGCGAGGACCCGGAGGCGGAGCTCGACGAGCTGACCGGCCTCCTGGCGGCTCGCGGACTCTCCGCCGACGTGGCCCGCGATGCGGCCGAGCAGCTCACCGCCCGCGACGCCCTGCGCGCCCACGCGCGCGTGGAGCTGGGGATCGACCCGGACCAGCTCACGATCCCCTGGCACGCGGCCGCCGCGAGCTTCCTCGCCTTCACCGTCGGCGCCCTGCTCCCGCTCCTCGCGATCGTCCTCCCCCCGGCCTCCGCCCGCCTCTGGGTCACGGTCGTCTCCGTCCTCGCGGCCCTGGCCCTCACCGGCTGGTGGAGCGCCCGCCTGGGCGAGGCCCCCGCGGGCCGAGCGATCCTCCGCAACGTGGCGGGCGGCGCCCTGGCGATGGCGGTCACCTACGGCGCGGGCTCGTTGCTGGGAGCGACGGGGATCTAGCCGATCCGGAAGGCCTTGTCAGAAGGTGCCAAGGCTTGCTGACAAGTCGTCTCGCATACTTGTTGGTAACCACGTCTAGCCGCACCCCGACCGGCGCCCCTACCGTCATCGGCATGCCGAACCTGCCCGATGTCGTGCTCTGGTCCATACCGGCGTTCGTCCTGCTCACCGTCGTCGAGATGGTCAGCTACCGCCTCCGTCCCGACGACGACGCCGCCGGATACGAGGCCAAGGACGCGGCCACCAGCATCGGCATGGGACTCGGGAGCCTCTTCGTCGACCTCGTGTGGAGGATCCCGATCGTCGCGATCTACGCCGCCGTCCACGAGCTCACTCCGCTCCGCGTGCCCGTCCTGTGGTGGACGATCCCGCTGATGCTGCTCGCCCAGGACTTCCTCTACTACTGGCAGCACCGCGGACATCACGTCGTCCGCGTCCTGTGGGCCAGCCACGTCGTGCACCACAGCAGCCGCAGGTTCAACCTCTCCACCGCCCTGCGCCAGCCCTGGACCGGCTTCACGTCCTGGCCGTTCTATCTGCCGATGATCGCGCTCGGCGTCCCCCCGGCAGCGCTCGCCTTCTGCTCCTCCGTGAACCTCGTCTACCAGTTCTGGATCCACACCGAGCGGGTCGACAAGCTGCCCCGCCCCTTCGAGTACGTCCTCAACACCCCCTCCCACCACCGCGTCCACCACGCCTCCCAGGGCGGCTACCTGGACCGGAACTTCGGCGGGATCCTCATCCTCTGGGACCGGATGTTCGGCTCCTGGGTCGGTGAGACCGACCGCCCCGTCTACGGCCTCACCAAGAACATCGAGACCTACAACCCGCTGCGCGTCGCCACCCACGAGTACGCCGCCATCGCCCGCGACCTCAGGGCCGCGCACGACTGGCGCGAGCGGGGAGGCCGGGTCTTCCGCGGCCCCGGCTGGCAGCCGGCCCCCGCCGGCACGGCGACCGCCACGGCAGCCGGCACAGGATCCCGTACCGAAGCGGGCTCCACCCCCGCCCCCGTCTCGGCCCCCGTCTCCGCGCCCGTCACCCCGGAGCGCGCCGCGTGAAGACCTCCTCCCGCGTGCTGCTCGCCGCCTTCGGGCTCGCGGCCGCCGTCGACCTGATCTCCCTGCTCGCCGGCGCCGAGCTCGGCCACCGGATCGCCAAGCCGTGCCTGATGCTTCTGCTCGCCGCGTACGCCGTCACCCGGGGCGCCCCGAAGCCGCTGACCGCCGCGCTGCTCCTCGGCTGGGGCGGCGACGTGTTCCTGCTCTCCGGCGCCGACGGGGCCTTCCTCGTCGGCATGGGCTGCTTCGCCGCCGGGCACGTCTGCTACCTGGTCCTCTTCGGGCGACGGCGTACGTCCCCGGCACTGGGCGCCCTGTACGCCGCCGCCCTCGTCGGCACCGTCGTGCTCCTCTGGCCCGGCCTCCCCGCCGACCTGCGGATCCCGGTCGCCGGATACTCGCTGCTCCTCACCGCCATGGCCTGCCGCGCGAGCTCCCTCGGGCTCCTCGCCGGACTGGGCGGCGCCCTGTTCCTGCTGTCCGACACCCTCATCGCCACCAAGATCGCCGAGTGGCCCCAGCTGCCGGTGTCCGACTTCTGGGTCATGCTGACCTACATCGCGGCGCAGTACCTGCTGACGGCGGGAACACTCCACGCGATGTACGGTGAACGTCGTACAAACGTCTGACAGCAAGGACCGTCCGCCATGCGCGCCACCACCATCCACGCCCCGTTCGACATGCGCGTGGAGGACGTGCCCGACCCGGTGGTGCAGGACCCCACCGACGTCGTCGTCCGCGTCCTGCGCGCCTGCGTCTGCGGCAGCGACCTCTGGGCCTACCGCGGCGAGTCCGCCCGGCAGCCCGGCCAGCGCATCGGCCACGAGTTCCTCGGCATCGTCGAGGCGGCCGGCTCCGAGGTCACCGGCTTCGCCGCCGGCGACCTCGTCGTCGCCCCCTTCGTCTGGTCCGACGGCACCTGCGACTACTGCGCCGAGGGACTCCAGACCTCCTGCCCGAGCGGCGGCTTCTGGGGCTCGGTCGGCTCCGACGGCGGCCAGGGCGAGGCCGTCCGGGTCCCCTTCGCCGACGGCACCCTCGTCAAGCTCCCCGCCGACGCCGCCTCCGACGACCGGCTCCTCACCGCGCTGCTCGCCCTCTCCGACGTCCTGGGCACCGGCCACCACGCCGCCCTCGGCGCGGGCGTGAAGCCGGGCTCGACGGTCGCCGTCGTCGGCGACGGCGCCGTCGGTCTCTGCGGTGTCCTCGCGGCCAAGCGCCTCGGCGCCGAGCGGATCATCGCCCTCGGCCGGCACACCACCCGTACCGACATCGCCCGCCTCTTCGGCGCCACCGACGTGGTCGCCGAGCGCGGCGAGGCCGCCGAGGCCGCCGTCCGCGAGCTGACCGGCGGCCAGGGCGCCCACGGCGTCATCGAGGCCGTCGGCACCGAGCAGTCCATGCGGACGGCCGTCGCCATCGCCCGCGACGGCGGCTCCATCGGCTACGTCGGCGTCCCGCACGGCAGCGGCACCGGACTCGACCTCTCCGTCATGTTCGACCGGAACATCGCGCTGCGCGGCGGCGTCGCCCCCGTGCGCGCGTACATCCCGGAGCTGCTCCCGGACGTCCTGGACGGCACGATCGACCCGTCCCCGGTCTTCGACCTCACCGTCGGTCTCGACGGCGTCCCGGGCGGCTACAGGGCCATGGACGAGCGCACCGCCCTCAAGGTCCTCGTCAAGCCGTAGTCCACTCCGGGGCATCGGCCCCCGGCAGGCCCGGCGGACGCGACCAGCCCGCCGGGCCGCCCTCGTACGCCACGGGCGACAGCGCGTGCCGCAGCCGGCCCAGGGGCCCCTCCGACTCGGTGACGTACCGCTCGGGCCGGTACGGGGGCAGGGTGTGGGTCAGCCAGTGGCCCGTCTGGGCGAGGGCGAGCCGGACGAGCCGCGTGCCGCCGTCCCGGTCCTGCTCGGTCAGGGACCGCAGCACCGCCGCCGCGAGCAGATAGCCGGTGCCGTGGTCCAGGGCCTGCGCGGGCAGCGCGCCCGGCTGCTCCACCGAGCCCTCGGTGACACCGATCCCGGTCGCCACCTGGACCAGGCTGTCGAAGCCCCGCCGTCCGCCCCACGGCCCGTAGTCGCCCCAGGCGGAGAGCCGGGCGGTGACGAGCCCCGGGCGGTGCAGGTCGAAGCGGTCGAGCGCGCCCGGCCGGTAGCCGGTGACCAGCACATCGGCGGAGTCCAGGAGTTCGCCGAGGGTGCGCCGGTCGGACGGACGGTCCAGGTCGAGCGCGGCGGTCCGCTTCCCGACGTTCGTGTCCGCGTGCTGGTCGGGCAGTTCGGGATTGCCGGGCGGGTCGATGCGCAGCACGTCCGCGCCGAGCAGGGCGAGGGTCCGGGTCGCGACCGGCCCCGCGATCACCCGCGTCAGGTCGAGGACCCGCGGGGGGCCCGTACGGCGCCGGGGCGGGGCCTCGTCGAGCCGCTCGCGGGTCAGGAGCGGCCGGGCCGCCACCTCGCGGCCCTGCGGGTGCGCCGCCCACTCGCCGGGCGTGCGCAGGGCCACGGCCAGGCCCCCGGCCGCGTACACCGCCGTCTCGGCCTCGACGGCCTTCCGCTCGCCGATCGCCGCGGCGACGGCCTCCACCGACTCCTCCACCGACCCCTCCCGCACTCCGAGCGCGGTGAGCAGGGCGGCCCGGTGGTGCGGGTAGTTGGCGTGGGTGCGGACCCAGCCGTCGGCCGCCCGCCAGAACCGGGACAGCGGCGCGAAGGCCACCGGTACCCGCCCGTCGACCCGCAGATGACGCTCGCTCACGAAGGCGGTGGCGACGGCTCCGTCGTCCACCCGTACGGGACCGGGAAGCCCGGCCCGTTCGACGGCGGCGAGCCCGGCGACCGCCACGGAGGCGCGGGCCAGTTCCATCACCGGCAGCCGGGCCGGCAGCAGTCCGGCGGACCCGCCGTACTCCACCCGGTCGACCAGGGCGGGAGCACCGCCGAGGGCCGACCACAGCAACTCCGTACCGGTGCGCACCGTATGCGTCATGCCGTTGTTCATACCCCGCACTATGGCACTCGGTGCCATGCGAAGGGCCCTGGCGTGGCACACCACACCAGGGCCCTCGTTCGGTCACTCGTCGACTAGCGGCGGACAGCGTCCAGCGCGTCGATCAGACCGGCTCCGTAGAAGCCGTTCTTGTTCTTGCCACCCTCGCAGACGGCGTCGATCGTGCCGTCGCCCTCGATGTCGTACGGGTTGGTGCACGCACGCTTGTCGGCCTGCGCGTACAGCAGCGCCTTCAGGGCCGCCGGGCTCGCGTGGGGGTGCGTCGACTTGATGAGCGCCAGGACGCCCGCCACGTGCGGCGAGGCCATCGACGTGCCGGCCTTGTAGTTGTAGCCGCCGTTGACCGTGGTCGACAGGATGCGGCCGTTGACCGCCGGGGCGTCCGGGGTCTGGTACTCGGTACGGTCACCGCCGGGGGCGGCGATGTCGATGACGCCGAGACCGTAGTTGGAGTAGGACGCCTTCAGGTCCTTGGCTCCGGTCGCGGAGACGGTGACGACGCCCGGCAGCATGGCCGGGTAGTCGAAGCACTCCTTCGGGTCGATGACCCGGTCGCCCGGCGTGGTGTCGTTCGGGCTGCTGTTGTCGAGGATCGAGTCGGCCGCCAGGTCGAACTTGGAGTTGCCGGCCGCCGCGACGTTGACCGTGCCCTTGCGCTCCGCGTAGCGGGTCGCGCGGGTGACCGCCTCGATGAGGGCCTTCTGGTCCGCGTCGTTCTTGCACGCGAACATCCACGGGTCGGTGTAGTAGCTGTTGTTCGTGACGTCGACACCGTGCTCGGCCGCCCACACGAAGCCGCAGACGACGGCCTCCGTGTAGAAGAAGCCGTCCGGGGTGGACACCTTGATGCCGGAGACCTTCACGCCCGGGGCGACACCGGTGACGCCGATGCCGTTCTTGGCGGCGGCGATCGTACCGGCGACGTGGGTGCCGTGGTCGCTCTCGCCCGGGTTCGGGCGCCACGAGCCGGCGGTGGTGTCCGGCTTGCCGGACACGCAGTTGGCGGAGGCCTTGGCGTCGAAGTTCGGCGCCAGGTCCGGGTGCGTGTCGTCGACACCGGTGTCGATGACACCGACGGTGACGCGCTTGCTGCCGAGCGTCTTCTGGTGGGCCTTGTCGGCCTTGATCGCCGGGAGGTCCCACTGCAGGGGCTCCAGCGGGTCCTGCTCGTCCGTCGCCCTGGCCGCGGCGGCCTTGGCCTCGGCCGCGGTGAGCGTCTGCGCGCCCTCGTTGACGGCGTCGTCGGACTGGACGGAGAGCGGGGCGGTACGGGTCGAACCCGCCGACACCACACCGCGGGCCGTGCGGATCGTCTTCGCGAACTCGGGGTTCTGCGAGTGGACGACTATCACGCCTATCTGGTCGTACGAGATGACCACCTCGCCGCCGGCGGCGGCTATCGCCTTCTTCACCGAGGCGGCGGTCCAGCGGCCACCCGCGACGTTCACGACGTACGACAGCTTCGGGCCGTTCGTCGCCACGGTCGCCGCTGCCGGTGCGTCGCTCAGTTCCGCGGCGGAGGCAGCGCCGGAGGGAAGGAAGCCGAGCGAGGCCGTGAGCGCGAGACCAACCGGCAGAGCAAGAGCTCGGCCGCGCCTCGATCCCAGATGAGCCATGGGTTCTCCACATCATCCGTATGTACTGCCCGCACGCGGGTTTGCGCGCGGACAGGTGCATGACGAGTGAAGCTATCGCTGATCTTCCCGGCCCATCAATGAGTTGAGAAGACTTCATGAAGATCTGACCGAAGAAATCCCTCCCGTGAACCACTTCCCGTTCTGCTCCGTGCCGTTGGACAGGGGAGGGGCTCCGACCGGAGCCCCTGTTCCCGCACCCCTGGTGAGGCCCCCTTGACCATGCCGTCCGCCCCCGCGTCACGAGGAGATTCCGTGGCTACCGAAGCACCGCCGCCGCCCAGAAACGGGACGGAGGCCTCATCAGCTCCCGTATCGCCCACGACGGAACAGTTCGTCGAGGTGCAGGAGGGCGAGGAGTTCGGCGAACTGCGCCGTACGTACCGCTCCTTCGCCTTCCCGCTCACGCTGGCCTTCATCGCCTGGTACCTGCTGTACGTGCTGCTCTCCAACTACGCCGGCGACTTCATGGGCACCAAGGTCTTCGGCAACATCAACGTGGCGCTCGTCCTCGGCCTCGGCCAGTTCGTCACCACCTTCCTCATCGCCTGGCTCTACTCGCGCCACGCGGCGAACCGGCTCGACCCCAAGGCCGAGGTCATCAGAGAGCGTATGGAGGGCGACGCATGAGCACCCCCGTCCTGCTCGCGGCGGGCAACGCCACCAGCGAGCACCGGCCCCTGATCATCGCCCTCTTCGGCGCCTTCGTCGTCGCGACCCTGGTCATCACCGTCTGGGCCGGCCGGCAGACCCGCAGCGCCGCCGACTTCTACGCCGGCGGAGGCCAGTTCACCGGCTTCCAGAACGGCCTCGCCATCTCCGGCGACTACATGTCCGCCGCGTCCTTCCTCGGCATCAGCGGTGCCATCGCCCTCTACGGCTACGACGGCTTCCTCTACTCGATCGGCTTCCTGGTCGCCTGGCTCGTCGCCCTGCTCCTGGTCGCCGAACCGCTCCGCAACTCCGGCCGCTTCACCATGGGCGACGTCCTCGCCTACCGGATGCGCCAGCGGCCCGTCCGTACCGCCGCCGGCACCTCCACCATCGTCGTCTCGATCTTCTACCTGCTCGCGCAGATGGCGGGCGCGGGCGTCCTCGTCTCGCTGCTGCTCGGCATCACCAGCGACGGCGGCAAGGTCGCGATCGTCGCCCTGGTCGGCGTCCTGATGATCGTCTACGTGACGATCGGCGGCATGAAGGGCACCACCTGGGTGCAGATGGTGAAGGCCGTCCTGCTCATCGCGGGCACCCTCCTCATCACCTTCCTCATCCTGCTGAAGTTCGACTTCAACCTCTCGCAGCTGCTCGGCGCCGCCGCCACCAACAGCGGCAAGGGCGACGCCTTCCTGGAGCCCGGCCTCAAGTACGGCGCCTCCGCCCTCTCGAAGCTGGACTTCCTCTCCCTCGGCATCGCGCTCGTCCTCGGCACCGCCGGCCTGCCGCACATCCTGATCCGCTTCTACACGGTGCCGACCGCCAAGGCCGCCCGTAAGTCGGTCAACTGGGCCATCGGCATCATCGGCGGGTTCTACCTGATGACGATCGTCCTCGGCTTCGGCGCCGCCGCCCTGCTCAGCGGCGACACGATCAAGGCGTCCAACAAGGCGGGCAACACGGCCGCCCCGCTCACCGCCCTGGAGGTCGGCGGCGGCGCCGGCTCCACCGGCGGCGCGATCCTCCTGGCCGTCATCTCCGCCGTCGCCTTCGCCACGATCCTCGCCGTGGTCGCCGGTCTGACCCTGGCCTCGTCCTCGTCCTTCGCGCACGACATCTACGCGAACGTGATCAAGCGCGGGAAGGCCACCGAGAAGGAGGAGATGCGGGCCGCCCGCTGGTCCACCGTCCTCATCGGCATCGTGTCGATCGGGCTCGGCGCCCTCGCCCGCGACCTCAACGTCGCCGGCCTGGTCGCCCTCGCCTTCGCCGTCGCCGCCTCGGCCAACCTGCCGACGATCCTCTACTCGCTCTTCTGGAAGCGGTTCACCACCCAGGGCGCGCTCTGGTCGATCTACGGCGGACTGATCTCCTCCGTCGTCCTCGTCCTCTTCTCGCCGGTCGTCTCCGGCGGGCCGGCGTCGATGTTCAAGGGCGTGGACTTCCACTGGTTCCCGCTGGAGAACCCCGGCCTCGTCTCGATCCCGCTCGGGTTCCTCCTCGGCTGGCTCGGCTCGCTCCTCTCCAAGGAGGAGCCGGACGCGGGCAAGTACGCGGAGCTGGAGGTCAAGTCCCTCACCGGGGTCGGGGTCGCCGCCGCGGTCAAGCACTGACCGGAGCGCGACCGGTCGTATACGTTCCGCAGCGATTCACCGGCCGCGTCGTAGAGTTCTACGACGCGGCCGCGCCGGTCCTCGTGACAATCTGCCCTGCTCCTTGTCCGTGGGCTCACGTAGGCTCGAACCACACGCAACCACACGACGGGGAGGGGGCCCACAGTGCTCATCGACACCTACGGCCGCGTGGCCACCGACCTGCGCGTCTCGCTCACGGACCGCTGCAATCTGCGCTGCACGTACTGCATGCCGGAAGAGGGCCTCCAGTGGCTCGCCAAGCCGGATCTCCTCACCGACGACGAGATCGTCCGGCTGATCCGTATCGCGGTCACCGACCTCGGGGTCACCGAGGTCCGCTTCACCGGCGGCGAGCCGCTGCTCCGACCCGGCCTCGTCGGGATCGTCGAGCGCTGCGCGGCCCTGGAGCCCCGCCCCCGGATGTCCCTCACGACCAACGGCATCGGGCTGAAGCGCACGGCCGCCGCCCTCAAGGCCGCCGGCCTCGACCGGGTCAACGTCTCCCTGGACACCCTGCGCCCCGAGGTGTTCAAGACCCTCACCCGCCGCGACCGTCACCAGGACGTCCTCGACGGCATGGCGGCCGCCCGGGACGCCGGCCTCACCCCGGTCAAGGTCAACGCCGTCCTGATGCCCGGGCTCAACGCCGACGAGGCACCCGATCTGCTCGCCTGGGCGGTCGCCGAGGGTTACGAGCTCCGCTTCATCGAGCAGATGCCCCTCGACGCCCAGCACGGCTGGAAGCGCGACGGGATGATCACCGCCGGGGACATCCTGGAGTCGCTGCGCACCCGCTTCACCCTGACGCCCGAAGGCGCCGACGAGCGCGGCTCGGCCCCCGCCGAGCGCTGGGTCGTCGACGGCGGACCGCACACGGTCGGTGTCATCGCCTCCGTCACCCGCCCGTTCTGCCGGGCCTGCGACCGCACCCGGCTCACCGCCGACGGCCAGGTGCGGACCTGTCTGTTCGCCACCGAGGAGACGGACCTGCGGGCCACGCTCCGCTCGGACGCCTCCGACGCGGAGGTCGCGGAGCTCTGGCGGAAGGCGATGTGGGGCAAGAAGGCCGGCTCCGGCCTCGACGACCCGGAGTTCCTCCAGCCCGACCGCCCGATGTCGGCGATCGGCGGCTGAGCGGGAAGGCCTCGGGCCTCCCGGCCGAGCGGGGGAGGGGGCCTCAGGCCTCGGCGGACTCCCAGTCGGCCAGCGGCACGACGTCCTTGAGGAAGCCCCGTACTCCCAGGAACTGGGAGAGGTGTTCGCGGTGCTCCTCGCACGCGAGCCAGGTCTTGCGACGCTCGGGCGTGTGCAGCTTGGGGTTGTTCCACGCGAGCACCCAGACGGCGTCGGCGCGGCAGCCCTTGGCGGAACAGTTCGGCTTCTCTTCGCTCACCCGATCATTGTCCAACAAGGGCGATGCCGAGCAGCCACGGGGGGAGCTGCCCGGCATCGGTCCGTCGCTCCGACGGGGGATGCGGAGCGCGTAGGCAGTATGTCACGGCACATGGGGTCGGGTGCACTGGAACTTCACGATTGATCTGAGCTTTTCTTGAGGTTTCCGGCCACTGTCCGTGATCAGTTCCGGCCGTACGGCCGTTCCGTGTCCGGGTCCCCCGAGGCCTCCGCGGCACCGAGCGCGGGCCGCACCGGAGCGGGTACGAAGGTGGAGGGAAGGGACGGAGCCGACTCGCGGCCCGCGTTCGCGATGACCACCGCGACATAGGGGAGCAGGATGCCGAGGGCGAGCGCCACGACGGCCACATGCCGCTCGACGTTCCACAGCACCGCGGCCGCGATCACGGAGAGCGTCCGGACCGTCATCGAGATGATGTAGCGCCGCTGGCGCCCCCGGACGTCGTCCGCGAGCCCCTGCCGGGCCCCCGTGATCCGGAAGACCTCGCTCCCGCCCTGCTTCGGCATCGCCGTCCACCACCCACCGGTCGCGCCGGACTCTCCCCGGGTCCGGACCTCGCTCCACCGTACGCCCGCCCTCCGGCGCCGACGAGACCGGGGCACGGATGGAGCTGTCCGACATGCGCCGTATGGCCGATGGGCCGAGACTGGGCGCACATGGGTACAAGGAGGCGACGATGAGTTGGTTGTGGGCGATCATCGTGGGATTCGTCCTCGGTCTGATCGCGAAGGCGATCCTGCCGGGGAAGCAGCAGATCCCGCTCTGGCTGACGACCGTGTTCGGCATTCTCGGCAGCGTGCTCGGCAACGCCGTCGCGACCTGGATGGGAGTCAACGAGACCAAGGGCATCGACTGGACCCGCCACCTGCTCCAGCTGATCGGCGCCGTCCTCGTCGTGGGGGTGGGCGACATGCTGTGGGCCTCGATCAAGGGCGGCAAACAGCGGGCCTGAGCGCCCCCTCGGTTCCCCGGAAGTCCGGAAGACCTGAAGCCGGGAAGACCGAAAGACCGGGGGCCCGGTACGGCACATCAGTGCCGTACCGGGCCCCCGGTCCTCGTCTGCGTCACGCGCCGGCGAACTCGATCGCCGCCAGGTTCTTCTTGCCGCGCCGCAGCACCAGCCAGCGGCCGTGCAGCAGCTCCTCCGACGACACCTCGGCGTCCTCGGCGGTGACCTTCACGTTGTTCACGTACGCCCCGCCCTCCTTCACCGTGCGGCGCGCGCCCGACTTGCTCGGGGCGAGACCGACCTCGGTGAACAGGTCCACGACCTGGCCGAGCTCGGTCACGCGCGCGTGCGGCAGCTCGGACAGGGCGGCGGCCAGCGTCGCCTCGTCCAGCTCGGCCAGGTCGCCCTGACCGAACAGCGCCTTGGAGGCGTTGATGACGGCCGCGCACTGCTCCGCGCCGTGCACCAGAGCGGTGAGCTCCTCGGCGAGCGCCCGCTGGGCGGCACGCGCCTGCGGCCGCTCGGCGGTCTGCTGCTCCAGCTCCTCCAGCTCCTCGCGGGACTTGAAGGAGAGGATCCGCATGTACGTCGAGATGTCCCGGTCGTCCACGTTCAGCCAGAACTGGTAGAACGCGTACGGCGTGGTCATCTCCGGGTCGAGCCAGACGGCCCCGCCCTCGGTCTTGCCGAACTTGGTGCCGTCCGCCTTGACCATCAGCGGGGTCGCGAGGGCGTGCGCCTCGACACCCGGCTCCAGGCGGTGGATCAGGTCGAGGCCGGCCACCAGGTTGCCCCACTGGTCCGAGCCGCCCTGCTGGAGCGTGCAGCCGTAGCGGCGGTACAGCTCGAGGAAGTCCATGGCCTGGAGCAGCTGGTAGCTGAACTCGGTGTAGCTGATGCCCTGCTCGGACTCCAGACGCCGGGCGACGGAGTCCTTGGTCAGCATCTTGTTGACCCGGAAGTGCTTGCCGATGTCCCGCAGGAACTCGATCGCCGACATGCCGGCGGTCCAGTCCAGGTTGTTCACCATGACCGCGGCGTTCTCTCCCTCGAAGGAGAGGAACGGCTCGATCTGCGTCCGCAGCCGGTTCACCCAGTTCGCGACCGTCTCGGGGTCGTTCAGGGTGCGCTCGGCGGTCGGCCGCGGGTCACCGATCTGGCCGGTGGCCCCGCCGACCAGCGCCAGCGGCCGGTGACCGGCCTGCTGGAGCCGGCGGACGGTGAGGACCTGGACCAGGTGGCCGACGTGGAGACTGGCCGCGGTCGGGTCGAAACCGCAATAGAAGGTGACCGGACCGTCCGCGAGAGCCTTGCGCAGTGCGTCCTCATCGGTGGACTGGGCGAAGAGCCCACGCCACTTCAGCTCGTCGACGATGTCCGTCACGGTCGTCCGTCTCCTTGATTGATTGCGGTGATGCCGTGGCCCAGTCTAGGTGGGTCAGACCCCCTTGCTGACCGAGCTCATGTTGAAGTCGGGCACCCGCAGGGCGGGCATCGCGGCCCGGGTGAACCAGTCGTTCCACTCGCGCGGCAGCGTCTTCTCCGTCCGGCCCGCCTCCGAGGCCCGCGACAGCAGGTCCACCGGCGACTCGTTGAACCGGAAGTTGTTCACCTCGCCGACCACCTCGCCGTTCTCGACGAGGTAGACGCCGTCCCGGGTCAGACCGGTGAGCAGCAGCGTCGCCGGGTCGACCTCGCGGATGTACCAGAGGCAGGTGAGGAGCAGCCCGCGCTCCGTCGCGGCGACCATCTCCTCCAGGGAGCGCTCGCCACCGCCGTCCAGGACCAGGTTCCCCGCTCCGGGGGCCATGGGCAAGCGAGTGAGTTCCGCCGTGTGCCGGGTGGTGACCAGCCGCTCCAGCTTCCCGTCCCGCACCCAGTCCGTCGGCGCGATCGGCAGACCGTTGTCGAAGACGGACGAGTCGTCGCCCGAGGAGTGCGCGATCACGAACGGCGCGGACTCCAGGCCCGGCTCGTTCGGGTCGCTGCGCAGGGTCAGCGGCAGCGGGGAGAGGGTCTCGCCCAGTCGGGTGCCGCCGCCGGGCTTGGAGAAGACCGTACGGCCCTCCACCGCGTCCCGGGCCGTGGAGGACCACAGCTGGTAGATCAGCAGATCGGCCACGGCCGTCGGCGGCAGCAGCGTCTCGTACCGCCCGGCGGGCAGCTCGATCCGGCGCTCAGCCCAGCCGAGGCGGGTCGCGAGCTCGGCGTCGAGCGCGGCCGGGTCGACGTCCTTGAAGTCCCGGGTCGAGCGCCCGGCCCAGGCGGACCGCGAACGGTCCGGGGACTTGGCGTTCAGCTCCAGGGTCCCGTTGGGCTGGTCGTGCCGGAGCCGTAGCCCCGTCGACGTGCCCAGATAGGTGGAGGTCAGCTCGTGGTTGGCGAAGCCGTAGAGCTCCCGGCCGCCGGCCCGGGCGCGGGCGAAGGCCTCGCCGAGCGCCGGGGCGAAGTCCGCGAAGACGGCGGAGGAGGTCTCCGCCGGGGCGTCCGTGAAGTCGGGGGACGAGGGCACGCCCGTCACCAGCGGCTGGGCGTCCTCGGCGGGCCCGGCGGCCCGGGCGGCGGCCTCGGCGGCCCGCACCAGCGGCTCCAGGTCGTCGGCGGTCACGGCGGACCGGGAGACGACACCGGAGGCGGTGCCCTGCGCGCCGTCGACGGTCGCGATCACGGTGAGCGTACGGCCGCGGGTGACGCCGTTGGTGGTGAGCGTGTTGCCCGCCCAGCGCAGGTTGGCCGAGGACTCCTCGTCGGCGATGACGACACACCCGTCGGCGCGGGACAGCTCAAGGGCCCGCTCGACGATCTCGTACGGCTTGCTGACGCGGCTCATCGCCCGGCCTCCTGCGTCGTGTTGAGACTGTGCATGCCCGGGGGACGACCCCCGGACCCCCGGCAAATCTGGTGGCGGGCGCTCATCGTCCGGCCTCCTGCGTCGTGTTGAGGATGTTGACGCCCCGGAAGAGGGCGGAGGGGCAGCCGTGGGAGACCGCGGCGACCTGGCCCGGCTGGGCCTTGCCGCAGTTGAACGCGCCACCGAGGACGTACGTCTGCGGGCCGCCGACCTGCTCCATCGAGCCCCAGAAGTCGGTGGTCGTCGCCTGGTAGGCCACGTCCCGCAGCTGGCCGGCGAGCCGGCCGTTCTCGATGCGGAAGAAGCGCTGCCCGGTGAACTGGAAGTTGTAGCGCTGCATGTCGATCGACCAGGACCGGTCGCCGACCACGTAGATACCGCGCTCCACCCCGCCGATGAGGTCCTCGGTCGACA
Organism: Streptomyces sp. NPDC017246; assembly: GCF_044331325.1. Classification (NCBI taxonomy): domain Bacteria; kingdom Bacillati; phylum Actinomycetota; class Actinomycetes; order Kitasatosporales; family Streptomycetaceae; genus Streptomyces; species Streptomyces sp. NPDC017246. Next base: position 29,720 of record NZ_JBIRMW010000006.1, on the reverse strand, counting down.
GACCGCCCGGGTCCGGCTGGAGCGAGACGTTCGCCATCCGCTGCACCGGCACGTGCGCCGGGGAGTCGGCGAAGGCGCAGCCGTTCGACCGGCCGAGGCCCGTGAGCTTCGCGATCCGCCGGTCCAGCTGGTAGCCGACCAGCGTGCCGTCCTTCACCAGGTCCCAGCTCTGCGCCTCGACGCCCTCGTCGTCGAACCCGACGGTCGCGAGCCCGTGCTCGGCCGTCCGGTCACCCGTCACGTTCATGATCGAGGAGCCGTACGCCAGCTTGCCCAGCTGGTCGAAGGTGGCGAAGGAGGTGCCCGCGTAGGCCGCCTCGTAACCGAGGGCCCGGTCCAGCTCGGTGGCGTGCCCGATCGACTCGTGGATCGTCAGCCACAGGTTCGACGGGTCCACGACCAGGTCGTACCGTCCCGCCTCGACGCTCGGCGCCCGCATCTTCTCCGCGAGGAGACCCGGGATCTCGTCGAGCTCCTTGTCCCAGTCCCAGCCGGTGCCGGTCAGGTACTCCCAGCCCCGCCCGGCCGGCGGCGCGATCGTCCGCATCGAGTCGAACTCGCCCGTCGTCTCGTCGACGGCGACGGCGGTGAGCTGCGGGTGCAGCCGGACACGCTGCTGCGTGGTCACGGTGCCCGCGGTGTCCGCGTAGAACTTGTTCTCGTGGACGGTCAGCAGCGAGGCGTCCACATGCGCCACGCCCTCCGCCCGCAGCAGCCGCGCGCTCCAGTCGGCGAGCAGCGCGCTCTTCTCCTCGCCGGGGACGGAGAGGGGGTCGATCCCGTACGAGGAGATCCAGGTGCGCTCCTCGTGCACCGGCTCCTCGGCCAGCTCCACCCGCTCGTCGGAACCGGCCGCCGCGATGACCTTCGCCGACAGCTTGGCCATGGCCACCGCCTGCGAGGCGACCCGCGCGGCCCCGTCCATGGTCAGGTCGACCCCGGACGCGAAGCCCCAGGCCCCGCCGTGCACGACCCGCACCGCGTAGCCGAGATCCGTGGTGTCCGAGGAACCGGACGGTTTGGCATCGCGCAGCCGCCACGAGGCGCTGCGCACCCGCTCCAGGCGGAAGTCGGCGTGCTCGGCACCGAGCGCGCGCGCTCGGGCGAGCGCCGCGTCGGCGAGCGCCCGCAGGGGCAGCGCGACGAACGAAGGGTCGATCTGATGGACCACGAGCGGCCTCGCTCTCGGTGATCGGACGGCGGCGGTTGATCTGTTCCGGAAGTCAATCACGGGACGGGCCGCCGAGTCGGCGCATTGCGGTGCGCCCACGGCGGAACACGCTCCAACAGACCGGAGCGCGAAGCGTATTGAGGGAGCGGAATCAGGCATGGGCATGGTTCCGGTGATGATGGGATGAGATGATCCACGCCATGCACGGGTGGGTGAACGGAGTCAGGTCCTGGCTGTCGTCCTTGGACGAGGACGCACTCAAATCCCTGCTGACCTGGCATCAGTGCTTACGGGGCGACAGACACGCGCACACACTGGACCGCCCCTCACGCCCGGTACCCCCCTCACGGCGGGAACTCCACGCGGCGCGGGTACGTCTCGCCAAGGCGCAGCAGGGACAGCTGACCAGCATCACCGCCTGCGGACTCGTCTGGGCGGTGAAGGCGCTCCACACGGAGTACGGGTTCTCGCAGCGCGCCCTCACGGACCCCACCCTCGACGAACTCCTCGCCATGCTCACGGTGCTCGACCCGCCCCTCGCACGCTGTGCCCTCTACGGGATGCTCCTGCCCGGCACGAGCCGGCTGCCGGTGGGACCGCTGGCCCGGGAGCACGAGGCCGCGTTACAGGCGGCGGCGGACAGCGGCCCGCCGCCCGACGCACACGAGATAGGCCCGCGCTTCGAGGCCCTGGAGGCCGCGCCGGGCGAGGACCCGGGTGGCGACGCCCCCGCGGAAGCCCGGCCCGACTCCCCGACGACGAACCCCGAGTGTGAGGACGCCGCTCCTGTGCCAGCTCCCGCTCCTGTACCCGCCCCCGTTCCCGTGCCCGGACCCGAATCCGCTCCCGCCTCCGTGCCGGCGCCGGCGGGCGTGCCCGGATCCGCCGTCGGCCTTCCCGCCGCGCTCGCCCGCCTGAAGGCCGACGGCGAGCGGCTGGCCGGCGTCCTGCGCGCCGCCGCGGACGCGGTCGAGGCCGGGCGGCTCCCCGCGGACGCCCCCGGCGAGGGGATCACCGCCTGGACGGAGGACCGCGAGCGACTGGCCGCGGCACTCGCCGCCGAGGGGCTCAGCTGGGAGCCGGACCTCGGATACGCCGAAGCCGGGGCCGAGTTGGCCCGTCTGCGGGAGGCGCGGGCGGAACAGATCGACGCCCTGCGCCGCAAGGCGGGCCGCTACGCCGAACTCCTGGAGTGGGCCGACGACGAGGAGGAGGCCGCCGACCTCCGCCGCCATCTGGACCGCACCGAGTCACAACTGCGCGAACTCGGCACCCCGACGGGGCAGGAGCCCGCCGCCGAGCCCTCCGGGGCGGGCCCGGAGGACGGCACCGGGGAAACGGCCCCCGAGAGCTCGGCCGAGCCGGGTGCCCGGGGTGGTGGCCCGGGGGAGGAGGCCCCGGCCGGACGGACCGAGCACGGCACCGGAGACGCGACCGCGATGACGGGCCGGGTCCGGGTGGGAGCCTCCGCGATCGAGGCCGTCCGCCGGGCGGTGGAACCGCCGCCGCCGGCCCCGCTGCCCGCCCCGGCACCCGTACCCGCCCAGACCGCCTCCCCGCCGGAGCGGACGGCACGGCCGACCACACCCACCGCGCACCCCACCGCGGCCCCCGAGCCCCTGCCCGAGCCCGGCCCGGCGCCCGAGCCCCTTCCGCTCCCCGTCCCCGCGCCCACCGCCGAGCGGACCGCTGCCCTCGTACCGGCCGCGCAGACCCACGCCCCCACCCCCGTACCGGCCGAGCCCCCCGTCCCCGCGCAGCCCCCGGTCCCCGTCCCCGCGCAGCCCCCGGTGCCCGCCACCGCCCCCGTACCCCTCCCCGTCGAGGACGAGCCCTGGCCCTCCGGGGTCGACGCGCCCGACTGGGACCCCTGCGCGCCCTGGGACACCGGCAGCGAGCCGCCCGTCGCCAGGCTGCTGCGGTACGGGCGGGTCGCCGAGGCCTACTGGATGACCGTCGCCTCCCGCGAGAGCGACGTCCGGGCCCGCACCCTCGCGTTCGCCGCCGCCGCGTTCGGCTGTGTCTCGGACAGCGAGGCCACCCCCGTACAGATGGCGCACGAGCTCGACCCCGCGCTCGCCGGACAGGACCGGGAGGCCCATCTCGTGGCCCTCGCGGCCGCCCTGCGCACCGGGCTCACCGCGCGCTGGCCGCACGGCCTCGTCAGCGGCTTCGTCATGCCGTCCGGGCTCACCGGCCCCTGGCAGCAGCTGCTCACCGTGCTCGTCGCCGCCGTCCGGGACGGCCGGGCCTTCGAACCCGGCATGCTCCAGGGCAGCGCCGAGGGCCTGGAGGCCGCCACCCGCGAGGAGATCGGGCTGACCGCCCGCCAGCTGCTCGACGACCTTCCGCGCCGCAAGATGAAGTACCAGCGGGCGTCCCAGGTCCTCCAGTACCTCGTCGGCCCCTCGGGCCCGGTGCGCCAGGCGCTGATCGAGGTCATCGAGTGGTCCGCCCAGAGCCCGGCGCAGTACACCGACACGCCCGGCTTCCGGGCCCTGGGCGAGCAGTTGTGGCGGGCGGAGGACATCGACCGGCTCATCGAGGACACCGACGCCCTGTTCCGTACGTCGAAGCAGGCCAAGGAGCCGATCACCGCCGGCGCGCTCCGGCAGCTGCACACCGCCTGCCGGTCCGTCGGCGAGCTCCTCATGCGGGCCGAGGCCGCCCACACCGCGGCCCGGCCGCACCTGGGAGTGAGCGACCGGGGCATCCCCGAACTGGCCTCGGTCCTCCAGGACGTGGCCGAGGAGCCCGCCCCCGCCGGCACGGGAGGCGCGGCGCTCGCGCTGCTGCGGGCCTGGCTGACCGGCGAGCATCTGCGGACCGCGGACACGGCGGCCGACCAGCTGCGCGCGAACGGCGGCTCCGTGCCGCCCGCCGACTCCCTGCTGCGGCTGCCCGACCTGCCCCGGGACGCCCTGGGCGACCCGGACTTCGCCGACCCCAGGGCGGCCCGCCGGATCGCCGCCCTGCTGACCCCCGCGGACGCCGAGTACGCCCTCGTCCGCTACCTGGAGGACGGCGACCTGCACCTCGCGAGGGCGCTGATCGCCGCCGTGGAGAGCGAGCCGGAGGAGTACGGGTGCACCGACCCCGAGTGGGGCGAGTCGGCGGCCCGGCGGCTCACGCAGGGGCACGAGGACTGGCGGCGCACCGTCGCCGGACACCACCGCGCGGCGGCCGGACTGCTCGCCCAGATGCGGACCCTCAACCAGCTCGCGGCCGATCAGGAACGGGAGTTCGTGGGCCGGCTCCAGGAGTTCGCCGACGGAGAGGAGTCGGGCCGCTACCGCTTCGCCGTGGAACAGCTGCGCACCCTCCAGGACGAGCTGGTCACCCTCGTCGAGGACTACACCCGGCAGCTCCGCGAGAGCCTCGCCCAGCTCCGCTCCCGCCCCGACCAGCCGCTCTCCACCGGGGACCACGACCGGATCTCCCGCCTCATCGACGAGGGGGACACGGTCACGGCCCAGGAGTTCCTCGCCCTGGCGACGAGCCACACGCCGCTGCCCGAACAGGGCGCACGGTACGACGACGGTTCGGAACTCGCGGCCTTCCTCACCGGCGTCACCGCGCCCGGAGCGCCGAAGGCCGGCGGCGAGGGCGTCGACGCCGACTGGTGGGCGAAGCACTACGGGGACCCGGCGTCCTCGCTCACCCCGGCGGCGGTCAACGGCCTGGAGGCCTGGGCGGCGCTCTGCACCCCGCGGGGCCGGCGCGGCGAACTGCCGCAGCACCTCTCCCGCCTGCTGCGGCTGCTCGGCCTCGACGTCTCCCCGGGTCAGGTCACCGCCGAGCGGGTGGCCCTCGGCCAGGGCATGCGCCGCTTCAAGGTGCGTGCGCAGGTCGCCGAACGGGCCGGGTACGTCGCCGCGCTCGGCTCCCGGACCTCCTCGTACACCGTGCTCCTCATCTGGGAGGAGCAGCCGGCCGACGGCCCGCTCGCCCATCTGGAGGACGCCGACGTCGGCGCCAACATCGTGCTCTATCTGCATCCGCTCGGCCTGGAGGGCCGGCGCGGGCTCGCCGAGTCCGCCCGCTCCTTCGCCCAGCAGTCGCTGGTCGTCGACTCCGCGGTGATGGGCTGGATGGCGGCCCGCGCCTCCGGCTCCTTCCGCTCGCTCCAGCGCGTGACCCTGCCCTGGGCGGCGTACAACCCGTACACGCCGTTCGTGGCGGGCCTCGTCCCGCCCGAGGTGTTCTACGGCCGCGACGAGGAGATGCGGGAGGTGATGGGCCGCGAGGGCGGCATGTTCCTCTACGGCGGCCGGCAGCTCGGCAAGTCCGCGCTGCTGCGCCGGGTCGCCGAGATCTTCCCGAGCCGCACCGACACGCACGTCGCCGTCTATCTCGACCTGCTGAAGGCCGAGATAGGTCATGCCGAGGCACCCGACCGGATCTGGAGCCGGCTCGTCGAGGACCTCAAGCGCAAGGGCGTCTTCAACAACAAGATGTCGGAACAGGCCGGTCCCGACGTCGTCGTGCGCAACATCCGCACCTGGCTCGACCAGGACGACACCCGCCGGATCCTGGTCCTCGCGGACGAGGCGGACGCGTTCCTCAACACCGACTCGCGCCGCGCCTACCGCGTGGGGAGCGAGTCGACGTTCCCCAACGTCATGCACTTCCAGCGGCTCATGGAGCACACCGAACGGCGCTTCAAGATCGTCTTCGCGGGTCTCCACCAGGTCCAGCGCTTCGGCCACCTCTCCAACGTCTCCACCGTGCACGGCGGCCCCGACGTCCTCGTCGGCCCGCTCGGCACCCAGGCCGCCGTCCGGCTCGTCACCGAGCCGATGGCCGCGCTCGGCTACTTCTTCGAGCGCCCCGAGCTGGTCTGGCGGATCCTCGCCATCACCAACTACCAGGCCAACCTCGTGCAGATCTTCTGCCGCGAACTCGTCCGCGTCCTGCACGACAGGCCGTACACCTTCTCCGGGGGCCCGGTCCGGATCAGCGAGGAGGACGTCCAGAAGGTCGCCGCCTCGGAGACCGTGCGCCAGCAGATCGCCGAGCGGCTGCGCTTCACCATCAACCTGGAGGACCGCTACCGGGTCCTCGCCCTCGTCATCGCCCTGCTCAGCCTCGCCGACAACTACCGCGGCGACTACTCGGCGGGCGAACTCCTCCAGGAGGCCAGGGAGGCCTGGCCGGAGGGGTTCGAGATGCTCAGCGCCAAACAGGCGCAGATCTTCCTCACCGAGATGGTCGGCCTCGGTCTGCTCATCCAGCTCGGCGACCGCTCCCGCTTCGCCGTCCGCAGCCCCAACGTCGTCAATATGCTCGGCACCCGCGAGGAGCTCGAACTCGAACTGCGCGAGACCGAGTTCGGCCTGCCGTACGACTACAACCCGCATGCCGCCCGGCGCATCCTCGGCCGCGACGCCCGGCATGTGCAGACCTACAGCCCGCTCACCGAGGAGCAGCTCCACGAGACCGCCCAGTCCGGCGTCAGCCTCATCGGCACCACGGCGCTCCACCGGCCCGAGCTGGTCCGCCGGGCGGTCACCGCGTTCGCCGAGAACCGGGGCGTCGACGTCGTCCCGTACGCCCACGGGGACGACCTCACCGCCCTGCTCGCGAGCCGGGGCCGCAAGGCGCACGTGATCATCGCCGACCTGCGCGGTGCCACCCCGGCCGAGCTGCGCGACGCGGTCCGCTCCATGCTGATCCACGCCGGCCCCGCCGCCGACCGGCTCGTCCGGCAGACCGAACCGCGCAGCGGCGGCAACGAGAACCGCTCCGTCGTGGTCGTCGCCGACGCGGCCGGCCTCGCCGAACTCGCCGCCGACGACGGGCAGGACGAGCTGGCCGTCCGCTGGCTGCGCCCGGAGCGGTGGACCGCGGACGCCCTGCGCGCCTGGTCGGAATGCCCCTTCGTCTCCCGCGAGGACCGCGACCGGCTGGTCGCCGCGACCGGCGGCTGGCCCCGCTGGATGGAGGCCGCTGTGACGGACGTGTCCGTGCACGGCGCGACCCTGGACAACGCCGTCGAACGGATACGCGCCCTCATCGCCGGCTCCCGCAACATCGCGGAACACCTGCGCCTCTCCGGGCTCGACGCACGGGACCTGGACCTCCTCACGGCCTGGACCGGATACGTGGAGGAGGGCCAGGGCGTGCCGCGCGACGACGTGGGGGCCGCGGTCGAGCTCTCCGACGCGGACACCGACGCCTGGCTGCAGCACCTGGGCCGGCTCGGCGTCCTCGACGAGACGCCCGAGGGCTTCGCGGTGGAACCGGTGACGTACCGCGCGGTGCGGTCCCGGGCGGCCGCCGGGGAGAAGTGAGGTGACGGGGGCGGAGACGCGGACGGGGGCGTACGTCGTCCGTCCGGGAGAGCTGCCGGGGGTACGCGCGCAGCTGCGCGGGACGGCCGCCGATCTGGCGGCCGGACTCAACTGCCTCTGGCTGGTCACGGACGCGATGGTGGAGTCGGGGTTCGCGGACGAGCTGTACCGAGGGGTGCTGTCGGCCACTCCGGTGCATGTCGACGTACCGCCTCCGCCCCCGCCTCCTGCCCCGCCACGCGCGCGCGTGGCGGAGCCCGAGCCGGCTGTGGCGGAGCCCGAGCCGGCCGTGGGGGAGTCCGACCCGTGGGCGGAACCCGACGGGAGGGCGGACACCGACGGGCGGGCGGACACGCAGGGCAGGGCGGACACGCGGGGCCGGGCGGACACCGACGGCTGGGCCGACACCGACGAACTGCCCTTCCTCGACCTGTCCGACGACGGCTTCGACCTCGACCTCGGCTGGTCCCTGGACGGCGCCCCGCCCCGCGTTCCGGCACCCCGCAAGGAGCCCACCGGCTCCCGGCACGACCCGCACGGCCTCCTCGCCCGCCTCGGCAAGGAACTCTCGGTCGACGCCGACGAGGCCGTGGCGACCCTGGTCGCCCCGGGCCGGGACCGCCGCCCCGTCGTCGGCATCCGCGCCTGGGCGGAATCGGAACACGACAGAGGTACGAGTACGAGTACGAGCACGGGCGCGGGCACCGGCACGGGCCCGGGCACGGGAGCCGGCACGAGTACGAGCACGGGCGCGCGTACCGGCGCCCCCGACGGCCCGCCCGGCACCGCGGTCGAGCGTCTCTTCCGCTCGCTCGCCGCCGCCGTCAAGAGCGCCGGACTCCCGCCGGCCGAGCGCCCCCGGCTCCTGGTCGTCGCCCGCCTCCGCGACCTGCCGGAATCACTCCCCGACGAGCTCCGGCACGGCCTCGGCGACACGGCCGTGCACTGGTGGTGGGGAGCGCTCGACAGGCTCGACACCGCCACCGCGATCGCCCCGATCCTCGACCACACGCCCGACGCCTCCCGCCGCGACCGCCACCGCCACCGTGACCCGCTCGCGGAGCGGATCCGCCGCGCGGTGCGCTCCGAGACCGTCGTGGAGGTCTGCGGCCCCGACCTGGAGCTCGCACGGCTGCTCGCCCTGGAATGGGACGGCACGCGGCACACCCTGGGCAGCACGCTCGGACACTGCCTCGCCCGGACGCCGGGCCCCGTCCCGGCCGACTGCCCGCCCCTGCGGCGGATCGGCGCCCTGCTGCGGCCGGGCGCGGAACTGCGCCAGGCCTGGGCCAGGGGCGCCGTCGTCTCCTGGGAGGGCCGGCTCCGCGCCCACGTGGCCTCCTGGCACCCGGCGGCCCCGGCCGCGACCACCGGTGAGGCGGAGGACCGCCTCACCGCACTGGTCTCCCAGGCACAGCACCGGATCCTGACGCCGTGGATCGAGGAGGCCCGCCAGCGTCTCGCCGTACGGGCACTCGGTCACCTCAACCGCCCGGTGGCCACCCTCGTCGCCGGCTACGCCGCCCGTCCCCCCGCGTACCTGGGCCGTGATCCGGAGCGGGCGTTCCTGGAGCTTCAGGTGGGCGAGCTGCTGAGCGCCCACATCGGCGGAGCCCTCGCCCTGCCGCCGCGCGACGCGGCGCTGCTGCGGCTCCTCGTCGACGCGCGGAACGTGCTCGCGCACCGGTCCGTGCTGTACGACCGGACACTCGACGAGCTCTGCGCCGAGCTCTCCCAGGCGGATCTGCGCGCCCCGTAGCACCACGGAGGGCCACGTCAGAGAGGGTGCGGGACGACGGCCGGGCCCCCGGGGAGCCACCCCGCGCCGCCCCCGAGCTGTAGGGACCCGACAGCGACACCCGTACGCCACTGTCGGAGCTCGATTCCTCATGTCGGTGGCTGTACCGATAGGTTTTCGGATACCAGACCGCTATCGAAAGGGTGATCCGTTGAGCCGCTCGGTTCTCGTCACCGGAGGAAACCGGGGCATCGGCCTCGCCATCGCCCGCGCGTTCGCCGAGGCCGGCGACAAGGTCGCGATCACGTACCGGTCGGGTGAGCCGCCGGCCGGCTTCCTGGCCGTCAAGTGCGACATCACCGACGGTGAGCAGGTCGATCAGGCGTACAAGGAGATCGAGGAGCGGCACGGTCCGGTGGAGGTCCTCGTGGCCAACGCCGGCGTGACGAAGGACCAGCTCCTCATGCGGATGTCCGAGGAGGACTTCACCTCCGTCGTCGACACCAACCTCACCGGCACCTTCCGGGTCGTCAAGCGTGCCAACCGCGGGATGCTGCGCGCCAAGAAGGGCCGCGTCGTCCTGATCTCCTCGGTCGTCGGTCTGCTGGGCTCCGCGGGCCAGGCCAACTACGCCGCCTCCAAGGCCGGCCTGGTGGGCTTCGCCCGCTCCCTCGCGCGTGAGCTGGGCTCCCGCAACATCACCTTCAACGTCGTCGCCCCTGGTTTCGTCGACACCGACATGACCGCGGTGCTCACCGACGAGCAGCGCGCGGGCATCGTGTCCCAGGTGCCGCTGGGCCGTTACGCCCAGCCGGAGGAGATCGCCGCCGCGGTGAAGTTCCTCGCCTCCGACGACGCCTCGTACATCACTGGAGCCGTCATCCCGGTTGACGGCGGATTGGGCATGGGTCACTGATCACCATGAGCGGAATTCTCGAGGGCAAGCGCATCCTGATCACCGGTGTGCTGATGGAGTCCTCCATCGCCTTCCACACCGCGAAGCTGGCCCAGGAGCAGGGTGCGGAGATCATCCTCACCGCCTGGCCGCGTCCGTCGCTGACGGAGCGCATCGCCAAGAAGCTTCCCAAGCCCGAGAACGTCAAGGTCCTCGAGCTCGACGTCTCCAACGACGAGCACCTCGCGCGTCTGGAGGGCCAGGTCCGCGAGCACCTCGGTGACCGTCTCGACGGCATCGTGCACTCGATCGGCTTCGCCCCGCAGGACGCGCTCGGCGGCAACTTCCTCAACACGCCGTTCGAGTCGGTCGCCACGGCCATGCACGTCTCCGCCTTCTCGCTGAAGTCGCTGACGACGTCGCTGCTGCCGCTGATGACGGAGGGCGGCGCCGTCGTCGGCCTCACCTTCGACGCGCAGTACGCCTGGCCGCAGTACGACTGGATGGGTCCGGCCAAGGCCGCCCTTGAGGCCACCAGCCGCTACATGGCCCGCGACCTGGGCAAGCAGAACATCCGCTGCAACCTGATCTCGGCGGGTCCGATCGGTTCGATGGCCGCCAAGTCCATCCCGGGCTTCAGCGAGCTGGCCGCGGTGTGGGACAGCCGTTCCCCGCTGGAGTGGAACCTGGCCGACCCGGAGCCGGCGGGCAAGGGCGTCGTGGCGCTGCTCTCCGACTGGTTCCCGAAGACGACGGGCGAGATCGTCCACGTCGACGGCGGTCTGCACGCGATCGGCGCGTAACCGCTTCTCCACGACACGAAAGGGCCGTGTGCCGCTCCCTCGGGGGCAGCACACGGCCCTCGTCGTTCCGCAACTCCTGCCCGACTCGAAAAGTCGCGCGAATCACCCCAGACTGAGGCAGAGCGTGATGTTCCTGCTGCTGATGGGGAGGAGGTACGGGCATGCGCGCGATACGTCACGGGTTCGGCGCGTTCGCCTCCGTCGCCGTTCTGCTCACCGGGATCGCCGTCGCCGCCGAGGTGCGGGCCGCCCCGGCTCCGGCCGAGGAGCTCCCCGTCACCACCCCGCCGGCAGAGGAACGGGAGAACTTCGGCGCCTCCTGCCGCACCGTCGTCCAGGGCTCCCGCGTCACCGCCCACTGCCAGAACCCCTACCCGGGCACGGACCGGGTCCGCCTCCACGTCGAGTGCGAGCGCTGGTGGGACGTCGACAGCGACAGCGCCCCCGTGGACGTCGGCCCCGCCGACTACGGCACGCTCACCGGCCGCTGCTGGAAGGAGGTCCGGTCCGCCTGGCTCACCCACCAGCCGGCGGACCGGCCTCCGGAGCCGGCTCCGGTACGGGGCTCCTGAGGCACAGGAAGGGGTAACCGGCCGCTTCCGTACCGGCCCGCTCCGCGTCGCCGTCCCGGATCGCGTCCACCAGGCGCGCGTGGTCCATGTGGTTCTCGGGCCGCAGTACCTGCCCCACGTCGTCCCGGAGCCAGTCCCGCAGCAGATCGCCCAGGTCCGCGTAGAGCTCCGTGAGCACCTCGTTGCCCGAGGCGGCGACGACCGCGTGGTGGAAGGCGGCGTCGACGGTCACGAACCGCTCCGCGTCGCCGGACTCCCACGCCTCCTCGCGCCGTACGAGCAGGGCGTTCAGCTGCTTCAGATCGCGCTCGGTGCGCCGCCCGGCGGCGAACCGGGCGGCCGCGGACTCCAGGGTCGAGCGCAGCTCGGCCACGTGCCGGGGGTCGGAGCCGGCGAAGCGCCGGTGCATGACGCCGGCCAGTTCGCTGGTGGCGACGACGTACGTCCCGGAGCCCTGGCGGATGTCGAGCAGCCCGTTGTGCGCGAGTGCCCGTACCGCCTCGCGCACGGTGTTGCGGGCCACTCCCAGCTGTTCGACCAGCTCGGGTTCGGTCGGGATGCGTGAACCCACCGGCCACTCGCCGGAGGTGATCTGGTTCCGCAGCTCGGTGATCACCTGATCGGAGAGGCCTGCGCGCCGGGGGTGGCCGAGGGCCATGAAGCACCTTCCCATTCGTTCGAGATTGGACAACCAATCATCCCATGATTCTATGATGGCCTCATGCCTGACGAGCCCAAGACCCTCGAACCCACCGCACGACCTGCCGGAACCCTCGCTCCGGCGGCCACCGTGGCGCCGCCCGGAGCGGCCGCCACCGCCGGAGATTCTCCCGCACCGGGCCGGGCGCACCGCTGGACCCTCGGCCTCGTCACGCTCGGACTCGTCCTGGCGGCGCTGAACCTGCGCCCCGCCATCACCAGCCTCGGCGCGCTCCTCGAAGAGGTCAGCGCGGACCTCCACATGAGCGGCACGGTCGCCGGCGTCCTCACCTCCGTACCGCCGCTCTGCTTCGCGGTCTTCGGCATCACGGCCCCGCGCCTCGCCCGGCGCTTCGGCCCCGCGGCCGTCGTCTGCGCCGGCATGGCCGCGATCTTCGCGGGCCTCGCCCTGCGGCCCTTCGCCGGCGGCACGGTCGGCTTTCTCGCCGCCAGCGCCCTCGCCCTCATGGGCATCGCCGTCAGCAACGTCCTGATGCCGGTCATCGTCAAGCGGTACTTCCCCGACCGCATCGGCAGCATGACCGGCCTCTACTCCCTGGCCCTCGCCCTTGGCACGTCCATCGCGGCGGCCGCGACCGTCCCGATGACCCAGGCCCTCGGCGGGGACTGGCGCATCGGCCTCGGCGTCTGGGCGGCCGTCGCCGCGCTGGCCGTCCTGCCCTGGATCCCGCTCGTCCGCGACCGCGCCACCGCCGGTACGGGCATGCGTACGAGCACCGGCACCGGCACCGACGTCGGGAACAAGAGCAAGGCCGGAGCCACGGCCGGGACCACGGCCGAGAAGACCGCCGCCGCCCCGCTGCGCATCACCCGCAGCCGCACCGCCTGGGCCCTCGGCTGCTTCTTCGGACTCCAGGCCACCGGCGCCTACATCACCATGGGCTGGATGCCGCAGATCTTCCGCGACTCCGGCGTCCCCGCCTCCACCGCGGGCGTGCTCCTCGCCGTCACGATGGTCATGGGCGTCCCGCTCGCCTTCGTGATCCCGCGCCTCGCCACCCGGATGAGGAACCAGGGTCCGATCGTCGTCGCGCTCGGCCTGTGCGGCCTCAGCGGCTACACCGGCCTCTTCCTCGCCCCGGCCTCCGGAGCCTGGGTCTGGGCCGTGCTGCTCGGCATCTCCAACTGCTCGTTCCCGCTCGCCCTCACCATGATCGGCATGCGCTCGCGCAGCGGCGCCGGAGTCGTCCGGCTCTCCGCCTTCGCGCAGAGCGTCGGCTACCTCATCTCCATCCCCGGACCGCTCCTCGTCGGCGTGCTCTACCAGCACAGCGGAGGCTGGGGACTGCCGATCGCCCTCATGGGCGGTCTGATGGTGCCGCAGATGATCGTCGGCACCCTGGCGGGCAGGGACCGGACGGTCGAGGACGAATGCTGAGATGCGAGACTGTCGCCATGCCAGTTCTCGAACCCAATCCCCCGAACGGCCAGAAGAAGCTGCTCCTCGTCTTCGGCGCGATGATCGGCATCACGCTCGTCATCTCCGTGATCGCCTCGATCGCCTCCCCGTGAGACGGGCTCACCCCGACCCGGGGTAGGGCTGACCCCCGTATCCCCTAGGGGGCGGGTGTCAGGGTGAAGTGGGTGGATCACCGGATGGGCCGACGAGCCCGCGATCCCTAGGTTGGAGACAACAGGGAAAGCGAGCTCTCACCCACGGAGGCGGTCATGACGGCCCGTACGTACACCCGCGTCCGACCGGCCGCGACCGGCGTCGACACCCGGCTGCCCTGGTGGGCCCTCGCCCTTCCGGCGGCCGCTTTCCTCGCCCTTCTGCTGCTCATGACCGGGTCGGGTGAGGTCCATGCGCCCCTGGGTGACGCCGGGGCCGGCCGGGTCCTGGAGCGGATCCGGCAAACGCTCTCTCTCTGAGTCGGTGTGAGCCGTTTCGTGCGAAGCTGATGACCATGAGCGTCGACACACCCCGCAGGATCGTGCTGCTTCGACACGCGAAGGCGGACTGGAACCAGGAGTCCGACCACGAGCGCCCCCTCGCCGACCGGGGCCGCGCGGACGCCCCCGTGGCGGGCCGCAGGCTCGCCGAGACCGGCATCGCCTTCGACCTGGCCCTCTGCTCGACCGCCACCAGAACACGCGAGACCTGGAAGCTGGCCGTGCAGGCACTGCCGGAGCGCCCCAAGACCGTGTACGAGGACCGGCTGTACGAGGCCTCGCTCGGCGAGCTCATCGCCCTGCTCAACGAGACCTCGGAAGACGTCTCCGACATCCTGGTCATCGGCCACAACCCCGGGATGCACGCCCTCGCCGACGCCCTCGCCGGCGACGCGGAGGGCGACCTCCTGGCCCGGATGAGCCGCAGCGGCTTCCCGACCTCCGCCTTCGCCGTCCTCACCTTCAACGGCTCCTGGAAATCCCTGGAGCACGGCGCCGGACGACTCGTCGACTTCTGGACCCCGCACGCCTGATCGGCACGCCCGACCCGTGCGGCTCGGCCGTGCGAGGCGACTCGGCCGTTCGAGGCGTCCGGCCGCACGAGGCGCCCGGGCAGTACGAGGGGGCCCCAGCCGTACGGGAAAGGGCCCGGTCGTCAGCGGACGACCGGGCCCTCTCCTCTGCGATTCAGTGCAGCAGGTCCTCGCCGCCGTCCGCCGCCTCGACCTCTTCGCGGGTGATCCCCAGCAGGTACAGCACGGTGTCCAGGAAGGGCACGTTCACCGCCGTGTCCGCCGCCCTGCGCACCACCGGCTTCGCGTTGAACGCCACGCCGAGACCGGCCGCGTTCAGCATGTCCAGGTCGTTCGCCCCGTCGCCGATCGCCACGGTCTGCGCCAGCGGCACGCCCGCCTCCGTGGCGAACCGGCGCAGCAGCCGCGCCTTGCCCGCCCGGTCCACGATCTCGCCGGTCACCCGGCCGGTGAGCTTGCCGTCCACGATCTCCAGGGTGTTGGCCGAGGCGAAGTCCAGCCCGAGCCGCTCCTTCAGATCGTCCGTGACCTGGGTGAACCCGCCGGAGACGACGCCGACCTGGTAGCCGAGGCGCTTCAGCGTACGGATCAGGGTCCGGGCCCCGGGCGTCAACCGCACCTCGGCACGGACCTTGTCGACCACCGAGGCGTCGAGTCCGGCGAGCAGCTCCACGCGCGCGTGCAGCGACTGCTCGAAGTCCAGCTCGCCGCGCATCGCGGCCGCCGTCACCTCGGCGACCTTGTCCTCGCAGCCGGCGTGCGCCGCGAAGAGCTCGATCACCTCGTCCTGGATCAGCGTCGAGTCGACGTCCATGACGACGAGCCGCTGGGCCCGCCGGTGCAGCCCGGCGGAGACCACGGCCACGTCGACGCCGATGGTGTGCGCCTCGGTGGCGAGCGCGGTCCGCAGCAGCTCCGTCTCACAGCCGGAGACGGCGAACTCGACGGCGGTGACCGGGTACTTCGCCAGCCGGAAGATACGGTCGATGTTGCCGCCGCTCTCCGCGATCCTGGCCGCTATGGCAGCCGTCTGCTCCGCGGTGATCGGGTTGCCGAGCACGGTGACGTGAGAGCGGCCCTCGCCCCGGGGACGGTTGTCGCCCGTGCCGGAGATGATCTCCGCCTGGAGCTTCAGCGACTCGGCCCAGCTGTGCACGGTGGCCCTGAGCTCGCCCTGCGAGGCGACGGTCGGCTCGGTGACGAGCGCGCACAGGACGAGGCGGCCCCGGGAGACCACCTGCTCGATGTCCACGACGTCGACGGAGTAGGCGGCGAGGGTGTCGAAGAGTCCCGCGGTGATCCCGGGACGGTCCTTCCCGAAGATCTTGACGAGAAGGGTGGGAACGTCTGAGGTCTGCGATGCGCTCATGGTGCTTCCACCGTATCGGGCACCGCGTGCCACCCGACCCCCCGTCCCGCCCAGCGGACACCCGAGTGGTCGCGGCCTCGCCCGAAAGCACCCCGAAACGGTTCCCGGGGCTTGTCCGCCGGGTCTTCACACGGCCCGACTTTCCGATACGGGACCGGGCCTGAAATAGTTCCCCAGGATGATTCGCCATCCCTGGACTCCCAGCGACGGGGGTACATCGGGGGACAAGTAGTGGGGCATGGAGTGCCAGAACTCGTACTGGAATTGAACGGCAGGACCTGGACGCTCGATCCGTCCAGGTCGTACACCCTCGGCCGCGACCCGCAGGGCGACCTGGTGATCGACGACGCCAGGGTCTCGTGGCGTCACGCCACCATCAGCTGGGGCGGTCGGAGTTGGGTCATCGAGGACCACGGCTCGACCAACGGCACGTTCCTGCAGGGGCAGCGGATCCACCAGGTGGAGATCGGCCCCGGTTCGGCCGTCCACCTCGGCAACGCGACCGACGGCCCGCGGCTGAATCTCGCTGGTGCCCCGGCCCAGCAGCAGGCGCAGGCGGCCCACCAGCAGGCCGCGCCCCAGGCGCCGGCCCATCAGGTCCCCGCCCATCAGGCCGCAGAGCAGGCCGAGTGGATCACGCACCAGGCCCCGCCGCAGCATCAGGCTCCGCAGCAGCCGAACTGGCAGCAGCCGGCCCCGCCGCACGTGCCGCGGCAGGCGCCCCAGCAGCAGGTCCCGCACCAGCAGGGACACGGCCGGCCCGGCGCCCCCGCGGGTGCGTCGTCGGCGTACGCCGACCGCAGCCCCACCACGTTCCACCAGCTGGCACTCGGCCATGTCATGCGCATCGGCCGTGCCCTCGAGAACGAGCTGGTCGTCTCCGACCTCCAGGTCTCGCGGCACCACGCCGAGTTCCACGCGACGCCCGACGGACGCTTCGAGATCCGCGACCTCGGCTCGCACAACGGCACGTACGTCAACGGCCAGCCGATCACCAAGGGCGGCACCGCCCTCCTCGGCCCGCAGGACATCGTCGGTGTCGGTCACTCGACCTTCCGGCTCGTCGGCGGCCAGCTCGAGGAGTTCGTCGACACCGGCTCGGTCTCCTTCTCGGCCCGCCACCTCACGGTCACGGTCGAAGGCGGCAAGCAGATCCTCAAGGACGTCACCTTCGGCGTCCCGGAGAAGTCGCTCATCGGCGTCATCGGCCCGTCCGGTTCCGGAAAGTCCACGCTGCTCAAGGCGCTGACCGGCTACCGCCCGGCCAACGAGGGCGATGTCCTCTACGACAACCGAAGCCTCTACAAGCAGTTCGCCGAGCTGCGCCAGCGCATCGGTCTGGTCCCGCAGGACGACATCCTGCACAAGGAGCTGACCGTCCAGAAGGCGCTGCGCTACGCGGCCAAGCTCCGCTTCCCCGGCGACACCGCCGAGGTCGAGCGCGAGGCCCGGATCGACGAGGTGCTGCGCGAGCTCAAGCTCGACATCCACCGGGAGAAGAAGGTCACCTCCCTCTCCGGTGGTCAGCGCAAGCGCGTCTCGGTCGCCCTGGAGCTCCTCACCAAGCCGTCGCTGATCTTCCTGGACGAGCCGACCTCCGGCCTCGACCCGGGCATGGACCGCGATGTCATGCAGCTGCTCCGCGGGCTCGCCGACGACGGCCGTACGGTCCTCGTCGTCACCCACTCGGTGGCCGAGCTGGGCCTCTGCGACAAGCTCCTCGTGATGGCCCCCGGCGGCTCGGTGGCGTACTTCGGTCCGCCGGAGGAGGCGCTGAACTTCTTCGGCTACTCCACCTGGGCCGATGTCTTCTCCGCCTTCGAGAACTACCGCGACTACGACTGGGCGGGCCGCTGGAAGGGCTCGCAGCACTACCAGATGTACGCCGCGGACATCGACGCCGTCGCCGCGCAGCCGGTCCAGATGCCGCAGCAGGCGATGTCCCGGCCGCCGAAGCCGCAGGGCTGGGGCTCCCAGCTGTGGACCCTGATCCGCCGCTACGTCTCCGTCATCGCCTCCGACAAGGGCTTCCTGGGCCTGATGGTCATCCTGCCCGCCGTCCTCGGCGCGGTCTCGGTGGTCATCCCGGCCGACTTCGGCCTCGGCTCGCCCAAGGCGCCGTCCCGCTTCAACGGCGACGCCGGCACGATCATGCTGATCCTCGCGGTCGGCATGTGCTTCAGCGGCGCGGCCAACTCCGTCCGAGAGCTGATCAAGGAACGGGTCATCTACGAACGCGAGCGGGCCACCGGCCTCTCCCGCTCGGCGTACCTGATGTCCAAGGTCATCGTGCTCGGCCTGATCACGGCCTTCCAGGGCGTCATCATCTGCGGCATCGGCTTCTCCACCCGGGCGCTGCCCGAGGAGGGCCTGTTCATGCCCCCGGCCGTCGAGCTGTGCATCCAGGTCATCGCCCTGGGCCTCACCTCGATGATGTTCGGCCTGGTCATCTCCGCGCTGGTGAAGACCGCCGAGAAGACCATGCCGCTCCTGGTCATGTTCGCGATCATCCAGGTCGTGTTCACCGGCATCCTCTTCCAGGTCTACAGCTCGCCCGGCCTGGAGCAGTTCGCCTGGCTCATGCCCTCCCGCTGGGGCATCGCCGGTGCCGGCACCACCCTCGACCTGGCCCGTCTGATGCCGCCGTGGGACCCGAAGAACCCCACGGACACCGACCCGCTCTGGGAGCACACGGTCGGCCAGTGGAGCCTCGACCTCGGCATCCAGCTGTTCATGGCGGCCGTCTGCTGCGTCGCCGTGGCGCGACTGCTGCGCCGCCACGAGCCCGAGGTCATGCGCAAGTGATCAGCTGAGAGACCGGTACGCCGAAGGGCGGCACCCCCAGTGCGGGGGGTGCCGCCCTTCGGCGTAGGACAGCGGACCGAGTGCGATCAGTACGCGCTGTTGACGTTGTCGATCGAGCCGTAGCGGTCGGCCGCGTAGTTGGCGGCGGCGACGATGTTGGCGACCGGGTCGTACTGGTCGAACGCGGTGCCGGCCACGTGGTAGGTCTTGAAGGTCGGGTAGATGACCTGGAGCAGACCCTTGGACGGGATGCCGTTGATGGCGTTGATGTCCCAGTTGTTGATGGCCCGCGGGTTACCGCTGGACTCACGCATGATGTTCTTGTGCAGGCCGTTGTAGCTGCCCGGAATGTTGTGCTTGTCCATGATGAACAGCGCCTCGCGGATCCAGCCGTCGAGGTTGTTCGCGAAGACGGGGGTACGGGCGACGGAACGGCTCGCGGCCGTCTTCGCCGCGGCACGCTTCTTCGCGTCGGCCTTCGCCTTCGCCGCGGCCTTCGCCTTGGCGTCCGCCTTCGCCTTCGCGGCGGCCTTGGCCTTCGCGTCCGCCTTCGCCTTGGCGGCGGCGGTGGCCTTCGCCTGTGCGTCGGCCTTGGCCTTCGCCGCGGCCTCCTGCTTGGCCTTCAGGCCGATGGTGGTGTGCTGCTCGGTGACGCTGGCCGCGAGGGCCTTGGCCTGCGGGCTGTTCGCGTTGTACGACCAGGCCACCTGCTGCGTACCGGAGAGAGCCTGCGGCTCGGTCTCGGTGGAGCCGTTGCCGGGCACGAGGGAGAGGGTGAGCGCAGCGGCGCCCAGGGCGGCGACGCCGGCGATCATGGCCTTGTGGGTCTTCTTGAGACCACGACTGTGGCCAGGGGTGTTCGCAGACATAACGGACTACCTCTTCGAATCGCTGGGGGGTCGCTCCACCGGGGCGGTGTCTCGCCAGCTCGGCGGCGACGGGGGCAATTCTTAGCGGCCGCAAAATGCCCTGGCAAAGGTGTGACGTACGATCCCGGGTAGTGGATCAGGGGCCCGTGCACGGACCACAGAGGCGCCCTTATGTCGGGCTCACCCCAGCATGACCACCCCTCCGGGGGTCCACTAGGGGACTTCGTAAGTGACCTGGGTCCTATGCGCGGGCTCACATCGGGCACGTAACAAACTGACCAGCCGTTGCCTGAGCAATGCGCACAGTAAGTCCCCTCCTCTGGAAGGGGGACAGGTGCCCGGGGCACTACGACCTAGGTCCCCGGACCCCCTCCGGCGCGGTCTCCGGACGGATACGGACCGTCACGGCCCGCCGGTACGGTGAACACATGAGCCATCGACCGAGCTCCGGCCTGGCCGCCGTGAGCACCGCCCTCCTGGCGATGAGCCGCCATCTGGAGGTCCGCGACGTCCTCAAGACGATCGTCGCCTCCGCCCGCGAGCTGCTGGACGCCGAGTACGCGGCCCTGGGCGTCCCCGACGACCACGGCGGCTTCGCCCAGTTCGTGGTCGACGGCGTCAGCGACGCCCAGTGGAGGGCGATCGGCCCGCTGCCCCGGCAGCACGGCATCCTCGCCGCCATGCTCCACAAGGCCGAGCCCGAGCGGCTCGCCGACGTCCGCGAGGACCCCCGCTTCGAGGGCTGGCCGGCCGCCCACCCCGAGATGTCCGACTTCCTCGGTCTCCCCGTCAGGGACGGCGACGAGATCCTCGGCGCCCTCTTCCTCGCCAACAAGCGGTGCCCGAAGGAGACCGGCGGCTGCGGCTTCACCGCAGAGGACGAGGAACTCCTCTCGATCCTCGCCCAGCACGCGGCCATCGCCCTCACCAACGCCCGTCTCTACGAGCGCAGCCGCGAGCTCACCATCGCCGAGGAGCGCTCCCGCCTCGCCCACGAGCTGCACGACGCCGTCAGCCAGAAGCTCTTCTCGCTCCGGCTGACCGCCCAGGCCGCCGCGGCCCTCGTCGACCGCGACCCCGCCCGCGCCAAGGGCGAGCTCCAGCAGGTCGCCGCGCTCGCCGCGGAGGCCGCCGACGAACTGCGCGCCGCCGTCGTCGAGCTCCGCCCCGCCGCGCTGGACGAGGACGGCCTCGTCCACACCCTCCGTACCCACATCCAGGTCCTGGACCGCGCCCACACGGCCCGGGTCACCTTCGAGAGCCCCGGGACCCGCGCCCTGCCCGCCGCACAGGAGGAGGCCGTGCTCCGGGTCGCCCAGGAGGCTCTGCACAACGCCCTGCGCCACGCGGACGCGGAGTTCGTCACCGTCTCCCTCGCCCGGGCCGGCCAGGGCGCGCGGCTCACCGTCGCCGACGACGGCAGGGGATTCGACCCGCGTACGGTCCGCAGTGCGGGGCGCCATCTCGGCCTGGTCTCCATGCGGGACCGGGCGAGCGGCGTAGGCGGATCGCTCACCGTGACCTCGGCCCCCGGCGAGGGCACCACGATCGAGATGGAGGTTCCCGGTGGCTGACAAGCGGATCCGTGTCCTGCTGGTCGACGACCACCAGGTCGTCCGAAGAGGTCTGCGCACCTTTCTGGAGGTGCAGGACGACATAGAGGTGGTGGGGGAGGCCTCCGACGGCGCCGAGGGCGTCGCCAGGGCCGAGGAGCTCCGCCCCGACGTGGTCCTCATGGACGTGAAGATGCCCGGTACGGACGGCATCGAGGCGCTGAAGCGGCTCCGCGGGCTCGACAACCCCGCGAAGGTCCTCGTCGTCACCAGCTTCACCGAGCAGCGCACGGTGGTCCCCGCGCTCCGTGCGGGCGCCTCCGGATACGTCTACAAGGACATCGACCCCGACGCCCTGGCCGGCGCGATCCGCTCCGTCCACGCGGGGCACGTGCTGCTCCAGCCCGAGGTCGCCGGCGCGCTCCTCGCCCAGGAGGACTCGCACGGGGGTACGGGGCGGGGCTCGACCCTCACGGAGCGGGAGCGGGAGGTACTCGGCCTGATCGCGGACGGCCGCTCCAACCGGGAGATCGCCCGCGCGCTCGTCCTCTCCGAGAAGACGGTCAAGACGCATGTCTCGAACATCCTCATGAAGCTCGACCTCGCGGACCGCACCCAGGCGGCCCTCTGGGCGGTCCGGCACGGCCTCACCGACTGACGCGCCCCCCTCGCGCGCCGGGCGCACGACCGTTCAGTCCTTCATACCGTCGTGTGTATGTCCCCCGTTCGGCGCAACCTCGCGAGGGGTGCGGCGTTCTCCATGGCGTGCTGCGGCTGACCGGCCGCAGCGATGACCAGGAGGATGTACCAAGTGAAGAACCTCAAGAAGGCCGCTGCCCTCACCATGGTCGCCGGTGGCATCGTCGCCGCCGGTGCGGGTGTCGCCTCCGCCCACGGCGCCGAGGCCACGGGCGCGGCCCTCAACTCGCCGGGCGTCGCCTCCGGCAACCTGGTGCAGGTCCCGGTCCACGTCCCCGTGAACGTCTCCGGCAACACGGTCAACGTGATCGGCCTGCTCAACCCGGCCTTCGGCAACCACGCCCTCAACGGCTGAGCCACACCAAGACCCACCGGCCCCTGGGGGATCCCCAGGGGCCGGCCCCTTTTCCGGCCACAGTCCGCGCACGGCTCGAAGAGCCGCGGGAAGTGCGCGACCGGACCTCAGAACCCCCGGTCCCGCTCCCTCTCCTCCACGTACGCGTTGTACGCGGCCACCTGCGCCCGTCGCGCCACCCGCTCCACCGGCCGCAGCGCCTCCCCCCGCGCCGCCATCTCCGAAGCGCTCACCGCGCCCCCGTGGCCGTGGTCGTACGCCAGGTCCACGAGCAGTCCCACCCGCTGCGCCAGCTCGAGGACCCGGACCGCGCGCGGCGGGTATCCCGGTGCCAGCACCTCCCGGCCCACCTCCGCCCGCGCCCGGTACGCCTCGCGGGCCGCGTCCGCCGCCGGGCCCGAGGCCGCCACGTCCAGCCGGGTCAGGACCGACGTCGCGTCCCGCAGTGCCTCCGCCAGCTCCCGCTCGGCCTCGCCGAGCGACGGTACGTCCGCCGGCGGAGCCTCCCGTACCGCCAGACAGCGCCACACCACTTCCACGTGCACGTCGCCCACCGGCCCCGCCTCCGAGACCTCGGGCACGAGACCGTACGGCGCGCCGTGGCCCACCGCCGCCTCCTCCGCCTCCAACGCGCGCGCGTTGAAGTCCGGCGGTCCGCTCAGCCCCAGCGGATGCCCGGGCGCGGGCAGCGCCACCCGCCACCCGGTCACCCCGAGCCGCCGCAGCCGGCCGAGCGCCAGCGTCAGCCCCACCGGCCGCGCCTCACCCGGCAGCCCCTCCACGCGGTGCACCGCGTCCTCCCCGACAATGGCCAGCGCCGCCTCGTCCGGCGACACCGCCCCGGCCAGCAGGGCATTGCCCCATGCGGCCAGGCGTCCTGAGCGTGGTTCCGAAAGCATCCCCCAAGACTAGGGCGCGTCCGGGGACTCAAAGGAAGCCCTAGGGACCGGCCCGCTCCGTCGATAACGTAGGTTTTCCCCTGGACGCCGCGCCCACCGGCGCAAGGCGACGACACGACTCGACCGCAAGGGGAGACAACGCGCTCATGAGCGATGTACTGGAGCTGGTGGACGTATCCGTGGTCCGCGACGGACGGGCTCTGGTGGACGAGGTCTCCTGGTCGGTCAAGGAGGGCGAGCGCTGGGTGATCCTCGGACCCAACGGCGCCGGCAAGACCACCCTTCTGAACATCGCCTCCAGCTACCTCTTCCCCACCAAGGGCACCGCCCACATCCTGGGCGAGCGGCTCGGCGGCGTCGGCACGGACGTCTTCGAGCTCCGTCCCCGCATCGGCATGGCCGGCATCGCCATGGCGGAGAAGCTCCCCAAGCGCCAGACCGTCCTGGAGACCGTCCTCACCGCCGCGTACGGCATGACCGCCACCTGGCACGAGGACTACGACCCGGTCGACGAGCAGCGCGCCAAGGCCTTCCTCGACCGCCTCGGCATGAACGACTACCTGGACCGCAGGTTCGGCACCCTCTCCGAGGGTGAGCGCAAGCGCACCCTGATCGCCCGCGCGATGATGACCGACCCCGAGCTCCTCCTCCTCGACGAGCCCGCCGCCGGTCTCGACCTCGGTGGCCGCGAGGACCTCGTCCGCCGTCTCGGCCGTCTCGCCCGCGACCCGTACGCCCCCTCCATGATCATGGTCACCCACCATGTCGAGGAGATCGCGCCCGGCTTCACCCACGTCCTGATGATCCGTCAGGGCAAGGTGCTCGCCGCCGGCCCGGTGGAGATGGAACTGACCTCGCGCAACCTCTCGCACTGCTTCGGCCTGCCGCTCGTCGTCGAGCGTGTCGGCGACCGCTGGACCGCCCACGGCCTGCCCCTGAAGTAGCGGACGGAGCGCCGGCGTCCCGCACAGCCGCCCGCGCCCTGTCCCGGAGCACCCCACCCGCCCTACCATGACCATGTGGACATCGACGCATGGCTCTGGTGGCTGATCGGCGCGGTGGGGCTCGGCATTCCGCTGGTCCTGACCGCGATGCCCGAGTTCGGCATGTTCTCCGTCGGAGCGGTCGCGGGGGCGGTGACCGCCGCCCTCGGCTTCGGCATCGTTCCCCAGGTGCTCGTCTTCGTCGTCGTCTCGGTGGCACTCATCGCGGTGGTTCGCCCGATCGCCGCCCGTCACCGCGACGACAGGCCCCGACTCGCCACCGGAATCGACGCCCTGAAGGGCCGTCAGGCCGTGGTCCTGGAACGGGTCGACGGCGACGGGGGCCGCATCAAGCTCGCCGGGGAGATCTGGTCCGCGCGCACGCTCGACATCGGGCAGAGCTTCGAACCGGGCGAACAGGTCGACGTGGTGGACATCGACGGGGCGACCGCCGTGGTCATGTGACCGAACCTCGCCCATGACGCTCCGCCATCTGGGAAACTCGATCATCGAAAGCAACCCGGCAGACAACCGGCAGCGAAGGGCACGGGGAACACGATGTCAGCAGTCATCATCGTCCTGATCATTCTGGTGGTGCTCGTCTTCATCGCCCTGATCAAGACGATCCAGGTCATTCCGCAGGCGAGCGCGGCGATCGTGGAGCGCTTCGGTCGCTACACCCGCACGCTCAACGCGGGACTGAACATCGTCGTCCCGTTCATCGACTCGATCCGCAACCGGATCGACCTGCGGGAACAGGTCGTCCCGTTCCCGCCGCAGCCGGTGATCACCCAGGACAACCTCGTCGTCAACATCGACACGGTCATCTACTACCAGGTGACCGACGCGAGGGCCGCGACGTACGAGGTCGCCAGCTACATCCAGGCGATCGAGCAGCTCACCGTCACCACCCTGCGCAACATCATCGGCGGCATGGACCTGGAGCGGACCCTGACCTCCCGCGAGGAGATCAACGCGGCCCTCCGCGGCGTCCTCGACGAGGCCACCGGCAAGTGGGGCATCCGCGTCAACCGCGTCGAGCTCAAGGCGATCGAGCCGCCGACCTCCATCCAGGACTCGATGGAGAAGCAGATGCGCGCCGAGCGCGACAAGCGCGCCGCGATCCTCACCGCAGAGGGCACCCGCCAGTCCGCGATCCTCACCGCAGAGGGCGAGAAGCAGTCCGCGATCCTGCGCGCCGAGGGCGAGTCCAAGGCCGCCGCCCTGCGCGCCGAGGGCGAGGCCCAGGCCGTCCGCACGGTCTTCGAGGCCATCCACGCCGGCGACCCCGACCAGAAGCTGCTGTCGTACCAGTACCTCCAGATGCTCCCGAAGATCGCCGAGGGCGACGCCAACAAGCTCTGGATCGTGCCCAGCGAGATCGGCGACGCCCTCAAGGGGCTCTCGGGCGCCTTCGGCAACAAGGACGGCAGCGTCCCCGGCTTCAACACCAAGGGCGGGACCGAAAGGCGAGACGAACCGCCGGTTGACTGACACGTACACGTAATCCTCGTGCATGATCGGTGCGAGCCCCTCGACCCCGGCGACGCCAGGGCGGGGAGGCGACTCACTGACCATGTAAGGAGATGGCGTTGTCCATCTGGGAAGCCCTGGCAGTCTTCGGCGCCGGCATCGGCGCCGGCACCATCAACACCATCGTCGGATCGGGAACGCTCATCACGTTCCCGGTCCTTCTCGCGACCGGACTCCCGCCGATCACCGCGAACGTCTCCAACGCCCTGGGCCTGGTGCCCGGTTCCATCAGCGGAGCCATCGGCTACCGACGCGAACTCAAGGGCCAGAAGCGCCGCATCCTCCGCCTCGGCGCCGTCGCCCTCCTCGGCGGCCTCATCGGAGCGATCCTGCTCCTCGCGCTGCCGTCCGAGGCCTTCGACGCGATCGTCCCGATCCTCATCGGCCTCGCGCTCGTCCTGGTCGTGTTCCAGCCCCGGATCTCCGCCGCGGTCAAGCGCCGCCGCGAACAGACCGGCACCGAGGCCCACCCCGACGGCGGCCCCGTCCTCCTCGTCGGCCTCTTCCTCGCCAGCATGTACGGCGGATACTTCGGCGCCGCACAAGGCGTGCTCTACCTGTCGCTGATGGGCCTGCTGCTCCACGACACCCTGCAGCGGATCAACGCCGTCAAGAACATCCTCGGCGCCCTGGTCAACGGCGTCGCCGCCGTCTTCTTCCTCTTCGTAGCCGACTTCGACTGGACGGCCGTCCTGCTCATCGCCGTCGGCTCCACCATCGGCGGCCAGATCGGCGCCAAGGTCGGCCGCAAGCTGCCGCCCACCGTCCTGCGCGGAGTGATCATCGCGGTCGGCATCGTGGCGATCGTCCAGCTGACCCTCCGCTAGCCCCCACGACGGAAGGGCCCGCCTCCCCTCACCGGGGAAGGCGGGCCCACACCGTACGAGACCGGGTCACGCGGCCGCCTTCGCCAGCCACTCCGGGAGCTCCGAGCGCTCGCTCGCCCGCATCGCCAGCAGCATCGCGTCCGCCGGCGTCGGCTCGAACGGCTGGAAGAGCAGCGGCATCCCCGCCTCCTCCGGCGTCCGGGCGGCCTTGCGGTGGTTGTCCTCGGCGCAGGAGGCGACCGTGTTCAGCCAGCTGTCCGCACCGCCCTGGGCGCGCGGCACCACGTGGTCGACGGTCGTCGCCCGCCGCCCGCAGTACGCGCACCGGTGCTGGTCCCGGACCAGCACCCCCCGTCTCGACCACGGTGCCTGTCTTCGGAACGGCACCCGTACGTAGCGGCAGAGCCTGATCACCCGCGGCACCGGAAGATCGACGGCGGCACCTCGCACCCGCAGATCGGGATGGGCGTGCTCGACGACGGCCTTGTCCGTCAGGACGAGCACCACCGCACGGTTGAGCGTGACCGTCGACAGCGGCTCGAAGCTCGCGTTGAGTACCAGTGTGTCCCGCATTGTGCCCACCTCCCGTGTGCAGGCCCGGCCCCGGAGCGGGGCGGTGGGGCCTGGATCAACGATGGCCGGGCCGGCCGGGGTCGGACAACGCAATATTTCCCGCGCAACAAAAGATGCCCGCTTCTGATCTCTCCAAGACCAGAAGCGGGCAAACAACAAACGAACGATCAGACTGCCGCGGGAGCCGCGTACTCGCCGATCAACTGGGCACGCCCCAGCGTGTGGAACCGCAGGTTGAACCCGACCGCCGCCGGCGACACATCACCGTCGGGACCGAGCTTCTCGCTGTCCACCGCGTACACCGTGAACACATAACGGTGCTCCTCTCCCGCCGGGGGAGCGGCACCACCGAAGTCCCGCGAGCCGTAGTCGTTCCGGACGTGCACGGCCCCGGCCGGCAGCCCCTCGAACGACCCCGACCCGGCACCGGCGGGCAGCTCCGTCACGGACGCCGGGATGTCGAACAGCACCCAGTGCCAGAACCCGCTGCCCGTCGGGGCGTCCGGGTCGAAGCACGTCACGGCGAAGCTCTTCGTCCCCGCCGGGAACCCCTCCCAGCGCAGCTGCGGCGAGGTGTTCCCCGCCGCGTACACCTGAGCGTCCTTCAGGACCCCGCCCGGCGCGATGTCGTCGCTCACCACGGTGAACGCCTCCACCGGCGGATGGAAGTCATGGGGGAGAGGCGCCCTCTTGCCCTCGGACACGTCGAAACCTCCGTATCGCCCGTACTGCCTCAGCGGCCTTTACGGGGCCGAGCCTAGAGCCAGTTGCGACGGCCGCCGACCTCGGCGAGCCACTGGTTCAGGTATGCCGCCCAGTCGGTCGTGTGGAAGTCGTGCAGACCCACCTTGAAGGCGCGGAAGGAGTCACTGCCCTCACCGAACAGACCCGGCTTCTTGTCCATCTCCAGGACGACGTCCATCTCACGGTCGTCCGCGACGAAGCTGACCTCGACCTGGTTCAGACCCCGGTACTGCTGCGGCGCGAAGAACTCGATCTCCTGGTAGAAGGGCAGCTTCTGGCGCGTCCCCCGGATGTGCCCGCGCTCCATGTCCGCGCTCTTGAAGCGGAAGCCCAGCTGCAGGAACGCGTCCAGGATCGCCTGCTGCGCCGGCAGCGGGTGCACGTTGACCGGGTCCAGGTCACCGGAGTCGACGGCGCGGGCGATCTCCAGCTCGGTGGTCACCCCGATGTGCATCCCGCGCAGCTGCTGCCCGGAGACGGAGGTCACCGGCGTCTCCCAGGGAATCTCCAGACCGAACGGCACCACGTGCACCGCGCCGGCCTTGACCTCGAAGGCACCGCCCAGACGCACCTTGACGAATTCGATGTCCTGCTTGTGCTCCTGGTCGCCGCCTTCCACCTCGACCCGCGCCTGCAGCCCGACGGAGAGCCCCTCGATCTGCTGGTCGACACTGCCGCCCTGGATGCGCACCTCACCCTGGACGACACCGCCCGGGACCACGTTCTCCTCGGTGAGCACCGTCTCCACGGTGGCCCCACCGGCACCCAGGCTCGCGAGCAGCTTCTTGAATCCCATGACCTTCACTCCTTCTCAGTCCTGACCCCTACATACGCGCGACGACCGTAGCCGGTTCCCCACCGGGTCCCACTACGCTCGGGCGCCATGAGCGACAGCCCCGACCGTACGCCGCTCCCGCGGGCCTTCTTCGACCGCCCGGTCCTCGATGTCGCCCCCGACCTGCTCGGCCGCACACTCGTCCGCCGTTCACCCGGAGGACTGATGGAACTGCGCCTTACGGAGGTGGAGGCGTACGCCGGCGCGATCGACCCCGGCTCGCACGCCTTCCGCGGACGCACCGCACGCAACGCCGTCATGTTCGGCCCGCCGGGACACGCGTACGTCTACTTCACCTACGGCATGTGGCACTGCCTGAATCTGGTGTGCGGCCCGGAGGGAGAGGCGAGCGGGGTTCTGCTGCGCGCGGGGGAGATCCTGAGCGGCACCGAGCAGGCACGTCCCCGCCGCCGCTCCGCCCGGCACGACCACGAGCTGGCCAAGGGCCCCGCCCGCCTGGCCACGGCCCTCGACATCGGCCTCTCCCTGAACGGCACCGACACCTGCGCGGGCCCGGACGCACCCCTCACTCTCCTTACGGGCACCCCGCCGGCCCCGGCACACATCCGCAACGGCCCCCGTACGGGCGTCGGCGGTGACGGCGCCCCGCGCCCCTGGCGCTTCTGGATCGGCGACGACCCCACGGTGAGTCCGTACCGACCCCATACGCCCCGGAAACGCCCACTTGACTCGGGCCGTCCGACCGCCTAACGTAGCCCGAGCAGCTGGTTACGGGCCTGCTTGTTCAAGCACCCCGCAGCTGCCACCCACTACTCAAGATGTCCCCAGCAGGGGCTTATTTCGGCATGCCGGAATTCGAATTCGAATGACTCGATTATGAGTCGCCGATGAAATCAGCTAACGTAGTGAACACGCCGAGAGGCAAAAGGCAGCCAACAGGCCACCGGATACAAACTCCGAACCGGAAACGGAACGGAAAACGATCTGGTAAGGTTGGAAACACGAAGGGAAGCCCGGAGGAAAGCCCGAGAGGGTGAGTACAAAGGAAGCGTCCGTTCCTTGAGAACTCAACAGCGTGCCAAAAATCAACGCCAGAT
>NZ_JBIRMW010000005.1:80797-516917 GCF_044331325.1 Streptomyces sp. NPDC017246 | reverse complement strand
AAGGAACGGACGCTTCCTTTGTACTCACCCTCTCGGGCTTTCCTCCGGGCTTCCCTTCGGTATTTCGTGTTTCCGACTCTATCAGATCTTTCCGATCCGATTTCCTCGGTGCTTTCCGGTCCCTTTTGTTTTCACTCCGGGGGCCTTTCGGCGGTTCCGACTTTATCAGATGATCTGAGTCGGTTTTCCCGCCTCCCGGAGAAGGTTCCTGGCGCACGGCGGCGCTGGAGCTTCCCGTTCTGGCGGAGCCGTAAACGTACTGGAGCGGGGCGCCCCGATGCAAATCGAGGGGCCCCGCTCCGGTGTGGCGCAGGTCGGACGATCAGACCTCTACGACGACCGGGAGGATCATCGGGCGCCGGCGATACGTGTCGGAGACCCACTTGCCGACGCTGCGGCGGATCAGCTGCTGGAGCTGGTGGGGTTCGACGACGCCGTCCTGGAACGACTTGTTGAGGGCCTGGTCGATCTTCGGAAGCACCGCGTCGAACGCGGAGTCGTCGATGCCGGAGCCTCGGGCGTGGACGTGCGGGCCGCCCACGATCTTGCCGGTCGAGGAGTCGACCACGACGAAGACCGAGATGATGCCCTCCTCGCCCAGGATGCGGCGGTCCTTGAGGGAGGTCTCGGTGACGTCGCCGACCGAGAGGCCGTCGACGTACACGTAACCCGCCTGGACCTTGCCGGTGATCCGGGCGCGGCCGTCGACCAGGTCGACGACGACGCCGTCCTCGGCGATGACGATGTGGTCCTTGGGGATACCCGTCATCGCGCCGAGCTCGGCGTTGGCGCGCAGGTGGCGCCATTCGCCGTGGACCGGCATGAGGTTCTTCGGGCGGCAGATGTTGTAGAAGTACAGCAGCTCGCCGGCCGAGGCGTGGCCCGAGACGTGGACCTTGGCGTTGCCCTTGTGGACGACGTGCGCGCCCCAGCGGGTCAGGCCGTTGATCACGCGGTAGACCGCGTTCTCGTTGCCCGGGATCAGGGAGGACGCCAGGATCACGGTGTCGCCGGGGACGATCCGGATCTGGTGGTCGCGGTTGGCCATGCGGGACAGGGCCGCCATCGGCTCGCCCTGGGAACCCGTGCAGACCAGCACGACCTCGTCGTCCGGCAGGTCGTCGAGGGTCTTCACGTCCACGACGAGGCCGGCCGGGACCCGGAGGTAGCCCAGGTCACGGGCGATGCCCATGTTGCGGACCATCGAGCGGCCGACGAAGGCGACCCTGCGGCCGTACTCGTGGGCGGCGTCGAGGATCTGCTGGATGCGGTGCACGTGGCTGGCGAAGCTGGCCACGATGATGCGCTTCTGGGCGTTCGCGAAGACCGTGCGCAGGACGTTGGAGATGTCCTTCTCCGGCGGCACGAAGCCCGGGACCTCGGCGTTCGTCGAGTCGGACAGCAGGAGGTCGATGCCCTCCTCGCTGAGCCGCGCGAACGCGTGCAGGTCGGTGAGGCGGCCGTCCAGCGGGAGCTGGTCCATCTTGAAGTCGCCGGTGGCGACGGCCATGCCCGCGGGGGTGCGGATGGCGACCGCGAGCGCGTCCGGGATGGAGTGGTTGACCGCGATGAACTCGCAGTCGAACGAGCCCAGGACCTCGCGGTCGCCCTCCTTCACCTCAAGGGTGTAGGGGCGGATGCGGTGCTCCTGGAGCTTGGCCTCGATCAGCGCGAGGGTCAGCTTGGAGCCGATCAGCGGGATGTCCGGCTTGAGCCGGAGCAGGTAGGGGACGGCACCGATGTGGTCCTCGTGGCCGTGCGTGAGCACGATGCCTTCGATGTCGTCGAGACGGTCCCGGATGATGGTGAAGTCCGGCAGGATCAGGTCGACGCCGGGCTGCTCCTCCTCGGGGAAGAGGACGCCGCAGTCGACGATGAGCAGACGGCCGTCGAACTCGAAGACCGTCATGTTCCGGCCGATTTCGCCGAGCCCGCCGAGCGGGATGACGCGCAGGGCGCCCTTCGGCAGCTTCGGCGGGGCGCCGAGTTCAGGATGCGGATGACTCAAAAGACTCTCCTCACCACGCACGCCACGTACCTCTTGGCACGTGGCGCGCATGACATTCGTGCACTTGCTGTTGTCAGTGTTCAGTTGTGAAGTCCGTTGTCAGAGCTCTACCCCACCGGCGGCCAGGTCGACCTTGAGCTGCTCGGTCTCCTGGGGGGAGAGCTCCACGAGCGGCAGCCGCAGCGGGCCGGCCGGGAGGCCCCGGAGGGCGAGGGCGGCCTTGGTGGTCATGACGCCCTGGGTGCGGAACATGCCGGTGTAGACCGGCAGCAGCCTCTGGTGGATCTCGGTGGCCTTCTGTACCTCGCCGCCCAGGTGGGCGTCGAGGAGGGCCCGGAGCTCCGGGGTGACGACGTGGCCCACGACGGAGACGAAGCCGCAGGCTCCGACGGAGAGCAGGGGGAGGTTGAGCATGTCGTCGCCGGAGTACCAGGCGAGGCCGGAGCGGGCGATGGCCCAGCTGGCGCGGCCGAGATCGCCCTTGGCGTCCTTGTTGGCGACGATGCGCGGGTGCTCCGCGAGCCGGACGAGCGTCTCGGTGTCGATCGGGACGCCGCTGCGGCCGGGGATGTCGTACAGCATCACCGGGAGCTCGGTGGAGTCGGCGATGGCCGAGAAGTGCTGGTACAGGCCCTCCTGCGAGGGCTTGTTGTAGTACGGCGTGACGGCGAGCAGACCGTGTGCGCCGTCACGCTCGGCGGTGCGGGCGAGTTCGATCGAGTGGTGGGTGTCGTTGGTGCCGATGCCGGCCACGATGTGGGCGCGGTCGCCGACCGCCTCCAGTACCGCTCGTACCAGCTCCGATTTCTCCGCGTCGCTGGTGGTGGGGGACTCGCCGGTGGTGCCGTTGACGACGAGGCCGTCGTTGCCTGCGTCCACCAGGTGGGTGGCCAGTCGCCGGGCACCGTCGAGGTCGAGTGCGCCGTCCGCCGTGAAGGGCGTGACCATGGCGGTGAGGACCCGCCCGAAGGGGGTCTGCGGAGTGGAGATCGGAGCCATGGGTAACACGCTACTCGCTGCTCAGCACCGGGTGCCCCTGAGGGGCACAGGAGAAAGGGAGCCCGGCGCTGCCTGCTCGGGGGTTCAGGCAGCGCCGGGTCCGTTTGATCAGCCTAGATGAACTTCGTGAAACGTCGCAATACGGACACTTCACACGGGTGGTTCGGACATGTGTGCCCTACGGGGCCACACGGCCGTTCTTGTTGAAGGCCGCATGGGTCAGCGGCATCAGCCGGGCCCAGTGCTCCTCCATCTTCTCGCCGACCATCTCGATCTCCCGCTGCGGGAAGGACGGGACCGCGGCGAGCTCGTGCTGGGTGCGCAGCCCGAGGAAGTGCATCAGCGAGCGCGCGTTGCACGTGGCGTACATCGAGGAGAAGAGGCCGACGGGAAGGACCGAGCGGGCGACCTCGCGGGCGACGCCGGCGGCCAGCATCTCCTGGTAGGTGGCGTACGCCTGACGGTACGAGTCCTCCATCGTGCGGCTGACCAGGTCGTGCTGCTCCTGGGTGCCGTCGACGAAGACGTACTTGCCGGGGCGGCCCTCCTGGACGAGCTTGCGGGAGGTGTCCGGGACGTAGAAGACCGGCTGGAGCTCCCTGTAGCGGCCCGATTCCTCGTTGTACGACCAGCCGACGCGGTGCCGCATGAACTCGCGGAACACGAAGATCGGGGCGCTGATGAAGAACGTCATCGAGTTGTGCTCGAAGGGGCTGCCGTGACGGTCCCGCATCAGGTAGTTGATGAGGCCCTTCGAGCGCTCCGGGTCCTTCTGGAGCTCTTCGAGGGACTGCTCGCCCGCCGTGGAGACCCGGGCCGCCCAGAGGACGTCGGAGTCGGCCGCCGCGCTCTTGACCAGATCAACGGTGACGTCGCTCCGGAAGTCGATCTTCACGTTCTCGGTGGGGCTGTCGGTCACCAGCGGTCCTTCCAATCGGCTGTTGCAGTCGCCCACTCTAACGACG
This sequence comes from Streptomyces sp. NPDC017246, assembly GCF_044331325.1. Lineage (NCBI taxonomy): Bacteria > Bacillati > Actinomycetota > Actinomycetes > Kitasatosporales > Streptomycetaceae > Streptomyces > Streptomyces sp. NPDC017246. Next base: position 512,945 of record NZ_JBIRMW010000005.1, on the reverse strand, counting down.
TCCTACCGGGGGATGAGATTCGGCTGCTTTGGTGAAATAGGGCACCAAAACCTCGGTTCTGTCGTCTGTACCTATGACGCATGACAACGACCCGAGGAGAGTGGCCCTGATGTTCAGCCGGAAAGAGGCCGTACCGTTCGCGTTCGTCGCGGAGGCCGACCACTTTCGCAGTAACGTCACTCCACCACCCCGGGAGCGGCTGAACGCCTCACAGATCGTGGGCCGTACCCTGCTCGGACTGACCGTCGTGGCCGGTCTCGTCGGGTCTCTGATCTTCGGGATGCCGTCCCTGCAGTCGGGTGACTCCGCCACTCGTCAGCAGCAGTCCGAAGCCTCCGACAACCGCTGAGGTAGCCTCACCGGGCACTGCCCCTTCGAGCGTGCTTGTGAGTGAGGACCTGTCGTGCCCCTGCCCTTTCTGACGGCCGACCGTGCTTTTGACACGACCGACCACGTCGCCCTGCCGTTCGACGACCACGACCAGTGGCGTCGTCCCTACCGGCCGGGTTCCTGGCGGGTCGGCGCGGCGGCACTCGCCCTGCTGCTCGCCTCGTTCGTGCTGCTCGCCGCGGTGGTCATCGCCGCCGCCGGAGCGTTCGACGGCGCGGGCGCCACCCTGGGCATCGCCGTGCTCGTCATCCTGGCCGCCCTGCGCATGCTGCGCATGGGCACCTGGGTGAGCCGCGCCGGGGTGCGCCGCGTGGCCTTCTTCTCGACCGCCACCGTGCCGTGGGCGAAGGTGACGGCCGTACGGACCGTGCAGCAGCCGGTGCGCTGGCTGGGACTCCCCCGTACCGTCCAGGGCCAGGCCCTGGTGCTCGGCCGGCAGAGTGGTGAGCAGCTGCTGCTGCTCACCGACCACAACGCCGACTTCCTCTCCCGCGTCGAGGCCTTCGACCGGGCGTCCGACACGGTCGAGGCGTGGAACGCCGAATACGGCGTCGCCCCCGCCGCTACACGCTGACCGGACGCCCCTCGTGGAGCGCGATGGCCCGCTGCATCGCCTTGCGGGCCCGGGGGGTGTCGCGGGCGTCGTGGTACGCGACCGCGAGCCGGAACCAGCAGCGCCAGTCGTCCGGCGAGTCCTCCGTCTCGGCCTTGCGCCGGGCGAAGACCTCGTCGGCCGAGTCGCGGTCGATACGGCCGCCCTCGGTGCGCTTCAGTTCGTCGACGGGCAGGCCGCCCTCCGCCTCGAGCTCGGTGGCGAGGCGGCCCGCCTGTCGTGCGAACCGGGTGTTCTGCCAGAGGAACCAGCCGCCGACGCCGGGCAGCAGGAACGCCACCGCGCCCATGCCCATGGCGGCCGGTTCACCCGTGAGGAGCAGTAGGACGCCCTCCATGGCCACCACCCCGAAGACGAGGACGAGCACCGTGGCCAGGAAGACGTACGTGATCTTTCCGCCCATGGCCGTCAGCCCAGGTCCAGGAAGTGCTCCAGGCCGAAGGTGAGGCCGGGAGTGCTGGTCACGCGGCGGGCGCCCAGGAGGATGCCCGGCATGAAGCTGGAGTGGTGCAGCGAGTCGTGGCGGACCGTGAGGGTCTCGCCCTCGCCGCCGAGCAGCACCTCCTGGTGGGCCAGGAGGCCCGACAGGCGTACCGAGTGGACCCGGACGCCGTCGACGTCCGCGCCGCGCGCGCCTTCCAGGCCGCTCGCGGTGGCGTCCGGCTGGGCGCCGAGACCGGCCTCGGCGCGGGCGGCCGCGATCAGCTGGGCCGTACGGGTCGCGGTGCCGGAGGGGGCGTCCACCTTGTGCGGGTGGTGCAGCTCGACGACCTCGACCGACTCGAAGTACGGGGCCGCGAGCTGGGCGAACCTCATGGTGAGGACCGCGCCGATGGAGAAGTTCGGAGCGATGAGGACGCCGGTCTCCGGGGAGGCGGCGAGCCAGGTCCGCAGCTGCGCGAGGCGCTCCTCGGTCCAGCCGGTGGTGCCGACGACCGCGTGGATGCCGTGGCGCACGCAGAAGTCGAGGTTCTCCATGACCGAGGCGGGGGTGGTCAGCTCGACGACGGCCTGGGCACCCGACTCGGTGAGCGTCTCCAGCTTGTCGCCCCGCCCGAGGGCGGCGACCAGTTCCATGTCCTCGGCGGCCTCGACGGCCTTCACGGCCTCGGAGCCGATACGGCCCTGTGCACCGAGGACCGCCACGCGCAGCTTGCTCATTGCTCTGAATTCCTTAGGGATCGGGGTCAGGAGACCGCTTGGTGGAGGCGGTCCGCCTGCTTGTCCTTCAGCGGGCCGATCACCGAGAGCGAGGGCCGCTGGTCCAGTACATCGCGGGCGACCTCCCGGACCTCGTCCGGGGTGACGGCCGCGATCCGGTCCAGCATGTCGTCGACCGACATCTGGGTGCCCCAGCACAGCTCGCTCTTGCCGATGCGGTTCATCAGGGCGCCGGTGTCCTCGAGGCCCAGCACGGTCGAACCGGAGAGCTGGCCGACGGCGCGCGCGATCTCGTCGTCGGTGAGACCGTCCGACGCGACCTTGTGGAGCTCGTCCCGGCAGATCTTGAGGACGTCGTGCACCTGGCCGGGCCGGCAGCCCGCGTACACCCCGAAGAGGCCGCAGTCGGCGAAGCCCGAGGTGTACGAGTACACGCTGTAGGCCAGGCCGCGCTTCTCGCGGACCTCCTGGAAGAGACGGGAGGACATACCGCCGCCGAGGGCGGTGTTCAGTACGCCGAGGGCCCAGCGGCGCTCGTCCGTGCGGGCCAGACCCGGCATGCCGAGGACCACGTGGGCCTGCTCGGTCTTGCGGTTCAGGAGCTCGACACGGCCCGCCGTGCGCAGGGTGCGCAGGCCGTCGCGCGGGGCGACCGGGACGGCGTCGGTACGGGTGAGGGCGCCGGCCTTCTCGAAGGCGCGGCGGACCTGGCGTACCACCGTGGCGTGATCGACGTTGCCGGCCGCGGCCACGACCAGGTGGGTCGGGTCGTAGTGCTTCTTGTAGAAGCGGGCGATCTGGCCGCGGCTGAGGGCGTTGACCGTGTCGACGGTGCCGAGGACCGGGCGGCCCAGCGGGGTGTCGCCGAACATGGTCTGCGCGAACAGCTCGTGCACGACGTCACCGGGGTCGTCCTCGGTCATCGCGATCTCTTCGAGGATGACACCGCGCTCGGCGTCCACGTCCTCGTCGAGGATGAGCGAGCCCGTGAGCATGTCGCAGACGACGTCGATCGCCAGCGGCAGGTCGGTGTCGAGGACCCGGGCGTAGTAGCAGGTGTACTCCTTCGCCGTGAAGGCGTTCATCTCGCCGCCGACCGCGTCGATCGCGGCGGAGATGTCGAGGGCGGACCGCTTGTGGGTGCCCTTGAAGAGGAGGTGCTCCAGGTAGTGGGTCGCGCCGTTGAGCGCCGGCGTCTCGTCGCGGGATCCGACGTGCGCCCAGATGCCGAAGGTGGCGGAGCGCACGGAGGGGAGGGTCTCGGTGACGATCCGGAGGCCGCCGGGGAGGGTCGTCCGGCGGACCGTGCCGATGCCGTCCTTGCCCGGGAGAAGCGTTTGGGTACGGGCGACGGCCCGCCCCTCCGAAGAGGGGCGGGCCGTCGCGCGGGAACTACGGGACGTCACTTGGCAGCGTCGTCCTTGTCACCCTCGGCAGCGTCCTCGTCCGCGATCACGGGGATCAGGGACAGCTTGCCGCGCTGGTCGATCTCGGCGATCTCGACCTGGACCTTGGAGCCGATCGCGAGCACGTCCTCGACGTTCTCCACACGCTTGCCACCGGCGAGCTTGCGGATCTGCGAGATGTGCAGCAGGCCGTCCTTGCCGGGCATGAGGGAGACGAAGGCACCGAAGGTGGTGGTCTTGACGACCGTACCCAGGTACCGCTCGCCGACCTCCGGCATGGTCGGGTTGGCGATCGCGTTGATCGTGGCGCGGGCGGCCTCGGCCTGCGAGCCCTGCTGGGCACCGATGTAGATGGTGCCGTCGTCCTCGATCGTGATGTCGGCGCCGGTGTCCTCCTGGATCTGGTTGATCATCTTGCCCTTGGGGCCGATGACCTCACCGATCTTGTCCACCGGGATCTTGACGGTGATGATGCGCGGCGCGTTCGGGGACATCTCGTCCGGAACGTCGATCGCCTCGTTCATCACGTCGAGGATGTGCAGACGCGCGTCGCGGGCCTGCTTCAGCGCGGCGGCCAGGACCGAGGCGGGGATGCCGTCGAGCTTGGTGTCGAGCTGGAGCGCGGTCACGAACTGCTTCGTACCGGCGACCTTGAAGTCCATGTCGCCGAAGGCGTCCTCCGCACCGAGGATGTCGGTGAGGGCGACGTAGTGCGTCTGGCCGTCGATCTCCTCGGAGATCAGACCCATGGCGATACCGGCGACGGCGGCCTTCAGCGGCACACCGGCGTTCAGCAGCGACATGGTGGAGGCGCAGACCGAACCCATGGACGTCGAACCGTTGGAGCCGAGGGCCTCGGACACCTGGCGGATCGCGTAGGGGAACTCCTCGCGCGTCGGCAGCACCGGCACGATGGCGCGCTCGGCGAGCGCGCCGTGGCCGATCTCGCGGCGCTTGGGCGAGCCCACGCGGCCGGTCTCACCGACGGAGTACGGCGGGAAGTTGTAGTTGTGCATGTAGCGCTTGCGGGTCACCGGGGAGAGGGTGTCCAGCTGCTGCTCCATACGGAGCATGTTGAGGGTGGTGACGCCCAGGATCTGGGTCTCGCCACGCTCGAACAGCGCCGAACCGTGCACGCGCGGGATGGCCTCGACCTCGGCCGCGAGCGTACGGATGTCCGTCAGGCCACGGCCGTCGATGCGGACCTTGTCCTTGATGACGCGCTCGCGGACCAGCTTCTTGGTCAGCGCGCGGTAGGCGCCCGAGATCTCCTTCTCGCGGCCTTCGAAGGCCGGGAGGAGCTTCTCGGCGGCGAGCTCCTTGATGCGGTCGAGCTCGGCCTCGCGCTCCTGCTTGCCGGCGATGGTGAGCGCCTTGGTGAGCTCACCCTTGACGGCGGCGGTGAGCGCCTCGAGGACGTCGTCCTGGTAGTCCAGGAAGACCGGGAACTCGCCGGTGGGCTTGGCGGCCTTGGCGGCGAGGTCCGACTGGGCCTTGCAGAGGGCCTTGATGAAGGGCTTCGCGGCCTCGAGACCGGCGGCGACGATCTCCTCGGTCGGCGCCTCGGCGCCGTCCTTGACGAGGTCGATGGTCTTCTCGGTGGCCTCGGCCTCGACCATCATGATCGCGACGTCGCCGTCCTCCAGGACGCGACCGGCGACGACCATGTCGAAGACGGCGTCCTCGAGCTCGGTGTGCGTCGGGAACGCGACCCACTGGCCCTTGATCAGGGCGACGCGTGTGGCGCCGATGGGGCCGGAGAAGGGCAGGCCCGCCAGGATCGTGGAAGCGGAGGCGGCGTTGATCGCGACCACGTCGTACAGGTGGTCGGGGTTGAGCGCCATGATCGTCTCGACGATCTGGATCTCGTTGCGCAGGCCCTTCTTGAAGGAGGGGCGCAGCGGCCTGTCGATCAGGCGGCAGGTGAGGATCGCGTCCTCGGAGGGGCGGCCCTCCCGGCGGAAGAAGGAGCCGGGGATCTTGCCGGCCGCGTACTGCCGCTCCTCGACGTCCACCGTGAGGGGGAAGAAGTCGAGCTGGTCCTTGGGGCGCTTCGAGGCGGTGGTCGCCGAGAGGACCATCGTGTCGTCGTCCAGGTAGGCGACGGCGGAGCCGGCGGCCTGCTTGGCCAGACGGCCGGTCTCGAAGCGGATGGTGCGGGTACCGAAGGTGCCATTGTCGATGACGGCCTCGGCGTAGTGGGTCTCGTTCTCCACTAGCGGTTTCTCCTACGTGTTCGTCTTTGCGTCCGGGGCCCGTGTGGCCGGGGACGGTGTTCGACGGTGGCGGAGAGGCGCGCCTCGGGTGCGGGCCGGTCTTCGATCGAAGCACCCGGTGATTCGTCCGGGGGCCACTACCGAGGACCGGCGGCTGGCCGGCGGCTTCTCGCTCGTCGTATGGGGTTGTGCGACCAGACTAAGCCGGTGCGCACACTTTGTGCACGTACGGCAAAGGGAGCGGCCCCCTGAAAGTGGGAACCGCTCCCTCCACGGCGTCTTACTTGGCGCCGCCGGCCGCACCGCGGCGGATGCCGAGGCGGTCGACCAGCGCACGGAAGCGCTGGATGTCCTTCTTGGCCAGGTACTGCAGCAGGCGGCGGCGCTGGCCGACCAGGATCAGCAGACCACGGCGGGAGTGGTGGTCGTGCTTGTGCTGCTTGAGGTGCTCGGTCAGGTCCGAGATGCGGCGGGAAAGCATGGCGACCTGGACCTCGGGGGAGCCGGTGTCGCCCTCCTTGGTGCCGAACTCGGTCATGATCTGCTTCTTGACAGCGGCGTCGAGAGCCACGCGGATCTCCTCTTGGTCTTCGTGCGCCCACGAGTGCCCCTGGTCTAGGTCTCAGGGGAAGCTTCCGTGACTCGATGGGCGAAGGTCCGATGGGCGCAGCTTCCAGGTGCTTCCGAGTGATCTCGGGCGCATTCCGGGAGCGCGTACACAAACGGCCGTCACACAGCGTACCAGCTCGACGGAGCGCGTCCGGTTGTGGCCCCCGCGCTCCGCCGGACGGCTCCCTACTTGCTGGTGAGCGAGCGGACCGTGGTGAAGATGTCGAGGACGGCGAGGCAGAGCGGGACGAGGGAGAGCAGGACGAAGCCCTCGGCCAGGTCGAGGAGGCGGCCCCAGAACGGGGAGAGGCCCTTCCTCGGGATGATCAGGCCGATCGCGGTGATCAGCGCGGCGCCGGCGGCGACGGACGCGGTGAGCCAGATCGTCCGGATGTCCAGGCCGCCCCGGTCCCCGTACATGAGGAAGTCCTTGACCAGGTCGGCCGGCGGGTTGAGGGAGAGGCCGAGGACGAGCAGCGCGATGGCGGCGATTCCGGCGACGAGGACGCAGGCGACCTGCGAGGTGTAGCGGAAGAGGCGGGCGCGCAGCAGCATCGCCAGGCCGGCGGCGAGGGCGAGGAGCTGGCCCCAGACGTTTCCGGCGAAGCCGAGGACGGCGGCGGAGCCGACGACCACGGCCGCGCAGCCGCCGACCAGACCGAGGAGCATCTCGTGGCCGCGGCGGGCCTGGAGCGCGATGCGCTCGCCGTCGACGGGCTGGGCGTCCTCGCCGGCCGGCTGCTGCGGGTCGCCGAGGAACTCGTCGTCGGCGGCGCTGCGCGGGGCGGCGTAGCCGATGGGGAGCCGGGCGAAGCGGGCGGAGAGGCCGGGCAGGAAGGCGACGAGGCCGATGGCGACGGGGGCGCAGACGGCGGCCGTCTCGGTGGCGGTGGTCTCGGTGAGGATCGCCAGGAACGTCGCCAGGGTGCCGACGGTGGCGAGGAAGGTGGCCGCGACGAAGGGCGCGTCACCGCTGGGGGTGAGCGCGACCAGCGCCACGGAGGCGACGAGGACGGTGACGCAGCCGAGCAGGAACTGCAGACGGCCGGGGCCCTGACCGAGGTCGGGGCCGACGATGCCGGAGCCGGCGATGAGCAGCAGCGGCAGCGCGCCGAGGCCGAGGGCTACGGCGGTCGCCCGGTCTCCGTACACCCGGGCCCTTACTCCGGCGAAGGCCGTGAGGAGGAAGCCGGCGGCACCCGCGATGATCCCGGGCAGGCTGTGCATGTCGTGGCGGACCGGGTCGGCGAACCAGAGGACGAAGCCCATCAGGACGAGGAGCAGCACGCCGCCGAGGAGTCCGGCGCCGCGCAGCAGCTCGTCGCTCCACAGGTGCCGGTCGCGGGTGACGGCGGAGGCGACGGCGTCGGACACGTCGTCGTAGACGGCCGGCGGCAGGGACTGGGCGAAGGGGCGCAGGGAGAGCACCTCGCCGTCGAGGACCTGCTGGGCCGCGAGGGTGCGTGCCCCGTCGAGGACGGATCCGTCCCGGCGGACCAGGTGGTATCCCGTGGGCGTACCGGCGGCCTGTGTCTGTCCGGTGAGCCGCAGGATCTCCGGGTAGACGTCGGCGACGGCGATGTCCTCCGGGAGCGCGACGTCGATGCGGCTGTCCGGCGCCACGACGGTGACGCGGCAGAAACCGGTCGCTGCGGTCGTACTCACGTGTCTGGACCCCCTGATTCGCGGTTGCGCACGATGCGCGCGCCACCCTACCGGGGACGGCCGGTGGGAGCTGCAAGTAGGATCGCCGTCCCATGGGGGAAGTCCGAACGCCCGGCTGCCGACAGGGGTGCCGAGCGGATGCTCCCGCCACGAGCCCGCCTCCAACGAGGGATTGATGCGCCGGTGAGCCAGATCGTCGTCAAACGCCCGCCGAGGTCTCTTCCGCCGGAAGTGCCCGGTGAGGAACTGATCCTGGAGTCTCCGCCGGAACTCCCGCGGGGACAACAGGAGTCGGCGTTGATGCAGCTCCTGCCGATGCTCGGCATGGGCTCCTCGGTCGTCTTCTTCTTCATGACACCGTCACCGATCATGCGGATCATGGGCACGCTGATGCTCGCTTCGACGCTCGCGATGGCCGTCGCCCAGTTCGTCAGATTCCGTCGCGGTACGCAGGGGCAAATGTCCGATGTCCGCCGCGACTACCTCAAATACCTCGCGCAGACCCGGCGTACGGTCCGCCGCACGGCCCGCAAGCAGCGGGACGCGCAGCTGTATCTGCACCCCTCCCCCGAGCAGTTGTGGTCGGTGGTCGCCGAGGGCTCGCGGATGTGGGAGCGCCGGGTCGGCGACCACGACTTCGGGCAGGCTCGGATAGGGCTCGGGGCCCAGCAGTTGGCGACGCCGCTCGTGGCGCCGGACACGGCTCCGGTGGACGAGCTGGAGCCGCTGTGTGCGGGTGCGATGCAGCAGTTCCTCGCGGTGCACGGGACCCTGGACGGGCTGCCGATGGCGGTCTCGATGCGGGCGTTCTACCACGTGACGGTGTCGGGTGAGCCGGAGTCGGCGCAGGCGGCGGCGCGTGCCCTGGTGGCGCAGCTGGTGACCCTGCACTCCCCCGACGACCTGATGCTGGCGGTGGTCGCGGCGCGGCCCGCGCAGGAGCGCTGGGACTGGACGAAGTGGCTGCCGCACACCCAGGTGCCGGGGCAGGTCGACGGGGCGGGCACGAAGCGTCTGTTCGGCGACGACCTCGGTGAGCTGGAGCAGTTGGTCCGCTCGAAGCTGGACGGGCGGCCGCGTTTCTCCCGGGAGAACCAGCCGGTGCTCGACCAGCCGCATGTGGTCGTGGTCCTGGACTCCGATTCCACCCGCGGTGGTCTGGTGCCGCCGGACTCGCTGCTCGCGGCGGCCGAGGGTCTTCAGGGCGTGACGATCGTGGAGGTGGTCTCCGGCGAGCTGGAGGAGCCGCGCGGTGGTCTTTCCGTGGTGGTGCGGCCGGGACGGCTGCGACTGGAGTCGGGAGGCGGCTTCGCGTACGAAGGACTGCCGGACGGCATCTCGCTGCCGGCGGCGGAGGCGCTCGCCCGCCAGCTGGCGCCGCTGCGGATGGGCGGCGGGGACGACGACGAGCCGCTGCTCGCCAATCTGGACTTCACGGATCTGCTGAACCTGGGCGACGCCGCCTCGGTGGACGTGGCCCGTACCTGGCGGCCGCGGTCGGTGGCCGAGCGGCTTCGGGTGCCGATCGGTGTCGGCGAGGACGGCCAGCCGGTCATGCTCGACCTGAAGGAGGCCGCGCAGGAGGGTATGGGCCCGCACGGTCTGTGCGTGGGCGCCACGGGTTCCGGCAAGTCGGAGCTGCTGCGGACGCTGGTGCTCGGTCTCGCGGTGACGCACTCCTCGGAGACGCTGAACTTCGTCCTCGCGGACTTCAAGGGCGGCGCGACCTTCGCGGGCATGTCGCAGATGCCGCACGTGGCGGCGGTCATCACCAACCTCTCCGACGACCTGACGCTCGTCGACCGCATGGGCGACGCGATCCGCGGTGAGCTCCAGCGGCGCCAGGAGCTGCTGCGGTCCGCGGGCAACTACGCGAACATCCACGACTACGAGAAGGCACGTGCGGCGGGTGCTCCGCTCGAACCGCTGGCCTCGCTCGTCCTTGTGATCGACGAGTTCTCCGAACTCCTCACCGCCAAGCCGGACTTCATCGACATGTTCATCCAGATCGGCCGCATCGGCCGTTCCCTGGGTGTGCATCTGCTGCTCGCCTCGCAGCGTCTGGAGGAGGGCAAGCTCCGCGGCCTCGACACGTACCTCTCGTACCGGATCGGTCTGCGGACCTTCTCGGCGGCGGAGTCGCGGACGGCGATCGGTGTGCCGGACGCGTACCACCTGCCGTCGGTGCCCGGTTCGGGCTATCTGAAGTTCGGTACGGACGAGATGACCCGCTTCAAGGCGGCGTACGTCTCGGGCACCTACCGGACGGGCGGGCCGCGTCTGGAGATCGGCCAGATGCCGGTGGAGCGGCGTCCCGCCGTGTTCACGGCCGCGCCGGTGCCGGTGGTGTACGCGGCGCCGGACCCGGCGTACCTCACGGCGCAGCGCGCGGAGGAGGACGACGCTCTCGCGGACACCGTCCTCGACGTGATCGTGCGCCGTCTGGAGGGTCAGGGGGTGCCGGCGCACCAGGTGTGGCTGCCGCCGCTCGACCAGGCGCCGTCTCTCGACCAGCTGCTGCCGGGGCTCGCGCAGACCGCGGACCGGGGGCTCACGGCGACGGAGTACACGCGTCAGGGCGGGCTCACGGTGCCGCTCGGCCTCATCGACAAGCCGTTCGAGCAGCGGCGCGAGGTGCTGTACCGGGACTTCTCCGGCGCGGCGGGCCACATGATGGTGGTCGGCGGTCCGCAGTCCGGCAAGTCGACGATGATGCGGACGCTGATCTCGTCGTTCGCGCTCACCCACACCCCGGCCGAGGTCCAGTTCTACTGTCTGGACTTCGGTGGCGGCAGCATGGTGGCGCTCGCCGATCTGCCGCACGTCGGCGGAGTGGCGTCCCGGCTCGACCCGGAGCGGGTGCGGCGTACGGTCGCCGAGGTGATGGGCGTGCTGAACCGGCGGGAGGAGTTCTTCCGCTCGCACTCCATCGACTCCATCGCGACCTACCGGCGCAAGCGCGCCGCGGGCGAACTGCCGGGCGAGGCCTGGGGCGACGTGTTCCTGGTCGTCGACGGCTGGGGCGGTTTCCGCAACGACTACGACATGCTGGAGCCGGTCGTCGCCGACATCGCGGCGCGCGGTCTGGGCTACGGCATCCACGTGGTGATCACCGCCGCCCGGTACATGGAGGTACGGGCGGCCCTCAAGGACCAGATGCTGGGCCGGCTCGAACTGCGGCTCGGTGACGTCATGGACTCCGAGTTCGACCGCAAGGTCGCGGCGAACGTGCCGGCCGGGGTGCCCGGACGCGGTCAGGTGGCGGAGAAGCTGCACTTCATGGGGGCCCTGCCGCGGATCGACGGGTCGAGTTCGGCCGCGGACCTGTCGGACGGCACGACGGCGTTCGTACGGTCGGTGCAGGCGTCCTGGACGGGGGCCCCGGCTCCCGCGGTGCGGCTGCTGCCGCGCAAGCTGCCGGCGGAGCGGCTGCCGAAGGGCTTCGAGTACCCGCAGCACGGCATCGCGATCGGTATCGACGAGGCGAACCTGGAGCCGGTGTTCGTCGACTTCGAGTCGGACCCGTTCTTCCTGATCTTCGGTGAGAGCGAGTCCGGCAAGACGGCGCTGCTCAGGCTCATCGCCAAGCAGCTGTGCGAGCGGTACACGCCGGAGCAGGCGCGGATCGTGGTGGGCGACTACCGGCGGACGATGCTGGAGGCGGTGGCTCCCTCGCACCTCCTGGAGTACGCGCCGATGGCCTCCGCGATGCAGATGCACATGGAGGCCATCAACACGGTGATGACGAAGCGGGCGCCGAAGCCCGACATCACTCCGCAGCAGCTGCGGGACCGCAGCTGGTGGACGGGTCCGCAACTGTTCGTCCTGGTGGACGACTTCGAGCTGGTGGCCACCAACTCGGGGAATCCGCTGGCGGTCCTGGTGGAGAACCTGCCGTTCGCGCGGGACGTCGGCATCCGGTTCATCGTGGCGCGCAGCGCCGCGGGTGCGTCCCGGGCGATGTACGAGCCGTTCATGCAGCGCACGAAGGAGATGGGCGCGCAGGGCGTGATCCTCTCCGGCGATCCGCAGGAGGGCGACATCCTGGGCAGCGTCCGGGCGCGGCCGATGCCGCCGGGCCGGGGCACGTTCGTGTCGCGGAAGCGGGGCACGCCGCTGGTGCAGCTGGGCTGGCTGCCGGAACAGCACTGACGGAGCGGGTACGACGGGTGGGTTCATTCCCGCCGATCGGGTACGGCGGTCCCACTACTGTGGGAGGGACCGCCGTACCACCGCGAAGGGAACGCGCCGATGACCGACGCAGGCACCAGCACGAGCAGCACCGACAGCGCCGCGGACACGGCCGTGGAGAGTGCCGTGGGCAGCGCCGCCGTGGGCAGCAGCGTGGACAGCGCTCCGGACAGCGCTCCGGCCAGTGCTCCTGCCGCCGAGAAGGAGCGCCAGAAGGAGCAGCTGTACGCGCTCGACATCTCCGGCGTCGCGTGGGAGGGCGCTCCGGGGACGAGCCCGGACGAGGAGCGGGTCGAGATCGCCCGGCTGCCCGAGGGCGCGGTGGCGATGCGTTCGTCCCTCGACAAGGACACGGTGCTGCGTTACACGAAGGCCGAGTGGGACGCGTTCGTCCTCGGCGCCCGGGACGGCGAGTTCGACCTGCGGTAGGCGCCGGACACGCGAGAGGGGGTGGCCCGTCGGGAAACGGGCCACCCCCTCACGTACGTCCGCGGGATGTCACATGCGGAACCGGGCGGCGTTGCCCCGGTCGGTGTCCTGGTAGCCGACGACCGACTCGTCGAGGAGCTGGGCGATGCGCGCCAGGTCCTGGTTCATGCCGGCCATGTCGCGGGTCAGGCGGTCCTGGGTCTCGCGGTACGCGATCTTGGCCTCACCCTCCCAGTTGTTGGCGACCCGGTTGACCTCGGCCATGAGGTCGTCGAGCTTCTGGGTGAGCGTGCTGGAGGTCAGGCGGGTGTCGGCCGCCGCCTGCGTCACGGTGTCGTAATTGACCGCAGTGGTCATGGTGTTGACTCCTGGAGTGAGAGTGGCGCGGAGGACTGGTCGAGTGGCTCAGACGCCGAGGATGGCGCTCTGGTTGCCGCCGCCGGCACCGTCGCCACCACTCGTGTCCATCGAGCGGAAGGACCGCAGACGGTCCTCCTCCTCGCGCGAGAACCCGTCGGCGCTCATGCGCATCATCTCTTCGAGATTCGCGAGCTCCTGGCGCATGCTGCGCAGACGCTGGTTCAGGTCGTTCTGGACCCGGTCGTACTCCTTGCTCGCAGCGCCCTGCCAGCCCGCCTGAACGCGGTCCACCACACCGTTGAGGGAGGTGATGCGGGACTGGAGCTCGTCGGAGAAGTCCTGGATCCGGCCGGCGAGCTTGACTTGTTCGGCACTGGTTACGTTCAGGTCTTTCGACATCTTGCCCCTTCTTCCTTCGGTGACGTCGACGGCTGAGCCGTCGGGCCATCCGGTCGTGATGCGGACGGGAATCTTCTGATGCCGCCCCCGTGCTGGGATCGCACTCTCGTACGCCCAGCGGTCACTTTAGCCATTGACGGCGGCAGTTCCAACTGCAAAGGACGGTCCGGATACTTGACCGTCGCGCGGGTCAACGAACCGCCCCTCGACGGCGGCTGTCGCGGATCACGACGGCGACCCCGGCGACCACGGCCACCAGGACGACACCGATCCCCAACGTGTAGGTGGCGAGCCGTTCGGAGCGCTCCTGGGGCGTCTCCGACAGCGTCAGACGGGCCGGCTCGGGTGCCGGCGGCTTGGGCGGCCCCGGGTCGGCCGAGGGTGCGGAGGGTGCCGTCCCCGGGGCGTCCGAGAGCGCCCGCACCGGGTCGACGACTCCCCAACCGACGTAGTTGTCGCGTCCGTTGACGGAGCGGACGGCGGTCTGCTGGATCCGGGCGACGATCTGGGCCGCGGTCCAGTCCTTGTGCTCGGCGCGGAGCAGGGCGGCGACACCGGCGACGTACGGCGCGGAGAAGCTGGTGCCGTTGTCGACGCACTGGCCTCCGCCGGGGACCGTGGAGACGATGTCGACGCCGGGGGCGGCGACGCCCACGAAGGTGCCGGCCTGGGAGAACACGGCGCGCTCGTTGTTCCGGTCGGAGGAGGCGACGGCGAGGACGCCGGGGAAGGCGGCCGGGAAGGTCGTCTTGAGGGCGCCGTCCATGCCGTCGTTGCCTGCGGAGGCGACGACGACGACGTCCTTCTTGATCGCCTCGGCCACCGCCCTGCCCATGGGCGAGTCCGGGCCCAGCGGCTGGGTGGTGTCCTGGGAGATGTTGATGACGTGCGCGCCCTTGGCGACCGCCCACTTGATGGCCTCCGCCATCGTGTCGGACTTGCCGCTGTTCTTCTCGTCGTTCTGCCGGATCGGGATGATCGTCGCCTCGGGCGCGAGGCCGACGAAGCCGGTGCCCTTGCGGGGGCGGGCGGCGATGATCCCGGCGACCTTGGTGCCGTGGCCGACCTGGTCGACGGTGCCGTCGGTCTTGCCGCGCTGCTCGTCGCCGAGGCCGGGGTTGTCCTTGTCGGGCTTGAGGTAGTCCTTGCCCGCCTTGGCGTCGACGGCGTCACTCAGCTGCGGGTTGACGTCGTCGACGCCCGTGTCGATGACGGCGACCCGGACCCCCTTGCCCTTGGTGTCCTGCCACAGCTCGTCGAGGAGGACCCGCTGGAGCGGCCAGGGGGTCTCCTCGATCTGCTTCTTCATGGGGAAGGTGCATTCGCCGCTGCCGTCGAGGACGGGGCCGTCACGGTGCTCCGGGGCGGCGGCCCCGGCGGCCGAGGCCGCGCCCGGGGCCGCGAGAAGAGCGGTGAGGGTGCCCGCGGCGAGGAGGGCCGCCGTACGGGACGTCGTGCGGTACGTCGTCGTCACCGGTGCCACCCCCTAGGAACCCTGCGGCTGGGCCGCGCTGTTGGAGTCGAGTCGGGGCCCCTTCGACAGGAACTCCGACCATTCGATCGGGACGAGGGCCGGTACGACCTTCTCGTAGCCGAGACGCTTCTGGGCGTCGCTGGGTTGCGGGCGTCCGTCGGTCGGCTTCGCCTTGTCCCCCGCGCCGATCTCGGAGCGGGCGGCGTCGCTGTCGCCGTTGGCCTGGACCGCGTAGCGGAGTCCCGTGTCGGTGACGAGGAACAGCGAGCCGTCGGGCGCCTTCTGCTTGCCCTGGATCTGGGTGTAGAGCAGACCGGTGCCGGGGGTGACGTACGTGCTGCTGCCGCCCGCCGAGATGTCGGCGGGGTACTTGGTGCCGGCCCAGGTGGTGAGGGTCGTCTCGCCCTTCTCGCCGACGTTGGTGAGCACGCTGCACACCGTGTCACGGGCGTCCGCGCCGGCGAGCCCGTTGACCTGCTTGGACTGCGTCCTCGGCCACTTCGCCGTGCCGTGGAAGACGGTGGGGTCCGGGACGAAGGAGGACGCGTCGGCGGGGGTGGCCTTGCCGTCCATGTCGAGCTCACGGGTCTGCGGGGCGTTGATGAGCAGCCAGGCGGTGAACGGCGTGACCGGCTGCACCTTGCCGGGCAGCACGACGTAGTGCTGCGGCCCGGAGCCGGTCTGGGCGAGGAGGACGTTGCCGATCCGGCTCTCGGTCTCCGTCAGCGTGGCACCGGGGATCCGGGTGGAGCGGCCGACCTCGCCGCCCTCGATGCGCGGGAAGTCGACCTCGTCGCCGGTCTTCAGGGTGGCGAGCCAGTCGTCGGTGACCGGCTGCGGTTCCTTGCCGAGGCCGACGAGGACGGTGAGCAGTCCGGTGGAGTCGGCCTTCACCGGGTACTTGGTGCCGGTGTGGTCGACGAGGAACTGGGCGGCGCCCTTCTGTCCCTTGACGTACAGGACCTCCCCGTCGGTGAGCCGGCCGGCGCCCTCGGTGAGTCTCACGTCCCGCTCGGCGAAGAGGAACGTCGCCTTCTGGACGCTGGCGCCCGTACCGCCGCCGGGCTGCTCGCAGACGGCCCAGCGCTTGGCCTTGCCCGCGTCGTCCGCGGTGGGCAGCCGGTCGGGGGCGTACGGGATGCCGATGATCGGGCCGCGCGGCAGTTTGCCCTCGTCGAGCGTCTTGTCGGCGACCTGGACGACCTGGAACTGGTCCGGGTTGAGGAGGAGTCGTGCGGAGGCGAGGTTGAGGACCGGGTGGAGCAGGGTCTTCTTGTCCTTGCCCTGGCCCGTCTCCAGGACCACGTACCGGGTCGTCGACTGCTTGCCGATGATGACCCGAGTGCCGGGAGTGTCCCAGCCCTTGGGGGCCTGCGGCTTGAACATGCCCCAGGCGCCGAAGCCGGCGACGACGAGCGCGGCGACGATCAGCCCCGGAAGGACCGCGCGCAGCGGCTTCGGTGCCCCCTCCTCCGTACCGGAGGGCGAGGGTTGGAGGAATGCCGCCACCGTGCGCTTCTTCGCAAAGGTGTACGCGTTGAGCTCGTCCCGCCGCGATGCCATGAGTCCCCATTCTCGTCAGGCGCGATCTTCGCGCGGGAGCCGGGGAGGTGACACCCGGGCCCCGGCCGTCGGACCGGCCCCCTACTATGCCTGCTGTCCCGTGGGGTTCGTGGGGCGGGTAGGGTGATCCGGCCGTCAAAGCCCTGGCGAGCCAGGGTGATCGGGACGAATTGAGGGGGATTCTCCATCATGGCTTCCGCGACGCGGACGCGGCCAGCCGCGGCAACCGCCTCCGCACCCCCGTCCACGGGACCCGTTTCCTCGGTCTCACCGAGGCTCCAGGCACGCCCGGGACACTTCGGTTCGTTCCAATTGCAACAACTCGTACTGATCGAGGTGGCGGCGGCACTGCTCGTCGGCGCCTGGGCCGTCGAGCGGATGCTGTTGGTACCCGCGGGCGTGGTCGCCGTCGTGCTCGTCCTGCTGGCGGTCGTCCGCCGGCACCACCGTTCCCTGCCCGAGTGGCTGGGGACCTTCCTCGCGCTGCGGGCCCGCTCCCGCCGGGCGTCCTCGTTCACGGTGCCGGAGGGCACCGAGCCGGGGCTCGCGCCGGTCGTGGAGTGCGATCCGGCGCTGCGCACCTACGCGTACAGCGACCGCGACCGGCGCCCGGTCGGCATGGTCGGCGACGGCACCTTCCTGACCGCGGTCCTGCGGGTCGAGTCGGACGGCACGGCGCTGCGTGCCGACCGCGCGGCGCGGCCGCTGCCCGTCGGGCTGGTCCGGGACGTCCTGAGCGTGGACGGCATCCGGCTGGAGTCGGCGCAGATCGTGCAGCACACGCAGCCGGCGCCCGCGCCGCACCTGCCCGCGCAGTCGATGGCCGCGCGCAACTACGGTCCGCTCCAGGCGCAGACGGGTTCGCCCGCGGTCCGGATCACCTGGATCGCGCTCAAGCTCGATCCGGAGCTGTGTCCGGAGGCGGTCGCCGCGCGCGGCGGCGGCATGGCGGGCGCGCAGAAGTGTGTGGTGCGGGCGGCGGACCAGTTGGCGAGCCGGCTCGCGGGCGCCGGGTTCCGGGCGAACGTGCTGACGGAGCAGGAGCTCGTCTCGGCGCTCGCCACCTCGACCTGCGCGAGCCCGATGGCGATAGCGCAGGCGGGCCGGGGGCAGCCGCAGGTGCGCAGGACCCAGGAGACCGCGCGGACCTGGCGGGTGGACGACCGGCGGCACACGACGTACTGGGTGGGGCGGTGGCCCCAGCTGGGCGGCCAGGGCGGCGCGGGGGCCTCGATGCCTCAGCTGGTCGCGCTGCTGACCTCGCTGCCCGCGCTCGCGACGACGTTCAGTCTGACGCTGAGCGGCGGTGACCGGCAGGAGGTCACGGTGGCCGGACATGTACGGATCACCGGGCGCAGCGACGAGGAACTGGTGGCCGCGCGGCACGAACTGGAGCGCGCGGCACGCGGGGTGAGGACGGGCCTTGTGAGACTCGACCGTGAACAGGTGCCCGGCATCCTGGCGACGCTTCCGCTGGGGGGTGCGCGCTGATGTCCCACTCCGCCCCCTCCTTCGGTACGCCGGCCCGTTCCGGCGGCTCCGGCAGGTCCGCCTCCCGGGGCACGGGTTCCCGGGGTACGGGCCGGGCCGCGAAGCCCCGGTTCGGTTTCGGGCTCGTCGGGCCGCGCCGCGACCGGCACTCCGTACCCCTCGACCAACTCGAAGCGCTGTCCCTGCCGGTGGGCGACGACGGCATGGTGATCGGTGTCGACGCCGAGAGCCGGCCCGCCGTGCTCGGCATCAACCGGCCCGTCCCGTACGACGTGACGCTCATCGGCGGTCTGTGGACCGCGCAGGTGCTGGCCCTGCGGGCGGCGGCGACGGGCGCGCGGGTGGCGGTCGAGACCGGCCGTGCGCAGGCCTGGACGGCGCTCGCGCAGGCCGCGGGCGGCGGACAGCCGTGCATCGCGCTGCACGACGTGGGGCGGGTGCCGCCGCAGGGCGCGTCCGCGGGCAGTCCGGTGGTCGTGGTGCGCGACTGCGGCATCCGGCCGCCGCGCGGCCGGGTCGTGTCGGCGCCCTGGCAGTCGGTGGTGACGCTGCTGCCCTATCTGAGCCCGGTCGCGCCCCGGCTCCTGGAGAAGTCCTCCCTGGTCGGCGTGCAGCGGGTGTCTCCCGACGAGGCCGCGCAGATCGGCCGCATCATGAGCCTGCCGCGCCATGAGTACGAGGCGCTGTCCACGCTCGCGGACGGGGTGACCCTGTGGTGCACGCCGAGCGACCGCCAGTTCGTGATGACGCAGGGGACCGACGCCGAGACCGGATTGTTGGGCGCTGCGCGCAGGATGGACTGAACGGCACGAAGTCGTTCAAGTACGTCCGTTTTTGCATCGTTTTGGACGGTCTGGTTTCTCACTCTGTGGCGCGGCCGGGTCACTTGAGGACCGGACCGTGTCACGGGGGCAGGCGCGGAGGGGCTGTCGGGCCTGCCCGGGGGTTGCTCGCGCCGTTTAGGGTGGAAGGGCCCCGCCCACAACGGCACAAGGGTGCTCGACCACACCAGGAGGCAAAGTGAACGGCGATCGCGACGAGATCCACGGGGGCTGGAGTCCGCCCGCCGACGATCAGTCCGACGCGGATCCCGCCGAGATGACGGGTGAGTTCACCATCGACTACACCCCGCCGGCCTGGTACACGCAGAACGCGTCGGGCGGTGCGGGGGCGGGCGGTGCCACTCCCCCGCCGCCGAGCGGAGCGCCGGTCCCCGTACCGGGCCTCCCCGCGGGCAGCGGCTTCGAGCCCAGCTGGAACACGCCGGCGGCGGGTTCGCCGGCCGGTGCGCCGCCGGTGGGCGGACCCGGTGCGGGTGCGCCTCCGACGGCCGGGCCCGGTGCGGGTGTTCCTCCGGTCGCGGGGGCCGGGGTCCACGGTTCCGCGCTGCCTCCGGTGGGTGTGCCTCCCGTGGGTGTGCCTCCCGTGGCGGGGCCGCCGGTCGGTGCTCCTCCCGTTGCCACCCCGCCCGCCGTCGCACCTCCGGCTTTCGCTCCTCCCGCGGCCGTGCCTCCGGCCGCCATGCCTCCCGTCTCCGGTACTCCTGCGGCCGGTATTCCTACCGCCGGTACTCCTGCCGCCGGTACTCCTGCCGCCGCGGCCGACGGTTCGCTGCCGGGTGCCTTCCCCCCGCCGTCTCCGCTGCCGGGCACATCCGTGCCGCCGACCACGGCCTCGCCCGAGATGTCCGCGCCGCCGACGCCGTTCGGCGGCGGCGACGTCGAGAGCGGCGCGACCATGCGCTTCTCCCCCGCCGCACTCCAGCGAGAGATCGCCGAGCGCGCGGCGGAGGCCTCCGCCGCCCCGACGGCACCGGACGCGGCCGAGGCCGTGAACGCCCCCGCGAGCACGGGACCCGTGCCGCTCCCCGGGACTCCGGAGACCGGCGCGACGGACCCGGGCCCGGAGCAGGCCGACCGTACGGCTCCGGCCGGGTCCGCCGCCGAGGAGCCGAGCGAGGCCGGGACCGCCGAGTCCGTCGACCCCGCCGAGGGTGCGGACGGCAACGCGTCGGTGGAGGCCGGGACTCCCGACGACACCGCGGCGGAAGCCGCGGGCGCCGTCCCCGCGGAAACGCCCGCGGACGCCCCGACGGCCCACGACGAGGCGGCCGCCGCGTCGACCGCCGACGGCTCCGCGCGTGCGGACGAGCCGCACTCCCCCCACGCCACGGACACCCCGGCCGCCGACGCGACCCCCGGGACGGTCACCGACTCCGTTCCCGTGGACGGCGCCGACGACCCCGCGGGCGCGGAGGCCCCCTTCGCCGCGGCCGAGGCCGTGTCGGAGCCCGTGGCTCCCGCCCCCTACCCGCCGGCCGACACCCCGCAGGCCTTCGGCCCCGGTGCGCCCGCCGCCCCGTACCCCGGTGCCGCTCCCGCGCCCGCTCCCGGTCAGCCCTTCCCGGCCGCCGGGCCGCAGGCCGGGGCGGGACTGCCGCCGCTTCCGCCGTCGTTCCAGCCGGCCGCCCCCGGACCCGCCCAGCAGTGGCCCGCCCAGCCGGCGCCGGGTGCCCAGCCGGTGCCCCAGGCCGCACCGCTGCCGCCCGCCGCCGCCTGGCCGCCGCCCACTGCTCCGGGTACGCCCGGCCCCGTACCGCCGCAGGCCCAGCCGCAGCCCCAGGCCCCCGGTGCCTACGGCTATCCGCAGGCTCCGCACGCGCCGCAGACACCGCACGTGCCGCAGGCCCAGCCGCAGCCCGGGGCTCCCGGCGCGTACGGCTATCCGCACGCCCAGCCGCAGCCCCAGCAGCCCGGCGCGTACGGCTATCCGCAGCCCCCGCAGGCGGCCCGGGCCCCGCAGCCCCAGCCCTCGGCGCCCGCGCCGCAGGGCGGTTACGGCTTCCCGCAGCCCGGGACGCCGCCGCGGCAGGACGGTTACGGCTACCCCCAGCAGCCCGGCGCCCCCGCCGGCGTGCCGCCGCAGGCCCAGGCTCCGGGCGGGTACGGCTACCCGCACCCCGCCGCCGTGCCCCCGCAGGGGCCCGCCCCCCAGCAGCCGTACGAGGCGCAGCCGCCCGTCGATCCGCGGACCGGGGCCGCCTGGCCCTCGCCCGTGACGCACGATCAGCGGGAGCGGTCCGTGCCGGGCGCCCCGCTCGGGTACAACGCGGCGGTCGAGCTCTCCTCCGACCGGCTCCTGCGGAACAACAAGCAGAAGCCCAAGTCCAGCCGGACGCCCGGCGGTCCCGGCGCCCGCTTCAAGCTGGGCGGGAAGAAGGAGGAGGCGGAGCGGCAGCGCAAGCTGGAGCTGATCCGGACGCCGGTCCTCTCCTGCTACCGGATCGCGGTCATCTCGCTCAAGGGCGGTGTCGGCAAGACCACGACGACCACCGCGCTCGGGGCGACCCTGGCGACCGAGCGGCAGGACAAGATCCTGGCGATCGACGCCAACCCGGACGCCGGCACCCTGGGCCGCCGGGTGCGGCGCGAGACCGGGGCGACCATCCGTGACCTGGTGCAGGCGATCCCGTACCTGCACTCGTACATGGACATCCGCCGGTTCACCTCGCAGGCGCCGTCCGGTCTGGAGATCCTCGCCAACGACGTGGACCCGGCCGTCTCGACGACGTTCAACGACGAGGACTACCGGCGGGCGATCGACGTCCTGGGCAAGCAGTACCCGATCATCCTCACGGACTCCGGTACGGGTCTGCTGTACAGCGCCATGCGCGGGGTGCTCGACCTCGCCGACCAGCTGATCATCATCTCCACGCCCTCCGTGGACGGTGCGTCCAGCGCGTCGACGACGCTGGACTGGCTCTCCGCGCACGGCTACGCGGACCTGGTGCAGCGCTCGATCACCGTCATCTCCGGGGTCCGCGAGACCGGCAAGATGATCAAGGTCGAGGACATCGTGCAGCACTTCCAGACCCGCTGCCGCGGTGTCGTGGTCGTGCCCTTCGACGAGCACCTGTCGGCGGGTGCCGAGGTGGACCTCGACATGATGCGGCCGAAGACCCGGGAGGCGTACTTCCACCTCTCGGCGATGGTGGCCGAGGACTTCGTACGGGCGCAGCAGGTCCAGGGCCTGTGGACCGGCGACGGCCAGGGCGCGATGCCGCCGCACATGGCCCCGCCGATGCCCGGCGGCCAGCAGATGCCGGGGCAGCCGATGCCCGGTCAGCCGCTGCCGGGGCAGTTCGCGCCCGGTCAGCCCGTACCGGGTCAGCCGTACGGCGGCCAGCCCGCGCCCGGCCGGCAGGTCCCCGGGCAGCCGTACCCGCCGCAGCAGCCCTATGGGCAGCAGCCGGCGCCCGGACAGCCGTACGGGGCCCAGCCCGCGCCCGGTCAGCCGATGCCGGGTCAGCCGTACGGCGGTCAGCCCGCGCCCGGTCAGCCCGCGCCGGGTCAGCCGTACGGAGCACAGCCCGCCCCCGGACAGCCGTACGGCGCGCCTCCCGGCCAGCCCGGCATGCCGCAGGGCTGGCAGCAGCCGCAGCCCGGTCAGCCGCTGCCCCCGCACGCGGATCCCCAGGATCCCGGCCAGGGTCAGGGCCAGGCGTACGACCAGGGACAGGGGCAGGTGCCGCCGCCCGACTGGCACCGCCAGCAGCCTCCGCAGGCTCCGCCAGCCCCTCAGCAGTAAGGCGTCACAGGAGTAGACCAATGAGGCCCCGCACCGGCTCCCCGGTGCGGGGCCTCCTGGCGTTCCCGCAGCCCACAAGGGGTTTGAGGGATCGTTGACGACGGCAGACCACCGCTGATAAACCTTCGCTTCACTCACCGTCAGCCCAAGATCCACGACAGATCCCCCGACGCGAGGTCACGTCCCATGGTCATGGTCACGAAGGCTCCACCCCGTCCCGCCCCCGCCGCCCACAGAGCGCTCCGCCTGCTGCTCGCCTCCGGTGTCACCGCCGTCTCCCTCGTGGCCGTCCCCAGTACCGCCGCCGCGGAGGACGACAAGTCCGCCGGGAACACGCTCACCGTCGCCGTCTCGCAGAGCATCGACTCGCTGAGCCCGTTCCTCGCCCAGAAGCTCACCTCGACCAGCATCCACCGGCTGGCCTACGAGTACCTCACCAACTACGACGCCAAGGACGCCCGCACGGTCCCGGGCCTGGCGACCGCGTGGAGCCCCTCGGCGGACAAGCTGACGTGGACGTACACGATCCGTGAGAACTCGACCTGGTCCGACGGGAAGCCGGCCACCGCCGAGGACGCGGCCTGGACCTTCAACAAGATGATGACCGACCCGAACGCCGCCACCGCCAACGGCAGCTTCACGGCCAACTTCGACAAGGTCACCGCCCCCGACCCTCGGACGCTCGTCATCCGGCTGAAGAAGCCTCAGGCGACGATGACGGCGCTGGACGTGCCGATCGTGCCGAAGCACGTCTGGGAGAAGGTCGGCGACTTCTCCAAGTTCAACAACGACAAGCAGTTCCCCATCGTGGGCAACGGACCCTTCGTCATCACCGACTTCAAGGTCGACCAGTACATCAAGCTCAAGCCGAACAAGAAGTTCTGGCGGGGCGCCCCGAAGTTCGACGAGCTGGTCTTCAAGTACTACAAGGACGGGGACGCCGCCGTCGCCGCCCTCCAGAAGGGCGAGGTGTCCTTCGTACCGAACCTGACACCCGCCCAGGCCGCCGCGCTGGGGGCCCAGAAGAACATCAAGGTCAACGACGCCCCCGGCCGGCGCTTCTACGCCCTGGCCACCAACCCCGGCGCGAAGGCCCAGGACGGCAAGACCTTCGGCAACGGCCACAAGGCACTGCTCGACCCCGAGGTGCGCAAGGCGCTCTTCCTCGCCGTCGACCGCACCACCCTCGTCGACAAGGTCTTCCAGGGCCACGCGGTCGAGGGCGAGGGCTACATCCCGCCCCGCTTCGGCTCGTACTTCTGGAAGCCCGAGGGCGGGCAGAAGCGGACGTACGACCCCGCCGCGGCGGAGAAGATCCTGGACGCCGCCGGCTACCGGAAGAACGCCGACGGCAAGCGGACCGGCAAGGACGGCAGGCCGCTGGACTTCCGGATCCTCTGTCACGCCACCGACCCGAACGACAAGGCGGTCGGCAAGTACCTCCAGGAGTGGTGGGGCAAGCTGGGCATCGGCCTGAAGGTCGAATGCCTGGACAGCGTCTCGGACCCCTGGGTCAAGGGGGACTACGACCTCGCGTTCGACGGCTGGTCGGTCAACCCCGACCCGGACTACGTCCTGTCGATCCACACCTGCGGCACGCTCCCGGAGACGCCGAAGGACTCCGGCGCCACCGACAACTTCATCTGCGACCAGCAGTTCGACGGCCTCTACGCGCAGCAGGCGGTGGAGTACGACGCCGCCAAGCGGGCGGATCTGGTGAAGCGGATGCAGTCCCGGCTGTACGACACGGGGTACATGAACATCATGGCCTACCCGAACGCCCTGGAGGCGTACCGCACGGACCAGATCCGGTCCATCACCACCATGCCCGAGGCCGCCGGCAATCTCTGGGGCCAGGACGGCTACTGGAGCTGGTGGTCCGCCGTGCCCGCGGCATCCGCGTCCGACAGCGACAGCTCCGGCTCCTCGACGAACATCTGGCTGATCCTCGGCCCCGCCGCACTGGTCCTCGTCGCGGTGGGCGTCTGGACCGCCCGCCGCCGTCGCTCCACCGCCGACGACCGCGAGTAGTCGTGACGACGGCAAGCACCCCCGCCGACGTGGCGCGGGCCGAGAAGGCCCCCGCCACGGACGGCGCACCCCGCACCGGTTCCTCCCTCGGCTATCTCCGCCACGCGGCGGGGAAGCTGGGCGGCGCGCTCGTCTCGCTCTTCGCCGTCCTCGTCACCAGCTTCTTCCTCTTCCGGATCATCCCCGGGGACCCGGTGAAGGCGATGACGCACGGCATCCCGACCTCGGCGGAACAACTCGCCACGCTGCGCCGCCAGTTCGGGCTCGACCTGCCCCTGTGGCAACAGTTCGCCGACTACTGCGCCAAGGCCCTGAGCGGTGATCTCGGCACCTCGTTCCAGTTCCGCGCGCCCGTCGGGGAGCTGATCGCGGAGAAGCTTCCCGCGACCCTGCTGCTCACCGGCGTCGCCGTGGTGATCTACTCGGCGCTCGGGCTCTGGCTCGGCACCCGCTCGGCCTGGCGCCACGGCGGCCTCGGCGACAGGCTGAACACCGGGCTCGCGCTGACCCTGTGGTCGGTGCCCTCCTTCTGGCTCGGCCTGCTGCTCATCATCGTGTTCTCCGTCGGCATGGGCCCGATCCCGGGACTCTTCCCCACCGGCGGCATGGAGTCGGGCACGGGCGAGACCGGCTTCGCCTACGTCCTCGACGTCGCCCACCATCTCGTCCTGCCCGTCGTCACGCTCGTGGCCGTCGGATACGCGCAGACCCTGCTGGTGATGCGCTCCTCGCTCCTCGACGAGATGGGCGGCGACTATCTGACGACGGCGCGGGCGAAGGGGCTCCGCGACGACGACGTACGCCGCCGGCACGCCGTGCCGAACGCACTCCTGCCGACCGTCACCATGATCTTCATCAACCTGGGCCATGTGGCGGCCGGATCGATCCTGGTGGAGACGGTGTTCTCCTGGCCCGGCCTCGGCGGACTGTTCTACCAGGCGCTGAGCGTGCCCGACCTGCCACTCGTCCAGGGGCTGTTCGTGGTCTTCGCCGGAGCGATGATCCTGATGAACCTGATCGCCGACCTCCTCTATCCGCTGCTCGACCCCCGGGTGGGCCGATGACCTCGACCAAGCCGCCGGCCTCCTCGGGGACCACCGCCCCCTCCGAGCCCGCACCCTCCTCGAAGCCGACGCCCTCCTCGGCGTCGTCACTGGCATGGGCGCGCCGCCGGAACACGGTGGCGCGCTTCTGGCAGGCGTACCGCGGCCATCGCGCCGGGCTCCTCGGCCTCGCCGGACTCGCCCTCATCGCGCTGCTCGCCCTCACCGCCCCGTGGACCGTCGGCGCCGACGTGCAGTCGGTGACCCAGGCCCCGGGTACGGCCCTGGAGCCGCCGAGCGCCGAGTTCCCGCTGGGCACCGACCAGTTCGGCCGCTCGCTGCTCGGCCTGCTGATCTGGGGGGCGCGGATCTCGCTGCTCGTCGGTCTGCTCGCGGCGACCCTCTCGGTCGCCATCGGCACCCTGGTGGGCATCATCGCCGGTCACTACGGCGGCTGGTTCTCGACCGTCGTCATGCGGATCACCGACTGGTTCCTGGTGATGCCGACGCTGGCCCTCGCGATCGTCCTCGCCACCGTCATGTCCCGGTCGATGTGGACGGTGGTCCTGGCCATCGGCGTGACCTCCTGGCCGACCACCGCCCGCCTGGTGCGGGCCCAGACCATCGCGGTCGAGTCCCGCCCGTACATCGAGCGGGCGACCGCGCTCGGCGGCGGCCACGGGCACGTCATGAGCAAGCACGTGCTGCCGAACGTGATGCCGCTGGTGCTCGCCCAGACCACGCTCGGCATCTCGACCGCCATCCTCACCGAGGCGACGCTCGCCTTCCTCGGGCTCGGCGACCCGACGGTCGTCTCCTGGGGCGGCATGCTCCAGGACGCCCGTGACGCGGGCGCGGTCTCCTCGGGGCACTGGTGGTATCTGGCCCCGCCCGGCATCGCCATCGCCCTGGTCGCGCTGGCGTTCACACTCTGCGGCCGGGCCGTCGAGTCCGTGCTCAACCCGAAGCTGGGGGTGGGGCGATGAGCCTCCTGGAAGTACGGGACCTGAGGGTGACGTACGGGTCGGGCCCGGCCGCCGTGCCCGCCGTACGCGGGGTCGACCTGACCCTGGAGACGGGCACCAAGCTGGGCGTGGCCGGCGAGTCCGGCTGCGGCAAGTCCACGCTCGCGCTCGCCCTGCTGCGGCTCCTTCCGGCCTCGGCGCGGATCGAGGGGCGGATCCTGCTCGACGGCGACGACGTCCTCGCCATGAAGTGGGGAGCCCTGCGGGCCGTGCGCTGGGCGGGCGCGTCGATCGTCTTCCAGGGCGCGATGCACTCGCTCAACGCGGTGCACCGGATCGGGGACCAGATCGCCGAGCCGCTGCTCGTGCACGGCCGGGCGACCCCGGCGGCGGCCCGCAGACGGGCCGGGGAGCTGCTCGAACACGTCGGTCTGCCCGCCGCGCGGGCGGCCGCCTATCCGCACGAGCTGTCCGGCGGGCAGCGCCAGCGCGTGATGATCGCGATGGCGCTCGCCTGCGATCCCCGGCTGATCGTCGCGGACGAGCCGACGACCGCGCTCGACGTGATGATCCAGGCGCAGATCCTGCGGCTGATCGAGCGGCTCGTCGCCGAGCAGTCCATCAGCCTCCTGATGATCAGCCACGATCTCGCGGTCCTCGCCGACACCTGCGACCGGCTCGCCGTGATGTACGCGGGGCGGGTCGTCGAGGAGGGACCGGCGCGGGCGGTCTACGAGGCGGCCGAGCACCCCTACGGGCGGGCGCTGTCCTCGGCGTTCCCGCGCGTCGGGGACCCGGCCTCCCGGCGGGCCCCGCGCGGTCTGCCGGGCGACCCGCCGGACCCGGCGGACCTGCCCGGCGGCTGCACCTTCCACCCCCGCTGCCCGGTGGCGGTGGCGGCCTGCTCGGAACTCGACCAGGAACTGCGGCAGGCGGGCGCGGGCCACCGGGCCGCCTGCGTCCATGTAGGTCATGCGGAACAGGTGGGACACGTGGGGAGTGCGTCATGAGTACGGAGACGTCCGCGGGTACGAGGACGTCCGCGGGGTCGCTGCTTTCGGCGCGCGGACTGCACGTCACCTTCCCCGGGCGGCGGGGCGCACCGCCCGCGCGCGCCGTGGACGGGGTGGACCTCGACATCGGCGCGGGCGAGATCGTGGCCCTCGTCGGGGAGTCGGGCTGCGGCAAGACGACCCTGGCCCGCTCGCTCCTCGGCCTCGTCCGGCCCACCGCCGGGACGGTCGCCTTCGACGGGCAGCCGCTCGGCTACTCCGCCGGGGCCCTGAAGGCCTACCGGAAGCGCGCCCAGCTGGTCCTCCAGGACCCGAGCGGCTCGCTGAACCCCCGGCACACCGTGTACGACGCGGTGGCGGAGGGGCTGCGGATCCACGGATACGCGGGCGACGAGCGGGAGGCGGTCGCCGGGGCCCTCACCCGGGCCGGGCTGCGGCCCCCGGAGCGGTTCTTCCTGCGCTACCCGCACGAACTGTCCGGTGGGCAGCGGCAGCGGGTGGTGATCGCGGGCGCGCTGGTCCTGGAGCCCGAACTCATCGTCGCCGACGAGCCGGTGGCCTCCCTCGACGCGTCCGTACGCGGCGAGATCCTGGCGCTGCTGCTGCGGCTGAGGGACGAACTCGGGCTGTCCGCCCTGGTGGTGACGCACGACCTGGGACTCGCGTGGAACATCGCGGACCGGGTGGCGGTGATGTACCTGGGCCGGGTCGTGGAGACCGGCACGGTGGAGTCCGTCCTGACCCGGCCCCGACACCCGTACACACAGGCGCTGTTGTCGGTGCTCCCGGAGTCCGGAGGTGCTCCGGTGGTGCTGACCGGTGAGCCCCCGGACCCGTCCCGCATCCCGTCCGGCTGCCGCTTCCACGCCCGCTGCCAGGTCCTCGCCTCGGGCGAGGCGGCGGCGGTCGCGGACCGCTGCCGCGGCGAGAGCCTGCCGGTCCTGGGCGGCGGGGAACAGGAGGTGGCCTGCCACTGGGTGACGCGGCAGGCGCTGGTCTGAGCCGGCCGGCCTCCGAGCCGTACGGGGCAGAGGCGGCGTGCCTCTGAGCCGGCCGGCTCGGGGAGGGGCGTGCTGGTGGACGTACCGGTGGAGTCCGGCTCCGCCGGTGAGCGGAGCGGCGGATCAGACGGCCGGGGGGTTCTCCCGGTCGTACGTCTCCGTCAGCTCCCGACAGCGCTTCACATCGCCGGCCATCGCCTCGAGCAGGTCGTCCAGGGTGTCGAACTTGAGCATCCCGCGGACGTACTCCAGGAACTCGACGGCCACGTGCAGCCCGTACAGATCGAGCCCCTCGCGGTCGATCGCGTACGCCTCGACCGTCCGCTCCGTGCCGTTGAACTGCGGGTTCGTGCCGACCGAGATGGCCGCCGGCATCCGCTCCCCCGCGGCCGTCAGCCAGCCGGCGTAGACGCCGTCCGCCGGGATCGCGGTGTGCGGCAGGGTCTCGACGTTGGCCGTCGGGAAGCCCAGCTCGCGGCCGCGCTGCGCGCCGCGGACCACGATGCCCTCGACCTGGTGCGGACGGCCGAGGATCTCGGACGCCCCGGCCAGGTCGCCCTCGGCGACGAGCCGCCGGGTGAGGGTGGAGGAGAAGGGCTGACCGCCGCCCGCCGAACCGCTGACGAACAGGTCGATGACCTCGACCTCGTAGTCGTAGGTGGCGCCGAGCTCGGACAGGAACGCGACATTGCCCGCGGCCCGGTGCCCGAAGCGGAAGTTGGGGCCCTCGATGACGGCCTTCGCGTGCAGCTTGTCGACGAGCACCTTGACGATGAAGTCCGCCGGGGACAGCTGGGAGAACTCGGCGGTGAACGGCAGGACGAGCACCGCGTCGACTCCGAGGCCGGCCATCAGTTCGGCACGCCGGTGGTGCGGGGCGAGCAGCGGCGGATGGCTGCCCGGCCGGACGACCTCCGAGGGGTGCGGGTCGAAGGTGACCACCACGGCCGGGACGCCGAGTTCCCGGGCCCGCTCGACGGCACGCCCGATGATCAGCTGGTGCCCGCGGTGCACCCCGTCGTAGGAGCCGATGGTGACGACGCTGCGCCCCCAGTCCTGGGGGATGTCCTCCAAGCCACGCCAGCGCTGCACTGTGACCGCTCCTCGTCCGCCTGTTCGCCGATTACGCAGGTCTAAGACTGCCATGCCCACGGCCGTCGGTTCGCATCGGCATGGAAGTGCCGTGGCTCCGCATCGCCCGGAGGGTCTCCGGACCGAGCAGCGGCGCCCAGTCCCCGGGGGCGGCGACCGTCCAGCCGACGAGCAGCGCGGCGAAGACGGGCCGGTCGCGGACGAGCCCCGCCAGTGCGGGATCGAGCCGCCCCGCGCCCTCGGGGGTACGGGCCCACAGGGCGCCGACCCGGTGCGCGAGCTGCCTGGTGCGCGGCTCGCTGCGCCGCCCGGCGCCCTCGGCGGCGGCCGTCAGCAGGGCGTCCAGGACGGTGAACTCCCCCGTCTCGGACTCGTACCGCTCGTGCTCCAGGAGGACGTCGAGCAGCTCGGCCCGCAGATGGCGGGAGGCTCCGGTGCCGGGGGCCGCGAGGACGGGGGCGAGGGCCCGGCGCACCTGTGCGGGGCGGCCCCGGATCAGGCCCGTGACCAGTGGGAAGAGCACGGACCTGGCGGCCGGACCGTCCTCGAACCGCCGGTCGACGAAGACGGCCACATGGCCGGCGCCCTCGGGGTGGCGGGCGATGTATTCGCGGACGAGGGCGGTGACGCGGCGGGCGAGCGCGGGCGTGTCGACCTCGGCGAGCGCCCGCAGGGCGGCGGCCGGAACCTCGCCCGTGCCGTGCAGCCGGGCCCCGAAGGCGGCGAGCACCGGCCCGGGGTCGGCCGCCAGGGCCTCGGCGAGGGCGGCCGCGGGCACCCGGGGCTCGGCCAGGGCGCGGGGCAGATGGCGGGCGCGGGTGTGCGGGTCGCGGATCAGCAGGCCGAGGGCGGCGCCGTGGAGGGGCTGGTCGCCGGGGCGGGCGAGCAGGGCGAGGGCGGCGAAGCGGAGGAGTTCCCGGTCGGCGGCGCCGGTGGCGTGTCCCGCGACCAGATGCCCGTACGTGGCGGCCGCGACGCGCCGCTCGGGGCGCCCGTCGTCATGGGCCCAGCGGTCGACGGCCCGGCAGACGGCGGTGGGCTCGTCCTCGGCGAGGGCGGCGAGGAGGCCGTCGGCGAGCGGGTGGGCGGTGGCGACGAGCGCCTCGCACAGGTCGTCGACGGCGAGCGCCCGATGGGTGTGGAGCAGCGCCTGGGCGGCGGTGCCGACGGTGGCGTGCGGGGCGGCGGGGAGGGGACGGTCGTCCACGAACCAGCGGCAGAGCAGCGGCTGGACTCCCCTGGGGTCGGCGGCGAGGAGGCCGGCGACGGCGTCGAGCGACCGGTCGTCGCCGGATTCCGGGCCGGCCTGCGGGTCGGCCGATGGGCCGGCCGGCGGATCAGCCGATGGATCGGCCGGCGGGTCGGCCGGCACGAGCCGCCGCAGCAGATCGATCCGCTCGTCCTCCCCGAGCGGGAGCCCCAGCCAGAACTCCGGTCCGAATCCGGCGAAGACGGGGTGACGTCCGGCGCGGGCCCCGATGCGGTCGGCGAGCAGCCTGAGCACGGGCAGATACGGCCGGGGGTCCCCCAGCCGCCGCACGCTCTCCCCGAACAGCCGGGCGGCCCACCAGGGCCCGTCGCCCGGGTCCCCGCCCTCCCGCTCGGCGAAGCCGTCGAGGGCCTCGGCGAGCGCGGCCAAGCGGGGGCCGAGGGCGGCCGGTCCGCGCTCGCGGTGGAGCAGCAGGAGTGCCTGGAGCACCGGGCCGATGCGGTGGCGCGGGACGGGCGGCGGCGCTTCGGCCGGGGTCCGCTGCCGGGGGACGCCGGGCACGGTGCCGGACGCGGGGGGCGCGGGGGGATCGGAGGCGGCGGCCGGGGAGCCGAAGGGGATCGCGGGGGACCCGCCCTGGCCCGCCGGAGGGCGGTCTCCGGACGCCGCCGGAGGGCGGTCTCCGGCCTCCGTGCCGAGCAGGGCCCGGAGCGCGCCGTCCAGGTCCAGGTGGGCCGCCTGCACCCAGTCGGCCAGTTCCTCGTGGGCGAAGCGGTAGCCGGAGCCCGCGGGGACGAGCAGCCCTTCGGTGAGGACGGCCGAGGCCCAGCCCTCCCGCCAGGGGAAGAGCTCCTCGAAGGAGGCCCGGTCGAGGACCCCGTGTCCCGGGCCGAGACAGCGGCGGGCCGCCTCGTGGACCTGGCCGGTCACCCGGGCGGCGAGCCGGCGTACGGCGGCCCCCCGGACGAGGGGCCGGGAGCCCGCGGCGATCCGGACGGCCGTCCGCAGACACATCAGGTCCAGATAGGCGGTGAAGATCTCCTCGCGCCCCGGCCGGCCCGGCACGTCCCCCGGCAGCGCGGTCCGGACCTCGGCGAGCAGCCGCAGGGCGAGCGGGTGGCGGGCGTCGGCCTCGGCGAGGTCCGTCTCCCCGAACCCGTACCCCTCCCGTACGGCCCGTGCCTCCGTCTCCGAGTACGGCCCGAGGACGAGGGCGGCGGGCAGCCGGGCGCCGGGGCCGGTCGCCGGCCGGTGCAGGGCGCCCGGGCCGTAGAGGGCGCCGGCGAGTTCCCAGTGCTCGGGGCGGCAGGCGGTGACGAGGAGGGCGTGGTGGGCGCGGAGCCAGCCCTCGGTGGCCGTCGTCCACTCGGCGAGCCGGTGGGCGAGGAGCGGTGGCATCTCCTCGGGGCCGTCGAGGACGACGAGCAGCGGGCGGCCCGCCGTGTGGGCGAGGGCGGCGGCCCGTTCCGGGGTGGCGGTGGTGGTGTCGCCGAGGGCCCCGGAGGCCGCGACGATCCGGCCCGCCTGGTGCAGGGCGCGGCCGACGGCGTCGGCGAGCGAGCCGTCCTCGGCGCGGAGGTCGGCGCCGCGCAGCCGGACGGTGGGGGCGGGTGCGACACCCCGGGCTCGGCGGGCGCAGAGGGCGGCGAGGGCCGTGGTGCGGCCGGTGCCGGGGGCGCCGACGAGGGCGAGGACCGGCACGTCTCCGGCGGTGAAGCGGGCGAACTCCCGGACACACTCGGGGCGTTCGACGGGCTCGGGCCAGGGGTCGGGTTCGGCTGCGGGGCCGGTGGAGGTGGCGGCGAGCTCCAGGATTCCGGCGAGGTTGAGGTCGGGTCCGTAGGCGGGGACGGTGGCCGCGTTGCGCCGCAGGAGGGCGGAGAGGGGGCCGTCGGGCCGCAACGGCACCGCGTATCCGGCGGCCTGGCCGGCGCCGTGCAGGGCGGTGCCGAGGACGGCGAGGACGGTGCCGGTGGTGGTGTCGAGGACGGGGCCGCCGGCGGCGTGTCCGCCGAGACGGAGGGCTTCGGCGCCCTCGGTGCCGATGGCGAGTTCGAGGGCGTCGCCGAGAGAGTGGAAGCGGTCGGTGGCGGTGTAGGTGACGGCGGCGGGGCCGAGGACGCGGGCCTCGCGCCAGCCGTGGGCGGCGATCCGTACGTATGTGCCGGGTTCGACCTCGGTCCGGGTCGCGACCGGCAGCGGGCGGACGCCGAGCCCTTCGGTCCGTACGAGCGCGAGGCCGCGCTCCGGCAGGGCGGTGACGGCCTCGGCCTCGGCGAGCCAGGTCCTCTCGCCGGGGGCGTGCAGGACGACACGGCTGAGCCCGTCGACGGCTTCGTGACTGGTGACGACCGTTCCGTGGTGGTCGGCGAGGAATCCGGTGCCGCGAGGCCGGCCCGCCAGATCGCAGATCCGTACCAGCGTCGCCAGGTCCCCGCGTCCCATGGAGTCGACGGTAGGTGTCCGGTGATCAGGCGAAGAACCAGGAAGGCAAACGCGCCCCCTGGCACTCCCCCGTTCACTCCGAGCGCCTCCCTGATCGGGTGATTCTTCGGCGTTCCGCCGGACAGGCTCTCGCAGGGGGAGACAAGTGGGGGCGGGCACGCGCGCGGGCCCGCCCCGAACTTTCGCCGGGAACCGTCCGGATCAGCCGAAGACGGCGAGGCTCTTGGCCTTGCCCCGCTGGTCCTCCACGAGCGCGAGCAGCGTCCCCTCGGGACCGAAGACCGCGACCGGACCCGCCGGGTACTCCGGCATCTCCAGGCGGACGCCGTTGAGCAGCAGCTTGGCCCGCTTCTCGTCGACGTCCCACCGGGGGAACGCCGCCGAGGCCGCGTCGGCGACCGGCATGACCGTGAGCTCCGCCTGGAGCTGGTCGAGCGTCTTCGCCGAGTCCAGCTTGTACGGACCGACCCGGGTGCGGCGCAGCGCCGTCAGATGGCCGCCCACGCCGAGTCCCGCGCCGAGGTCCCGGGCGAGCGCCCGGATGTACGTACCGGAGGAGCAGACGACGGAGACGACCAGGTCGACGACGGGGGTGCCGTCCTCGGCGGTCGCCTCACGGACGTCGTACACCTGGAAGGAGGAGACGGTCACCGGGCGGGCCGGGATCTCGAACTCCTCACCGCCGCGCACGCGCGCGTACGACCGCTTGCCGTCGATCTTGATCGCGGAGACCTTCGACGGCACCTGCATGATGGCGCCGGTCAGCTCGGCGACGCCCGCGTCGATGCCCTCGCGGGTCACCCCTGAGGCGTCGACGGAGGCCGTGATCTCGCCCTCGGCGTCGTCGGTGACCGTCGTCTGCCCCAGGCGGATGGTGCCCAGGTACTCCTTCTCGGTCAGCGCGAGGTGACCGAGCAGCTTGGTCGCCCGCTCCACACCGAGGACGAGGACGCCGGTGGCCATGGGGTCGAGCGTGCCGGCGTGGCCCACCCGGCGGGTCTTCGCGATCCCGCGCATCTTGGCCACGACGTCGTGCGAAGTGAAGCCCGACGGCTTGTCGACGATGACAAGGCCGTCGGGCGTGGTTGCTGCGTTGCTCATTCGGCGGCTTCGTCCTCGCCCGGCTTCTTGTAGGGGTCGGCCTCGCCCGCGAAGGCGGCGCCCGAGGACGCCTCCCGCACCTGGGCGTCCGAGGCCCGCGCCTTGTCGAGGAGGTCCTCGATCGTCTTGGCGTTCTCCGGGAGGGCGTCGGCCACGAAGGCCAGGGTCGGGGTGAACTTGGTCCCCGCCGCGCGGCCCACGGCCGAACGGAGGATGCCCTTGGCGCTCTCCAGGCCCGCCGCGGCACTCGCCCGCTCCTCGTCGTCGCCGTAGACCGTGTAGAAGACCGTGGCCTCCCGCAGGTCGCCGGTGACACGGGTGTCCGTGATGGTCACGTGCGTGCCCAGGCGGGGGTCCTTGATGCCGCGCTGCAGCTTCTCGGCGACCACCTCCTGGATGAGGTCTGCCAGCTTCTTCGCCCGCGCGTTGTCGGCCACTGGTCCTTCTCCTTCTTTGCCTTGCTCAAATCAGTCTTCATCAGTGTGGAGCCTGCGGCGCACCGAAAGCAGCTCCACCTCGGGACGCGCGGCGACGAGCCGCTCGCACCGGTCCAGTACGTCGCTGAGGTGCCCCGGCTCCCCCGACACCATCGCGACGCCGATCTCGGCCCGCCGATGGAGGTTCTGGCCGCCGACCTCCGCCACGCTCACCGCGAATTTGCGCTGGAGCTCGGCCAGGATCGGCTTGACGACGGAGCGTTTCTCCTTCAACGAACGTACGTCGCCGAGGAGCAGATCGAAGGACAGTGTCCCCACATACATGTATGTCCGGATGTCCCGCCGGTTCGGGTTCGGTGTGCCCGCCGACCACTCGGCGGGGACACCGAAACCGTACACGCAACGGCCGGGGCCGATCGACGGAATACTTTCCGCCGACCGGCCCCGGCTCACTGCTGCGATCGGACGCGATCAGGCGCGCGGCTTCTCGCGCATCTCGTACGTCGCGATGACGTCGTCGATCTTGATGTCGTTGAAGTTTCCGAGGTTGATACCGCCCTCGAAGCCTTCGCGGATCTCGGTGACGTCGTCCTTGAAGCGGCGCAGACCGTGGATCGTGAGGTCCTCGGCGATGACCTTGCCGTCGCGGACGAGACGCGCCTTGGTGTTGCGCTTGACCTCGCCGGAGCGGATGAGGACACCGGCGATGTTGCCCAGCTTGGACGAGCGGAAGACCTCGCGGATCTCCGCCGTACCGAGCTCGACCTCTTCGTACTCCGGCTTGAGGAGGCCCTTGAGCGCCGCCTCGATCTCCTCGATCGCCTGGTAGATGACCGAGTAGTACCGGACGTCGACGCCCTCGCGCTCCGCCATCTGCGCGGCACGGCCGGCCGCACGGACGTTGTAGCCGATGACGATGGCGTCGGAGCCCATGGCCAGGTCGATGTCCGACTCGGTGACCGCACCCACACCGCGGTGCAGGACACGGATGTCGACCTCTTCGCCGACGTCGAGCTGGAGCAGCGAGGCCTCGAGAGCCTCGACCGCACCGGACGCGTCGCCCTTGATGATGAGGTTGAGTTCCTGGACGAGACCGGCCTTGAGCACCTTGTCGAGGTCCTCGAGGGACACCCGGCGGACGCGCTTGGCGAAGGCGGCGTTGCGCTCACGCGCAGCGCGCTTCTCGGCGATCTGACGGGCCGTACGGTCCTCGTCGACAACCAGGAGGTTGTCGCCGGCACCCGGCACGTTGGTGAGACCGAGCACCAGGACGGGAGTCGACGGGGTCGCCTCCTCGACGTTGTTGCCCTTGTCGTCGAGCATCGCCCGGACACGGCCGTACGCGTCGCCGACCACCACGGTGTCGCCGATGCGCAGCGTTCCGCGCTGGACCAGGACGGTCGAGACGGCACCGCGACCGCGGTCGAGGTGGGACTCGATCGCAATACCCTGCGCGTCCTGGTTCGGGTTGGCCCGCAGGTCGAGCGAGGCGTCCGCGGTGAGGACCACGGCCTCCAGCAGGGAGTCGATGTGCAGACCCTGCTTGGCGGAGATGTCGACGAACATCGTGTCGCCGCCGTACTCCTCGGCCACCAGACCGAACTCGGTCAGCTGACCGCGGACCTTGGTCGGGTCCGCGCCCTCGACGTCGATCTTGTTGACCGCGACGACGATCGGGACGCCGGCGGCCTTGGCGTGGTTGAGCGCCTCGATCGTCTGCGGCATGACGCCGTCGTTGGCCGCGACCACGAGGATCGCGATGTCGGTCGACTTCGCACCACGGGCACGCATGGCGGTGAACGCCTCGTGACCCGGGGTGTCGATGAAGGTGATGCGACGCTCTTCGCCGTTGACCTCGGTACCCACCTGGTAGGCACCGATGTGCTGGGTGATGCCGCCGGCCTCGCCCGCGACGACGTTCGTCTTGCGGATCGCGTCGAGAAGTCGGGTCTTACCGTGGTCGACGTGACCCATGACGGTGACGACCGGCGGACGGGAGACCAGAGCCTCTTCGCCGCCCTCGTCCTCGCCGAACTCGATGTCGAAGGACTCGAGGAGCTCGCGGTCCTCTTCCTCCGGCGAGACGATCTGAACGGTGTAGTTCATCTCGTCGCCGAGCATCGACAGCGTGTCGTCGGACACGGACTGCGTGGCCGTGACCATCTCGCCGAGGTTCATCATCACCGCGACGAGCGACGCCGGGTTGGCGCCGATCTTCTCGGCGAAGTCGGTGAGGGACGCACCGCGCGACAGGCGAATGGTCTCGCCGTGGCCGCGAGGCAGCATCACGCCGCCCACGGACGGGGCCTGCATGGCCTCGTACTCCTGGCGCCTCTGACGCTTCGACTTGCGACCGCGACGCGCGGGACCGCCGGGACGACCGAAGGCGCCCTGCGTGCCACCACGGCCACCCGGACCGCCGGGACGGCCACCGAAGCCACCGGGACGACCGCCGAAGCCGCCGCCACCGCCGCCGGGACCACCCGGACGACCGCCGCCGCCACCGGGACCACCGGGACGACCGGCGAAGCCGCCGCCGCCACCGCCGGGACCGGCCGGACGACCGGCGAAGCCGGGACGACCGCCGCCACCGCCACCGCCGGGACCACCCGGACGGCCGCCGGGGCCACCGGGACCGCGGCCACCGCCGCCGCCAGGACCGGGACGCGGGCCGGCAGCGGGACGCTGCGGCATCATGCCCGGGTTCGGACGGTTACCGCCGGGCGCGCCGCCCGGACGGGGAGCCTGCGGGCGAGGCATGCCACCGGGGGTCGGACGAGCGCCGCCCTGACCCTGCGGACGCGGAGCGCCACCGGGGCCACCCTGCGGACGCGGGGCGCCCGGAGCGGCACCGGAGCCGCCGGGACGGGGAGCGCCGCCACCCGGACGCGGCGACTGCGGCCGCGCCATTCCGGTGGAGCCACCCGAGGTGAAGGGGTTGTTGCCCGGACGGGGACCGGCCGGACGGGCACCGCCCGGACGCGGAGCGCCCTGGCCCTGCGGACGCGGGGCACCCTGGCCCTGCGGACGCGGCGCGCCCTGACCCGGACGGGCCGGACGCTCGCCGGCGGGACGAGGTGCCTGGGCGCCGCCGGAGGGGCGCTGACCGGCGGCGGGAGCCGACGGGGGCGCGGTGAACTCGGGGGCGGCCGGAGCCGGGGTGACCGGCTTGGGCGCGGGCTTCGGGCCCGGGCGGGGGCCCGAGGCGGCCGGAGCCTGAGAGGGGGTGCTGCTCGCGGCGGGCGCGGCCGGAGTGACCGGGGCCGGCGCCGCAGGCGCGGCGGGGGCCGGCTTGGGGGCCGGGGCGCCGGGCTTCGGGGCAGCGGGACGAGCCGCGGCGGCCGGAGACGGCGCCGCGGGGGAGGGCGCCGCCTTGCGGGGCGCGCCGGGCTTGGCAGCGGTCTTGCCGGCGTTGCCGCCGGGACCCTGCAAAGCGTCAGTCAACTTGCGCACGACCGGCGCCTCGATCGTCGAGGACGCCGAACGGACGAATTCACCGAGTTCTTGGAGCTTGGCCATGACGACCTTGCTCTCCACACCGAACTCCTTGGCGAGTTCGTATACCCGGACCTTAGCCACTTTGCTCCTTTGTGAGGTCCGGGTTACCGCCGGACCGTCGCTACTTCATGGGCGTACTCATCGCGTACTCATCGAGTGCTCATCGCAATCTCGACCTACTTCCAACTCGCGAGGTACCTGACCGCACGGTGTTCCGTGCCGTACTTCTTGTTCACTGCGGTGCCGGCTGTTCGACGTGATGACGTAGTTCCGCTGTTTCGAGCGGGCCCTGGACCTTGAAGGCCCTCGGGAACGCTCGGCGGCGGACCGCCAGATCGAGACAAGCCACGACGGGGTGCAGGTACGCACCCCGGCCGGGCAGCGTACCGCGATGATCAGGAACGCACTCGTCCTTGCTCACCACGATCCGCAGCAGATCGCTCTTGGCCGCTCGCTCCCGGCACCCCACACAGGTTCGCTCAGGGCACGCGCAGGCATGCGTCCGGCCAGACACGATTAAGTCTACCTCCCCGTACCGACCTCACCTGTTTGGGGCAAGAATCGAACAGCTGTTGGCCAAAAACGGTCTCAGTCCTCGGGACCGTTCAGCTCCGTGTCCGGGCGGATGTCGATCCGCCAGCCGGTGAGGCGCGCGGCCAGGCGGGCGTTCTGGCCCTCCTTGCCGATCGCCAGCGACAGCTGGTAGTCCGGCACCGTCACCCGCGCGGAGCGGGCGGCCATGTCGACGACCTCGACCCTGGAGACCCGGGCCGGGGAGAGCGCGTTCGCCACCATCTCGGCCGGGTCGTCCGACCAGTCGACGATGTCGATCTTCTCGCCGAGGAGCTCCGCCATCACGTTGCGGACACGGCTGCCCATCGGGCCGATGCAGGCGCCCTTGGGGTTCAGGCCCGAACGGGTGGACCGGACGGCGATCTTGGTGCGGTGACCGGCCTCACGGGCGATCGCCGCGATCTCGACCGAACCGTCGGCGATCTCCGGCACCTCGAGGGCGAAGAGCTTCTTCACCAGATTGGGGTGGGTACGCGAAAGGGTGACGGACGGACCGCGCACACCCTTCGCCACCCGGACGACGTACGTCCGCAGCCGCAGACCGTGCGTGTAGTCCTCGCCCGGCACCTGCTCCTGCACCGGGAGAATGGCCTCCAGCTTGTCGTCCAGCCGGACCAGGACGTTCTTCGGGTCCTTGCCCTGCTGCACCACACCGGCGACGACATCGCCCTCACGGCGCGCGTACTCACCGAAGGTCACATCGTTCTCGGCGTCGCGAAGACGCTGCTGGATCACCTGGCGGGCGGTGCTCGCGGCGATCCGGCCGAAGTCCGACGGGGTGTCGTCGAAGTCCTTGGGCTCCTGGCCCTCCTCCAGCTCGGAGGGGTCTTCCTTCGCCCACACCGTCACGTGACCGGTGTGCCGGTCCAGCTCCACGCGCGCGTGGCGGCGGGCGTCGGGAGTGCGGTGGTACGCGATGAGGAGGGCCGACTCGATCGCCTCGACCAGCAGGTCGAAGGAGATCTCCTTCTCATTCGCCAAGCCCTTGAGCAGCTTCACGTCGATGTCCACGGCTACGCCTCCTCTTCCTTCTTGTCCTTGCGGTTGAACTCGATCTCGACACGCGCCTTGACGATGTCGGCGAACTCGACCCGGCGGGCGGTGGGCTTGCGCCCCTTCACGCCCGGCACTTCGAGGTCGAGGCCGTTCTCGTCCACGGCGAGAATCCGTGCGACCAGTTCTTCGGTCTCGGCGAACTGCAGCTTGACCAGACGACCGGTGGCGCGCACGTAGTGGCGGTACTGGGTCAGGGGGCGGTCGGCGCCGGGAGAGCTGACTTCGAGGACGTACTCGCCCTCGCCCATCGCGTCGGTCTCGTCGAGCTTCTCGGAGATCGCGCGGCTCAGCTCGGCACAGGCGTCCAGCTCCACGCCCTCGTCCGAATCGACGACGATCCTCACCAGTCCACGACGGCCGGCCCGGGACACCTCGATCTCTTCCAGATCCAGGTCCTTCGCGTGGACCAGCGGCTCCACGAGTCCGCGCAGCCTGTCGCTCTGGGTGGTGCTCATCCGGGTGACTCCTCGGCCGCGTGTGCTGTTGTGGGTTCGCCGCGTGTTCGTCGCGTGTCAGACCAAAGGGTATCCGGTCCCGGAGGGTGTTGCCGTCCACCGCCCCGGGGGCCGCGGGTACGCTCGCCTGCGGTGATCCGGACGATCTTCGACGACGTACCACGGCCGAGGGAGAGAGTGTGACGACGACGGGCAGGCGCGCACTCCTGACGGCGGGGATCTCGGCCGCCGCCGCGGCGGCACTGTCGGGCTGCACCTCCGAGGAGCCCGCCCCGAGGAAGCCCTCCGCCGCCGAACGGGAGGCCGAACGGGTGGCCCGCGCCGAGGCGGCCCTGCGGCTGCGCTCCGTGACCGCCTCCAGGACCCTGCTGGAACGTTACGACGCCGCCCTCGCCGCGCACCCGGCCCTCGGCCCCCGGCTGAGCCCGCTGCGGCGCTCGGTGGCGGCGCACACCGAGGCCCTCGGCGAGGGCGGTACGACGGTACGGCCCGCCACGGCCGCCCCCACCGACCCGGCCGCCCCGGCCAAGGCCTCCGCGAAGCCCACGGTCTCCCCCGCGCCCGTGCCGGCGCCGGTGGCCACCGACCCCCGGGCGGCCCTCAAGGAGCTCGCGACGGCCGAACGCACCGCCTCCGACGCGCACACCGCCGCGCTGCTCACCGCCCCGCCCGAATACGCCCGGCTGCTCGCCTCCGTGGCCGCCGCCGGCGCCGCGCACGCCTATCTGCTGACCGAAGGAGCACGGGCATGAGCGCCCTCGACGCGACCCAGGCCGCACTGGCCGCCGAGCACGCCGCGGTGTACGGGTACGGGGTCGTCGGCGGCCGGATCGGTAC
The DNA here is from genome assembly GCF_044331325.1 of Streptomyces sp. NPDC017246. Lineage (NCBI taxonomy): Bacteria > Bacillati > Actinomycetota > Actinomycetes > Kitasatosporales > Streptomycetaceae > Streptomyces > Streptomyces sp. NPDC017246. Next base: position 471,634 of record NZ_JBIRMW010000005.1, on the reverse strand, counting down.
GGAACGACGGGCCGAGGCCACCGCCGCGTACGAGGCCCACCGGGCACGCCGGGACGCGCTGCGCCGGACCGTACGCGACCTCGGCGGCACACCGGTGGCGGCGGCGGCCGCGTACGAGCTGCCGTTCCGGGTCGCGGACCCGGCCGGCGCCGTACGACTCGCCGCCGTCCTGGAGGACCGGGTGGCCGGGGTCTACTCCGACCTCGTCCGGGCCTCCGAGGGTCCCCGGCGGCGCGAGGCGGCCGCCGCGCTCAGGGAGGCGGCGGTACGCGCCGTCCGCTGGCGCGGCAGCGACGTAACCTTTCCTGGGCTCGCCGAGCGGGTGTGAGTCCGGCCCCGACCGAAGGAACAACGTACGCATGGGTTTCGAACCGCCGCAGCGACTGGTCAGGACGCTCGGTGAGACGTACGGGGACGCCGTCGCGGCCGAGTGGCTCGGAAAGCTGCCCGAGCTCGCCGGACAGGTGCTGGACCACGCGTCCCTGGAGACCGAACGGGTGATGGCACCCGGCGGACGGAGCAGCCTGGTCGTGCTCGTCCGCCGGCCCGACGGCTCCCCCGCCGCGCTCAAGATCGCTCCCCCGTTCGCCCGGCCGGACCGGGAACGGGACGCGCTCGCGCACTGGAACGGCTGGGGCGCGGTCCAGCTCCTCGACACCGCCGAGGAGGACGCGCTCGTCCTCGAACGGCTGCACCCCGAGGTCTCCCTCCGCTCCCTGCCGGAGGCGAAGGCGCTCCTGGAAGCGGCGGGAACCGTACGCAAACTGTGGGTCGAGCCCGCGCCGGAACACGACTTCGAGACGGTGACCGAGCGGACGGCCCGGCAGACCGAGGCCATGGCCCCCCACCTGTCCGATGCGGCGACCGCCGAGCTGACGGCGGCGGCGCTCGCCGCCCGCGAGGAGCTCGTGACCGCCTCCGCCGAGTCGCTGCTGCTGCACGGGAACTTCCGGCAGGGCAAGGTGCTCGCCGGTGACCGGGCGCCCTGGCTGGCCGTCGGCCCGGAACCGCTGGTCGGCGAGCGGGCCTACGACCTGGCCCGGCTGGTACGGGACCGGGTCGAGGACCTGGTCGCCGCCTCCTCGGGCGCCTCGGCGGCCCGGCGGCGGGTCAACAAACTGGCGGACTCCCTGGACCTGGACCGGGAGCGGCTGCGCGGCTGGACCCTGTTCCGCGCGGTCGAATCGGGGACACGGGCGCTGACGGCGGGGCGCCGGCAGGATGCCGAGCTGCTCCTGGAGTTCGCGAGCTGGCTGTAAGGGAATACCCTTTTTGTACCGTTCGGCTCAAGTGCAGGGGGCCGTGATGATCGAAGAACTGCTGATGGCGGCGGCCGGCGCGGCCGCGGCGACCGCCGTGTACGCGGGCGCGGCGGCACGCGTCGTGAAGCAGTACGAGCGAGGCGTCGTCTTCCGCTTCGGGCGGCTGCGCGACGACGTGCGATCGCCTGGATTCACGATGATCGTGCCGGTCGTCGAGCGCCTGCACAAAGTGAACATGCAGATCGTCACCATGCCCGTTCCCGCGCAGGAGGGCATCACCCGGGACAACGTGACGGTACGGGTCGACGCGGTCGTGTACTTCAAGGTGGTCGACGCGGCGGACGCGCTGGTGCGGGTCGAGGACTACAAGTTCGCGGTCTCCCAGATGGCGCAGACCTCACTGCGGTCCATCATCGGCAAGAGCGACCTCGACGACCTGCTGTCCAACCGCGAGAAGCTCAACCAGGGACTCGAGCTCATGCTCGACAGCCCGGCGATGGGCTGGGGCGTCGCCATCGACCGCGTCGAGATCAAGGACGTCTCCCTGCCCGAGACCATGAAGCGGTCGATGGCCCGGCAGGCGGAGGCGGACCGTGAACGCCGGGCACGGGTCATCAACGCGGACGCGGAACTCCAGGCGTCGAAGAAGCTGGCGGAGGCGGCGGAGGTCATGTCCGACCAGCCCGCGGCGCTTCAGCTGAGGCTGCTGCAGACGGTGGTCGCGGTGGCGGCGGAGAAGAACTCGACGCTGGTGCTGCCGTTCCCGGTGGAACTGCTGCGGTTCCTGGAACGCTCGACGGCGGGGCCGGTCGCCGGGGCGGGCGCCGACGCCGGCGCCGGCGTCGCGAAGGAGGCGCCTGTGGTGACGACTCCGGTCAGCAACGCGTACCTCAAGGGGGCGGCGCACGCGGCGGAGGGGGTGGAGCCGGTGGAGGACCTGGCGGGCGCGTCGGTCGAACCGACACCACAGGAGGACGGCGCCTGACCCGCCCCGGGCCGCGGGCGCCCGTGTTCCGCCGCGCCACCCCGTTGTGGGCGTTGGTTCCGCTGAGACGGAACCGGAGGTCACAACGGGCGACGTCGCCACCCCGTTGTGGGCAGCTGTTCCGCCGGGCCGGAACGGGCGGACACGACGTGCGTCGTCGCCACCCCGTTGTGGGCAACTGTTCCGCTGGGGCGGAACGGGCGGACACGACGTGCGTCGTCGCCACCCCGTTGTGGGCAACTGTTCCGCTGGGGCGGAACGGGTGGGCACAACGGAACGTCGCCCCTTGCCGGGCCCAGGCTTCCGCGCCGTAACCCGCACCCGGGGTGCGCCGCACTGTTGCTGCGGGTCCAGGCACAAGGGGCGGACGCGCCGCCAAGCGCGCGTCCCGTGTGCCCACCCGTCCCGCCCCAGCGGGACGATCGCCCACACGGGCAGTGGGTGAGCGGCCGGAGCCGGCGGGCGTGCCCCGCACGGGCGGTGGTCCGAGGCGCGAGCCCCGTGGGCGGGCCCGAACGGCGGCGGGCGGGGGCAACGCGCGCGTGCGCACGCGGTGGCGGGCAAGGGCAGCGCGGGCGTGCCCACGCGGTGGTGGGCCTGGCCGACGTGGGCGGGCCTACACGGCGGTGGCTCCGGCGGGGCAGGCTGCCGTGCCCGCACGGCGGGGGCCGGGGCAACGTGCGCGTGCGCACACGACGGTGGCCCGGGCGGGCGGGCCCGCACGGCGGTGGGCCGGGCGCGTGGGCGGGCCCGGGCGGCGGTGGGGCGGAGTGTGCATGAGCAGCCGCACAGGCGGACTGGCCGCGCGGCCCGCACAGGCGGGAGGGTCGTGCAGGCCGCGCGGGCGGCGTCGTGGTGGGTGCGAGGGGGTGGCCCCGCACCCGCGCGGGGTCAGGCGGTGAGGCGGGTGATCGCCTCGTCGACCGTCATCTCCTCGCGCTCGCCCGTCCGGCGGTCCTTCAGCTCCACGACGCCCTCGCCCGAGCGGCGGCCCGCGACCAGGATCTTCGGGACGCCCATGAGCTCCGCGTCGGTGAACTTGACGCCCGGGGAGACACCCGCGCGGTCGTCGACCAGGACGCGGAGGCCGGCGGCGGACAGCTTGTCGGAGACCTCCAGGGCCAGTTCCGTCTGGAGGGCCTTGCCGGCGGCGACGACGTGGACGTCGGCCGGGGCGACCTCGGCCGGCCAGCAGAGGCCCTTGTCGTCGGCGGTCTGCTCGGCGAGCGCGGCGACGGCGCGCGAGACGCCGATGCCGTACGAGCCCATGGTGACGCGGACGGGCTTGCCGTTCTGGCCGAGGACGTCGAGCTTGAGGGCGTCCGCGTACTTGCGGCCCAGCTGGAAGATGTGGCCGATCTCGATGGCACGGTCCAGCTTCAGGCCGGTGCCGCACTTGGGGCACGGGTCGCCTTCCTGGACGACCACGACGTCGACGTACTCGGAGACCTCGAAGTCACGGCCCGCGACGACGTTCTTCGCGTGCGTGCCGTTCTTGTTGGCGCCCGTGATCCACGCGGTGCCGGGGGCCACGCGCGGGTCGGCGATGTAGGTGACCTTCTCCAGGCCCTGGGGGCCGACGTAGCCGCGGACGAGGTCCGCGCGCTCGGCGAAGTCGGTCTCGGTGACCATTTCGACGGTCGCGGGGGCGAAGTGCTCCTCGACCTTGCCCAGGTCGACCTCGCGGTCGCCGGGGACGCCGACGGCGACGATCTCGCCGTCGACCTTCACCAGGAGGTTCTTGAGCGTGGCGGAGGCCGGGACGCCGAGGGAGGCGGCGAGGGTCTCGATGGTCGGGGTGTCGGGGGTGGGGATCTCCTCGGCGGCCGGGACGGCGGAGCCGTCGACCGTCTGCAGCTCGTAGGAGATCGCCTCGGTGTTCGCCGCGAAGTCGCAGTTCGGGCAGTCGGCGAAGGTGTCCTCGCCGGCCTCGGCCGGGGCGAGGAACTCCTCGGACTTCGAGCCGCCCATGGCGCCGGCGGTGGCGGCGACGATGCGGTAGTCGAGGCCGAGGCGCTCGAAGACGCGCTGGTAGGCCTGGCGGTGCAGGGCGTAGGACTGGGCGAGGCCCTCGTCCTCCGTGTCGAAGGAGTACGAGTCCTTCATCAGGAACTCGCGGCCGCGCAGGATGCCGGCGCGGGGGCGGGCCTCGTCGCGGAACTTGTTCTGGATCTGGTAGAGGATGACCGGCAGGTCCTTGTAGGACGAGCACTGGTCCTTGACGAGGAGGGTGAAGATCTCCTCGTGCGTCGGGCCGAGGAGGTAGTCGCCGCCCTTGCGGTCCTGGAGGCGGAAGAGCTCGGCGCCGTACTCGTCCCAGCGGCCGGTCGCCTCGTAGGGCTCACGCGGCAGCAGCGCGGGGAGGGTGACCTCCTGGGCGCCGATGGCGTCCATCTCCTCGCGGACGATGCGCTCGATGTTGGTGAGGACCTTCTTGCCCAGGGGCAGCCAGCTCCAGATGCCGGCGGCGGTGCGGCGCACGTATCCGGCGCGGACGAGGAGCTTGTGACTGAGGACCTCGGCGTCGGCCGGGTCGTCGCGCAGCGTCTTCGCCATCAACTGGGACATGCGCTGGACCGGTGCGTTGGCCATGGTTCTCGTACTCCTGCCGGGACTGACGGTGATGGCCCCGAGGTTAGCCGGGTGGCCCCTGGTCGGAGAAATCAGTTCCGGCGCTTGAGCGGCAGGGGTGCGCCCATCACGGCGTACGGGCGGACGGCGCTCGGGAAGTGCACCTGGCGGGCGAGGTCCTCGTAGCCGAGGGAGCGGTAGAGGCCGCGGGCCGGGCTTTCGGTGTCGATCGCGGAGAGGATCGAGCGTGGTTCGGCGGCCCCGTCGGTGATGGTGGTGATCAGTTCGCGGCCCAGGCCGCGGCCCTGGTGGGCGGGGTGGACGTGGAGTTCGGTGATCACGAAGGAGTCCTCGAGCCAGTCGGCGGTGCCGGTGGCGCGCAGGTACGACTCGACGACGGTGGACCACCAGTGGGTGCGGTCGTTGGGCATCCCGTACACGAATCCGACGAGCTTCCCCTCGGGGGTGGTGGCCCCGTAGGCACGGGCGCCGGGGCTCAGCAGGTGGCGCAGCACGATGTGGCGGCGTACGGCGATCTCGTCGTCGTCCAGGCCGAAGGCGAGCGCCTGCACGGCGAGCGCCTCGTCCACCCGGGCGGCGAGATTGACCGGTCCGATCATGACTTCTGCGTCATCCATGCGGCGCACCCTACAAGCGGCCGGGGCCTCAGAACAGCACGCTCATGAAGGCGCCGGTCTCCTGGAAGCCGACGCGGCGGTAGGAGGCCCTCGCCGGGGTGTTGTAGTCGTTCACGTACAGGCTGACGAGGGGTGCGATGTCGGCCAGGGCGTACTGGAGGACGGCGGCCATGCCCGTCTCGGAGAGGCCCTTGCCGCGGTGCTCGGGGGCGACCCAGACGCCCTGGATCTGGCAGGCCTGGCGGGTGGCGGCGCCGATCTCGGCCTTGAAGACGACCTTGCCGTCCTGGATGCGGGCGAAGGAGCGGCCGCTGCCGACGAGTTCGGCGACCCGGGCCTGGTAGAGCAGTCCGCCGTCGTTGGCGAGCGGGGAGACGCCGACCTCCTCGGTGAACATGGCCACGCAGGCGGGCATGATCACGTCCATCTCGTCCTTGCGGACGCGGCGCACCAGCGGATCGGGCGTGACGGTGGTGGAGGGCCCCTCGGCGACCATCAGCGGCTGGCGGGCGCGGACGTCGCGCGCGGGGCCCCAGCTGGGCTCCAGGAGCCGCCACAGCTCGGTGGTGGGCTCGGCGGGGCCGACGATCGAGGAACAGCGGCGGCCGATCCTGCGGGCCCGGTCGGCGAAGGCGCGGACGGCCTCGGGCGTCGCGCAGAGGGGCACGAGGTTGGCGCCGGAGTAGCAGAGGGACCGCAGCCGGCCCTCGCTGTACCAGCCCCACATCTCGCCGCCGAGGCGCCAGGGGTCGAGTCCGGCGACCTGGACGCGGGCGGTCACGAAGGCGTTCTCGACGGGGGCGCTCTCCAGAACGGCGAGGGCGGCGCCGAGGTCGGCGGGTTCGAGGACCCGGGTGGCGGGGTGTGTCAGCACGAAGGGGGCCTCACCGTACGGTTCTGCGTGGTCCCCGCACTTTACCTCTCTCGCCTGTGGCGGGGCCCTGCACGCACGCGAAGCCCCTCCGCCCGTCGGGGCGGAGGGGCTTCGGCGTCGGGGTGCGGGGCTCAGCCGGCGACGGCGACGGACGGTTCGCCGCTGGCGACGCCGTCCTTCTCCATCTGCTCGGCGATCTTCAGCGCCTCTTCGATGAGGGTCTCGACGATCTTCGACTCGGGGACGGTCTTGATGACCTCGCCCTTCACGAAGATCTGGCCCTTGCCGTTGCCGGAGGCGACGCCGAGGTCGGCCTCGCGGGCCTCGCCCGGGCCGTTGACGACGCAGCCCATGACGGCCACGCGCAGCGGGACGGTCATGCCGTCGAGGCCGGCGGTGACCTCCTCCGCGAGCTTGTAGACGTCGACCTGGGCGCGGCCGCAGGACGGGCAGGAGACGATCTCCAGGCGGCGCTGGCGGAGGTTCAGCGACTCCAGGATCTGGATGCCGACCTTGATCTCCTCGGCCGGCGGCGCGGAGAGCGAGACGCGGATGGTGTCGCCGATGCCCTGGGCGAGGAGCGCGCCGAAGGCGACGGCCGACTTGATGGTGCCCTGGAAGGCGGGGCCCGCCTCGGTGACGCCGAGGTGCAGCGGGTAGTCGCACTGGGCGGCGAGCTGGCGGTAGGCCTCGACCATGACGACCGGGTCGTTGTGCTTGACCGAGATCTTGATGTCGCGGAAGCCGTGCTCCTCGAAGAGGCCGGCCTCCCAGAGGGCGGACTCGACGAGCGCCTCGGGGGTGGCCTTGCCGTACTTCTTCAGCAGACGGGCGTCGAGCGAGCCGGCGTTGACGCCGATGCGGATCGGGGTCCCGGCGTCGGAGGCCGCCTTGGCGATCTCCTTGACCTTGTCGTCGAACTGCTTGATGTTGCCCGGGTTGACGCGGACGGCGGCGCAGCCGGCGTCGATCGCGGCGAAGACGTACTTCGGCTGGAAGTGGATGTCGGCGATGACCGGGATCTGCGACTTCCGCGCGATGACCGCGAGGGCGTCGGCGTCGTCCTGGGTGGGGCAGGCCACGCGGACGATCTGGCAGCCGGAGGCCGTCAGCTCGGCGATCTGCTGCAGCGTGGCGCCGATGTCGGACGTGCGGGTGGTGGTCATCGACTGCACGGAGACGGGTGCGTCACCGCCGACGGCCACGGTGCCGACCTGGATCTTCCGGCTCTTGCGCCGCTCGGCGAGCCGGGTCGGGACGGTCGGGATACCGAGAGAAATCGCGGTCATCTTTTGTGCAACCTCAAGGTTGTGCGTCGGCGGGCTCAGGTCTCCGAGGTTACCGCCCCGGGCGCGGGAGGCCGGACACCGATGGGTCCGGCCCCCCTGTGGGCTACGTGATCTTCACCGGGTTGACGAGGTCGGCGGCGAGGACGAGCAGCGTGAAACAGACGAAGACTCCGGCCACCACGTACGCGGCGGGCATCAGCTTCGCCACGTCGAAGGGGCCCGGGTCGGGGCGCTTGAAGATCCGGGCCGTGTGACGGCGTACGGACTCCCACAGGGCGCCCGCGATGTGACCGCCGTCGAGCGGCAGCAGCGGGAGCATGTTGAACAGGAACAGCGACACGTTGAACCCGACGAGCAGGTTCATGAACATCACGAGGATCGTCGAGGGCGGGGCCTCGACGGTCATCAGCTCGCCGGTGATGCGGGCGGCTCCGACGACGCCGACCGGGGAGTCGTCGGCGCGCTCGCCGTCCCCGAAGGTGGCGTCCCACAGGCCGGGGATCTTGCCGGGGAGGGCGATGACCGAGTGGACGCCGTTCTCCAGCAGGTCGCCCATGCGGTCGGTGGTCTCGACGAAGGTGAGGGGCGCGACCTCGGTCTTGGAGGCGAAGCCGAGGTAGCCGGCGGGTCCGTAGTCGAGCGGCTGGACGACCTTGCCGTCCTTGTCCTTCTTCGGCACCTCGTTGGAGACGAGGGTGGGGTGCAGCTCGACCCGCTGCCCGGCCCGCTCGACGGTGACCGTCGCCGGGCCGATGGTGGCGCGGATGCGGTCCGAGAGGGTGTCCCAGTCGCTCACCGGCGTGCCGTTGAAGGCGACGATCTTGTCGCCTTCCTTCAGGCCGGCCTTGAACGCCGGGGAGACGGGGTCGCCCGCCGCGCACTTCTCGCGCTTCTCGCTCTGCTTGATGACGCACTTCTGGACGCCGGCCACCTGCGTCGTCTGGCCCTGGATGCCCAGCGTCATCATCGAGCCGAAGAACAGCGCCACCGCCAGGACCAGGTTCATGAACGGTCCGGCGAACATCACGATCACGCGCTTCCACGGCTTGCGCGTGTAGAAGAGCCGGGTCTCGTCGCCGGGCTTGAGCTCCTCGTACGAGGCCTCCCGGGCGTCCTCGATCATCGACCGCCAGGGCGAGGTGGAGCGGGCCTCGATCTTGCCGTCCTCGCCGGGCGGGAACATGCCGATCATGCGGATGTAGCCGCCGGCCGGGATGGCCTTGATGCCGTACTCGGTCTCGCCGCGCTTCCTCGACCAGATCGTGGGACCGAAGCCGACCATGTACTGCGGCACGCGGATGCCGAAGAGCTTGGCCGTGGAGAGGTGGCCCAGCTCGTGCCACGCGATGGAGACGAGAAGGCCGAAGGCGAACAGCACGATGCCCAGGATGTACAGGACCACTTCGTTCATGCGCGGGCCTCCGCTGTTGCCTTCGCTGCGAGCTCTCGGGCCCGGGCGCGCGCCCAGGTCTCCGCTTCGAGGACGTCCGGCACGGTGAGAGAGGTTCCCGTGGCGGGAACGCCGTGCTCCGTGACGACCGCTGTGACCGTATCCATGATTCCGTTGAACGGCAGCCGTCCGGCGAGAAACGCCTCGACGCACTCCTCGTTCGCCGCGTTGAAGACGGCGGGGGCGGTGCCGCCCAGTTCGCCGACGTGCCGGGCCAGGCCGACCGACGGGAAGGCCTCGGTGTCGAGCGGGAAGAACTCCCAGGTGGAGGCCTTGGTCCAGTCGAAGGCGGGGGCCGCGTCCGGGACCCGCTCGGGCCAGCCGATGCCGATGGCGATCGGGCCGCCCATGTCGGGCGGGGTGGCCTGGGCGAGCGTGGAGCCGTCCGTGAACTCGACCATCGAGTGCACGTACGACTGCGGGTGGACGACGACCTCGATGCGGTCGAAGGGGATGTCGTAGAGGAGGTGCGCCTCGATGACCTCCAGGCCCTTGTTCACCAGGGTGGCGCTGTTCACCGTGATCACCGGGCCCATGGCCCAGGTCGGGTGGGCGAGCGCGTCCTCGCGGGTGACGCCGGCGAGCTCCGCGCGCGTACGGCCGCGGAAGGGGCCGCCGGACGCGGTGACGACCAGCTTGCGGACGTCGGCGCGGGTGCCCGCGGCGAGCGCCTGGAAGAGGGCGGCGTGCTCGGAGTCCACCGGGATGATCTGACCCGGCTTCGCGAGCGCCTTCACCAGCGGGCCGCCGACGATCAGCGACTCCTTGTTGGCGAGGGCGAGGGTCCGGCCGGCTTCGAGGGCGGCCAGGGTGGGTGCGAGGCCGATGGAGCCGGTGATGCCGTTGAGAACGGTGTGGCACGGCGAGGCGGCGAGCTGGGTGGCCGCGTCGGGGCCGGTGAGGAGCTCGGGCAGCGGCTCGGAGCCGTACAGCGCCTTCAGCGCGTCACGCAGCTCCGGCAGCACCTCCTCGCGGGCCACGGCGACCGCGGCGACCTTCAGCTTGTGCGCCTGCTCGGCGAGCAGCGCGACCCGGCCGCCCGAGGCGGCCAGGGCGGTGACCCGGAAGCGGTCGGGGTTGCGCAGCACCAGGTCGATGGCCTGGGTGCCGATGGACCCGGTCGAGCCGAGGACGACGATGTCCCGGCGTCCTTCGGAGACGTCGAAGGCGATATGGGGATCGGCGAGAGGAGAGGGGCGGTCGCTCATGCCCCCCATTCTTGCCGCAAACGCTGTGCGGTCTTCACGGGGGCGGTCTTCACGGGGTGTGGACGAACGTGTCGAAGACCCGGTGGAAGTCGGGGAACGTCTTCTTCACACAGCCGGGGTCGTCGAAGGTGATGCCGGGGGTGCGCAGGGCGGTGACCGCGAAGGACATGACGATCCGGTGGTCGCCGTGGGTGGCGATCTCCACCGGCCCGCTGGGGGTGCCCGGGTGGATCTCGATCCAGTCGGGGCCGGTCAGGACGGTGATGCCGAGGCGGCGCAGGTTCTCGGCGCAGGCGTCGAGGCGGTCGCACTCCTTGACCCGGGTGTTGGCGACGTCCTCGATGCGGACGGGCCCGTCGGCGAAGGGCGCGATCGCGGCGAGGGTCGGCATCGTGTCGGAGATGTCCCGCATGTTGACCGTGAGGCCGCGCAGGGTGCCGGTGGAACGGACGGTGGTGCCCGTCCCGGTGATCTCGACGTCGGCGCCCATCCGGCGCAGTACGTCGACGAAGCCCAGGTCGCCCTGGAGGGCACCGGTACCGAGGCCGGGGACGGTGACCGAGCGGCCGGGTTCCAGGGCGGCCGCCGCGAAGAAGTAGCTGGCGGTGGAGGCGTCGGGCTCGATGCCGTACGTCCGGGCCCGGTAGCCGGTCGGGGCGACCCGGTACGTACGCCCCTCCTGGCGGATCTCGGCGCCGAAGCTCCGCATCATCGCCAGGGTGATCTCGACGTACGGCTCCGAGACCAGGTCGGTGACGGTGATGTCGAGGCCCTCGGCCGTGAGCGGGCCCAGCATGAGCAGGGCCGTCAGGTACTGGGACGACTGCCCGGCGTCGAGGCTGAGCGCGCCGCCCTTCACGCCGTGCGCGTGGACGGCGAGCGGGTGGTGGCCCTCCTTCTCGCCGTGCCGCAGGTCGACGCCGAGGGTGCGCAGGGCCTCCGTCAGCGGGGCGAGGGGGCGCCGGCGCATCTGCGCGGAGGCGTCGAAACGGAAGGTGCCGTGGCCCGCGGCGGCGAGGGTGGGCAGGAAGCGGGCGGTGGTGGCGCCGTCACGGCAGTAGACCTCGGCGGTGTCCGCGCCGGGGCCGGCGGGGCGGCCCTCGATGTGCCAGGCGCCGGGCTCGCGGCGGACGGCGTATCCGAGGGCGGTGAGGCCCTCCGCGAAGCCCTCGGTGTCGTCGGAGACGAGGGGCCTGAGGAGGGTGGTGGTGCCCTCGGCCGCCGCGGCGAGGAAGAGCGCGCGGGCGGTGACGGACTTGGAGCCGGGGATGTCGATGACGGTCACGGGTCCATGGTGCCGGGCTTTCCCCTCCGGGCGGCCGGCGTTCCGCATGGCGGAACGCCGGGTCCGTGCCGGGTCCGTGCCGGGTCCGTGCCGGGTCCGTCCGCGCCGGGCCGCTCGGCTCGTCCCGTGGGCCCGCGCCGTCGGCCCGTCCCGTCGGCCCATCCTGTCGGCCCGTCCCGTCGGCCCGTCCCGTCGGCCCGTCGGCTCGGCCCGTCGGTTCACCCCGTACGTCCCTCGTCCCGCCCGCCCCTCACCCCGAGGTCGTCGGTACGACCGCCACCCCGGTCAGGAACCTGAATTCACCGCCGGAGGAGAGCACCTGCTGCTCCCCCGTCGCCGGGTTCACCCGGAACAGGGTCCCCACGCCGCTCAGGGCCTCGTTGTCGGTGAGCAGCAGGCTGCCGTCGGCCTCGACCGCGAGCGCGCGCGGGCCGACGAAGCCGCCGCCGGAGGCCACGGTGGTCTGGGCCCCGCTGACCGGATCCACCCTGATCACGCCGCCGCCGAAGCCGGCGAAGGCATTGGCGTCGGCGATCAGGATGCCGCCGTCGCCGGCCACGGCCAGTCCGATCGGGCTGCGCAGTTCGCCTCCCGAGGTCACCGTCGTCCGTGCCCCGGTGACCGGGTCGACCCGGACCGTGTGGTCCGGGTCGACCCGGACCACACGGGACGAGAGGTCCTCGCCGCCCACCATGGCCTGTTCGACGACGAGGATCGTGCCGTCCGGGGCCGTGCACAGCTTCACGGGCCGCGGCGGGGTGTCGCCCTCGCCGTCGCCCCGGGACAGGACGGTCTGCTCGCCCGTGGCGGGGTCGACGCGGAGCACCGCGCCGGAACCTCCGGAGAAGGCGTCGGCGATCAGGATGCGGCCGTCGGCCTCGACGGCCACGTCGGCCGGCGCGGCGAACCTTCCGCCCGACGTCACCTCGGTCTGTGTCCCGGTGCCCGCGGGCAGCCGCAGCAGGGCCCCGGTCCCGGGGAAGAACCGGTCCTTGCTGACCAGGACGCTGCCATCGGCCTCCAGGGCGATCCCGCTCGCCCCCTGGAGGTCGCCCGCCACGGAGAGCATGTGCTGCTCCCCGGTCGCCGGGTCGACGCGGAACACCGCGCCGGCGCAGCCGAAGGCCCGGGAGTCGCTGAGCAGGATCGTGCCGGCGGGGAGGCGGTCCTGGGCGGCCATGGCGGCTCCTCGGAAGTGCGGAAGGGGAGGGGGGACGGGCCCCGCCACTGCGGGGCCGGTGAGCGGGGGGCCGGTGAGCGGGGGCCGGTGAGCGGGGGGCCGGTGAGCGGGGCATCCCCCGGGCGGGGCAGGACACCCCCTAGGACGGGCGGCTCTCGATCGGGTCGCCCAGCCGGACCTCGGCCCATTTGGCCGGAGTCCCCTCCCGCGCCTCGACGCACAGGTAGAGGCGGCAGGTCACGGTGTCGTCGCTGAGGGCGGCGAGCTGTCCGAGCCGTCCCGCCTCGGGCAGCCGGGCGGTGGTCTCCGGGGGTTCGGCCCGCAGCGGCACGAGCTCGATCTGCGCGGCCTTCGCGGAACCGAAGAGTCCGCCGACCTCCGCCGCGGACTCGGCGCGGAGACCGACGTCGCCCTGGCTCTGGGCCATGACTCCGGGGCCGTCCTTGCTCTCCCCCACGACTCCCGCGCCGGTCGCCTTCGACACCCCGTGAACGCCTTCGCTGAAGAGCGTCTCGCCCCGCACACCGGTCTCCCCGCGGCCGCGCACACCGCACTGGGTCCCTCTGCCGATCACGCCGATCTCGCCGAAACCGGCCACTCCCGGGGAGTGCGCGCCGGCGTCGCCGACGCCGAGGACGCCCGCGCGTGTCTCCCGTTCCTTGGCCTCGTCCCGGGGGGCCGGCCGGGCGTATCCGGCGACTCCGGTCACCCCCAGTCCGACCAGGCCACTGGTGTCGTCCGGGGCCGTCTCGGCCATCGCGTCGGTGTCCGCCATCGTGGGTCTCCTGGTGTCCCGGTGTTCGTGGAGTTGCTCCACCGACGCCAGGAGCGGCCCCGGACGGCGACCACCGGAGCTGCTCCAAGCGGCCGAGCGACGCGCCGGGCGGTCAGGGGACGCGGCGGTGGACGTCCTCCTCGGTCGAGGGGCCGGGGGTGGCGTCCGCGATCCAGGGGCCGTCGTCGCCCGGGTCGACGATGCCCTCCTCCAGCCAGGTGTAGCGGCCGGCGAGGACCCCGTCGACGACCCGTCGGTCGAGGTCGTCGGTGTTGGACCAGAGGCGCCCGAAGAGCTCCTCGATCCGCAGCCGGGCCTGGTGGCAGAAGGCGTCCGCGAGCTGGTGCGCCTCACGGCCGTGGTCGCCGGTGGTACGGAGCAGTTCGGCCCGCACGCAGGCGGCGCTCATCGCGAAGAGCTCGGCGCCGATGTCGACGATCCGGCCGAGGAAGGCCTGCTTGAGCTCCATCCGGCCCTGCCAGCGGGACATCGCGTAGAAGGTGGAGCGGGCGAGCTTGCGGGAGGTCCGCTCGACGTACCGGAGGTGGACGGCGAGGCCGCCGAACTCCCCGTACGCCCCCGGCCGCTGCCCTGGTCCCGTGACGAGTCCGGGCAGCCAGCGGGCGTAGAAGCCGCCGGCCCGCGCGCCGGCCTTCGCCTTCTCGGAGAGGGACTTCCCGGGGTCGATGAGGTCCCCGGCGACGGAGAGGTGGGCGTCGACGGCCTCGCGGGCGATCAGCAGATGCATGATCTCGGTCGAGCCCTCGAAGATCCGGTTGATCCGGAGATCGCGCAGGACCTGCTCGGCGGGGACCGCGCGTTCGCCGCGGGCGGCGAGCGAGTCGGCGGTCTCGTAGCCGCGGCCGCCCCGGATCTGGACGAGCTCGTCGGCGATGAGCCAGGCCATCTCGGAGCCGTACAGCTTGGCGAGGGCGGCCTCGATGCGGATGTCGTTGCGGTCCTCGTCGGCCATCTGGGAGGCCAGGTCGACGACCGCCTCCAGGGCGAAGGTGGTGGCCGCGATGAAGGAGATCTTGGTGCCGACGGCCTCGTGCCGGGCGACCGGCCCGCCCCACTGCTCACGGACGCCCGCCCATTCACGGGCGATCCTCAGGCACCACTTCCCCGCTCCGGCGCACACCGCCGGGAGCGAGAGACGGCCGGTGTTGAGGGTGGTGAGGGCGATCTTGAGGCCGGCGCCCTCGGCGCCGATCCGGTTCGCCGCGGGCACCCGTACGGAGTGGAGGCGGGTGACGCCGTTCTCCAGGCCGCGCAGGCCCATGAAGGCGTTGCGGTGCTCGACGGTGATGCCGGGCGAGTCGGCTTCGACGACGAAGGCGGTGATGCCGCCGGGGTGGCCTTCCGAGACCGGGACGCGGGCCATGACGACGAGGAGGTCGGCGACGACGCCGTTGGTGGTCCAGAGCTTCACACCGTCGAGGACGTACGCGTCCCCGTCCGGTACGGCGGTGGTGGCGAGGCGCGCCGGGTCGGAGCCGACGTCGGGCTCGGTGAGCAGGAAGGCGGAGATGTCGGTACGGGCGAGCCGGGGCAGGAAGGCGTCCTTCTGCTCCTGGGTGCCGAAGATTTTCAGCGGCTGCGGTACGCCGATCGACTGATGCGCCGAGAGCAGGGCGCCGACGGCGGGGCTGGCGGAGCCGACGAGAGCGAGGGCGCGGTTGTAGTACAGCTGGGTGAGGCCGAGGCCGCCGTACTTCCGGTCGATCTTCATCCCCAGCGCGCCGAGCTCCTTCAGCCCGGTGAGCGTCTCGTCGGGGATGCGGGCCTCGCGTTCGATGCGGGCGCCGTCGATCCGGGTCTCGCAGAAGTCGCGGAGGGACGCCAGAAAGGCCTCGCCGCGCCGGGCGTCCTCCTCGGCGGGGAGCGGGTGGGGATGGACGAGGTCCAGCCGGAACCGGCCGAGGAAGAGTTCCTTGGCGAAGCTGGGCTTGTGCCAGTCACGCTCACGTGCGGCCTCGGCGGTCTGCCGGGCCTCGTGCGCGGTGACCTTGGGCCGCTGGGTGGGGGCGGACATGGACACCTCCTCGGTCTCTGTGTCCGTCGTACCCGATTTCCGGAGGTCCGGACAGGCGAAAGGCGGCCCGAACCCCCGCACAGTGGGTTCGGACCGCCTGGTCCGTGAGGCGTGCGCCCGAGGGCGTCGCGCGGCGGTACGCCTTAGAGGGCGAGGCCCGTCAGGACGAGCACGCGCTCGTAGGTGTAGTCGTCCATCGCGTACTTGACGCCCTCGCGGCCGACGCCGGAACGCTTGGCGCCGCCGTACGGCATCTGGTCGGCGCGGTACGAGGGGACGTCGCCGACGATCACGCCGCCGACCTCCAGGGCGCGGTGGGCGCGGAAGGCGGCCTGCAGGTCGTGGGTGAAGACACCCGCCTGGAGGCCGAAGTCCGAGTCGTTGACCGCGGCGAAGGCCTCGGCCTCGCCGTCCACCCGGGTGATGGTCAGGACCGGGCCGAAGACCTCGGCGCGGGCCAGGGTGACGTCCGCCGGGAGGTCGGTGAGCACGGTCGGGGCGTAGGTCGCGCCCTCGCGCTTGCCGCCCGCGAGGAGCTTGGCGCCGGCGGCGACGGCCTCGTCCACCCAGGCCTCGACGCGCTGGGCGGCGGCCTCGTCGACCAGCGGGCCGACGTCGGTGGCGGCGTCGGACGGGTCACCGGTGACCTGGGCCTCGACGGCGGCGACGATCTTCGGCAGCAGGCGGTCGTGGACGGAGGAGTCGACGATCACGCGCTGGACGGAGATGCAGGACTGGCCGCCCTGGTAGTTGGAGAAGGTGGCGATACGGCTCGCCGCCCAGTCCAGGTCCTCCTCGGAGGACCAGTCGGGGAGGACGACGGCGGCGGCGTTGCCGCCGAGCTCCAGGGTGCAGTGCTTGTGGGGCACCGACTGCTGGATGGCGTAGCCGACCTTGTCGGAGCCGGTGAACGAGATGACCGGGAGGCGCTCGTCCTTGACGAGGGCGGGCATCCGGTCGTTCGGCACGGTCAGGATCGACCAGGAGCCGGCCGGCAGGTCGGTCTCGGCCAGGATCTCGCCCAGGATCAGGGAGGAGATCGGGGTCGACGGGGCCGGCTTGAGGATGATCGGGGCGCCGACGGCGATGGCCGGGGCGACCTTGTGGGCGCTGAGGTTCAGCGGGAAGTTGAAGGGCGCGATGCCGAGGACGACACCCGTGGGGATGCGGCGGGTGAGGGCGAGGCGGCCCGCGCCGCCGGCCTCGGTGTCCAGGCGCTGGGCCTCGCCGGCGTTCCAGCGGCGGGCCTCCTCGGCGGCGAAACGGAAGACGGAGACGGCACGGCCGACCTCACCGCGGGCCCACTTGATGGGCTTGCCGTTCTCGGCGGAGATCACCAGGGCGATCTCCTCGGTGCGCTCGGCGAGCCGCTTCGACACGTGGTCGAGGGCGGCGGCTCGCACGTGCGCCGGGGTCGCGGCGAACTCGTCGACGACGGCGTGCGCGGCGGCGACGGCCTCCTCGACCTGGGCCTCGGTGGGCACGCTGACCTTGCCGACCAGACGTCCGTCGAAGGAGTTCGTGACGTCGAAGGTGGCCTCGCCGGTGGCCTCGCGGCCGGCGAGCCAGAAGGCGTGGGTGGTCGTCATTGCGTCCCGGCCCTTTCCGTTTCGGGGAGCGAGCGATTGCTCTCGTGACACGTTAGGGCCGGGAGGCCGAAGCGGCGTTTGTCCGGTGTGGAGTGGTGGGGGCGAGCCCCTGTCCGCTTTGGCCGAAGGAGCCCCGGGTACGGCCTTCCGTCACCAGCGCTCGTACGCCGAGAAGGGCCCCACTGGCCGCACCTCGTCACCCCGGCGCGCGATGACGACCCGGTCCCCGTACAGGAGCGGGTCCGCGAGCAGGGGAGAGTTGATCAACCGCGCCGTTCGGTCGAGACGATGAGACAGACACCGCCGACGACGATCGCGCCGCCGAGCACGATCGGCCACGACAGGGCCTCGTTCAGGACGAGGGCCCCGAGGGCGACCGCGACGACGGGGTTCACGTACGCGTACGTCGCGACGAGCGACAGCGGGGCGGCCTGGAGGAGCCAGGCGTACGCGGTGAAGGCGATCAGGGAGCCGAAGACGATCAGATAGGCGAGCGCGCCCCAGGAGCGGCCCGAGATGTCGCCCAGGTCGAGGCCGTGCTGCTCGCCCCGGACCAGGCCGATGGCGAGGCCGGCCAGACCGCCCACGATCATCTCGTACGCGCTGGCCGTGAAGGGGTTGGCGGGCATCGGGAGACGCGCGGAGGAGAACGAGCCGATGGACCACAGCAGCGTCGCGACCACCACGAGGACGACGCCGATCACCTTCACGTCACCGCTGAGCCCCGGCAGGGTGAGCACCGCGAGCCCCACGAGACCCAGGAGCACACCGGCGATCCCGCCGACGGTCGGCCGCTGCCCGGTGGTGGCCTTCAGGATCACGACCCAGGCGGGGACGACGGAGATGAGCAGGGCGGCCAGGCCGGACGGGATGGAGGTCTCGGCGAGGACGACGAGCCCGTTGCCGCCGGGTATCAGGAGCAGACCGACGAGGACGGCCGAGCCGAGCTGCCGGCGGGTGACCTTGAGGGCCGCGGGGCCCTGGCGCCAGGCGATGATCCCGGTGAGGAGCAGGCCGGCGGTGATGAAGCGGGCGCCGGAGGAGAGGAACGGCGGCATCGTCTCGACGGCGATCCGGATGCCGAGGTACGTGGAACCCCACACGACGTAGACGATGCCGAGCGCGGCCCACACCGCTCCGGTGATCCGGCGGGCGGGCACGACGGGGGTGACGGCGACGGGGGTGATGAGCTCGGAGGCGCTCCGGGGCGCCTCGGGGGCCGGATCGACGGCGGGGCTTGTCATGAGCAGGAGAGTAAGGAGTCGGAGGCCCGACGACCAAGAAAACTGCCCGCGTTCGGGCAGGCGGGAGCGGTTGGGCGGCCGTGCGGAGTCCCTTCCGGGGAATGGCAGGATGTGCGCACCGCAGCGGACCACGACCACCGCTCCGTACAACCAGGGGGAATCACATGATGAAGCTCGCCTTGATCGGCGTTCTCGTGCTCGTCGTCGGAGGATGCGTGTGCGTGGTGTGGGCCTCGCGCGGCGGACCCCGGTGGGTCCGCGCGGTCGCCGCCGTCACGCTGGAGCTCGCGAAGGCGGTCGGGAAGAGCAACCGCCGGAGCACGGGATCCGGCAACAACGGCAACAACGGCGACACCGGCGGGGACAGCGGCGGCAGCTGACGGCGGACGGGGCGGGCGTCCGACGAGGGCGAGCGTCCGACAAGGGCTGACGTCCGCCAAGGGCGAGCGGCGCCGACGGACGTCGGCCGGTGCCCGGCACCAGCACCGGCACCAGCACCAGCACCAGCACCGGGCGACGGCGTGCGCGCGGAGACCGGCCGCTACTCCGTGCCCTCCGCCGTCGCCTTCAACGCCAGCCACAACTCCATCCGTACGTCCGGGTCGTCGAGCGAGCGGCCGAGGATCTCCTCCACCCGCCGCATCCGGTAGCGCAGGGTGTGCCGGTGGACGCCCAGGTCGGCCGCCGCCGCGTCCCACTGGCCGTGCCGGCCGAGCCAGGCCCGCAGCGAGGCCACCAGGTCGCCCCGGCCCGTCGCGTCGTGGTCCCGGAGGGCGCGGAGCATCCCGTCGGCGAAGGCGCGGACGGCGTCGTCGGCGAGGAGCGGCAGGACCGAGCCCGCCGCCAGGTCCTCGTGCTCCACGAGCGCCTTCCCCCGCCGTCTGGCCACCGAGATCGCCTGCTCCGCCTGCTTGTACGCGGCGGCGGCCACGATCGGCCCGGCGGGGGCCGAGAGTCCGATGGTCACACCGGCGTCCTCCGCGTCCCGCTCCGCGTACGTCTCGCAGGCGGCGACGACCGCGCCGCCGTCCGCGGCGAGGACGACGAGCCGCTGCTCGCTCTCGGGGACGGCGAGCACCGCCTCGCCCGCCCGGGCCGCCGCCGCCTCCAGGGCCTCGGCGAGGATCGGCAGGGCCGGTTCGGCGGCGGTGTCGCCACCGGCGGGTTCGGCGACGAGCAGCCGGAAGGGGGCGTCGAGCAGCCCCCCGTACACATCGCCCGCCACCGCGCGCGCGTGGTCCGGCTGGCCCGCGAGCATCATCCGCAGGACCGCCGCGCCGAGCCGCTGTTCGGCCGCCTGGAGCGAACGGGACCGTTCCGTCGTGAGGGTGAGCAGGGCGATCGCCGAGTGGACGGCGTACCGCTCGGCCGTCCCGAGGGGCGCGCCCGTGCCGACCGCGAGGGCGCCCCGGACCCGGCGCCCGGTGCCGAGCGACTGGAGTTCGACGCGGTCGTCCGTACCGCCGACGACGGCGCTCGCGGGGGTGGGCCGGTCGCGCAGCCGCTCCACGTCGGGGGTGAGCCGGGCGGCCCGGCGCGCCGCCCAGTCGGGCGAGACGGCGACGACCGTGCCGGAGGTGTCGTAGAGCGCGGCCCAGCCGTCGACGTGCGCGGCGAGCCGGGCGACGACGGCCTCGGGTCCCTCGGCGAGCGCGGCCCTGGTGAGCTCGCGCTGCGCCTCGAAACCGGCGGTGACGGCGCGGTACTGGTCGGCGGAGATGGCGGCCGACACGGCCTTGCTGATGGCGAGGAACGGGGTCCGGCGCGGCACTTCGAGGAGCGGCAGGTGCTCCTCGCGGGCCGCCTCGAGGAGGGCGGCCGGGATCTCCTCGTAGTTGACGCCCACGGCGAAGCCGAGCCCGACGACTCCCGCGCCGAGCAGCCGCCGTACGTAGCGGCGCATCGCCTCCAGGTCCTCCGCGTCGAGCGTGAGCGCGGTGGTGAGGAGGAGTTCGCCGCCCTCCATGTAGGGGACGGGGTCGGTGAGCTCGCTGACGTGCGCCCAGCGGACAGGCGTGTCCAGGCGGTCCTCACCGGCCCGGACGACGAGCTTCAGGGAGGAGTGCTGGACGAGCGAGGCGAGGGTGGGCGGCATTGGGGACCGTCGGACCTTTGGGCGAGGGGGCGCCACTCAGCCGAGCGGCGCCCCCGATTGTGCCAGGGCGGATGGCCGCCCGCTCAGCCGCGCGGGCCGCGCCGGGGCCGTTGGGACGCCCGCTCGCCCTCGCGAGCCGAACACGAGCCGAGCGGGAGCCGAGCAGGAGCCGAACGCGAGCCGAGCGGAGGCGCCCGTCGGCGGCACGGGTCGGGCGGGCGGCCCGGGCGGGTCAGCCGCGCAGGTCGACGAGCAGGGGCGGTGTGTGCTCGCCGCGCACATGGGTGAGGGAGAGGACGGCGTGCCCCGGCGGCACGGCGTGGGCGAGGTCGGAGGCCGACCAGCGCTGCCGCTCCACCTCCCGGACGGTGACGGCCTCGGTGGTCACGGCCTTGCCGGTCACCAGTTTGCGCAGGGCGTGGAAGGCCCGGGTCATCGGCTGGTCGGCGAAGACGGTGTGGTGGGCCACCTCGGTGGTCTCCACCCGTTCGGTGCCCCACGCCTCGGCGAAGGCGCGGCCGTCCCAGGTGGGCAGCCCCGCGAACGCCATCCGGCAGCCGACCACCGCGAGGAGCGGCCCGTGCAGCGCCTCGGGCACCTCCGCGAGGGTACGGAGGGCGAGCACGACGGCCGCCTTCTGCGGGCGCAGCCGCTGGAGCGCCCGTACGGTCCCGGGCGTGAGCGCGCTCGCCGCGTCGTCGAGCACCAGGAACGCGGCGTGGCCGCGGCCGGTCCGGTCCCGGGTGACGGACTGGAACTGGGCGAGGAGCAGCCGGTTCAGGAGCCGCGCGGCCTCCTCGTGGCCGCCCTCCGGCAGGCTGATCCTCACCCGCATCGGGTGCTGGGCGACGGCCGCGAGGGAGAAGGGCCGGGTGTCCCGGCCGCCGCCGAAGAACTCGGCGAAGACGGGCCGGTCGAGGGCGGCGAGCCGGTCGGCGAGCACCGGGCCCAGATCGGTCGCGGTGCCGACCTGGCGGATCCGGGAGTCCAGCTCGCGGCGCATGGCCTGCGCTCCGTCGGCCGGCAGCAGGTCGAGCAGGTCCCGGAGGGTCTCGGCGTGGGCTTCGAGCAGCTCGCGCAGGACCGGGACGGTCGGGAAGCGGCCGTAGGCGGTCCGGTACGGGCCGAGGAGCTGTGCGAGGACGGTGGCGGCGCGCCGGGTCTCCACGCCCTCCAGGTCGCCGACGAGTCCTTCGGCGAGGAAGCCGGCGGCCTCGTCGGGGTCGGTGGCCCCGGCGTACAGGTCGAGGTCGTACCGGGAGGCGGGGTCGCCGAGCCGGACGACGACGTCGTACGCCTCTTCGGCACCGAGCGGGGCCGAGGCGGCGCCGACGGCGACGACGGCGCAGGTGCCGGTGAGCGCCTGGAGGGTGAGCGCCTCGACGACGGGCGCGACGAGCGCGCGGGTCTTGCCGGCGCCGGAGGGGCCGACCGCGAGGAGGGAGGTGCCGAGGAGTCCGGGGTCGAGCGCGAGCCCGGCGCCGTGGTAGGCGTCCGGGGTGCGCTCGGCGGGCACGTACCGGCCGATCCTGACCTGGTCCACGAGCAGGTCGTGGGTGGCCGAGCGGCGGGGCAGGTCACGGGCGCCGGACGGGTGGGCGCCCGCGGCGGCGCCCTGCTCGACCAGCTTGTCGACGAGGGCGGCGCGGCGTGCGGCGTCCCGTTCGGTGTCGCGCCAGGCGCGGCGGAGGCGGGCGCAGTCGACGTCGTTCATGCGGCCGGTGACCAGTTCGCCGTGGAGCACCTCGGCCGCGCGGTGCACGCCCGCCTCCCGCAGCTCGGGCCACTGGGAACGGGGGACGCCCGGTGCGGCGGCGGGGGCCGGTGCGGTGGCACCGGTGGCGGAGCGGGTGCGCCGGGCGCGGTAGAGGTCGGGCCATCCGCCGACGCGGGCGAAGGGCCACACCACGAGCGCGGTGACGGCCGCGTAGAGCGGATAGACGAGGAAGGGCGATTCCAGGACGTCGTAGCCGCCCCCGACGAGGGAGACGAGGGAGAGCACGGGCGAGGCGACGGGCAGCGGGTCCCAGCCGAGTCCGAAGGCCTCCGGCCAGACGAACGCCAGGGCGATGAGGGCTCCGGCGCCCGCGAGCGCGGCGCGGACGGGTGCGCGGAACCGGCCGAGGTAGTGGCGGACGATCCTGCCCCAGGCGCCGAGCGCGGCGATCGCGCAGATGAGCCCGACGAAGACGGCGCCGCCGAAGACGTCGTGCGCCGCGACCCCGTGCCAGTCCCGTGGTGCGGTGGTGCCGTGATACCACCAGTCGCCGGGGGTGAGGGTCTGGAGCACGGCGTACATGTACGGGAGCGTGCCGCGCCGGTAGGCGGACCAGATGAGCAGGCCGACGGCCACGGGGATCAGCATCCCGGCGACCGTGGCGGGCGCGAGGCGCGCGGGCGTGCCGGGCGGCGGCGGGACGTGCCGGAACCGCCAGATGCCGAGACCGGCCTCGGTGCGCGGGGCGTCCAGCCACTCGACGACGGGGTGGCGTGCCCCGGGGGCGTCGGCGGGCCGCGGCGGGACCACCGGGGCGGAGGCCGGGGCCGGGGCCGGGGTGTGCGCGGGAACGGGCGGTACGGGCGGGAGCCCGGCGGACGGACCGGTGGGCGGACCCGTGGGCGGACCGGCGGACGCGCCCCCGGCGGCCGGTCGCCCGGCCCGGCCGGCGGACGGCGGAGCGGCCGGTGGACGCCCCGGCGACGGCGGTCCCGCCGGGCGCGGCACCGGCGGGAACTCCTTCGCGGGCGGCGGTACGGGGGGTGGTGCCGCACCGCCGAACGGGTCGCGCGACTCGTACGTGCCGTCGGTCTCCATGAACCCCTGCCCCCTGAACAGCCAGGTCGCCGTCTCTGTGCCACCGTCAATCTAGTGGGCCGGGGACGCCCCGGAGGGGTTTCACCCACCCGTGTGCCCGCGTACCCGCGGACGCGGGCACGAGACGCTCCCGAGGCGCGTAACCGGGCCCGTCATATCCATCCCGGACAACGACACACCCACCACCACTCCCGATCGGCGCATGCCTCCGCGCCTCCCCCGCACCTAGCCTGCGGAGGAAACCCGCAAGTGCGTCCAGAACACCCCAGGAGTCCCGCATGAACGCTGTCCCGCAGGAGCGGCGCATCGTCACCGCCATCCCCGGTCCGAAGTCGCAGGAGCTTCAGGCCCGCCGTCTCGACACGGTCGCCGGTGGCGTGGGCTCCACGCTCCCCGTCTTCACGAAGCGGGCCGGCGGCGGCATCATCGAGGACGTCGACGGCAACCGTCTGATCGACTTCGGCTCCGGCATCGCCGTGACCTCGGTCGGCGCCTCCGCCGAGGCCGTCGTGCGCCGCGCCTCCGCGCAGCTCCAGGACTTCACCCACACCTGTTTCATGGTGACGCCGTACGAGGGTTACGTGGAGGTCTGCGAGGCGCTCGCCGAGCTGACCCCGGGCGACCACGCCAAGAAGTCCGCGCTGTTCAACTCCGGCGCCGAGGCCGTCGAGAACGCGGTCAAGATCGCCCGTTCGTACACCAAGCGCCAGGCCGTCGTCGTCTTCGACCACGGCTACCACGGCCGTACGAACCTCACGATGGCCCTGACGTCGAAGAACATGCCGTACAAGCAGGGCTTCGGTCCGTTCGCGCCCGAGGTCTACCGCGTGCCGGTGGCCTACGGCTACCGCTGGCCCACCGGTGCCGAGAACTGCGGCCCCGAGGCCGCCGCCCAGGCGATCGACAACATCAACAAGCAGATCGGCGCCGACAACGTCGCCGCGATCATCATCGAGCCGGTCCTCGGCGAGGGCGGCTTCATCGAGCCGGCCAAGGGCTTCCTGCCGGCGATCGTGAAGTTCGCCAACGACAACGGCATCGTCTTCGTCGCCGACGAGATCCAGTCCGGCTTCTGCCGTACCGGCCAGTGGTTCGCGTGCGAGGACGAGGGCATCGTCCCGGACCTCATCACCACCGCCAAGGGCATCGCGGGCGGTCTGCCGCTCGCCGCCGTCACCGGCCACGCCGAGATCATGGACTCCGTCCACGGCGGCGGTCTGGGCGGCACCTACGGCGGCAACCCGGTGGCCTGCGCCGCCGCGCTGGGCTCCATCGAGACGATGAAGGAGCTCGACCTCAACGCCAAGGCCAAGCGCATCGAGGAGGTCATGAAGGCCCGCCTCACCGCCATGCAGGAGAAGTTCCCCGCCATCGGCGAGATCCGCGGCCGCGGCGCCATGATCGCCATCGAGCTGGTCAGGGACCCGGTGACGAAGGAGCCGTACGCGGAGGCCGCCGCCGCGCTGGCGAAGGCCTGCCACGCCGAGGGCGTGCTGGTCCTGACCTGTGGCACCTACGGCAACGTGCTGCGCTTCCTGCCGCCGCTGGTCATGGGCGAGGACCTGCTGAACGAGGGCCTCGACGTCATCGAGAACGCGTTCGCCCAGATCTGATCAGGTGTTGATCGATGCCCGGTCGGACCTTGGTCGGAATCCAATCAAGGTCTGACCGGAATCCGACGACGGTCCGATCGGGGTCCCTCGGGAGCGGGTCCGGACCCGGTCTCCGACCGGATCGTGGATCTGACACTCCGTGTGAAGACTCTGTGGGGGGCCGATGGCGGGATGGGTTTCCGGCTGTCGGTCCCCTCTTCTCTGACGTACGGTTTCTGCAGATGAGAGAAACACCCCGGGCGGAGCCTCCCCAGCCCCGCCCACACCGTGCCGTCGCGCACACCACCGGGGCCTCGTGCTCCGGGCCTCCTCACCGATCGGACGGCCGCCCGCCCCACACCCCCCGGGGCGCGCGGCGACCCGATCTCCTCGGCCGCCCTGGAACCACCCCCCCTGTTCCAGGGCGGCCGGCTCTCTTCTCGGCGCTCGTCGCCCTCGTCGTCGTGACCTGGCAGGTGCTCGTCCACGGCCCCTTGGCCAGGCTCGACGAGCGGGTGTCCCGGGCCCTGGTGGACACGGTCCCCCGGCCCCTCACGGAACTCGCCTCCGACCTCGGCAACATGACCGTCGCCCTCCCCGTCCTCGGCTGCGCGATGGCGTACGCGGTATGGCGCGGCCGGCGCGCCGCCGCCCTGTGCGCGGGCCTCGCGATGGCCCTGGTACCACTCCTGGTGATTCCCCTGAAGGAGTGGACGGCCCGCCCCGGCCCCCTGGAGCCCTGGGCCCACGGCTACTACCCCTCGGGCCACACGGCCACCGCCGCCGTCGCCTACTTCGGCGCGGCCATCCTGGTCTCGAACCGACTGATCCCCGTCGCCGCCGTACTGACGGCGGTGACGGGGACCGGGCTGATCCTGCGGGGCTACCACTGGCCGCTGGACGTCGTGGCCTCGCTCGCCCTCTGTCTCCCTCTGCTGCGGTGGCCGGTCCTGGCGGCGCGGTACGGTCGTCCGGGCCGCGCGGCGGGCGCGCGGGAGTGAGACTCCGGGGGGACACGGATGGCGGGTACGCGGTTCTCGGTCACGTTCGACGGGCGCGCCCACGAACTGAGGCCGTCGGGCGGGCAGATCATCCTCCCGGCCCAGGGTTCCAAGATCCATCATGATCCCGGCTGCGCCCATCTGACGGACTCCGGGGACCTCGACCGGTACGCCGACAAGGACGGTCTGACCTGGCGTCGGCTGCTCGACGCCGAGGACCCGGTGGGCTGGTCCGCGTCCGTAGCCCTGCTGAACGGCCGGAACAGGCCTCTGAAGGGCGTCTGCTCCTGCGCCCTGCGGCCCGTCGCGAACGACCACGCCGACGGTCTGCCCTACTGGCCCCTCGACGAGGCCCTCGACGCGTTCGACGTCGAGCGGCACAGGGACGCCCTCGACGCCGCGGACCGCCGGGCCGAGGAGATCCGACGCGAGTTCCCCCTCGAAGCGTGGCCCGGCCTGGAGCTGGATCGCTACGCCCTCGGCGTCCACAAGATCCGTCCCGATCTCCCCCCGCCGTACTGCCACGCGCTGGAGTACGGCAGCGGCGAGCTGGGCAGCATCACCGGCGGCTCCGCCATGAAGCACCTGATCTACCGCCGGGACGACGGCCGCTGGTGGCACGACTCCGGCTACCCGGACCCGGCCACCGCCTGGAGCGCGGTACGGCAGGGCATCGTCGACGCCGTGACGGCGGCCCACGACGGCAGGGTCGGGGACATCGACGACATCGTCGCCGTCCGGGCGGCGAACACGCTGATCGCCAAGACCCTGCGGATCTACGCACCGGACGCGATCGTCCCTGTGTACGCGGACAGCTACACCCGGCACTACATCGCGATGCTCTCGGACGACGTGCCGGCGCGGATGCGCCCCTTCGCCCGCAAGGAGTACCTGCGGTGGCTGGTGAGGCAGCACCCCCGGCTGAAGGACTGGCCGACCCCGCTCGTCTACCGCTTCCTGGCGTGGTGGGCTCCGCCGCGGGTGGCGCCCCGCGTGTTCGCCATGGGCGTCCACCCCGACGCCGGCCTCGGGCCGGAAGGTCTCGCGGAGGGCTACGCGGCCGTCGGCTTCGACGCACTCGGCGATCTGCACGACTTCGCCGACAAGGAGGAGTTCGCCAGGGCCGTACGCGACCGGTTCCCGGCACAGGACGCGCGGGACGCGGCCGACGTCTGGCGGCTTCTGGAGATGCGGCCCGGCGACCGCGTCCTCGGGCACTCCGCCGGCGACCGGATCCTCGCGGTCGGCCGCGTCACCGGGGACGGCTACTGCTGGCGGCCCGAGCGGCCGGACCGCCGGCACACCGTCTCGGTGGAGTGGGACCCGTCCCACCAGGTGGCCCTCGACCGCCCGGTACCGGGATGGAGGCCGGACCGGATCGCCGAGGTCAAGCCCGCGTTCTGGACGAAGATCAAGCAGTTGCGCGCCGAACAGCTGAAGCGCGGGGCCCTGGAGGAACCGGACGCCGAGCCCGTCGAGGACACCCCCGCCCTCCAGCCGCTCGACCCCGAACTGCGGCGCGTCGACGACGCGCTGACCCGCCGGGGCCAGGCGATCCTGTACGGCCCGCCGGGCACCGGGAAGACCTACCAGGCCCTGCGCTACGCCGTGCAGCGGCTCGGCGCGCTCTCCGACGACCTCCCCGGCCTCACCCCCTGGGCCGAGCCGGAGAGCGCCGAGTACCGCGCGACCCTGAAGGCGCTCCAGGACGCCGGCCGGCTCACCCTCGTCACCTTCCACCCCAGTTACGGGTACGAGGACTTCGTCGAGGGCCTGAGGCCGGTGAAGGGACAGACGGGGCTGGCCCTGGAACCCCGCGCGGGTGTCTTCAAGCGCGTCTGCGAGCAGGCGGCGGAGGATCCCGACCACACGTACCTCGTGATCGTCGACGAGTTCAACCGGGGCAACGTGCCGAAGGTCCTCGGCGAACTGATCACCGTCCTGGAGAAGGACAAGCGCGGGCTGTCCGTCACGCTCCCGCTGAGCGAGCGGCCGTTCGCCGTCCCGCGCAACGTGCTGCTGCTCGGCACCATGAACACCGCCGACCGGTCCATCCGGATGCTCGACTCCGCGATACGCCGTCGCTTCGCGTTCGTGGAGCTGCTCCCCGACGCGAGGCCCCTGCACGGCTTCAACGTCGACCAGCTCGACCTGGGCGTGTTCCTGGAGGCGCTCAACGCGCGGGTCCGCAGGACACTGGACCGGGAGAAGCAGATCGGCCACGCCTTCCTGCTGCCCGGGGGAGAACCGGTGGCGACGGCGCAGGAGCTGGCCGCGATCGTCCGGGACGAGATCATGCCGCTGCTCCAGGAGTACGCGTACGACGACTACGGGCTGCTGACCTCGTTCCTCGGTGAGGCCGTCGTCGATCCCGTGAACCACTGTCTGCGCGAGCTCGACGACGAGAAGCTCGTGTCCGCGCTGTACTCCGAGCTCCAGGTCGACGCCGATGCCGACCCCGCGTGAGCACGGACGGTCCGTCCCCCGGGAGAACGCGCGGTACGTCCTGCGCGAGTACGGGCAGCACGTCCTCCCCGGCATCCGTCTGACCGACGCCGACCGGCGGCTCCTGGAGGACCGCGCGCTCGACGGACGGCTGCGCGTGCGGGAACTGACGGGTGACCGGCTGGAGGTGACCGCAGGACCGTACGTCGGCGTCGTCCGGCTCGACGCCTGCGAGCTGCGCGTGCTGCCGAAGTACCTCGGCGGGGACCTCGACGTGCTGCGGATGCTCGACTACGCCTGGGGCGGCACGGGCGCCGCCCTTCCGCTGGGGCAGGACTTCACCGGCGGCACCCCCCATCTGCGGGATCTCGTCGCGCTGATGGTGACCGAGCACGCCGAGCGGCTGCTTCGTCACGGCGTCCGCGGCGACTACCTCACACGGGAGGACGATCTGCCCGTCGTGCGCGGCCGGCTGCTGCCCGACCGGCAGCTGATCCGCCACCACGGCCGGCTGGACCGGCTGGCCTGCCGGTTCGACGAGCACGACGCCGACATCGTCGACAACCGGCTGTGCGCCCACGCCGTCGAGCGGGCGGCGCGCACGGCGCGCTCCCCCGAGGTGCGGAGCCGGGCTCGGCGCGCGGCGGCACGCTTCGCGGGGTACGCGCCGGGTCCGTTGGGAGACCTGCGGTCGGCGGTCTCCCAGCTGGTCTATCACCGGCAGAACGAGCACTACCGGCCCGCCCACCTCTGGGCGCGGCTGCTGCTCTCGGGCGGCGGGATCCAGGATCTGTTCACCGCGGGACCGCTGGCGTCCCGGGCCTTCCTCGTCGACATGAACCAGCTGTTCGAGGCCTTCGTGACCCGGCTGCTGCGGGAGGGTGCGGCAGCCGCCGGGGTGCGCGCCGACGCGCAGTCGCGGCAGCGGCGGGTGCTCTTCGACGAGGTGACGGGGGCGCCGTACTCCGAGGTGCGTCCTGACGTGCTGATCTCGGGGACCCGGGACGGCGCTCCGTTCCGGCTGCCCGTGGACGTGAAGTACAAGCTGTACGACCGGCGGAAGCTCTCCACGCAGGACCTGTACCAGGCGTTTCTCTACGCCCACGCGCTGTCGGGCAGTCCGGGGCGGTGTTCGCTGGTCCATCCGGGGGACGCGGGTGCGTCCGGGGCGACGGTGTCCGTGCGGGGTGCGGACGGCGGGGTGTCCGCGGTCGTACGGGCGGTGCCGGTGGATCTGCGGGCGGTCCTCGGCGAACTGGCCGGGCCGGAACCCGTGAAGGCTCCGGCCCGGCTGTTCGGCGAGGTACTGGGCTGACCGGTGGTTCCGGTCGGCGGCTCTACGGGAAGTACGCGTCGAAGTTCTGCGAGAACTGCCACTGGTTGTAGCGGTCCCAGTTGATCGACCAGGTCATCAGGCCGCGCAGGGCGGGCCAGGTGCCGTGGGTCTGGTAGGAGCCGCAGTTGACCTTCTTCGTCAGGCAGTCCAGGGCCTTGTTCACCTCGGCGGGGGCCGTGTGGCCGTTGCCCGCCTGGGTGGAGGCCGGGAGGCCGATCGCGACCTGGTCGGCGCGGAGGGCCGGGAAGAAGCGCTCGGTGTTGCCGGCGACGGGGAAGCCGGTGAGGAGCATGTCGGTCATGGCGATGTGGAAGTCGGCGCCGCCCATGGAGTGGTACTGGTTGTCCAGGCCCATGATGGAGCCCGAGTTGTAGTCCTGGACGTGCAGCAGGGTGAGGTCGTCGCGCAGGGCGTGGATGACCGGCAGGTAGGCGCCGGCGCGCGGGTCCTGGCCGCCCCAGGGGCCGGAGCCGTAGTACTGGTAGCCGAGCTGGACGAAGAAGGTCTCGGGGGCCATCGTCAGGACGAAGTTCTGGCCGTACTTGGCCTTGAGCGTCTTCACGGCGGAGATCAGGTTGACGATGACCGGGCTCGTCGGGCTCCGGAAGTCGTTGTCGCCGGTCTGGAGCGACAGCGAGTGGCCCTCGAAGTCGATGTCGAGGCCGTCGAGGCCGTACTCGTCGATGATCTTCGAGACGGAGGAGACGAAGGTGTCACGGGCGGCCGTGGTGGAGAGCTGGACCTGGCCGTTCTGGCCGCCGATGGAGATCAGGACCTTCTTGCCGGCGGCCTGCTTGGCCTTGATCGCGGCCTTGAACTCGGCGACGGACTCCACGTTCGGGCACTCGGTGGCCGGGCAGAGGCTGAAGCGGATGTCACCGGAGGTCACCGAGGTCGGCTCGCCGAAGGCGAGGTTGATGACGTCCCAGGAGGCGGGGACGTCGGCCATCCGGGTGTAGCCGGAGCCGTTGGCGAAGCTGGCGTGGAGGTAGCCGACGAGGGCGTGGGCGGGCAGCCCGGGGTTGCCGCCCCCGCCGCCGCTGGTCGTCGTCGCGCTCACGGTGGCCGACTTCGCGGACTCGCCGGCGCTGTTCACGGCGCTGACCTGGAAGGTGTACGCGGTGGAGGCGGTGAGTCCGGTGACGGTGGCCGAGGTGCCGCCGACCGTCTGGACCTTGGTGGTTCCCCGGTAGACGTTGTACGAGGTGGCGCCGGAGACGGCGGACCAGGTCAGCGGCACGGAGGTGGAGGTCGGGGAGCCCGCCGCGAGGCCGGCGGGGGCGGCCGGGAGCTGTACCGGGTCGCCGCCGGGGCCGACGAGGGAGAGGTCGTCGGCCTGGTAGGCGGGGGTGCCGTACCAGCCGTGGGTGTAGAGGGTGACCGAGGTGGTCGAGGCGCCCGTCGTGAACGAGGTGCTGAGCTTCTGCCAGTCGGGGGCGGAGCCGGTCCAGGTGGAGACGTCGGTGGTGCCGGTGCCGGAGGCGCCGAGGTAGACGTAGCTGCCGCGCACCCAGCCGCTGAGCGTGTAGGCGGAGTTGGGCTTGACGGTGACGGTCTGCGAGCAGCGGGCGTTGTCGCTGCCGGCGGGGGTCGCCTGGAGCGCCTTCGTCCCGCTGTGGACGGGCGAGGTGACGGCGGTGCCACTGCCCGCCGTGCAGGTCCAGCCGTCGAGGCCGGCCTCGAAGCCGCCGTTGCGGGCGAGTTCGGCGTCGGCGGCCTGGGCGGCGGGGCCGAGTGCGGCGAGTCCTCCGGCGGCGAGGACACCCGCGAGGAGCAGGGTGAGAGGTCTGGCGCGGTCCACAACTGCCTCCGGGGATGGGGGAATCGAGGTGGGAGCGCGGCTCAGCATGGTCCAGACCAATCAAGTGGTCAAGACCTCTGTCCCCAGCGTCCGCACGGCGGACGAAGCGATCCGCCCACCGTACGGACCACGCCCCTACACCGCTCCTCCCGCGCGCCCGATCCGCCCCGCCGCCTCGTGCATCGCCAGCTCCAGGAGGGCGGCGTCGGTGAGGGTGCCCACGCCGTCCGGCGCCACCAGCCAGCGCACCCCGCCGGTCACCCGGCCCGGGTACGGGACCACGATCCAGGTCCCGGCCCCCGCGCCGCGCACCCCGGTTCCGAGCCAGCGGGTCGCGGTGCCGGGCGGGACGAAGAAGCCCATCCTGGCGTCGCCGAAGTCGGCGAGGACCGGACCCGGCCGGTCCACCAGGCGGGTCAGCACGTCGAGGGTGGGGTACCCGAGCTCCGCCGGCAGGATCAGGACGTCCCAGCGCCTGCCGGCGGGCAGCAGCGCGACCCCGTGCGGGTTGCGCTCCCACTCCCACCGGCAGGCGTCGGGATCGGGCGCGACCGAAGCCAGCCACTCCACCGCGCCCTTGGCGCCCGAGGCCCCCGTACCAGTCATCGCAACGGTCTCCTTCCGTGTGGACACGGTGTCCGTACGGAGAGAGCGATTCGGGCGGCCGCTCTTACGCGGTTTCAGCTATCGATCAGTTGTGATGTAGGTCACACAAGGGACTCGTGGGGACTCAGCTGTCGAAGCCCAGCCCCATCCGGTCCATCGCCTTCAGCCACAGATTGCGCCGGCCGCCGTTCTCGTCGGCGCGCGCCATCGCCCACTTGGTGATGCCGATGCCGGCCCAGGCGATCGGCTCGGGCGGGAAGGGCAGCGGCTTGTGGCGGACCATCTCCAACTCGGTGCGCTCGGTGCGCTCCCCCGCCAGCAGGTCGAGCATCACGTCGCCGCCGAAGCGGGTGGCGCCGACGCCCAGGCCGGTGAACCCGGCCGCGTAGGCCACCTTGCCCTGGTACGCCGTACCGAAGAAGGCCGAGAAGCGGGAGCAGGTGTCGATGGCGCCGCCCCAGGCGTGGCTGAAGCGCAGCCCCTCCAGCTGCGGGAAGCAGTGGAAGAAGTGCTCGGCGAGCTTGAGGTACGTCTCCGGGCGGTGGTCCATCTCGGCGCTGACCTTGCCGCCGAAGGGGTAGATCGCGTCGTAGCCGCCCCAGAGGATGCGGTGGTCGGCGGTGATCCGGAAGTAGTGGAACTGGTTGGCCGAGTCGCCGAGGCCCTGCCGGTTCTTCCAGCCGACCGAGGCGAGCTGCTCGGGGCTGAGCGGCTCGGTCATCAGGGCGTAGTCGTAGACCGGGACGGTGTACGCGCGGACGCGCTTGACCAGCGACGGGAAGACATTGGTGCCGAGGGCGACCCGGCGGGCGACGACCTTGCCGTACGGGGTGCGCACGCCCATGCCGGCGCCGACGGAGACCAGCTCGAGCCCCGGGGTGTTCTCGAAGATGCGGACACCGAGGTCCTGGCAGGCCCGCTTCAGGCCCCAGGCCAGCTTGGCGGGGTTGAGCATGGCGACGCCGCGGCGGTCCCAGAGGCCGCCGAGGAAGGTCGGCGAGTCGACCTCGGCGCGTACGGCGTCGCGGTCGAGGAGTTCGAGACCGTCCGCGAGGCCGAGCCGGTCGATCTCCGCGTACATCTCGTGGAGTTCCTCGAGCTGGTGCGGCTCGGTGGCCACGTCGATCTCGCCGGTGCGCTCGAAGTCGCAGTCCAGGGAGTAGCGGGCGACCGCCTCCTCGATGCCGTCGAGGTTGCGCTCGCCGAGCTCCTCCAGCTTCGGCAGCTCGCCCGGCCAGCGGGCGAGTCCGTTGCCGAAGCCGTGGGTGAGGGAGGCGGCGCAGAAGCCTCCGTTGCGGCCCGAGGCGGCCCAGCCCACCTCGCGGCCTTCGATCAGTACGACATCCCGGGCGGGGTCGCGCTCCTTGGCGAGGAGCGCGGTCCACAGTCCGCTGTAGCCGCCGCCGACGACGAGAAGATCGCACTTCTCGGTGCCGGTGAGGGCGGGCAGGGCGCCGGGCTTGCCCGGGTCTTCCAGCCAGAAGGGGACGGGCTGGGCGTCGGAGAGAGATTGTGCAGCGAGACGCATGGCGACTGGGGCCATGGTTTCCAACTCCTTCGGTGCCTGGGCTGCGTTCTGCTCAGGCTGTTGCTGTTTTCTTGCGCCGGTTCGTAATGATTTGACCGGCCACGACCACCAGTACCGCAAGGGCGAACATCGCGGTGCCGATGACGTTGATCTGAACGGGGGTTCCGCGCTGTGCCGAGCCCCAGACGAACATGGGGAAGGTGACGGTGGAGCCCGCGTTGAAGTTGGTGATGATGAAGTCGTCGAACGAGAGGGCGAAGGCGAGCAGGGCGCCGGCGGCGATGCCGGGCGCCGCGATCGGCAGGGTCACCCGCAGGAAGGTCTGCGTCGGTCCCGCGTAGAGATCGCGGGCCGCCTCCTCCAGACGCGGGTCCATCGACATGACCCGGGCCTTCACCGCCGTCACGACGAACGACAGACAGAACATGATGTGGGCGATCAGGACCGTCCAGAAGCCGAGCTCGATACCCATGTTGAGGAAGAGGGTGAGCAGCGAGGCGGCCATGACGACCTCGGGCATCGCCATCGGCAGGAAGATCAGCGAGTTGATCGCGCCGCGCGCCCGGAAGCGGTAGCGGACGAGCGCGAAGGCGATCATCGTGCCGAGGACGACGGCGCCGACGGTGGCCCAGGCGGCGAGCTGGAGCGAGAGGGAGAGCGACTCGCACATGTCGGCGACGCCGCAGGGGTCCTTCCAGGCGTCGAGGGAGAACTCCTGCCAGGAGTAGTTGAAGCGGCCCTTCGGCTTGTTGAAGGAGAACGCCATGACGACGAGGTTCGGCAGGATCATGTACGCGAGCGTCAGCAGGCCCGCGATGACGACGAGGTTCCGGCGTATCCAGCGCATCAGACCAGGTCCTCCGTTCCCGCTCGGCGGATGTAGACGGTGACCATGACCAGCACGATCGCCATGAGGATGAAGGAGAGCGCGGCCGCCGTCGGGTAGTCGAGGACCCGCAGGAACTGCGACTGGATGACGTTGCCGACCATCTTGGTGTCGGTGGAGCCCAGCAGTTCGGCGTTGACGTAGTCGCCGCTCGCCGGGATGAAGGTGAGCAGGGTGCCGGAGACGACGCCGGGCATCGACAGCGGGAAGGTCACCTTGCGGAAGGTGGTGGCCGGGGAGGCGTACAGGTCCTGCGCGGCCTCGTGGAGCCGGCCGTCGATCCGCTCCAGGGAGGTGTAGAGGGGCAGGATCATGAAGGGCAGGAAGTTGTACGTGAGACCGCAGACGACCGCCATCGGGGTGGCGAGGACGCGGTCGCCCTCGGTCCAGCCGATCCAGCTGGTCACGTCGAGGACGTGCAGCGCGTTCAGCGCGTCGACGACGAGGCTGTCGTCGGCGAGGATCGTCTTCCACGCCAGCGTCCGGATGAGGAAGCTGGTGAAGAAGGGCGCGATGACGAGGACGAGGAGCAGGTTGCGCCAGCGGCCCGCCTTGAAGGCGATCAGGTACGCGAGCGGGTAGCCGAGCAGCAGGCAGAGCAGGGTCGCGGTCCCGGCGTAGAGCAGGGAGCGGACGAACTGCGGCCAGTACTCGACGAAGGCGTCCCAGTAGGTCTGGAAGTGCCAGGTGACCTGGAAGCCCGCTTCGAGGGAGCCGGTCTGGACCGAGGTCGAGGCCTGGTAGACCAGCGGCAGCGCGAAGAAGACGAGCAGCCAGATGATGCCGGGCAGCAGCAGCCAGTACGGGACGAGCCGCTTACGGGTGGAGGGCTTGCGCAGAACCGGTTCCTCGGTCGGCGGCGCGTCCTTCACTAGGGTCGCGGTCATGCGGCGTCCTCCACCGTCTCCACGCCCGCGTCGATGTCCTGCGCCGCGTCGAGTCCGAAGGTGTGCGCCGGGTTCCAGTGCAGGACGACCTCGGCGCCGGGAACGAGCCGGGTGTCCCTCTCTATGTTCTGCTCGTACACCTGAAGCTCCGCGCCCGCCGGCGAGTTCACCACGTACTGGGTGGAGACGCCGATGAACGAGGAGTCGACGATCCGGCCGGTGACCCGGTTACGGCCGTCGGCTATCGATCCCGCGTCGTCCTTGTGCGTCAGCGAGATCTTCTCGGGGCGGACGCCCACGAGGACCTTGCCGCCCTGGCGGACGGCGGAGGTACAGCGGTCGCCGGGGACGCGGAGCTTGCCGCCGCCCGCCGTGACCAGCACGTCCGCGCTGCCGGAGCCCGTCTCCAGGACCTCGGCCTCGATGAGGTTGGAGGTGCCGAGGAAGTTGGCGACGAAGGTGGTCCGCGGGTTCTCGTAGAGGTCGGCGGGGTTGCCGAGCTGCTCGACGCGGCCGCCGTTCATCACCGCGACCTGGTCGGCCATCGTCATGGCCTCCTCCTGGTCGTGGGTGACGTGCACGAAGGTGATGCCGACCTCGGTCTGGATCCGCTTGAGCTCCAGCTGCATCTGACGGCGCAGCTTGAGGTCGAGGGCGCCGAGCGGCTCGTCGAGGAGCAGCACCTGCGGGTGGTTGATGAGCGCCCGGGCGACGGCGACGCGCTGCTGCTGGCCGCCGGAGAGCTGGTGCGGCTTGTGCCGGGCCTTGTCGCCGAGCTGGACGAGCTCCAGCATGTCGTCGACCTGCTTCTTCACCGACTTGATGCCGCGGCGGCGCAGTCCGAAGGCGATGTTCTCGGTGATGTCCATGTGCGGGAAGAGCGCGTACGACTGGAAGACCGTGTTGACCGGCCGCTTGTACGGCGGAAGGTCGGTGACGTCCTTGTCGCCGAGGAAGACGGTGCCGGTGCTGGGGTCCTCCAGGCCGGCGATCATGCGCAGGGTGGTCGTCTTGCCGCAGCCCGAGGCGCCGAGGAGGGCGAAGAAGGAGCCCTGCGGAACGGTCAGGTCCAGCGGGTGGACGGCGGTGAAGGAGCCGTAGGCCTTGCTGATCCCGGTGAGACGGACGTCGCCGCCGCCAGTGTTCTTTCCGGTGTGAGCAGTCTTGTCAGTCATGGGTTGTGGTCCCAGGGGAGTGAGAGAGGTGGACGACGGGGCCTCAGGCGCCGATGAGCTTGGCGAACTTCTCCTCGTACGCCGTCTCCTCCGCGCTGGTGAGCGAGCGGAAGGCGCGCGACTTCTTGGCCATGGCCTTGTCCGGGAGGATCAGCGTGTTGTTCGCGAGCTCGGGGTCGATCTTGGCGAGCTCGTCCTTCACTCCGTCGACGGGGCACACGTAGTTGATGTACGCGGCGAGCTGGGCGGCGACGGGAAGCTCGTAGTAGTGGTCGATCAGCCGCTCGGCGTTCGTCTTGTGCCGGGCCTGGGCGGGGACGAGCAGGTTGTCGCTGGAGGTGATGTAACCGGCGGACGGGATGGAGAACCTGATGTCCGGGTTGTCCGCCTGGAGCTGGATGATGTCGCCGGCCCAGGCGAGGCAGGCGGCGATGTCGCCCTTGTCCAGGTCGGAGGTGTAGTCGTTGCCCGTGAAGCGGCGGATCTGCTTCTTGTCGACGCCCTTCCGGAGGCGTCCGATCGCCGCGTCGTAGTCGGCGTCGGTGAACTTCCCCGGGTCCTTGCCCATGTCGAGCAGGGTCATGCCGACGGAGTCGCGCATCTCGGTGAGGAAGCCGACCCGGCCCTTGAGCGAGGGGTCGTCCAGGAGCTGGGTGACCGAGTCGACCTTCTTCCCGCCGGTCGCCTTCACGTTGTACGCGATGACGGTGGAGATGCCGGTCCACGGGTACGAGTAGGCGCGGCCCGGGTCCCAGTCGGGGCTGCGGAACTGGGCGGAGAGGTTCGCGTACGCGTGGGGGAGGTTGGCGGCGTCGAGCTTCTGCGCCCAGCCGAGCCGGATGATGCGGGCCGCGAGCCAGTCGGTGACGCAGATCAGGTCGCGGCCGGTGTCCTGGCCGGCCGCGAGCTGCGGCTTGACCTTGCCGAAGAACTCGACGTTGTCGTTGATGTCCTCGGTGTACTTGACCTTGATCCCGGTGCGCCGCGTGAACGCCTCCAGGCTCGGGCGGGACTTCTCGTCCTCGCTGACGTCCATGTACTCGGTCCAGTTGGAGAAGGAGAGGCTCTTCTCCTTCGCCGAGACGTCCGTGGAGGCGGGTCCCTGGCCCTCCCGCTTCGCCGGCGGGATGCCGCAGGCGCTCAGCGCCGCCAGGCCGCCGACGGTGAGCGCGCCGACGCCGCCCGCGCGCAGCATCGAACGACGGCTGAGGGCGCCCCGGCCGCTCGTCAGGCTGCGACGTATCGCGGCCGTCTGCGCGGCGGAGAGGCTTTCGGGCTCGTACTGCTCCATGCGCTGTGCCCTTTCGGGATGGTGAGTGCGCCGCCGGTCGGGCGGCAGATGGCTATCGGTCCCCGAAGATCGTGCGGTGCCAGTCCTTCGCGGCGACCGCGGTGTTGTCGTACATCACGTGCTTGACCTGCGTGTACTCCTCGAAGGAGTAGGCGGACATGTCCTTCCCGTACCCCGATGCCTTGGTGCCGCCGTGGGGCATCTCGCTGATGATCGGGATGTGGTCGTTGACCCAGACGCAGCCGGCCTTGATCTCCCGGGTGGCGCGGCCGGCCCGGTAGACGTCGCGGCTCCAGGCCGAGGCGGCCAGGCCGTAGGGGGTGTCGTTGGCGAGCCGGATGCCCTCGTCGTCGCTGTCGAAGGGCAGGGCCACCAGGACCGGGCCGAAGATCTCCGACTGCACGACCTCGCTGTCCTGCGCGGCGCCGGTGATCAGGGTCGGACGGTAGTACGCACCGTCGGCGAGCTCTCCTCCCGGGGCTTCGCCGCCGGTGACGACGGTGGCGTAGCCGCGGGCGCGCTCCACGAAGGCGGCGACGCTGTCGCGGTGGCGGTGGCTGACGAGCGGACCGAGGTCGGTGGTCGGCGCGAAGGGGTCGCCGAGCCGGACGGTCTCCATCAGCTCGGCCACGCGCGCGACGAAGGCGTCGAAGAGCGGCCGCTGGACGTACGCGCGGGTGGCGGCGGTGCAGTCCTGGCCGCTGTTGATGAGGGAGGCGGCGACGGCGCCGTGGGCGGCGGCCTCCAGGTCGGCGTCGTCGAAGACCACGAAGGGTGCCTTGCCGCCGAGTTCGAGGTGGAGGCGCTTCACGGTGGCGGTGGCGATCTCGGCGACGCGCTTGCCGACGGGGGTGGAGCCGGTGAAGGAGGTCATGACGACGTCGGGGTGGCCGACGAGGTGTTCGCCGACGGTCCGCCCGGCGCCGTTGACGATGTTGACGACGCCGTCGGGGATGCCGGCCTCCTTCGCCGCCTGCGCGAACATCAGGGAGGTCAGCGGGGTGAGCTCGGCGGGCTTGAGGACGATCGTGTTGCCGGCGGCGATGGCCGGGAGGATCTTCCAGGCGGCCATCTGGAGCGGGTAGTTCCAGGGGGCGATGGAGCCGACGACGCCGATCGGCTCGCGCCGGACGTACGAGGTGTGGTCGCCGCTGTACTCGCCGGCCGACTGGCCCTGGAGGTGGCGGGCCGCGCCCGCGAAGAAGGCGGCGTTGTCGACGGTGCCCGGTACGTCGAACTCGGTGGTGAGCTTGAGCGGCTTGCCGCACTGGAGGGACTCGACGCGGGCGAAGTCCTCGGCCCACTCGGCGAGGACTCCGGCGAAGCGGTGCAGGGCGTCGGAGCGCTCGCCCGGGGTGGCGGCGGCCCAGCCGGGGAAGGCGGCCTTGGCGGCGGCGACGGCCTCGTCGACGTCGGCCGTGGAGGCGAGCGTGTAGGTGTACACGGCCTTCCCGGTCGCCGGGTCGATCACGCTGTGTTCCTGACCGGAGGTTCCGGCCCGGAGCCGCCCGCCGATGTACTGTGCGCCGTCCGCGAAGCGGTCCGTCACCTGGAAGCGGTTGCCCATGACGCTCTCCGTTGTCCCAGCTCGATTTGAGTGCCGATCCTGACATGACGACAGTGGTGCAACAAGTGATTCCGTTGTTGCCTTTTGGTTACGCGACGGAATCGGTCGACCATGTGTCGAGGCGCCCCGAAAATCTCCGTACGGAGTGTCCGTGGCGGATGCCACACTCGCATGCATGAGCGAGATCGAAGCCCTGACACAGCAGGTCAACAGGGGTGACAGGGTGAAGTGGCTGCACTTCTGGGGGCACCGGCCGCACCCGGACGGACGCCTCACGGCGAGCTGCCTCAGCCAGTGGTGGCAGGCCCCGTTCGTGGTCGACGGCGTCTCGTACGCGACGGCCGAGCACTGGATGATGGCGGCCAAGGCGCGCCTCTTCGGGGACGCGGAGGCCGAGCGGGCGGCGCTGACCGCCCGTACCCCGGCGGAGGCCAAGAAGGCCGGCCGGCTGGTGCGGAACTTCGACCAGACGGTGTGGGCGCGGGAGCGCTTCGGGATCGTCGTCGAGGGCAGCGTCCACAAGTTCTCCTCGGACGAGGCCCTGCGCGGCTACCTCCTGGGCACCGGCACCCGCGTCCTGGTGGAGGCCAGCCCGCTGGACCGGATCTGGGGCATCGGCCTCGCGGCCGACGACCCGCGCGCCCACGACCCCGCCCGCTGGCTCGGCGAGAACCTCCTGGGCTTCGCCCTGATGGAGGCCCGGGAGCGGCTGCTGCGGGGCGAGTGAGAAGCACGAGGGCCCCGCACCTCATGGGACATGAGGTGCGGGGCCCTTCGGCCGTGTGCCGCTCAGCGGCCGCTCTCGACCACCAGGCTCGACGCGAACGGGTCCTCGTCGTACCCGGAGTCGTCGAAGGAGGTGGAGTCCTGGGAGATCGCCCAGATCATGAAGCCCAGGAAGACGGCGCTGATCAGGGTGCCGATCGCACCGAGCACGATGCCCGCGATCGCCATGCCCCGGTTGGTCGCCTCGCCCCGGCCCGCCTTCTTCAGGCCGATGATGCCGAAGATCAGCGCCAGGATGCCGAGGATCGCGCCCAGGCCGTACAGGCAGAAGCCCGCCACCGCGATGATGCCGAGCACCATCGAGGTCGTCCCCATGCCGTTGGACGGGGACTGCGGGTAGCCGGTCTGGCCGGCATAGCCGCCGCCGTACGACGGATAGCCGGGGTAGCCGTACCCGGAGGCCGCCGGCGGCGGGGTCGCGGCCGTCGGATAGCCGTACCCGCCGGAGGTGTCCGCCGCGGGGTAGCCGTACGCGCCGGGCGTGGCCGCCGGGCCGCCGGGGGCGACCGGGGGCGGCGGCACCGCGCCGCCGGGCTCCGCGAGCGGCACGGACGTGACGGTCTGCTGGTCGTGCACCGGCGACGGCGTCACCGGCTTGCTGAGTTCCACCCCGTCGCGGTTCGGCGGAGCCCACGGGTCCGTCGGGTCGTACCCGTCCCGCGACTGGTCTCGATTGTCAGACATGGGCCTCCCCCATCATGGTCCCGCCATGCTACGGCCTCCCCCCTGAGGGGGAACCTTCCGGCCTACGATGATCCGATGACCGATCTCCATCCCTTCATCGCGGGCCTCCCCAAGGCCGAGCTGCACGTCCACCACGTCGGTTCGGCCTCGCCCCGGATCGTCGCCGAGCTCGCGGCCCGGCACCCCGACTCCAAGGTCCCCACGGACCCGGAGGCGCTGACCGACTACTTCTCGTTCACCGACTTCGCGCACTTCATCGACGTCTACCTGTCGGTCGTCGACCTGGTCCGCACCCCCGAGGACGTCCGGCTGCTGACCTTCGAGGTCGCCCGTGACATGGCCCGGCAGAACATCCGGTACGCCGAGCTGACCATCACCCCCTACTCCTCCACCCGCCGGGGCATCGACGAGCACGCCTTCATGGCGGCGATCGAGGACGCCCGCAAGTCGGCCGAGGCCGAGTTCGGCACCGTCCTGCGCTGGTGCTTCGACATCCCGGGCGAGGCCGGCCTCGTCTCCGCCGAGGAGACCGCCCGGCTCGCCACCACCGACGGGCTGCGCCCCGACGGACTGGTCTCCTTCGGCCTCGGCGGCCCGGAGATCGGCGTGCCTCGTCCCCAGTTCAAGCCGTTCTTCGACCGCGCCAGGGCGGCCGGTCTGCACTCCGTCCCGCACGCGGGCGAGACGACCGGCCCGCAGACGATCTGGGACGCGATCAACGACCTGGGCGCCGAGCGGATCGGCCACGGCACCAGCTCGGTCCAGGACCCGGCGCTCCTCGCGCACCTGGCGGAGCACCGCATCGCCCTGGAGGTCTGCCCGACCTCGAACATCGCCACCCGCGCCGTCGCCACCCTGGACGAGCACCCGCTCCGGCGGATGGTGGACGCCGGCGTCCTCGTCACGATCAACAGCGACGACCCGCCGATGTTCGGCACCGACCTCAACAACGAGTACGCGGTCGCCGCCCGACTCCTCGGTCTCGACGAGCGCGGTGTCGCCGGCCTCGCCAAGAACGCGGTGGAGGCCTCCTTCCTCGACGCGGCCGGGAAGGCCCGGATCGCCGCCGAGATCGACACGTACACCGACAACTGGCTCGCCCGCTGACGACGGCGAGAATGGGGGCCATGGACTCCGACACCGCCATGGACCCCCTCGCCGCCGTGCGGACCGCCGCGGAAACCACAGCGGAAGCCGCGGA
Organism: Streptomyces sp. NPDC017246; assembly: GCF_044331325.1. Taxonomy (NCBI): domain Bacteria; kingdom Bacillati; phylum Actinomycetota; class Actinomycetes; order Kitasatosporales; family Streptomycetaceae; genus Streptomyces; species Streptomyces sp. NPDC017246. The sequence goes on along the minus strand of NZ_JBIRMW010000005.1, from coordinate 429,553 downwards.
CAGCACGGCCCTCGTCACCGTCGTGGGCCATCGCGGCGACCCGTACCGCGTCCGCGAGAACACGCTCCGCTCGATCGCCTCGGCGATCGAGCGGGGGGCGGACGCCGTCGAGATCGACGTCCGGCTGACGAAGGACGGAGTGCCCGTCCTCCTCCACGACGACACCCTGAAACGCCTCTGGGGCCACGACCGGCCCCTCTCCACGCTCTCGCACGAGCAGGTCCGCGAGCTCACGTACGACGGCGTCCCGACCCTGCGCGAGGCGCTGCTCACGGCCGGGGAGAACCGGCTGATGCTGGATCTGCCGGGCGGCGACGAGGACTCGGTCCGCACCATCGTCCGTACGGTCCGCGAGTGCGGCGCCGGGGAGCGGGTGTACTACTGCGCAGGCGCCGTCGCCATGCTCCAGGTGCGCGCCGCCGACCCCGCCGCCGAGATCGCCCTGACATGGACCTCGCTCGCCCCGCCCCGGCCGGTGCTGCTCGACGCGGTGCGCCCGCGATGGCTCAACTACCGCTTCGGTCTGGTGAGTCGGGAGCTGACCGAGCGGGTGCACCGGGACGGACTGCTCGTCTCGGCCTGGACCGCGGACACCTCGCGCACCATGCGTAAGCTGATCAAGAACGGGGTCGACTCGGTCACCACGAACAGGGTCGACGCACTCGCCTCCGTCCTGCGAAAGGCTCGCCCATGAACGACCGGATCCGGACCGACATCGCCCACAACGCCCGGGTGTGGAACTACTGGCTGGGCGGCAAGGACAACTACCCGGTCGACCGCGCGGTCGGCGACCAGGTCACGGGCTTCTACCCGAGCATCGGCGAAGTGGCGCGCGCCGACCGGGCGTTCCTCGGCCGCGCCGTGACCCATCTGGCCGCCGAGCGGGGCGTACGCCAGTTCCTCGACATCGGTACGGGCCTGCCGACCGCCGACAACACCCACGAGGTGGCGCAGCGGTCCGCGCCCGACGCCCGGATCGTCTACGTCGACAACGACCCCATCGTCCTCACCCACGCCCGCGCCCTCCTGACCAGCGCGCCGGAGGGGATCACCGAGTACGTGGACGCCGACGCGCACGACCCGGAGAAGATCCTGGCGGCGGCCGACGCGACGCTCGACCTCTCCCGGCCGGTCGCGGTCATGATGCTCGGCATCCTCAACTTCGTCCTGGACACCGAAGCGGCCCGGACGATCGTCCGCACCCTGATGGACGCCGTCCCCTCCGGCAGCTATCTGGTGCTGACCCACCCCACCCTGGAGCCGGAGCTCGGCGGCGAGGGCAACAAGGCCGCGATGGCCTTCTGGAACGAGAACGCGACCCCGCCGATCACCGCCCGCAGCCGGGACGAGTTCCTCTCCTTCTTCGAGGGCCTCGACCTCCTGGAGCCGGGCGTCGTCTCCTGCTCCCGCTGGCGCACCACCGCCGAAGAGGCCTATGTGGTCGCGCAGTTCGGCGCGGTGGGCCGCAAGCCGTAATGGACGCACGGGGGGAGATACGCGCCCGGTGGGAGCGGGCGCGGAACTGGGGCGCGGCGAACCCGTGGGCCGTGGACCTCGGCATCGCGCTGCTCGTCCAGGCGGCGATGACCATGCCGTTCGTGGTGCCGCGCCCGCCCGAGATCGAACCGGCGACCTGGAGCGCGTACGGGCTGACGACCCTCACCGTGCTGCCGCTCGTCTGGCGGCGACGCGCGCCGCTCACCGTGCTGCTGGCGATCATGGCGGCGAGCGCACTGTACAAACTGGCCCTGGAGGGGCCGGGACAGCCCCTGCCGTACACCGGGCTCGTCGGCGTCTACACGATCGCGCTCCTCTCCCCGGCGTGGAAGCGGCTCGTGACGGCGGGGCTGCTGCTGGTCGCGGTACCGGCCTCCGTCTGGCTCAACACCCAGTCCGCGCGTGAACTGACCTTCTCGCTCTTCGTGTTCGGCGCCGCCTATGTCTTCGGCCGGCTCCAGGACGCCCGGCAGCGCGCCCACCGCATCGAGGCCGAACGGGCCGCCGCGCGCGAACGGGCCAGGATCGCGCGGGAGATGCACGACATCCTGTCGCACGCCGTCAGCCTGATGATCGTGCAGGCGGAGGCGGGGCCGGTGGCGGTACGGACGGCGCCGGAGCGCGCGGAGGCCGCGTTCGAGGCGATCTCGGAGACGGGCCGCGAGGCGATGACCCAGCTCCGGCAGATGCTGGGGCTGCTGCGGGACGGCTCCGAGGGCGCGCCGCCGCGCGAGCCCCAGCCGGGCATCTCCGGGATCCCCGAACTGGTGGAGCGGGTGAAGGCCGGCGGTCTGCTGGTGGAGTACACGACGGAGGGCGGGGTACGGGCGCTGCCCGCGGCGACCGGCGCGAGCGCCTACCGGATCGTCCAGGAGGCGCTGACGAACGTCGTCAGACACGCGGGCGCCCACAGGGCCGACGTGCGGCTCACCCACGCGGACGGCGTCCTGCGGGTCACGGTGACGGACGACGGCCGCGGCCCCAGGACGGCCGGCTCCAGGACGGCCGGCCCCGGGACGGCGGGCGCCGGGGCCACCGGCTCCGGCGGGCACGGCCTGACCGGCATCAGGGAGCGGGCCGCCGCCCACGGCGGGACGGCGACGACCGGCACGGGACCGGACGGCCGGGGGTTCGAGGTGCGGGTCCTGCTCCCCGTACCCTCCACGGCGGAGGTGGGGAGATGACGACGATCCGGGTGGTGGTCGCGGACGACCAGGAACTGGTCCGCAGCGGCTTCGCGATGATCCTCGACGCGCAGCCGGACATCGAGGTGGTGGCGGAGGCCGGGGACGGGGCGGAGGCGATCGAGGCGGTGCGCCGGCACGCCCCCGACGTGGCGCTGCTCGACGTCCGGATGCCGGGGACCGACGGCATCGAGGCCTGCCGGGTGATCGGCGCGGAGTCCGGCTGCCGGACGGTGATCCTGACGACCTTCGACACCGACGCGTATGTGTACGAGGCGCTGCACGCGGGCGCGAGCGGTTTCCTCCTCAAGGACGTGCGCCGGGACGACCTGGTGCACGCGGTACGGGTGGTGGCGGCCGGCGACTCACTGCTCGCCCCGTCCGTGGCCCGCCGGCTGGTGGAGCAGTACACCGCGGGCGGCCCCCGCCGGACGGCCCCCGACCCCCGGCTCGACGTGCTGACCGGCCGGGAGCGGGAGACGCTGCTGCTGCTCGCCCGGGGCCTTTCCAACGCCGAGATCGCGGCGGAGCTGGTGGTCAGCGACCACACGGTGAAGACCCACGTCGGGAACGTCCTGGCCAAGCTGGGCCTGCGCGACCGCATCCAGGCGGTGATCTGCGCGTACGAGACGGGGCTGGTCGCGGCGGGCTCTCCCCCGCCCGGGGGAGCCGAGGGGCGGGGTTCCTCCCCCGCGTCGGCGAGGAACTGACCCGCGGAAGACCACCGGTGCGGGCGATCCGCCGATCGCCGCAGGTCAGCAGGATGGAGCCATCGAGAACAACGGCTCACACCACCGGAGTTGACCATGAGGAAGTCCACCCGCACGCTGCTCGCCGCGGCCCTGGTGCTCGGCGTCGCAGCGGGCCCGGCCCTGACCCCGGCCTTCGCGACGGCCCCGGCGGCCCCGGCCGCCGCCTCCACGGCGCCGTCGGCGGACTCGGCCCTGGAGAAGGTGATCGCGGGTCTCCCCCGCGCCGACGCCACGGCCGCGCTCGTCCGGGTCGGCGGCACCGAGGGTTCCTGGCAGGGCAGCGCGGGCGTCCACGACCTGGAGTCCGGTGCGCCGGCGGACCCGGCCGCCCGCTTCCGGGCCGGTTCCGTGACGAAGGTGTTCACGGCGGCGACCGTCCTCCAGCTCGCGGCCGAGGGCCGGATCGACCTGGACCGCACCGCCCGCTCGTACCTGCCGGAGCTGATCCCGGGCCGCTACGGCCGGGTGACCGTCCGCCAGCTCCTGAACCACACCCACGGCATCCCGGCCGCCGACATGCCGGGCGAGACGGTGGAGGAGTGGTACGCCCACCGCTTCGACATCCACGACCCGCGGGAGATGGTCCGGTCGGCGACCGCGAAGCCGCGCGAGTTCCGGCCCGGTACCCGCCAGCACTACCTCAACATCGGGTACACGATCGCCGGACTGATCGTGGAGCGGGTCACGGGCGACACGTACGAGCACCAGGTGGAACGCCGGATCCTGCGCCCGCTGGGCCTGCGGAACACGTACTTCCCCCGGCAGGCCGCCGAGATCACCGGGCCGTACAACCACGGCTATCAGACGATGCGGCTCGACGACGGCACGACCGGTCTGCGTGACGCCTCCGTGTGGCGGGCGACGGACGGCTGGGCGGCGGGGGACATCGTCTCGACCACCGTCGACCTGGAGCGCTTAGTCCGGGCGCTGTTCGCGGGCCGGGTGGTGCGCGGACCGCTCCTGGAGGAGATGTTCACGCTGCCGAAGGTGCCGGACGCGCAGAGCGGCGCCCCGGCCGCGTACTCCGTCGGCCTGTCGATGAAGCGGCTCGGCGGGCGTGAGGTGTGGGGCAAGACCGGCGGCCGCTGGGGGTACAACACGGCCGTCGCCTCGACCCGCGACGGCGCGCGCACGCTCGTCTACAGCGTGAACTCCACCGACGCGAAGGGCCAGGACATGAACCCGACGGCGCTGAAGCTCATGGTGGCCACGTACGGCCTCCCGGAGTGACCCGCGAGGCCGCGGGAGGCGGTTACGCGGGTACGGCCTCCCGGGTCGCCGTCGCCGTGACGGCCTCCAGGCGCTTGATCATCCGGCGTACGTGGAGCAGCGGCAGGATCCCGACGACGCCGAAGGACATGTCGATGACCGACCACCAGAAGGGGATGCCCCGGAGGGGTCCGCAGATCAGGGCGAGCGGGATGACGCCGACGCAGGCGATCATGCCGAACTCGACGACCCAGATGTTGCGGGCGGGGTCGCGGTACACACCGTGGAAGGCGACCGCGATGACGAGGTGGGCGAAGGCGAGCCAGTCGGTTCCGTAGAGGACGTACGGAGCCTCGCTGTCGGTGGTCTCCAGCCCTTCCCGGACCCGGTGGATCCATTCGGCGAGCCCGGGGAGCAGGTCGGCGACGGGGGCGGCCCGGCCGGTCAGCGCGGAGTCGAGGAGGCGGAGTTCGGTGACGAGCGGGAAGGCGGTGATCCCGCTCAGCACCAGACAGACGACGAAGACGATCAGCCAGACGCGGATGCGCTTGAGAAGGGCTCTCGGCCCGTTCGTGTCGCTCATGGGGCCAGCGTACGCCTGTCTTGAACGCGTTCAGAAACAGGGTGCCAGCCGTCGCGCCACCGCGTGCGCGAGGACGGTGGCGCCCGCCGCGACCCCCAGTCCCGCGACCACGTCCAGGAGCCCGGAGGGGCGGAGCACCCCCGCGCGCCGCAGCCGGCCGCGCGCCCAGAGGGTGAAGGGAACGACGACGAGCGGGGAGGTGACGGAGCCGGGAGTCACCCCCCGCACGGCGGCGGCCTGGGCGAGATGGACGAGGCCGTGCAGTCCGAATCCGTTCAACGCCCCCTGGTAGAAGGCGGACCGGCCGCCGGACCGGGCCCCGGCCACGGCGGCGGCGCCGACGACGGCCGCCATCACCCCGACGGCGAGGGTGAACTCGCGCTCGTCGACGGACTCGGCGGCCCGCCACACCGCCTCCGGCACCCCGGGGAACCGCTCGCGCAGCAGGGGCACGTTCTCCCGCAGCCAGCGCGGCCCGAAGGCCAGTTCCTCGACGTCGTGGACGGCCCAGGCGAGGAACAGCCCGTAGGTGGCGAGCGCGTCGACGCCCGCGCTCTCGTTCGTCTGCACATTCGATGTGGTCACGTCCGGCTCAACTCACAGCCCCACGATCGCGTTCCACCTCTTCGTGAACCCCTGCCGCTCCCGGGCCGTGATGTCCCGGGCGATGGCGAGCCGCTCCCGCATGGCGCCGTCCGGGAAGATCAACGGGTCCTCGGCGAGAGCCACGAGCTCCTCGTCGCCGGAGTCCGCGAGGACCTGCTGGGCGGCGGGCACCGGGCAGACGTAGTTGACCCAGGCGGCGAGCTCGGCCGCGACCTCGGGCTCGTAGTAGTAGTCGACGAGCTTCTCGGCGTTGGTCTTGTGGTGCGCGAGGTTGGGGATCATGAGGGACTCGGCCCACAGCTCGGCGCCCTCCTCGGGGACGACGAACTCGATGTCCGGGTTGTCGGCCTGGAGTTGGATGACATCGCCTGAGTACGCCTGACAGGCCAGCACATCGCCGGTCGACAGGTCCTTGATGTAGTCGTTGCCGGTGAAGCGGCGGATGTGCCGCTTCCTCACGAGACCCTCGACCTGCTCGCACAGGGCGTGGAAGTCGTCGCCGGTCCACCGGGTGACGTCGACGCCCCTGCCCATCATGAGCAGCGCGAAGGACTCGTCGAGCCCGGACAGCAGGGTGACCTTGCCGCGCAGGTCGTCGGCCCACAGCTCCTTGGTGGAGCGCAGTTCCCGGCCGAGCTTCCTGCGGTTGTACGCGATGCCGGTGATCCCGGACTGCCAGGGGACGCTGTGCAGCCGGCCCGGGTCGAAGGCGGGCGACCTCAGCTGCGGGTTGAGGTGTTCGGCGACGTGCGGCTGGGCGGCGCGGTCCATCTCCTGGACCCAGCCGAGGCGGACGAAGCGGGCGGCCATCCAGTCGCTGACGACGATCAGGTCGCGTCCGGTCTCCTGGTGGTTCATCAGGGACGGGCTGATCTTGCCGAAGAACTCGTCGTTGTCGTTGATCTCCTCGGTGTACCGGACGGAGATCCCGGTGCGCTTCCGGAAGGCGTCGAGGGTGGGGCGCTTCCTGGCGTCCTCGTCATCGGTGTCGATGTAGAGCGGCCAGTTGGCGAAGTCGAGCGTCCGGTCCCGGGCGGAGAGGTCGCGGCCCGCCCGGTCGCCCTCGTCGACGTACGCGGCGGGGACCCCGCAACCGGCGGCGAGCAGGGTCGCGGCCCCGGCACCGCCGATGCCGCGGAGCAGGGACCGGCGGGACATGGTGTTCCTGGCTGTCGCTCTCACCCGTGCAGCATCCCGGCCCGCCACCACCTGCGGCAATGGACGGTCCGTCGAGCGACACGGCGCGGCCCCGACACCCTGTCGACCGGGGTGCCGGGGCCGTGTGGCGCGTGCGGGCCGAGGATCAGCCGAGGGAGGTCATGACGTGCTTGATGCGCGTGTAGTCCTCGAAGCCGTAGGCGGAGAGGTCCTTGCCGTAGCCGGACTTCTTGTAGCCGCCGTGGGGCATCTCGGCGACCAGCGGGATGTGGGTGTTGATCCACACGCAGCCGAAGTCGAGCGCCTTGGACATGCGCATCGCGCGGGCGTGGTCCTTGGTCCAGACGGAGGAGGCGAGGGCGTACTCGACGCCGTTCGCGTACTCCAGCGCCTGGGCCTCGTCCGTGAAGGACTGGACGGTGATGACCGGGCCGAAGACCTCGTTCTGGACGATCTCGTCGTCCTGGTTGAGTCCGGAGACGACGGTCGGGGCGTAGAAGTAGCCCTTGTCACCGACGCGGTGACCGCCGGCCTCGACCTTGGCGTGGGCCGGGAGGCGGTCGATGAAGCCGGTGACCTGCTTCAGCTGGTTGGCGTTGTTGAGCGGGCCGTACAGCACGTCCTCGTCGTCCGGCTGGCCGGTCTTGGTCGCGGCGGCGGCCTTGGCGAGGGCGGCGACGAACTCGTCGTGGATGGACGAGTGGACGAGTACGCGGGTGGCGGCCGTACAGTCCTGGCCGGCGTTGAAGAAGCCGGCGACGGAGATGTCCTCGACGGCCTTGTCGATGTCGGTGTCCTCGAAGACGACGACCGGCGCCTTGCCGCCCAGCTCCAGGTGGACGCGCTTGACGTCCTTGGCCGCCGACTCGGCGACCTGCATGCCGGCGCGGACGGAGCCGGTGATGGAGGCCATGGCGGGGGTCGGGTGCTCGACCATCGCCTTGCCCGTCTCGCGGTCGCCGCAGACGACGTTGAAGACGCCCTTGGGGACGATCTGTCCGATGATCTCGGCCATCAGGACGGTCGACGCGGGGGTCGTGTCCGAGGGCTTGAGGACGACGGTGTTGCCCGCGGCGAGCGCCGGGGCGAACTTCCACACGGCCATCATCATCGGGTAGTTCCACGGCGCGACCTGGGCGCAGACGCCCACGGGCTCGCGGCGGACGATGGAGGTCATGCCCTCCATGTACTCGCCGGCCGAACGGCCTTCGAGCAGCCGGGCGGCACCCGCGAAGAAGCGGATCTGGTCCACCATCGGCGGGATCTCCTCGCTCGCGGTGAGGGCGACCGGCTTGCCGGTGTTCTCGACCTCGGCGGCGATCAGGTCCTCGGCGCGCTCCTCGAAGGCGTCCGCGATCTTGAGGAGTACCTTCTGGCGCTCGGACGGCGTGCTGTCACGCCAGGCGGGGAAGGCGGCCGCGGCGGCCTCCATGGCGGCGTCGACGTCGTCCTGGCCGGAGAGCGGGGAGGTGGCGTACACCTCGCCGGTCGCCGGGTTGACCACGTCGATGGTGCGGCCGTCGGCCGCGTCGCGGAACTCCCCGTTGATGTAGTTACGCAGCCGGCGCAGCTCGGTGGTCACTTGCCACCCCTCCTGTCACGTTCTGTCTTCGCACGTCCTTGTGCGGCGTCCCGATGGGCGAGACACCTCAGCCTAGTCGCTCGACTGACGCTTTCAACAGGCCCACCCCCCTCCAACTTCGGATTCCGCGAGATTCGAGCCCCTCGGCAACGAATTACATCGATCCGGGGTTGCAAGACTGACATTCTCGGTGCACAGTGAAGCCGTGGCCAGTCGAAGCGCAGACTCCAGAACCGGAACCGGTTCGTCCCCGACGATCGACGCCGTCTCCCTGGCGATCATCGAACAGCTCCAGGAGGACGGTCGCCGTCCCTACGCGGCGATCGGCAAGGCCGTAGGCCTCTCCGAAGCCGCCGTACGGCAGCGCGTCCAGAAGCTGCTCGATCAGGGCGTCATGCAGATCGTCGCCGTCACCGACCCGCTCACCGTGGGTTTCCGACGGCAGGCGATGGTCGGCATCAACGTCGAGGGGGACCTGGATCCGGTTGCGGAAGCCCTGACAGCCATGGCCGAATGCGAGTACGTGGTGATGACCGCGGGCTCCTTCGACCTCATGGTGGAAATCGTCTGCGAGGACGACGACCACCTGCTGGATGTGATCAACAGGCGCATCCGCACCCTCCCCGGCGTGCGCTCCACCGAGAGCTTCGTCTACCTCAAGCTCAAGAAGCAGACCTATATGTGGGGAACTCGATAATCGTGACCCAGTCCCGAAGTGACATGTCAAAGTCCGCGTACGACCACCTGTGGATGCACTTCACCCGCATGTCGTCGTACGAGAACTCGCCCGTTCCCACCATCGTGCGTGGTGAGGGCACCTACATCTTCGACGACAAGGGCAAGCGCTACCTCGACGGTCTCGCGGGTCTCTTCGTCGTCAACGCCGGACACGGCCGCGAGGAGCTGGCCGAGGTCGCGTACAAGCAGGCCAAGGAGCTCGCGTTCTTCCCCGTGTGGTCGTACGCGCACCCCAAGGCCGTCGAGCTCGCCGAGCGTCTCGCGGACTACGCCCCGGGCGACCTGAACAAGGTCTTCTTCACCACCGGTGGCGGAGAGGCCGTCGAGACCGCCTGGAAGCTGGCCAAGCAGTACTTCAAGCTGCAGGGCAAGCCCACCAAGTACAAGGTCATCTCGCGTGCGGTCGCCTACCACGGCACCCCGCAGGGCGCCCTGTCCATCACCGGCCTGCCGGCCCTGAAGGCCCCCTTCGAGCCGCTGGTCCCCGGCGCGCACAAGGTGCCGAACACCAACATCTACCGCGCCCCGATCTACGGCGACGACCCCGAGGCCTTCGGCCGCTGGGCCGCCGACCAGATCGAGCAGGAGATCCTCTTCGAGGGCGCCGACACCGTCGCCGCCGTCTTCCTGGAGCCGGTGCAGAACGCCGGCGGCTGCTTCCCGCCGCCGCCCGGCTACTTCCAGCGCGTCCGCGAGATCTGCGACCAGTACGACGTCCTGCTCGTCTCCGACGAGACGATCTGCGCCTTCGGCCGGCTCGGCACGATGTTCGCCTGTGACAAGTTCGGCTACGTGCCCGACATGATCACCTGCGCCAAGGGCATGACCTCGGGCTACTCCCCGATCGGCGCCTGCATCGTCTCCGACCGCATCGCGGAGCCCTTCTACAAGGGCGACAACACCTTCCTCCACGGCTACACCTTCGGTGGCCACCCGGTGTCGTCGGCGGTCGCGATCGCCAACCTCGACATCTTCGACAAGGAAGGCCTGAACCAGCACGTCCTCGACCAGGAGGGCAACTTCTTCAACACCCTGAAGAAGCTGCACGACCTCCCGATCGTCGGCGACGTCCGCGGCAACGGCTTCTTCTACGGCATCGAGCTCGTCAAGGACAAGGTCACCAAGGAGTCCTTCACGGACGAGGAGACCGAGCGCGTCCTGTACGGCTTCCTCTCCAAGGCGCTCTTCGAGAACGGCCTGTACTGCCGTGCCGACGACCGTGGCGACCCGGTCATCCAGCTGGCCCCGCCGCTCATCGCCGACCAGGGCACCTTCGACGAGATCGAAGGCATCCTGCGCTCGGTGCTGACCGAGGCGTGGACCAAGCTCTGATCGTCCCCGCCGCCGTCCCCGCCCTCACGGGAGACGGCGACGGACCCCACGCCACCCTCATGGCGTGACCCCGGCCCGGGTGTGCGGCCATCCGAGTGGATGGCCGCGCCCCGGGCCGTGTGCTGTCCGTACAAACGGATCTGAATCCTTACGGTGCCCAGTGACCGACAGGCCCGTCCCTTCGTTCCCCCGGACGGGGGAACTCAGATCGGATCCGACATCGAGGTGTACGCGATGGCCCCACCGGACAACGACGTGCTCTGGGCGCGTTCCCTGCACTGCGCCCTGGGCGGTTCGGACGCCCTCAGCGGCGTCTCCCTCGGCATCCGCGAGAGCGAGATCCTCGCCCTCGTCGGACCGCGCGGCAGCGGCAAGACCACCCTCATGCGCTGCCTGTCCGGCCAGCTCCTCGCCCAGCAGGGCGAAGTCTGGTTCAACAGCAGCCCCGTCCACACCCTCGGCCCCGCCGAACGCGAACGGCTCCGCCGCGACCGCTTCGGCTGGATCGACCCCGAGCCCGGACTCGTCCCCGAGCTCACCGGCTGGGAGAACACCGCCCTGCCCCTGCTGCTGCGCGGCGTCTCCCACCGGGCCGCGAAGACCGCCGCCCTGGAATGGCTGGAACGCCTCGACATCGGCGGCTGCGCCCGCAGTCGCCCGCACGCCCTCACCCACTCCCAGCGCCAGCGCATCGCCATCGCCCGCGCCCTGGTCACCACCCCGTCGGTGCTCTTCGCCGACGAACCCACCGCGACCCTGCACCGGGCCGACGGCGCACAGGTCCTGCGCACCCTGACGGCCGCCGCCCGCTCCCACGGCATCACCGTGCTCCTCGCCACCCACGACGCCGAGGTCGCGGCGTTCGCCGACCGCACGGTCGCCCTGCTCGACGGACGCCGGGTCGGCACCGTACCCCCGGCGTCAGGGGCGGAGGGCGTCGCCGCGTGCTCGCTCTCCGTCTAGCCCGCGGGGCCCACCCCCTCGTCCTCACGCGCCGGCTCCTCGTCGCCGCCGCGGCCGCGGGGGTGGGCTTCCTCCTGCTCTGCACCCTCGGTTACGCCGTCGGGCATCCCGACCGGTCCTCGGCGTCCGTCCTGCGACTCCTCTGGTGCGCCCTGCCGCTCGCCGCCACCGTCCAGTTCGCCGTCGCGGTGGCCCGCACCGACCCCAGCACCCGCCCGCGCCCCGGACTCTCGGCGATCGGCCTCGGCCCCGCCCGGCTCACCGCGATCGCCGCCGCCTCGACCGCCGTCGCCTGCACCCTCGGCTCCATGGTCGCGCTGCTGTTCTATCTGCACCTGCGCGGCGACATCACGGGACTGCCCTTCGACGGGGCCGCCGCCGAGCTCCTCGCCGCCGACCAGCCGATCCCGCTCGCCGCCGCCCTCACCCTGCTCGCCGTGCTCCCGGTCGCCGCCGCCACCGCCGCCGGCCTCGCCCTACGCCCCCGCACCGCGCCCGCCGAACCGCAGGGCGCGGAGAAGCCCGTGCCGTCCGGACTGCCGTGGGGCATCGCCCTGGTCGCGGTCGGCCTGGCGATCGAGACATACGCGGGCCGCAGCGGCGCCGCCGACGGACTCCCGCTGCCCGGCCGCTTCGACGGCAACCCGGCGGGCGTCCTGGCCGGCTGGGTCCTCACCGCCCTCGGCCTCGCCATGGCGGGCCCGGGCATCACCCACGGCTGCGGCCGGCTCCTCCAGGCCGTCCGGCCGGGCGCCGTCCGGCTGCTCGCCGGCCGCGTCCTGATGGACGAGTCGCGCCGTATCGGCCGCCCCCTCGGCGTGGTCAGCGCGGTGATCTCCGGAATCCTCGCCGCCGCGGCCCTGTACGACGCGGACACCGGCTCCGACGCCTTCGGCCCGCTCACCGGCCTCGGCGCGGCCCTCATCCTGGCCTGCACGACGGCCACCCTGCTGACCGCCGCGCTGGAATCGAAGCAGGGCCGCGCCCACACCACCGAGGCACTCCTCCGCATCGGCGCCCCGCCGACGGTGCTCCGCTCGGCGGCCCTGATGCGCGCGGGCGTCCTGCTCGCCGTCTTCCTCCCGCTGACCTGGCTGGTCGCGCGACTGGCGGCACTGCCGCTGACGGGCTGACACCGCGGCCCGCGGCCCGCGGGGGCGGCACCACCGGTGCCGCCCCTATCGTGGGCCCATGGCGACGCTTCCACCGGCACACCGGCCGCCCGGACCCCGCGGGCACGGGCGCGAGATCCACACGCTCGACGAGTTCGACGAGGCGCTCGCCCGGCCGGGCTCGCTCGCCGGACACCGGGTGCAGTCGGTCGACCTCACCGGCCGGACCTTCGCCCTCCTCACCGCGGTCACCACCGAAGCCGTCTTCCTCGGCTGCCCCATGGAGCCCGAGGCCGCGGCCAAGGTCCGCGCCGACGGGGCGCTCGTCTTCCCGCCCGTGCCCGACCTGCCCTTCGACCCGTACCGGGCCGCGCTCTACTCCCCCGGGGAACTGTTCGACGGGATCATGGACCAGGGATACGAGACGACGCCGGACGCCCTCGCCCACGAGTGGTTCGGCCGGACCACGGCCGACGGCGACATCCTCGCCTCGATGCTCCGCTCGATCCACGACGACGCCATCTCCGACGCCCTCGACGAACTCCTCGACGGCGCCCGGGTCGTCGGCGTCATGGGCGGGCACGCCATGGGCCGGGGCACGGAGGCGTACGCGGGCGCCGCCCGCCTCGGCCGATCGCTGGCGCGCGCCGGCCTCACCGTGGCGAGCGGCGGCGGCCCCGGCGCGATGGAGGCCGCGAACCTCGGCGCGTACCTGGCGCCGCTCCCCGACGAATCCCTGACCGAGGCCCTCACCCTGCTCGCCGACGTCCCGTCGTTCGAACCGTCGGTGACGGAGTGGGCCCGCGCGGCCTTCACGGTACGGGCCCGGCTGCCCCACGGCGGCGACTCGATCGGCATCCCCACCTGGTTCTACGGCCATGAGCCGCCGAACGCCTTCGCCGGCCACATCGGCAAGTACTTCGCCAACGCCACCCGGGAGGACGGCCTGCTCGCCCGCTGCACCGCGGGCGTCGTCTTCCTGCCGGGCGCGGCGGGCACGGTCCAGGAGATCTTCGACAACGCGACCCCGAACTACTACGGCTCGCGGGGCACCCCGACCCCGATGGTCCTGGTCGACCGCGCCCACTGGACCGAACACCTCCCGGCCTGGCCCCTCCTGAAGTCCCTCGCCGGAAACCGTCCGATGGCCGCCCGGATCGCACTGGTCGACTCGATCGACGAGGCCCCCGACGCCCTGGAACGCCTGACGAAGGAGTGACCCCGGCGCCTCCCGTCTCCCCCGCGCGGCGGAGCGGGACCCGACCACGGGCCGACGACCACCGGGGCCCTCCCCCGGGAGGCTCGGACCTTGACGCCGAAGAGACTCCTGGCCGACGGCCCGTCCCGGACCGACGGACCCCCCTGGGCCGACCGGCCCTCCTGGACGGGTCGCGCCGCCCTCCTCTGGTCACTCCTGTACGCGGCGGGCGCGGCCCTCGCCGCCCTCACCGGGCCCGCGTTCGGCTACGCGCTCCTCACCAAGGGGACGGGCACCGCCGCCGAGGCGACCGCGGCGGTGCTGTACGGGACCGCCGCCGTCCTCGCGTACGCACTGCTCCGCCGCCCGGCCGCGAGGTGGCTGTCCACGGCGGCGTGGGCGGTCGTCGCACTCTGCCTGACCTCGGGTTTCGCCGCCCTCCTCAGCCCCCTCCATCTGCTGTTCCTCCTGTCCCGCAACCAGCCGCCGATCGACTGGGCCGCTCTGGCGAACCAGGGTCTCGCCGTCCTCGGCGCGGTCCTCTGGGGCAACGCGGCCCTCGCCCACCGCCGAAGGGCGCGCGGCACCTGCCTCCACTGCGGCGGACGCGCCCCCGCCGCGTCGGCGCGGGAGAGCGGCACCCGGGCGGGCCCGGTCGCCGTCGCCGCCCTCGTCCCGTACGCCACGCTGAAGACGGCCTGGGCGCTCGGCGTGACCCCCGGATTCACCGGCACCGGCCGCCCCGGCGCCGACCCGGAGTACACGAGCGACCTGGGCCTCCGGCTGTACGACCACGGGGTCGACGTCACCGCGGTCCTCGCCGTCCTCGGCATGGTCCTCGCGCTCGCGCTGACCCGCCCCTGGGGGCGCCGGCTGCCCCGGCTGCCGCTGCTCGCGCTCGGCTGGGCCGGGGCGGGCGCGCTCGCACCGTTCGGGGCGTTCCTGGCCGCGACCGGCGTACTGGTCTGGACGGGGGCGGTCGACCTGGACCTCGCCGACCACGCCCCCTGGGTGTTCGCCGTCGCCTACGGCGGCTTCTCCTGCTACGGCCTGGCCCTGGGCCGCGCCACCCTCCTGTACCAGCGGGCGGCGCGCGGGGCCTGCGACCGCTGCCGGTGAGGCTCCCGGGTCACTTCCGCCAGTAGATGTGGTGCGTGACCGCACCGCCCGGGCTGGGCACGACGTCGCGGTGGAACCGGTCGAGCAGCTCGTCGGGCGACTCCCAGAGCCGTACCCCCGCGCCGAGCTTCACCGGCGCCACCGCGACGTGCAGGGCGTCGACCAGGCCGGCGTCGAGGAACTCCCGGATGACGGTGGCCCCGCCTCCGAGCCGGACGTCCTTGCCGTCCGCCGCCTCCTTCGCCCGCGCGAGAACGCTCGCCGGCTCGTCGTCGACGAAGTGGAACGTGGTGTCGGAGAGCGTGAACGACGGGCGCGGATGATGGGTCATGACGAACACCGGCGTGTGGAACGGAGGCTCGTCACCCCACCAGCCCTGCCACTCGTGGTCCTGCCAGGGTCCCCGCTGGGGCCCGAACTTGTTGCGGCCCATGATCTCGGCACCGATGTTGTGGGAGAAGTCCCGGGTGAAGTAGTCGTCGAGACCGCGGCTGCCACCGGGCTCGGTCCGGTTGGGCCAGCTCGCCGTGGCACCCGCCCAGGAGAACATGGCCCCGGGATCCGCGTGCCCGAAGGGATGTTCGAGGCTCTGCCCCTCACCGGTACCGAAACCGTCGGACGAGACCATGAAGTTCTGGACTCTGAGCAGCTGCTCGCCCATGACTTTCCTCCTGTGCGTGAGACAACGAGACGACGGAACACCACCAAGGAGACTCCCCCGGAGGGAAAAACTCATCGCACCCACCACGAGGCGCCGCTACGGCGTGTCGTCACCCAGCACGACCACGTCCTCCGCCCGGAAGGCCACCCCCACCTCGGCGCCCACTTCCGGCACCTCCCGCAGCGGAAGCTCGGCGTCCAGCACCGGCCCGTCCGCCGGACGGAGCCGTACCGCCACATGGCTGCCCCGGAAGGTCCGCGACTCCACCGTCCACGCCGGCCCCCCTTCCGCGGGCACCGGCCGCACCCCGCCCGGCCGGACGAGAAGCCGCCGCTCGCCCTGCGGCGAGTCCTCGGGCACCGGGACCTTCCCCCACACCGTGTCCGCGACGACCCCGGTCACCCGCGCCGCCACCACGTTGTCGAAGCCGAGGAAACGGGCCACGAACTCCGACGCCGGCCGCGACCACACCTCGACGGGCGCACCCGCCTGGGCGATGCGCCCGTCCCGCATGACCACCACCCGGTCGGCGAGCGCGAACGCCTCGCCCTGATCGTGGGTCACCGCGAGAACCGTCGTACCGAGCCGCCCGAAAAGCTGCCGCAGCTCCACCACCAGCCGCTCCCGCAGCCCCCGGTCGAGCTGGCCGAGAGGCTCGTCCAGCATCAGCAGCCGCGGCCGGGGCGCCAGCGCCCTGGCCAGCGCCACCCGCTGCTGCTCACCCCCGGAGAGCGCGGCGACGGACCGCGCCTGCGCCCCCGGCAGACCCACGAGGTCGAGCAGCTCCCGCACCCGCTCGGTCCGCTCGGCCTTCCCCTCACCCCGCATCCGCAGCCCGAAGGCGACATTGCCGCCGACGTCCCGCTGCGGGAACAGCTGATGGTCCTGGAACATCAGACCGACGCCCCGCCGGTGCACCGGCACCCCGCTCTGGTCGGCGCCGCCGAGCAGCACCCGCCCACTGTCGAGGACCTGGAGCCCGGCCACCGCCCGCAGCAGCGTCGACTTGCCGCTGCCGCTCGGCCCGAGCACACACACGATCTCGTGCTCCTCGACCTCCAGGTCCACGGCGTCCAGCACCGCCCGCTCCCCGAACCGCACGGTCGCCCCGTCGAGCCTCAGCATCAGAACTCCCCCGAGGTGCGCTCGGTCCGGAGCCGTTCGAGCAGCAGCAGGGACACCGCGCACACCACCATCAGAATCGTCGAGAGGGCCATCGCCTGGCCGTAGTTGAGTTCACCGGGCCGGCCCAGCAGCCGGGCCACCGCCACCGGCAGCGTCGGACTGTCGGGCCGGGCGATGAACACCGTCGCACCGAACTCGCCCAGTGAGACGGCGAACGCGAACCCGGCGGCGATCAGCAGCGCCCGCCGCACCAGCGGCAGATCCACCTCCCGCCAGGCCCGCCACGGCGACGCCCCGAGCACGGCCGCCGCCTCCCGCAGCCGCTCGTCCACCGCCCGCAGCACCGGCAGCATCGTCCGCACCACGAACGGCACACCCACCAGGGCCTGCGCGAGCGGTACGAGGATCCAGCTCGCCCGCAGATCGAACGGCGGCTCGTCGAGCGTGATGAGAAAACCGAAACCGACGGTCACCGCGGACACCCCGAGCGGCAGCATCAACAGCGCGTCGAAGCCCCGCACGAGCCGGCCCGCCCGCCGGGTCAGCGCCGCCGCCGCGAGCCCGCCGATGACCAGGGCGATCAGCGTGGCGACGACCGCGTACCGGAGCGAGTTGCCGATCGTGTCCAGCAGCGGAACGAGGAACGTGCCGGAGGGATCCGGGGTCTGCAGCGCCCGGTAGTAGTCGAGCCCGTACCCGTGGGAGGTGGCGAAGGACCGCTCGACGAGCACCCCGAGCGGCAGCACGATCAGCAGGGCGACGGACACCAGGACGACCGCGAACAGCGCCCACTGGCCGACGCCCCGGGGCCGGCGCGCGGTCTCCTCCGGCGCGACCAGCTTCAGCGCGGTCTCCCGCCGGCGCACGGTCCTGGCGTGCACGGCGAGTACGACGCCGACCGCGACGAACTGCACCATCGTGAGCACGGCGGCCGTCGTCAGATCGAAGCGGACGACGGTCTGCCGGTAGATCTCCGTCTCCAGGGTGGAGTACGTGGAACCGCCGAGGATCTGGACGACGGCGAAGGAACTCGCCGTGAACAGGAACACCATCAGCGCCGCCGCGGCCACGGACGGGGCGAGCGCCGGCAGGGTCACGGTCCGCCACGCCCTCCAACGGGACGCCCCGAGGACCCGGGCGGCCTCCTCCTGACGCGGATCGAGCTGCGCCCACAGCCCTCCGACGGTCCGGACCACCACGGCGTAGTTGAAGAACACATGGGCGATCAGGATCGCCCAGACCGTGTTGTCGAGCCGCACGCCCCACAGCCCGTCGAGGAGCCCGCCGCGCCCGACCAGCGCGAGGAAGGCCGTACCCACCATGACGGTCGGCATCACGAACGGGACGGTGACGACGGCCCGCAGCAGCCCCTTGCCGCGAAAGTCGAAGCGCGCGAAGACGAACGCCCCGGGCAGCGCGATCAGCAGCGTCAGCCCGGTGGAGGCGAGCGCCTGCCAGAACGTGAACCACAGGACGTCGAGGATCTCCGGCCGGCTCAGCGTCTCGCCGAACCGGCCGAACTGCCACGCCCCGTCGACCCGCAGCCCGCGCTCGACGATCGAGACGACGGGCCAGGCGAAGAAGAGCGCGAAGAAGACGACGGGCACGACCATCAGGCCGAGCCGCGCCGCGCTTCCCCCGCGGTCGGGGACTACTTCAGAACGAGCGACGACCACTGCTGGATCCACGGGTCACGCTTCTCTGCGATCTTCTCGGGCGCCATGGTCTCCGGCTTGTCGACGACCACACCGTGCTTGGTGAACAGCTCCGGCAGCGCCGCGTCCTTCGCCACCGGGTTGACGAACATCTGCAGCGGCATGTCCTCCTGGAACTTCTTCGAGATCAGGAAGTCGATCAGCGCCTTGCCGCCCTCGGGGTTCTTCGCCCCGTTCAGCAGGCCCGCGAACTCCGTCTGCCGGAAGCAGGTGCCCGTGGAGACCCCGGTGGGCGCCACCTTCGGCTGCGGCTCGCCGTACAGCACCTCCACCGGCGGGCTGGAGGCGTACGACACGACCAGCGGCCGGTCGCCCTTCGCCTGCTTGCCACCGGCCGAACCGGAGAACTCCTGGTTGTACGCCAGCTCCCAGCTGTCGACGGTCTTCACACCGTTCGCCCTGAGCTTCGTCCAGTACGCCTGCCAGCCGTCGTCGCCGTACTTCGCGGCCGTACCGAGCAGGAAGCCGAGACCCGGGGAGGACCGCTCCGGGTTCTCGACCACGAGCAGGTCCTTGTACGCGGGCTTCGCCAGGTCGTCGAAGGTCACCGGCGGCGCCAGCTTCTTGTCGGCGAAGTACTTCTTGTCGTAGTTGACGCAGATGTCACCCGAGTCGATCGGCGTGACCCGGTGCTCCTTGTCCAGCTGGTACGCGGCCGGGACCCGGTCCAGGCCCTTCGCCTCGTACGGCACGAAGATGCCGTTGTCGAGGGCGCGGGACAGCAGGGTGTTGTCGACACCGAAGAAGACATCGCCCTGCGGAGAGCCCTTGGTCAGGATCTCCTTGTTGACGGCCTCGCCCGCGTCGCCGCTCTTCAGGACCTTGACGGTGAAACCCGTCTGCTTCGTGAACGCGGCCAGCACCTCCTTGGAGGCGTTGAACGAGTCGTGACTCACGAGGGTCACGGTCTTCGGCGCGGGCGCGCCGGACTTGCCGGCCGCCTCACGGACGTCGTCCGTGCCGCAGGCGGCAAGGGTGGTGACGCCCAGCGCCGCGACGAGCGCGGCGGCGGCGGCCTTCTTGATGCTCACCGGATTGGTGCTCACTGAGATTCCTCCTGGGTATGACCAGGAAGAGACGCGGCCCTGCCCACGACCGGCGAACCGGGCGCGGGCAGGGCGCAACAGCTTGAGTTAACGACCGAACTTCCTACCCAGAATGACCTGGGCAAGGTTCAGAGGGTCTGCGGTCCTACGGTGACCGCACTCTCAGCGCTGTGGCGCTCCCCTGTCGGAATATGGAGATGTGTTCGAGCTCAGACTACAAGGTCAGCGCTCGGCGGCCGCCAGCTGTCCACAGGCACCGTCGATCTCCTGACCTCGGGTGTCCCGCACGGTCACCGGCACGCCATGGCGCGCGATGGCCTCCACGAAGGCCTTCTCGTCCTCCGGACGAGACGCCGTCCACTTCGAACCCGGCGTCGGGTTCAGCGGGATCAGGTTGACGTGCACCCGACGGCCCTTGAGCAGCCGGCCGAGCAGGTCACCCCGCCACGCCTGGTCGTTGATGTCCCGGATGAGGGCGTACTCGATGGAGATCCGGCGCCCGGACTTCTCCGCGTACTCCCAGGCCGCGTCGAGAACCTCACGCACCTTCCAGCGCGTGTTCACCGGCACCAGCGTGTCCCGCAGCTCGTCGTCGGGAGCGTGCAGCGAGACCGCGAGGCGGCACTTGAAGCCCTCGTCGGCGAACCGCAGCATCGCCGGCACCAGACCCACCGTGGACACGGTGATCCCGCGCTGCGAGAGCCCCAGACCGTCCGGCTCGGGGTCGGTCAGCCGACGGATCGAGCCGACGACCCGCTTGTAGTTCGCGAGCGGCTCCCCCATGCCCATGAACACGATGTTGGAGAGCCGCGCCGGTCCTCCGGGCACCTCCCCGTCCCGCAGGGACCGCATACCGTCCACGATCTGGTGCACGATCTCGGCGGTCGACAGGTTCCGGTCGAGCCCCGCCTGCCCCGTCGCGCAGAACGGGCAGTTCATCCCGCAGCCGGCCTGCGAGGAGATGCACATGGTCACCCGGTCCGGGTAGCGCATGAGCACCGACTCGACGAGCGTGCCGTCGTGCAGCCGCCACAGGGTCTTACGGGTGGTGTCGTCGTCGCACGAGATGTGCCGCACCACGGACATCAGATCGGGCAGCAGCTCCCCGGCCAGCTTCTCCCGCGAGGCGGCCGGAATGTCCGTCCACTCGGCGGGATCGTGCGCGTACCGCGCGAAGTAGTGGGTGGACAGCTGCTTGGCGCGGAAGGGCTTCTCGCCGATCGCGGCGACGGCCTCCTTCCGCTCGGCGGGCGTGAGGTCGGCCAGGTGCCGCGGCGGCTTCTTGGCTCCGCGGGGGGCGACGAAAGTGAGTTCTCCGGGCTTGGGCATGGTGCTACCAGTGTCGCAGACAGTTCCCGGTCCCCAGGGCTTCCGGCCCCCGGCCCTGATCGCCCCGGGGGCCCCGGGGCCGTCTCCGACGGCCCTCGCACGGCCCGCACCGGTCCGCTCTCACGTGATCAGGCTCACCGCGGGGCATCGAGCCCGCTCCCCTCCCGCCCACCCGCCCGCGAGGGACGAGCGCGGTGTCGTCAGCCCATCCATCCCCGTCCAGCCCTGACACGGAATCCCCCGCCCCGCCCGACCGACTACGCCGCGCGCCAGGCCCGGGCGCTCAGCCGGCCGGCTCTCACGGCGGAGGCTGCTGGAGCGTGCTCCTCGTTTGCCGCGCCTGCCGTGATTGGTTGACGCTCTCGATGACTCGTTCCGGCGGATTGATCTGGCGGAGGAGTTCCTCGTGCTCGGTGTTCAGAATGTCGAAAAGCCGAGAAACGGACTCCTTGGTCACCTCCAGCGCTCTCGCATCCTTTTCGGGTTCGGCAGAGAAGTGCAACTCGAGTAGGCTCAGTTCCCATTCGCTGATCTCTCGCCGAATTGCCACCCTCTGGGCGCGATACGTCCACCACCCCTCATGCCACCCCCAGAACAGCTTCAAGGCGGTGGAGAGGGAGATGGTCACGCTGACGGTCGCCAGGAGCCACGTCTTCGTCTGGGTCTCCTGGTAGATGAAGAGCAGGGGAAGTACGACACTGAGGCAGATTTCGACCGTTCCGAAAACGCGGAACCAGATTCCGGACGCCCGAGCCAGGAAGTTCGATCTGCTGTGATGCGTCGTCAGCAGTCGATGCACGACTTCCGAGCATTCCTTGAATTCGTCAGTGACTGTCTGGTGCCATATGTAGACAGGCTCGCGCCCTCTGAAAATGCCCATGGGTCCCCCTCGCTGCGGCGGCTAGATGCTAGCGCCCCCGCTCCCCGCTCGTCGGGCCGTCCGCACATCTCGCCATGCGGTGCCGCGACAGGGAGAACCGCCTCGCCTCGCGAGAGGTGGGTGTACGTGGAGGGTGCCGCCGGCAGCCGCTCGGCAGGCCGCGGGCATCGCCGTCTCAGCGTGCGGGCATCGCCGTCCTCAGGGTGCGGGGGAGCGGGGCTGGGTCCGGGGGATCCGGCGGGTGAAGAAGAGCGCCACGACGGACGCGCCGGCGAGGATCGCGAGGGCGGCCTTCAGGCCGTCGAGCCGGGCGGCCTCGTTCGCTTCCAGGGCCGCCTGCGTCACCTCCTCGCTGGTGCCCGCCTCGTCGAGGGCGGTCGTCAGCTGGGCGTCCGAGAGGAACGGGACACCGCTCTGCAGCTCGACGACGGCCTGGCTCTTGACCTCGGCCGGGATCGCCTCGTTCCGCTCCACGGCGCCCAGGAACGAGGAGGTGAGCGCGGCGATCATCAGCGAGCCCGCGAGCGCCGTGCCCATGGAGGAGCCGAGGTTGGTGACGGCGTTCTGGATGCCGCCGACCTCCGCGCTCTGCCGGTCAGGGACCGCGGACACCGTGACCGATCCGAGCTGGGACGCCAGTGCCCCCATGCCGAGCCCGATCAGCAGCAGCGGGACGGTGACGATCTCCGCTCCGGCCTCCGCGTCCAGCGCGGCCATCAGGATGACCGCGCCGGCGAGCAGCGCCACCACCCCGAGCCGTACCACCCGCCGCGGCGAGACGTCGGGGAGGAAGCGCGGGATCAGGACCGCGGCGGCCAGCAGCGTCAGCGAGAGCGGCAGGATCCGCGCGCCGGTCTGCAGGGCGGACAGGCCCAGGGCCACGGAGAGGTAGAGCGGGACGACGAAGAAGACGCCCATCTGCACGAGGTACTGGAAGAAGAACATCGTCAGCCCGCCGGTGAGCTGCTTGTTCTGCAGCATGGCCGGGTGGACGAGCGGCTCCCTGCCCCGCTTGACGAGCCGGGCCTCCCAGTGGAGGAACAGATAGATCAGAAGCAGTCCCGCCATCATCAGCCACACGGTCATCGACACCCCGAGCCATGCGGGCGCGTCGGACTTCGGCTGCACCCAGCCCCATTCGTCCGAGCGCAGCACGCCGTAGACGAAGACCCCGAGCCCGGCGGCGGACAGGACGGCGCCCACCAGATCGATGCGCGGGCGTTCCTCGTCGACGGTGTCGGTGATGCGGCGGGCGAACACCAGGATGACGAGTACCACCAGGACCTCGCCGGCGAAGACCCAGCGCCAGGAGAAGTAGGTCGTGGCGACACCGCCGATGAGCGGCCCGAGCCCGATGGCCACGGCGCCCGCCGCCGCCACGATGCCGTACGCCGCGGCACGGCGTTCGGTGGGGAAGTTGCCGGCCACCAGCGCCACGATCGACGGCAGGATGAGCGCCGCCCCGATGCCTTCGAGGAAGGACCAGCCGAGCAGCAGTACGGGAAGGTTCGGCGCGAGCGCGGTGGTCAGTGAGCCACAGCCGTAGATCACACAGCCGATCATGAACGCGCGCCTGCGGCCGATCAGCACCCCGACCTTGCCCCCGGGGATCATGAACATCGCCATGACCAGCGTGTAGGCGGTGATGGCTCCCTGGATCCCGGTCACCGTCGTGCCCACGTCGTCGGCCACGGTCGCGATCGCGACGTTCATGACGGAGCTGTCGAGGGCCATCAGGAACTGGCCCGCCGCGAGCGTCAGCAGGACGAGACGTGCCCCTGCGGGTGCGCCACCGGCGCCTACCTTGGGTGTCATGACCGCATTGTCCCCAGATCCGGTGCTTTCGGCTCGGCGATCGCGCGCATATGCGTCAGGGCCCGCCACCCCGAAGGGTGACGGGCCCTGACGGCTCACACCTACGGATCAGGCGGAACCGACGAAGATCACGAACAGCAGCCACACGACCGGCGCGGTCGGCAGCAGCGAATCCAGCCGGTCCATGATGCCGCCGTGGCCCGGCAGCAACGTGCCCATGTCCTTGATGCCCAGGTCACGCTTGATCATCGACTCACCCAGGTCGCCGAGCGTCGCACTCGCCGCCACCGCGAGACCCAGCAGCAGACCCTGCCACCAGATCCCGTCGTCGATCATGAACTGCATGCACAGCGCACCCGCCGCCATCGCGAAGGCCACCGCCCCGAACAGACCCTCGCGGGTCTTCCCCGGGCTGATCCTCGGCGCCAGCTTGTGCTTGCCGAAGCGCCAGCCGATCGCGTACGCCCCGGTGTCGCTGACCACCGTCAGCAGCAGGAACGTCAGCACCCGCCGCGGGCCGTCGTCGGCGGTGAGCATCATCGCGACGAACGTCGCCAGGAACGGCACGTAGAACGCCGCGAACACACCCGCCGTGACGTCCTTCAGATAGCCCTCGGGAGGCTCCGTCATCCGCCAGACGAGCACCGCGAGCGCCGTCAGCGCCATCGCCACCCAGGCACCCTCGGCACCCCGGACGTAACCGGCGACGACCATCGCCGCACCGCCGACCGCGAGCGGCACCAGCGGAGCCTTGATCGCCTTGCGCTCCTGGAGACGGGAGGTCAGCTCCCAGAGCCCGACCACCACGGCGACCGCGATCACCCCGACGAACGCCGGCTTCCAGATGAACAGCGACGCGATGATCACGGCACCGAGACCGACCCCGACCCCTATGGCCGCGCCCAGGTCACGCCCCGCGCTCTTCTTCTGCCGGGGCGCCGGCGGCGGAGGCGGGGTGGGGCTGGACATGGGCTCCTGCGGGTGCTCGTGCGGCGTCTCGTCACGGAACAGGGGACCGCTCGGGTGAGCGGCCCCCCGGCCGTGACCGTCCTGGAATCCGCCGGCGGGAACGTCGGGCACGATGGGCATGGGCCGAGTCTGCGCCGCCTGATGCCGATCGTATGCGGGACCCGCCGGGGCGGGCCCCTGGTCGGGTCCCCCACGGCCGGAACCGGCCGGGGCCCCCCAGGAAGAGTCGTTCATCAGACCTCGAGCAGCTCGGCTTCCTTGTGCTTCAGCAGCTCGTCCACCTGCGAGACGTACTTCGCGGTGGTGTCGTCGAGCTCCTTCTCGGCGCGGCGGCCCTCGTCCTCGCCGACCTCGCCGTCCTTGACGAGCTTGTCGATGGTCTCCTTGGCCTTGCGGCGGACCGAGCGGATCGAGATCTTCGAGTCCTCGGCCTTGCCCTTGGCGACCTTGATGTACTCCCGGCGGCGCTCCTCCGTCAGCTCGGGGAACACCACCCGGATGATGTTGCCGTCGTTGCTCGGGTTGACGCCGAGGTCCGAGTCACGGATCGCCTGCTCGATGTTGCGCAGCGCGCTCTTGTCGAACGGGGTCACCACTGCCATCCGAGGCTCCGGGACGGAGAAGGACGCCAGCTGGTTGATGGGGGTGATGGCACCGTAGTAGTCCGCCACGATCTTGTTGAACATCGCCGGGTGCGCACGGCCGGTGCGGATCGCGGCGAAGTCCTCCTTGGCGACCACGACGGCCTTCTCCATCTTCTCCTCGGCCTCGAGGAGGGTCTCTTCGATCACCACATGCTCCTGCGTGTCGTCGCGTTGTGTCCTGCACGGTGTACGACCGGCAGGGCTCTGTCCATCCCCTTGCGGGGCGGTTCCCCGGTTCGGGTCAGGCCCGGGTGCCCTGGTCGCTCACGAGCGTGCCGATCTTCTCACCCTTCACCGCGCGCGCGATATTGCCCTCGGTGAGCAGTTCGAAGACGAGGATCGGGAGGTTGTTGTCCCGGCACAGGGTGATGGCGGTGGCGTCGGCGACCTTGAGGTCGCGGGACAGCACCTCGCTGTACTCCAGTGCGTCGAACTTGACCGCGTCTGGGTTGGCCTTCGGGTCGGAGTCGTAGACGCCGTCCACGCCGTTCTTGCCCATCAGCAGGGCTTCGGCGTCGATCTCCAGTGCGCGCTGGGCGGCGGTGGTGTCCGTGGAGAAGTACGGCATGCCCATGCCCGCACCGAAGATGACCACACGGCCCTTCTCCAGGTGACGCACGGCGCGCAGCGGAATGTACGGCTCGGCGACCTGGCCCATGGTGATGGCGGTCTGGACGCGGGAGTCGATGCCCTCCTTCTCCAGGAAGTCCTGGAGGGCGAGGCAGTTCATCACGGTGCCGAGCATGCCCATGTAGTCGGAGCGGGCCCGGTCCATGCCGCGCTGCTGGAGCTCGGCGCCGCGGAAGAAGTTGCCGCCGCCGATCACCACCGCGATCTCCGAGCCGTCGCGGACGACGGCCGCGATCTCACGCGCGATGGCGTGCACGACGTTGGGGTCGACACCCAGGCCGGTACCGCCGGAGAAGGCTTCCCCGGACAGCTTCAGCATGTAGCGGCCGGCCTTGTTGCCGTTGTTGTCGCCCTGTACGGCGTCCTGGTTCATGGAGATCTCCTCGTGCACATACGAAGGAGGCCATTGCCTTGGGTCCTCGCGGTATCCCGTACGGCAATGGCCTCCTCGTCAGATCTGCGGTCGTCCTGCGCGTGCGCGGACGACTGCCTCAGACCCTACCGGGGTCCGGTGTCCGTCGCTGTTCGCGTACGGACTCAGATGCCGACCTTGATGCGGGTGAAGCGCTTCAGGGTGACACCGGCCTCGTCCAGGATCTGCTGGACGGACTTCTTGTTGTCAAGGGCGTACGGCTGACCGAGCAGCGTCGCGTCCTTGAAGAAGCCGTTCACGCGACCCTCGACGATCTTCGGGAGCGCGGCCTCGGGCTTGCCCTCGGCGCGGGTGGTCTCCTCGGCGACGCGACGCTCGGTCTCGACGACCTCGGCCGGAACGTCCTCACGGGTGAGGTACTTCGGCGCGAAGGCGGCGATGTGCTGCGCGATGCCCTTGGCGACGTCGGCGTCGGCCTTGTCGAACTCGACGAGGACACCGATCTGCGGCGGGAGGTCCGGCATCGTGCGGTGCATGTACGCGTAGACGAAGCCGTCCGTGTACTGCGCGAAGCGGTCCAGGACGATCTTCTCGCCGAGGTTGGCGTTGGCCTCGTCGACGTACGCCTGCACGGTCTTGCCGGCCTCGATCTCGGAGGCGAGCAGCGCGGCGAGGTCGGCCGGAGCGGTCGCGGCGACGTGCGCGGCGAGGGCGTTGGCGACGGCGCTGAACTTCTCACCCTTGGCGACGAAGTCCGTCTCGCACTTCAGCTCGACGAGGACACCGGAGGTGTTGTCGTCGGCGATGAGGGAGACCACGGCGCCGTTCTCGGCAGAGCGGCCCTCGCGCTTGGCGACGCCCTTCTGGCCCTTGATGCGCAGGGCCTCGACGGCCTTGTCGACGTCGCCGTCGGCCTCGTCCAGGGCCTTCTTGCAGTCCATCATGCCGGCGCCGGTGAGCTCGCGGAGCTTCTTGACGTCAGCGGCGGTGTAGTTCGCCATGAGTCTGTTTCTCTCTCGAAGTCTGAAAGATCGGGCGGGTCCACGGGTGGACGGCGGGGGCTTCGTGGGCCCCCGCCGTCGTCACCCGAAGGTCCTGAAGGGTCAGGCCTGCTCGGCGTCCGCGTCCGCGGCCGGAGCCTCGGCCTCGACGACCTCGGTGGCCTCGGTGGCCTCGGCGACGACCTCGGTGACCTCGGCAGCCTCGGCGTCCGCGACCTTCTCGGTCTCGGCGGAGGTCTGGACCTCGGCGTCGTCGGCCTTCTTCTCACCCTCGAGCAGGTCGCGCTCCCACTCGGCGAGGGGCTCGCCGGCGGCCTTCTCGCCCGGCTTCGAGTCGCCGGTCGCGGCACCGGAGCGGGCGATGAGGCCCTCGGCGACGGCGTCGGCGATCACGCGGGTGAGCAGGGTGACGGAGCGGATCGCGTCGTCGTTGCCCGGGATCTTGTAGTCGACCTCGTCGGGGTCACAGTTGGTGTCGAGGATCGCGACGACCGGGATCTTCAGCTTGCGCGCCTCGCCGACGGCGATGTGCTCCTTCTTGGTGTCCACGATCCAGACGGCGCTGGGCACCTTGGACATCTCGCGGATACCACCGAGGGTCTTCTCCAGCTTGGCCTTCTCGCGCGAGAGCACGAGAAGCTCCTTCTTGGTGAGACCGGAAGCGGCGACGTCGTCGAAGTCGATCTGCTCGAGCTCCTTGAGGCGCTGCAGACGCTTGTAGACGGTGGAGAAGTTGGTGAGCATGCCACCGAGCCAACGCTGGTTGACGTACGGCATGCCGACACGCGTCGCCTGCTCGGCGATGGCCTCCTGGGCCTGCTTCTTCGTACCGACGAACATGATGGAGCCGCCGTGGGCGACGGTCTCCTTGACGAACTCGAAGGCGCGGTCGATGTACGACAGCGACTGGAGCAGGTCGATGATGTAGATGCCGTTGCGCTCCGTGAAGATGAAGCGCTTCATCTTCGGGTTCCAACGACGGGTCTGGTGACCGAAGTGGACGCCGCTCTCCAGCAGCTCCCGCATCGTGACGACGGCCATGGCCATCTCCTTGGGTTCTCGGTTTTGTGTTCCTGACGCCCCGACGCGCCATGCCCGCAAGGGACCGAAAGGCGCTGCCACGACCGGTGAGGGGAGTGGCGGGGCGTGCGAAGTCGACCCGGTGACCCGGGTCGCCATAGAAAGTGTACGGGACCCCGGGAGCGGCGGGTGACGGCACTGTCCACAACCCGCGAGTACTCCACAGAAACCCTCCCCCACCCCTATGAACAGGACAGCCCGGAGAGCCTTCTCCCATGCACCTGACGACACTGATCCTGACCCTCGGCCTGCTGTGGCCCGTGGGCCCGCCACCCCCGGAGATCCTCCGCGGCTGGCATCCCCCGCCCGGCCCCTACGCCGCCGGCCACCGCGGCA
The DNA here is from genome assembly GCF_044331325.1 of Streptomyces sp. NPDC017246. Taxonomy (NCBI): domain Bacteria; kingdom Bacillati; phylum Actinomycetota; class Actinomycetes; order Kitasatosporales; family Streptomycetaceae; genus Streptomyces; species Streptomyces sp. NPDC017246. The sequence goes on along the minus strand of NZ_JBIRMW010000005.1, from coordinate 400,916 downwards.
TCGACCTCGCGGCCCCACCGGGCACCCAGGTCCTCGCCCCCACCGCGGGAACCGTCACCTTCGCGGGCCCCGTCGGCGGCCGAGGAACCCTCACCCTCACGCTCCCGGGCACGGGCACTCCCCCATTCCGCACCACCTTCACCCCGGTGACCCCCCTGGTGACCGCCGGCACCCGGGTCCACGCGGGCACCCCCCTCGCCCGGGTCGCCCCAGGAACCCACTGCCCGGAGAGCTGCCTCCACTGGGGCCTCCTCAGAGGCGACCACTACCTGAACCCCCTGCTCCTCACCGAACGCGCCCCGTCACGCCTCCTGCCCCTCGGAAGCTGACGAACCGAGCGGACGGACGGACCGGGCTCCGCGGCAGGGCGATCAGGTCGGGGAGCCGTTGACGCCGTGGAGGGCCATCGTGACCGCCGCCTCGGCGATCGCCGTCGGGTCCTCGGCCGCGCCGAGCTCGATGCGGCGGACGGCGGCGTCGACGACGCCCTGGAGGAGCATGGCGCCCAGGCGGGGCTGGGGCTGGCCCAGGGCGGCGAGCGCTTCGACGATCATGGCGACGAGGCCGCCGTGGGCGGCGCGGATCTTCTCGCGGGCGCCGTCGTCGAGCTCGCTCGCCGAGATGGCGACGACCGCGCGGTGGCGCCGGTCGCCGACCAGCTCCAGTTGCTTGCGGACATAGGCCTCGACCTTGCCCTGGGGGGTCTCCGCCCGGTCCATGGCGACCTCGACCTCGGCGGCCCAGACGGGGAAGTCGACGGCGCACAGCTCTTCGACGACGGCCGCGCGCGATCGGAAGTACTCGTACACCGAGGAGCGGGCGAGGCCCGTGCGCTCGGCGAGTGCGGGGAAGGTCAGCGCCTCCGTACCGCCCTCGGACAGCAGGGAACGCGCGGCGTCCAGGAGGGCGCCGCGCTGCATCGTCCGGTGCTCGGCCACCGAGGCCGCTCGAATCCTGGGCACGGCTCCACTGTACGACCGGCTCGCGCCGGTCAGCGTCCGACGTCGGCCAGCTTGGCGCGGAGCTGGAGAACGGACTTGGTGTGGATCTGGCTGACGCGGCTCTCGGTGACGCCGAGGACGTGGCCGATCTCGGCGAGGGTGAGGCCCTCGTAGTAGTAGAGCGTGACGACGGTCTTCTCCCGCTCGGGGAGGGTGTTGATGGCGCGGGCGAGCAGCCGGCGCAGCTCGCGGTCCTCGGCGACCTCGACGGGGTTGTCGGCGGCCGTGTCCTCCAGGGTGTCCATGAGGCTGAGCCGGTCACCGCCCTCGCCGCCGACATGCAGCAGCTCTTCGAGGGCGACGACGTTCGCCAGGGACAACTGGCTGAAAACCGCGTGCAGTTCCTCCAGCGTGATCTCCATCTCGGCGGCGACCTCGGTCTCGGAGGGGGTGCGCCGGAGCTGGGCTTCGAGGGTGGCGTAGGCGCGCTCGACGTTGCGTGCCTTCTGGCGGACGGAGCGCGGGATCCAGTCGAGGGCGCGGAGTTCGTCGATCATGGCGCCGCGGATGCGGGTGATGGCGTACGTCTCGAATTTGATGGCGCGCTCGACGTCGAACTTCTCGATGGCGTCGATGAGGCCGAAGACGCCGGAGGAGACGAAGTCGGCCTGTTCCACATTGGACGGCAGCCCGACGCTGACGCGTCCGGCGACGTATTTGACGAGGGGCGAGTAGTGCAGGATCAGCTGCTCCCGCAGCCGCTCGTCGCCGGTGTCCTTGTACGACCGCCACAGTTCGTCGAGGGAGGTCGGTGCGGGTGGTCGCACGGCGCCCCGGGCTGCTGGGGGCACCACAGCGCGGTCAGACCCGGAGGTGTGCTGGGGCATGCGTTGCCTTGAGCCGTTCTGCTGTCGGGTGTGTCGGTGTGGGTGTCCTGGACGGAATCCTGGTGAGCGTAGCGTGAGTGCGCGGTCGCGGTGCGCGAACATCGGTGGATCGCGCCGCTCCGGGTGGACGCCGTCGGCCACATCTTCGAACCCGGGCCGTGGCGCATCTCGGCCCCTCGGGTGCGGCCGAGAGAACTCGATTGTTCATCGGCTTCAGCCTTTCACCCGAATGCTCCAGGTCAAGTACCGCCTCGCCGCGCGTTCGACGTGGGCGTTGTCGTGTTCGTCAACTGCCAGCCCTCCCCGCGTCGTTCGGCGAAGCCGAGGGAGTGGAGTTCGTACAGCTTGGCGAGGGTGTCGTCGGGGGTGGTGCCGGCACGGTGGGCGATGACGGTGGTCGGAGTGGGGCCGCGGGCGGGGATCGCTTCGAGGACGTGTGCCGTGGCGGGGGCGAGGAGGTCGCGGGGAAGGACGGGTCCTCGGCGCGTCGGAGCGAGCTGACCCATGTCGCCGATGAGTTCGACGACCTCGTCGGCGTCGGTGACGAGGGTGGCGTCGCCGCGGAGGAGTTCGTGGACACCCGCGGAGAGTGTGCTGGTGACGGGGCCGGGGACGCCCATGGTGTGGCGGCCGAGGCGGGCGGCGGCGCGGGCGGTGACGAGGGAGCCGCTGCGGTGCTGGGCTTCGATCACGACGGTGCCTCGGGTGAGGGCCGCGATGACGCGGTTTCGGAGGATGAAGCGGCTGGGGGTGGGGTGGCTGTCGGGTGGCAGCTCCCCTACGACGAGGCCTTGTTCGGCGATGCGTCGGATGAGTTGGTCGTGGCCGCGGGGGTACGGGGTGTCGACGCCGCAGGCGAGGACGGCGACGGTGGCTCCGCCGGCGGCGAGTGCGCCGCGGTGGGCGGCGCCGTCGATGCCGTACGCGGCGCCGGAGACGACGACCCAGCCGTGGCGGGCGAGGCCGGTGGCGAGGTCGGTGGCGGTGTGGGCGCCGTAGGGGGTGCAGGCGCGGGCGCCGACGAGGGCGACGGAGCGGAGGGCCCAGGTGCGGAGGTCCGCGGGGCCTCGGACCCAGAGGCCGAGGGGGCGGGCATCTTCGAGGTCGTCGAGTTGACGGGGCCATTCGGTGTCGCCGGGGATGAGGAAGCGGCCGCCGAGGTCGTGGATGGTGGTGAGGTCGCGGGTGGGGTCGGCGGCGGCGGCGCGGAGTCGCCAGGAGGCGACGCGCTTGTGTCCGGTGCCGGGGAAGGGGTCGGTGCCGGTGCCGGGGAGGCGATCGGTGCCGGTGCCGGTGCCGGGGAGGCGATCGGTGCCGGTGCCGCTGTCGTCATGGCGGGTGGTGCGGAGGAGGCGGTCGAGGAAGCCGGTGGCTCCGTAGCGCTGGAGCCAGCGGCCGGCGTGTTCGTCGCCTGGTTCGACGGTTCGGCTGAGGGCGGCGCGGGCCAGCCGCTCGTCCGAGGAGGCGGAAGCGGGCGTGGAGGCGGGGGTGGTCATGCGCGCTCTCCCGCCGCGACGGGCACTCCGCGTGTGATGCCGGTGCGTAGTTCGAGGGCGAGCGCGATGTCCTGACTGTCGGGTCGGTCGTGTCCGGCGAGGTCGGCGGCGGTCCAGGCGACGCGGAGGACGCGGTCGAGGCCGCGGGCGGTGAGGAGGCCGCGTTCGATGTCGCGTTCGGCGGCGGCGAGGGCCCCGGGTGCGGCGCGGTAGCGGGTACGGAGTTCGTGGCCGGGGATGTCGCTGTTGACGTTCCAGGGGGTGTCGGCGAGGCGGGCGGCGGCGCGGGCGCGGGCTTCGCGGACGCGGGCGGCGACGGCCGCCGTGGTTTCGCCGCGGCCGCCCTGGCCGAGGAGGTCGGCGCGGGTGACGGGTTCGGCTTCCACGCGGAGGTCGACGCGGTCGAGGAGGGGTCCGGAGAGGCGTGCCTGGTAGCGGCGGACGAGTGCGGCGGGGCATTCGCAGCCGGCGCCGTTCCGGGTGTGCTGTCCGCAGGGGCAGGGGTTGGCGGCGAGGGCGAGGAGGAAGCGGGCGGGGAGGCGGACGACTCCGGCGGCGCGGGCGATGACGACGTGTCCGGATTCGAGGGGTTGGCGGAGGGCGTCGAGGGCCTTTCCGGAGAATTCGGGCGCTTCGTCGAGGAAGAGGATGCCGCGGTGTGCGAGGGAGACGGCGCCGGGCCTGGGGAGGCCGTTCCCGCCGCCGACGAGGGATTGCATGGTGGCGGAGTGGTGGGGCGCGCAGTAGGGGGCGCGGCGGACGAGGGGTTCGCCGGGCGGGAGGAGGCCGGCGACGGAGTGGACGGCGGTGACTTCGAGGGATTCCTGTCGGGTGAGGGGCGGGAGGATGCCGGGGAGCCGTTCGGCGAGCATGGTTTTGCCCGCGCCGGGTGGGCCGGAGAGCAGGAGGTGGTGGCTGCCGGCGGCGGCTACTTCCAGGGCGCGGCGGGCACGGTGCTGGCCGGCGACGTCGGCGAGGTCGGGTCCTTCGGCGGGGTCGACGGGGTCGGGGCCGAGTCCGGTGCCGAGGCCGGCGCCGGGGATGAGGAGTCCGGCGAGCATGGCGTCGGGTCGGCCGGGTTCGGTGGGTTCTTCTTCGGGGACGGGTTCGTCGGTGAGGACGGCGATGAGTTGGCGGAGGCTGCGGACGCCGAGGACGGAGACTCCGGGGACGAGGGCGGCTTCGCCGGCGGTCTGTTCGGGGACGACGACGTGGCGGTATCCGGCGTCGGCGGCGGCGAGGACGGCGGGCAGGATGCCGCGGACGGGGCGGGCGCGTCCGTCGAGGCCGAGTTCGCCGATGAGGACGAGGTCGGCGATGGCGCGGGGGTCGATGCGTTCGGCGGCGCCGAGCACGGCGGCTGCGACGGCGAGGTCGAATCCCGAGCCGCTCTTGGGGACGGATGCGGGGCTGAGTCCGACGGTGAGTTTCTTCTGGGGCCATTCGGCGCCGGAGTTGACGACGGCGGCGCGGACCCGGTCGCGGCTTTCGGTGAGGCTTTTGTCGGGGAGGCCGACGAGGGTGAAGGCGGCGACGCCGGGTTCGAGGTCGGCCTGGACTTCGACGACGACGCCTTCGACGCCGACGAGGGCGACGGAGCAGGTGCGGGCGAATCCCATCTCAGGCCACCCCTTGGGCGTGGGTGAGGACGGGGGCGCCGCGGTTCGGCAGGACGATGCCGACGAGGTCGATGCGGACGCCGCCGGGTGGGGCGGGGGTGTCGTGGTGGTCGAGCCAGCAGGCGGCGAGGCGGCGGAGCCGGTCGGTCTTGCGGGGTGTGACGGCGGCCATCGGGTGTTCGTAGGCGCCGTGGCGTCGGGTTTTGACCTCGCAGATGACGAGGGTGTCGCCGTGGCGGGCGACGATGTCGATCTCGCCGGTGCGGCCGCAGCGCCAGTTGCGGGCGAGGATGTGCATGCCGGTCGCGGTGAGCAGGCGGGTGGCGAGCTCTTCTCCGTACCGTCCGAGTGCTTGGGTCTTGTTCATGCGGTACCACCTCCGTCGCCGACTGTGACGGAGGCGGGTGGGCCGCGTGCGGCGCTGTGGACGGGCGAGGGGGTGTGGAAAACCCGCTCACTCCTGGGGGTGAGCGGGCGTCCTCGGGGTGAGGTGGTTCAGCTGCCGGGGAGTTCGAGGTCGCTCTTGTTGAGCTCCTCGATGTTCACGTCCTTGAAGGTGAGGACGCGTACCTGCTTGACGAACCTGGCCGGCCTGTACATGTCCCAGACCCAGGCGTCGGCCATGCTGACCTCGAAGAAGACCTCGCCCTGCACCGAGTGCACCTGCATCTCGTAGTCGTTGGTGAGGTAGAAGCGCCGCTCGGTCTCGATCACGTATTTGAACAGACCGACGACATCGCGGTACTCCCGGTAGAGCTTCAGCTCCATCTCGGTCTCGTACTTCTCGAGGTCCTCGGCGCTCATGGCATGTTCCCCTTCAGCCGTGCGTCCCCCTATTGTGCGCCTGCCGAACGCGCCCCTAAACGATTTCCGGGGCGAGAACCACCGGTGCACTCGGAGGTCCCTCGTCGAGCAGCGTGCGCAGCAGCCCGGCGAGTCTGGTCGGGTACACCGTCTCACGGGCCGCCGACAGTTCGGCGGAGGTCCACCATCTCAGGCCCGCGAGGCTGCGGTTCTCCAGTTCGGTGAGGGCCTGGGGGCGGGGTGCGGCCTCGGTGCGGCGGGTGCGGGCGAGGTAGTACCACTCGTCCTGGTCCCAGCGGCGTCCGTCGAAGGGGAAGGAGCAGTACCGCGTCCAGAGCACGGGGCCGAGGTCGATGTCGGTGATGCCGGTCTCCTCGGCGAGTTCGCGCCGCGCCGCCTCTTCGCGGGTCTCGTCGCCCTCCAGGCCGCCGCCGGGGGTGAACCACCAGGTCCGGCCGGGGTCGTCGGGCTCGTAACCGTGCAGGAGGAGGATGCGGTCGTCGGGGTCGAGCAGCACGATCCGGGCGACCCGGCGCGGTTCGGGCCCTGCTGCGGAGTCCGTCATGTGCGCGCCTTCTCCTTCGCCTTCTCCCCCGTCCGCGTTCCCGCCGCGGGCCGCCTGGTGAAGAGCCGTGTCACCGGCCCGTACGCGGCTCCGGCCAGGACGAGCAGGGCTCCCGCTCCGATCGCGGTGAGGAGGGGTCGTACGGGGCCGGGCTCCGAGATCCCGCCGGGGAGTCCGGCGAAGCCCGTCGGGGGCTCCAGGAGGCCCTTGACGGGCCAGACGACGGCGTCGACCCTGGCGACGACGCTGGAGCGGGGCACGGTGCCCTGTCCGGCTTCCTGCATATGGGTCCGGGAGTCGAGGGAGGTGTGCCGGTCGTCGCCGAGGAGGAAGAGGTTGCCCTCGGGGACGGTGACGGAGAACTCGGTGCCGGAGGCGATGATCCGGCCGCTGGGTCCCGGTCGCAGGTACGGCTCGTCGACGGGCTCGCCGTTGACGGTGAGGTGTCCGTTCCGGTCGCAGCAGGCGACGGTGTCGCCGCCGACGGCGGCGACCCGCTTGACCATGGGTGCGTCGCCCCAGAGCCGGTCGGTGAAGACGACGACGTCTCCGCGCCGCACCTGGTCGCCGTCGACGCGCTGGGCGAGGATCTTGGACCCGACGTCGAGGGTGGGGGTCATGGAGTCGGTGGGGACGGAGTAGGGCTGGTAGAGCAGGGCTCCCCAGACGAAGCCGCCGAGGAAGAGCACACAGCCGACGGCCACGGCCAGCCCCGACAGCGCACTGCCGAGGCGGCCGCGGCCGCTGTTGGTCCGTATGTTTCCGCTCATGTGCGCACCCCGTAGGTCTGTCGGCGGACCGTTGGTCTGTCGAAGGTCCGGGACGGCACCCTACCCGCGGGTCACTACTCGGCGGTATGGCGTGCGGCGACCTTCTTGCGGCGCCACAGGACCAGCGGGAGTGCTCCGGCGAGGCCGGCCGCGCCGAGGGGGGCGGCACTCATGGCCTTGTTGAGCGCGGGGTTGTCGAAGATGTCGGGCACGGGGAGGGTGGCCCAGCGGGTGACGGGCCAGGCGATGACGACGGCGCGGCCGACGACCTCGTCGTTGGAGACGGTGCCGCCACCGGGGAGCTGCTGGTGGAAGCGGGAGTCCAGGGAGTTCTGGCGGTTGTCGCCCATGACCCAGATGCGGCCCTCGGGGACCTTGATGGGGCCGAAGGAGTCCTGGCAGGGGACGGAGCCGGGGTAGAGGTACGAGGTCTCGTCCAGGGCGACGCCGTTGAGGGTGACCTTGCCGCCCTCCTTGCAGGAGACGGTGTCGCCGCCGACGGCGATGACCCGCTTGATGAGGTCCTTCTCCTCGGCGGACGGCATGAGGCCGATGAAGCTGAGGAACTTCTGCACGACGTTCGGTGTGGGCGCCGTCTGGCCTTCGAGCCAGCCGCCCGGGTCGTGGAAGACGACGACCTCGCCGCGCTCGGGCTCGGAGCCGAACCAGGGGGTCAGCTTGTCGACGAGGACCCGGTCGCCCTTCTGGAGGGTGTTCATCATCGATTCCGAGGGGATCGAGAACGCCTGCACCAGGAAGGTCTTGATCAGCAGGGCGAGGACGAGCGCGATGCCGACGAGGAGAGGCAGTTCCTTCCAGAAGGAACGCGGCTTCTTGGGGGTCCGGCTGGAGCCGACCACCCCTTCGTCGGCGCCATCGCCCGGCGTACCGCTGCCGGGCGGGTTCGCCTGCTGGTCACCCGTCACGTCGTCACCCGTCGTGTCATCGCCGAAGGCCCCGCCGGCCCTCTTGTCGGGCTCATCGTGTCCGGATCGTGCGCCGACGGCCAAATCCCCCACATCCACTCCTCAGTCCGTGCGATCGCCTGCCCCGGAACAGGGACAGGCCCACCACTCCCATAACGAGCAGAAGTTCCGCAGGGGTCGGGAGTCCGGGGAATCCGTTCAGATTCCGCTGGGACACACTATGCGACAGACCGAGTGCGGACTCGGAACTCGCACTGCCGTCCGGTACGGCGGCGAAGGTCTCGCGTTCCTCCAGGCCACGCCAGTGTCCGATCGGCCAGGCGATCACCACGGCGCGCCCCACGATCTGCTCCTCGGAGACGGTTCCGTGGTCCTTCTCGTCGAGGTGGAAGCGGGAGTCCGCGGAGTCGGAGCGGTGGTCGCCGAGGACGAAGATCCGGCCCTGCGGGACCTTCACCTCGAAGGGGATGGTGGACGGCTGGTTCCCGGGGTACAGGTAGGGCTCGGTCAGGGGTACGCCGTTGACGGTGAGCCGGCCGTCCTCGCCGCAGCAGCGGACGGTGTCGCCGCCGACGGCGACGACGCGCTTGATGAGGTCGCGGTCGTCGGCGGAGGGCAGCAGTCCGATGAAGGTGAGGGCCTGTTTGGCCTGCTTGATGCCGACGGGGTCGTCGGCGGGCGGGGTGACGTCCTGCTGGAGCCAGTTGCCGGGGTCCTTGAAGACGACGACGTCGCCGCGCCGGGGCCGGGAGCCGAACCAGGGGGTGAGCTTGTCGACGAGGACCCGGTCGGAGATGCGGATCGTCTGTTCCATGGAGCCGGACGGGATGACGAACGCCTGGACGAGGAAGGTCTTGAGGACGAGCGCGATGAGGACGGCCACCGTGATCAGGACGGGGATCTCGCGGATCGCGGAGCGCTGTCGGCGCCGTTTGACCTTGCGGGCGAGTCTGCGCCGCTCGGCCCGGCCCGGGAGGGGCGCGGTCTGGCCGGGTCCCTGCTCGGAGGTGTGGCCGGTGCCGCCGGGCGGTCGTCCTCGGCTACCCATGGGGCCCTGCCCCGTGTCCGCCGGCCGGCGCGGCCGGTACGGCGTCGAAGGCGTCGGTCTCCTGGACGGTGGTCCAGCGGCCGAAGGGCCAGGCGATCCAGTCGGCACGGCCGACGACCTTGTCGACCGGGACCATGCCGCCGCCGGGGTTGCCGAGGTGGTCGCGGCTGTCGCTGGACTGGCTGCGGTGGTCGCCCATGACCCAGAGCCGGTCCTGCGGGACGACGATGTCGAAGGGCACGCTCGACGGCTGGTCGCCGAGCATCACGTACCGCTCCTCGACGGGGACGCCGTTGACGGTGAGCCGGCCGTTCTTGTCGCAGCAGATCACCCGGTCGCCGCCGATGCCGACGACCCGCTTCACGAAGTCGGTCTCGTCGGGTTCGGCGAGACCGAGAGCGGCCGCGCCGTCGTGGAGGAGACCGGTGACGGGGTTGTCCTGGGGCTGTTCCCGTACGAAGGAGCCGGTGCCGTCGAAGACGACGACGTCGCCCCGGCCCGGCTCGCTGCCGAAACGGTACGCCAGCTTGTTGACGAGGATCCGGTCGCCGACCTGGAGCGTGGGCTCCATGGAGCCGCTCGGGATCAGGAAGGGCTGCAGTACGAAGTGGCTCAGGAGCAGCAGGAACGCCACGCAGGCGCCGCCGACGAGGGCGGTGCGCCGCCAGGAGGGCGTACTCCTGGCGTCCTCGGAAACGCGCGCGGAGCGCGACCCGTCCTCCGCGTGGGAAGAGGGGTCGCGCTCCGTGTGCTGTGCTTCGGTGTCCATCGGGGGCAGAGCCTATCCGGCCTGCCTGTGCGAGGGCTCGGAAGCGTCGAGCGTGCCGGGAGCCGAAGCTCAGCGGTCGCGCTTCTCCTTGATCTTGGCGGCCTTGCCGCGCAGCTCACGGAGGTAGTAGAGCTTGGCGCGACGGACGTCACCGCGGGTCACGAGCTCGATCTTCTCGAAGATCGGGCTGTTCACCGGGAAGGTGCGCTCGACACCGACGGAGAACGAGACCTTGCGGACCGTGAAGGTCTCGCTGACGCCCGAACCCTGGCGGCGGATGACGACACCCTTGAACTGCTGGATACGGGAGCGGCTGCCCTCGATGACGCGCACGTGGACGTTCACGGTGTCGCCGGGACGGAAGGCGGGGAGGTCGGAGCGGAGCGAACCCGCGTTGACCTGGTCGAGCAGGGAGGCCATGGAGGTCTCTTTCCTCGCTGATGCCACAGGTCATCAGCGGTACGTTCGAGGATGATTCGGATCGCCGTCCGCTCCTGGCGGCGTCTTCCCCCTGTGGCAGGGGCGCGCGCCGGACGGACGACAGCGGCCTATTCTTCCACGCCGTGGACCCGGTGCCAAAATCGGCCGCCGGGTTCGGGCGCCCAGCCCATCATGGAGAGGATCTCGCGGTCCTTCTTGTCGAAGGCCGCCGGGTCGCAGCGCTCGATGAGATCGGGCCGGTGGGCGGCGGTGCGCCGGAAGGCCTCGTCGCGTCGCCAGCGGGCGATCCTGCCGTGGTGGCCGCTGAGGAGGACGTCGGGGATGCCCCGGCCGCGCCACTCGGGGGGCTTGGTGTAGACGGGGCCTTCCAGGAGGTTGGCCATGGCGCCGGGGGCGAAGGAGTCGTCCCGGTGGGACTCGGCGTTGCCGAGGACGCCGGGCAGGAGGCGGGCGACGGCCTCGGTGACGACGAGGACGGCGGCCTCTCCGCCGGCGAGGACGTAGTCCCCGATGGAGACCTCGTAGACCGGCATCCGGGTGGCGTACTCGTCCACGACCCGGCGGTCGATGCCCTCGTAGCGGGCCGGGGTGAAGATCAGCCAGGGCCGCTCGGAGAGCTCGACGGCCAGTTCCTGGGTGAAGGGGCGGCCGCTGGGGGTGGGGACGACGAGGACGGGGCCGTGGGCGCCGCCCTCGTAGCCGTCGGCGAGCGTCTGGTCGAGCGCGTCGCCCCAGGGGTCGGTCTTCATGACCATGCCGGGGCCGCCGCCGTAGGGGGTGTCGTCGACGGTGTTGTGCCGGTCGTACGTCCATTCCCGCAGGTCGTGGACGTGGACGTCGAGCTGTCCGCGGGCGCGGGCCTTGCCGACCAGGGAGACGTTCAGCGGTTCGAGGTACTCGGGGAAGATCGTGACGACGTCGAGCCTCATGCCGTCTCCTCGCCGGTCTTCTCGCCGGTCCTGTCGGCGCCGCCTTCGCCCGAGTCCTCGCCGGACTCCTCGTCGGACTCCTCGCCGGACTCCTCGTCCGAGTCCTCGCCGGACTCGTCGCGGGAGGAGGCGATCTCGGCGCGGTCGTCGATCAGGCCGGGCGGCGGGTCGATGACGGCCCGCTGCTCCTCCAGGTCGATCTCGGTGACGATCTCCCCGACGAACGGGATCATCAGCTCGGTGCCGTCGGGGCACTCGACGATGAAGAGGTCCTGGGACGGCAGGTGGGAGATCTCCGTGATGCGGCCGATCTCGGTGCCGTCGGCGAGGACCACGTCCAGGTCGATGAGCTGGTGGTCGTAGTACTCGTCCTCCTCCTCGGGCATCTCCGTGGGGTCGACCTCGGCGATGAGGAGGGTGTTGCGCAGGGCCTCGGCGCCGGTGCGGTCACGGACGCCCTCGAAGCGCAGCAGCAGCTTGCCGCTGTGCACCCGGCCGGTCTCGATGGTCAGCGGCCCGGCGGAGGCCGGGTCCGTGCGCAGGACGGCGCCGGGGCCGAGCCTGAGCTCGGGCTCGTCCGTCCGCACCTCGACGGTGACCTCGCCCTTGATGCCGTGGGCGCGGCCGATCCGCGCGACTACCAACTGCACTGCTCCACACTCTCCTGTCACACGGTTCGTACGACGCGAACGACAACGGGCCGGGGTGGGCTGGTAAGCCCTCCCCGGCCCGTGCCGGCACTACTAAGGTGATGCTGCCGGCCTGCTCAGCGGACCTGGTCCACGTCGACGAGGTCGACCCGGATGCCACGTCCGCCGATGGCGCCCACGACGGTGCGCAGCGCGCGTGCGGTGCGGCCGTTGCGGCCGATCACCTTACCGAGGTCGTCGGGGTGGACCCGGACCTCCAGCACGCGGCCACGACGCAGGGTGCGCGAGGCGACCTGCACGTCGTCGGGGTTGTCGACGATGCCCTTCACGAGGTGCTCGAGAGCCTCCTCGAGCATGATCAGGCCTCGGTCGACTCGGTGGACGCGGCCTCGGCCTCGTCCGCCTTCTTGTCGGCCTTCTTGGCCTTCGGGGTGATGGCCTCACCCTTGGCGTCGTCGCCCTCGAGGGCCTTGGCGAACTCGTCGAACGTGGCGCGCTTGGCTTCCTTCGTCGCCGGGACGAGCAGGGCCTTCTCGGGGGCCGGGAGGCCCTTGGCCTTCTGCCAGTCACCGGTGAGCTTCAGGATGGCGAGAACCGGCTCGGTCGGCTGGGCGCCGACGGACAGCCAGTACTGCGCACGCTCGGAGTCGACCTCGATACGCGACGGGTTGTACGTCGGGTGGTAGAGGCCGATCTCCTCGATCGCGCGACCGTCCCGACGGGTGCGGGAGTCGGCGACGACGATGCGGTAGTGGGGCTGGCGGATCTTGCCGAGGCGCTTGAGCTTGATCTTGACTGCCACTGGAGTGGTGTCTCCTGGTCTTGACGTGGTTGGGCACTTTGAGATGCCACGTGGGGTTGCGGTACTCGGATGCCCGATGGACGCGTCAGCCGGAGGAGAGAGGGGTCCTGTGCGACTGTCGAGTACAGCTAGCCATTGTGCCACACACCGCGAGGTCAGCTCGCGGCGCCCACGGTCTCCGGGATGCGGAAGGGCTTGCCGCAGCCTCCGCAGACGATCGGGGCCTGGGCCAGGACCGACGGGACCACGCGCACGTTCCGCCCGCAGTCGCAGACGGCCTTGACGCGGACGCCGCCGCCCGAGGAGCCGTGCCGGGCGGCCGGTCCGCGGAAGGAGCGCTTGGTGTCGGCCGCGGTGGCCACCGTGTGGGCCTTGAGGGCGCGCTGGAGCCGCTCGATGGTGGGGCGGTAGCGCCGCCTCGCCTCGGGGTTGAGCGTGACCAGGGAGAAGCCGCTGCTGGCGTGTGGCTCCTCGGGGTGATCGAGGCCCATCTCCTCGGCGATCGCGAGGAATCTGCGGTTGTGATAGCGGCCGGCGCGGGAGGTGTCGCGGACACCCCGGGCGGCGGCGATGCCGTGGACTGCCTCGTGGAGCAGTCGTTCGAAGGAGAGTTCGGCGCCGCAGGCGGACGAGGACTCTCCGATCAGGGACTCGGGCGCGGCAAGATCGGGCAGCTCGGGGTGGTGCCGCTGAATGTCGGCCCACGCCTGTGCCAGCTCTGCGGCGAGAACAGGTGGTGTCGTGCTCACGTCGCGTACAACGAGCCGAAGTGCCCCCGGGTTCCATTCCGGGGCATCCCAAATATTTTGCACGTACCCGTCAGTTGCCGTTGATGTGTCGTGACGAGGGCCAGTGCGCCGATCTGCGGAGAAGTCACGCGGGCGGCGTCAAGCTGGTGCGTAGTAGCGCATACGCCCCGGCGTGCGGCGGTGGTGCGCGCGCTCTCCTGAGGGGGACGTCCGCCGATCCGGGCGGGAAGCGTGGCAGGGACACTACCGGGTCGGGGCGCACGGTCGCGCACACATCCCTCTCCGGGGCGAATCGGTGCGGTGCGAGCACTGGACGCGACCCGGGATGCGCAGTTCCCTGACTACGGGGGGCTGTCGTCCGAGCACGGATTGGGGCACTTTTCCATGACACCTACGCTCGTCCCGCACCACCCCGCGCGCGACTGGGCCGAGATCCAGGAACGGATGCTCGTCCCGCTCTACGAGGCGGTGTACGACCGTCTCGGTGTGGGCGCCGGGACCCGGGTCCTGGGCCTCCGCTGCGGCTCCGGCCTGGCCCTTCTCATGGCGGCGGCGCGCGGCGCCCGGGTGGCCGGCGCGGACCGTGACCACGCGCGCGTGGAACTCGCCAGGGAGCGGCTCCCGGAGGACGTGACGGTCACGGAGGAACCCCCGGAGGGTGTCCCGTACGACGTGGTCACGGCCTTCCACACGACGGACGGGCTTCTCCCCGAGCTGGCGGCGTTCACCCGGACGGCGCAGTCGGGCACGGTGGTCGTGCTCGCCGGGTGGGGGCCGCCGGAACGGTGCTCCACGGAGCCGGTGCTGCGGGTCGGCGCGCGTCTCGCGGACCGCCGGCCGCCGCTGCGGACGGACCTGGACGGTCTGGTGGCCGGTGCGGGGCTGCGGGTGGACGGTTCGGGGCGGGTCGCCTGCCCCTTCGGGTACGCGAACGAGGGCAGCGCGGTACGCGGGCTGCTGTCGACGGGTGTCTTCGACGAGGCCGTACGGGCGACCGAGCTCTCCCAGGTGGAGAAGGAGATCGAGGAGGCGCTCGCCCCGTACGTGCGCGCGGACGGCACGGTGTGGATGCCGAACGTCTTCCGGTACGTCGTCGCCCGGGTGCGGTAGGAGTTCGTCAGGTGCGGCCGGTGCGGCGGGTGCGGCGGGGGCCGTAGGGGTGCGGCGGGGGCCGCAGGAGCGCGTCAGGTGCGGCCGCCGGCGCGGCGGGTGCCCGCTCAGTCCTCGCGGCCCGCGCGGGTGATGCCCGCCGCTCGGTAGGCGGCGGCCTCCTCCAGGGTCTCGTTCTCCAGGAGCGCGGCGGCCAGTGCGTCCAGCTGGTCGCGGTGCTCGCGGAGCTGGCGCAGGGCGCGCTCGTAGCACTCGTCGACGATGCGGCGCATCTCGGCGTCGACGGTGTCGAGGGTCGCGGGGGCCGCCGAGAGCCCGTACGCCTGCTGGGCGTCGCTCGGGATGGCGGTGAGGCGGCCGACGCGCTCGCTCATGCCCCAGCGTCCCGCCATGCCCCGGGCGATGTTGGTGACCTGCTCCAGGTCGCTCTCGGCGCCGGTGGTGATCACGCCGAACACGACCTGTTCGGCGGCCATGCCGCCGAGGGCGCCGATGATCCGGCCGCGCAGATAGTCCTCGGTGTAGGCGTACTTGTCGGAGTCCGGGGTGGAGAGGGTGACGCCGAGGGCGCGGCCGCGCGGCACGATGGTGATCTTGCGGACGGGGTCGGCGCCGGGCTGGAGCATGCCGAGGAGGGCGTGGCCGCTCTCGTGGTAGGCGGTGCGGCGGCGTTCCTCCGCGGGCATCACGAGGGGGCGTTCCGCGCCGAGCTGGACCTTCTCCAGGGCGTCGGAGAGGTCGGAACGGGTGACGGCCCGCTGGTCGCGTTTGACCGCGAGGAGGGCGGCCTCGTTGGCGAGGTTGGCGAGTTCGGCGCCGGTCATGCCGGGGGTGGTGCGGGCGACGTGTGCCAGGTCGACGTCCTTGGCGAGCGGGATCTCCCGGGTGTGGATCTTGAGGATGGCCTCGCGGCCGCCTCGGTCGGGCGGGTTGACGTGCACGATCCGGTCGAAGCGGCCGGGGCGGGTGAGGGCGGGGTCGAGGACGTCGGCGCGGTTGGTGGCGGCGAGGACGATGACCCCTTCGGAGCCGGTGAAGCCGTCCATCTCGGTGAGGATCTGGTTGAGGGTCTGTTCGCGTTCGTCGTGCCCGCCCATGCCGGAGCCGCCGCCGCGGGCCCGGCCGATGGTGTCGATCTCGTCGATGAAGATGATCGCGGGGGCGACCTTGCGGGCCTCGGCGAAGAGTTCGCGCACCCGGGAGGCGCCGACGCCCACGATCATCTCGATGAACCCGGAGGCGGAGGCGGAGAAGAACGGCACTCCGGCCTCGCCGGCGACGGCGCGGGCGAGGAGGGTCTTGCCGGTGCCGGGCGGGCCGGCGAGGAGCACGCCGCGGGGCATCTTGGCGCCCATCTCGCGGTAGGCCTGCGGGTTCTTGAGGAAGTCGACGACGTCGTTGAGCTCGCCCTCGACCTCGTCGATGCCGGCCACGTCGGCGAAGGTGGTGCGCTGGGCGCCGGCCTCCAGCTCGACGGGTTTGGGCGGGGCCTTGCGGCCGAGCATGCCGCCCGCGCCGCCCATGCCGGAGCTCATGCGGCGGGCGATGAACACCCACAGCAGGACGAGCAGCAGCATCGGCGCGAGCGAGATGAGGAGGTTGGCGAGGAAGCTGCGCTCCTGGACGACCGGCTCGGCGGTGACGACGACGTTCTGCTTGGTCAGCTGCGCCCACAGGTCGTCGTCGGCGAAGGCGGGGCGCTGGGTGGTGAACTTGGTGTAGTCGCCGTCGCCGTCGGGGACGGGCTGTTTGTTCTTGAGCTGCCCCTGGATCGCGTCGCCCTTGGAGTAGATCTTGGTGACGTTCCCGGCGGCGACCTGCTTGTCGAACTCGGTGTACGAGATCGTCGGCCCGTCGCCCTCGTTGAAGAACGACAGGACGATGTTGGCGATGAGGTACACGACGAGCGCGGTGAGGATGAGACCGCCCCAGCCGCCCGGCATCTTCCGCTTCGGTGACGGGGGCGGCGGTGCCCCTTCCGAGCGCCAGGGCTGGTCGGTCCGGTCGCGCGGCGGTACGGGGTTGGCCACAGGGCTCTCCTCGGGGCGGCTGTGGCCCCAGTATCGAAGAGCGGGACGAACCCGGCATCGCGGACGGTGCGCAGGGGTGAGAAGGGGCCCGGGGCGGTTTCGCACCGCCCCGGGCCCCTCCACACGCGGCCGGCCGGATCGGCATCGAGCCGGCCGACGACGTCTTCGGCCCGATGCCGAAGGCCGACCGAGGTCAGCTCATGAACTTCTTGAACTCGTCGGGCAGCTCGAAGTCCTTCGGGGCCTGCCCGGGCGCCGGGAGGCCGAAGGCGCCGCCCTGCTGCGCCTGGTCGCGGCGCTCGGCGGCGGCCTGCTCCTCGGCCTTGCGCTTCATCGGGTTGCCGCTCTTGCGCTTGCCCTTGGCCTGCTTGATCTGCTTCTTCTGACGGCCGGGGCCGCCACCCATGCCCGGCATGCCCGGCATGCCGGGGAGGCCGCCGCCCTGGGCCATGCGGGACATCATCTTGCGGGCCTCGAAGAACCGCTCGACCAGACCCTTGACCGCGCTGACCTCGACGCCCGAACCCTTGGCGATACGGGCGCGGCGGGAGCCGTTGATGACGGTCGGGTCGTGGCGCTCGGCCGGGGTCATCGACTTGATGATCGCGGCCGTGCGGTCGACGTCCCGCTCGTCGATGTTGGCGATCTGCTCCTTCATCTGGCCCATGCCGGGGAGCATGCCGAGCAGCTTCGAGATGGAGCCCATCTTGCGGACCTGCTCCATCTGCGCCAGGAAGTCGTCGAGCGTGAACTCCTGGCCCTTCTTCGACGCGAGCTTGGAGGCCATCTTGGCGGCCTCTTCCTCGTCGAAGGTCTGCTGCGCCTTCTCGATGAGGGAGAGCATGTCGCCCATGCCGAGGATGCGGGACGCCATGCGGTCCGGGTGGAACGCGTCGAACTCGTCCAGCTTCTCGCCGTTGGAGGCGAACATGATCTGCTTGCCGGTGACGTGCGCGATGGAGAGCGCGGCACCACCGCGCGCGTCGCCGTCGAGCTTGGAGAGCACGACGCCGTCGAAGCCGACGCCGTCGCGGAAGGCCTCGGCGGTGTTGACCGCGTCCTGGCCGATCATGGCGTCGACGACGAAGAGGACCTCGTCGGGGCTGACGGCGTCGCGGATGTCCGCGGCCTGCTGCATCAGCTCCTGGTCGATGCCGAGGCGGCCGGCGGTGTCGACGACGACGACGTCGAACATCTTGGTGCGGGCGTACTCGATCGAGTCCTTCGCGACCTGGACCGGGTCGCCGACGCCGTTGCCCGGCTGGGGGCCGTAGAAGGCGACGCCCGCGCGCTCGGCGACCACGCCGAGCTGGGTGACGGCGTTGGGGCGCTGGAGGTCGCAGGCGACGAGCAGCGGGGAGTGGCCCTGGCTCTTGAGCCAGAGGCCGAGCTTTCCGGCGAGGGTGGTCTTACCGGCACCCTGGAGACCGGCGAGCATGATCACGGTCGGGGCGGTCTTGGCGAACCGCAGGCGTCGGGTCTCGCCGCCGAGGATGCCGATGAGCTCCTCGTTGACGATCTTGATGACCTGCTGGGCCGGGTTCAGGGCCTGGGAGACCTCGATCCCGGAGGCGCGCTCCTTGACCTGCTTGATGAAGGACCGGACGACCGGCAGGGCGACATCCGCTTCGAGCAGCGCGATACGGATTTCGCGCGCGGTGGCGTCGATGTCCGCCTCGGACAGACGGCCCTTGCCGCGGAGGTTCTTGAAGGTCGCTGCAAGGCGGTCGGAGAGGGTATCGAACACGGCGGTCGCGGATCCTCGGTGTCGGGGGCGGTCGGACTGCCCTCCAGGGTATCGGGCCGCTCGAAGTGTGTGCCCCCGCCCGCCGAATCCGGCGCGCGGGGGCGTGTGGACCGGGGCATCGGTCCGGGAGATCAGCGGAGCGCCGACTCCAGGGTCCGGGCCAGGTCGATCGCCTCCTCGTCGGGGAGGAGGGAGCCGTCGGGCCGGGTCACGTACAGGGTGTCGACGGCGTTCGCGCCGAGTGTCGACACATGTGCGCTGCGCACCCGGACCTCGGCGCCCTCAAGCGCGCGGCCGATGCGGTGGAGGAGGCCGGGGGCGTCCTGGGCGCGGACTTCGATGACGGTGGCGAGGCGTGAGTCGGCGGCGGCGACGGTGACGCGGGGCGGCGGGGCGGTGAGGCCGCGGCGGCGGGGGTAGGCGGCCTCGCGTTCGGCGAGGCGGGCGGGGATGTCGAGGGAGCCGTCGAGGGCGCGGACGAGGTCGGCGCGGAGGCGGGCGGCCTCGGGCAGGGAGCCGTACTCGGCGGCGACCCGCCAGTCGAGGACGAGGACGGGTCCGGAGCCGGTGCCGAGTCCGGTGGGGAGCTCGACGGCGCGGAGGTCGGCGGCGCGGACGGTGAGCCGGTGCAGGGCGAGGACTCCGGCGACGGCGGGGAGGACTCCGGGCTGGTCGGGCAGGGCGATGACGAGTTCCACGCCGACGGGTTCGGAGCCGTCGGCGTCGGCCTCGGGTTCCACGGGCTGTTCGGTCCGGGTGTGGAGGGCGAGGACGGGTTCGCCGGTGCGCAGGGCCTCGATGGCGAGGCGTTCCTGTTCGGCGCTGGGGGCGGCGGCCTCGGGGTCGGGCGGGGTTTCGCCGGCGAGGACTCCGGCGACGCGTTTGACGAGGTCGGCGACGAGTGAGGCGCGCCAGGAGGACCAGGCCGCGGGTCCGGTGGCGAGGGCGTCGGCCTCGGTGAGGGCGTGCAGGAGTTCCAGGGTGCCGACGGTGCCGACGGCGGTGGCGACGGCACGGACGGTGGCGGGGTCGTCGAGGTCGCGGCGGGTGGCGGTCTCGACGAGGAGCAGGTGGTGGCGGACGGCGGTGGCGAGGGTGGCGACGTCGGTGCGGTCGAAGCCGATGCGGGTGGCGAGGTCGCGGGCGATGGTCTCGCCGGCGACGGAGTGGTCGCCGGGCCAGCCCTTGCCGATGTCGTGGAGGAGGGCGGCGACGAGGAGGAGGTCGGGGCGGCCGACGCGGCGGGTGAGCGAGGAGGCGCGGACGGCGGTCTCGACGAGGTGGCGGTCGACGGTCCAGGTGTGGACGGGGTTGCGCTGGGGGCGGCAGCGGACGCGTTCCCAGTCGGGGAGGAGCTGGGTGACGATCCCCTCGGCTTCGAGGGCTTCCCAGACGGGGACGGTGGCCTCGCCGGCGCCGAGGAGGGTGACGAGCTCCTCGCGGGCCTCGGCGGGCCAGGGCACGGGGAGGGGTTTGGCGGTGGCGGCGAGGCGGCGTACGGCGTGGAGGGAGATCGGCAGGGCGGACTGGGCGGCCGCGGCGGCGGCCCGCAGGGGCAGGACGGGGTCGCGTTCGGGCCGTGCGGTGCGGGCGAGGACGACTTCGCCGTCCATCTCGACGACGCCTTCGGCGAGCGGGGTGCGTTCCACGGGTGGTTTTCCGGCGCCGGCGCGGCCGCCGGAGCGACCGCCGAGGAGGGTGCGGAGGCGGGGCCGGGCGGAGCGGGCCTTGAGGACGCGGTTGACCTCGCGCCAGGTGACGTCGGTGGCGTACGAGATGGTCCGGGCGGCCTCGTAGACCTCGCGGAGCAGGGTGTCGGCGTCGAGGAGGCCGAGTTCGCGGGCGACGGCGTCCTGTTCCTGGAGGGCGAGGCGGTCGGTGGCGCGGCCGGTGGTGAGGTGGAGGGCGTCGCGGGCGTCGAGGAGGCGTCGGCGGGCGCCGTCGAGGCCTTCGCGGGGTGCGTCGGCGAGCCAGGAGGCGGCGACGGCGCGGAGGGCCTGGGCGTCGCGGAGTCCGCCTCTGGCCTCCTTGAGGTCGGGTTCGAGGAGGAACTGCAGTTCGCCCATGCGTTCGGCGCGTTCCCGGCAGAGTTCGTCGAGTTCGGGCAGCCGTCCGGGGGCCTGGTTGCGCCAGTCGGCGAGGACGGTGGTGCGGAGGGCGGCGACGAGTCCGTGGTCTCCGGCGACGGGCCGGGCGTCGAGGAGCCCGAGGTGGACCTTGAGGTCCTCGGTGGCGGTGGCGCGGGCTTCGGCGGGGGTGCGGACGGAGTGGTCGAGGGCGAGCCCGAGGTCCCAGACGGGGTACCAGATCCGGTCGGCGAGGGCGGCGATCGCGGCCTTGTCGGCGCTGCCGTCGTGGAGCAGGAGGAGGTCGAGGTCGCTGCGGGGGGAGAGTTCGCCGCGGCCGTAGCCGCCGACGGCGACGAGGGCGACTCCTCGGGGTGGCGCGGCGGCCGTGAAGAGTCCGGACAGCCAGTCGTCGGTGAGCCGGGAGAGGGCGGTACGGCGCGGCGGCCCGGACCGCTCCTTCTCGTGGAGGAGGAGCAGCCGGGCCGCCGCGTAACCGCCGGGTCCCGATTCTTCGGTCTCTTCGCTGACTTCGAGGCTCGTCACCCGGCGGCTCCTTCGTGTGCTTACAGTGCGTCCGGACCGCGCTCGCCGGTGCGGACCCTTACGGCGGTCTCGACCGGCACGCTCCACACCTTGCCGTCTCCGATCTTGCCGGTTCGGGCGGCCTTCACGACGACGTCGATGAGCTGTTCGGCGTCCTCGTCCTCGACGAGGACCTCGATGCGGATCTTGGGGACCAGGTCGACGGTGTACTCGGCGCCCCGGTAGACCTCGGTGTGGCCGCGCTGGCGGCCGTAGCCGCTGGCTTCGGTGACGGTGAGGCCCTGGACGCCGAACGCCTGGAGGGCCTCCTTGATCTCGTCGAGCCGGTGCGGCTTCACGACCGCGGTGATGAGCTTCATGCGTCCACCTTCTTGTTCTCCGTGACGGCCGGGGCGGGGGCGGCGGTGGAGCGCGAGGACGCGCCGCCGCCGGCTCCGCTGAAGTCGTACGCGGTCTCGGCGTGCTCGACCTGGTCGATGCCGGAGACCTCGTCGTCCTCGCTGACCCTCATGCCCATCGTCTTGTCGATGATCAGCGCGAGGATCGCGGAGGCGATCAGAGAGTAGGCGAGGACGGCGAAGACGCCGACGGCCTGCTTGCCGAGCTGGTCGAGGCCGCCGCCGTAGAAGAGGCCCTTGGCGTCGGACTGGACG
Source organism: Streptomyces sp. NPDC017246 (assembly GCF_044331325.1). Classification (NCBI taxonomy): domain Bacteria; kingdom Bacillati; phylum Actinomycetota; class Actinomycetes; order Kitasatosporales; family Streptomycetaceae; genus Streptomyces; species Streptomyces sp. NPDC017246. The sequence continues at coordinate 379,368 of NZ_JBIRMW010000005.1, read as the reverse complement.
CCGCCGGTGGCGAAGAGGCCGACGAGGAGGGAGCCGAGGACACCGCCGACGAGGTGGACGCCGATGACGTCGAGGGAGTCGTCGTAGCCGAACTTGTACTTGAGGCCGACGGCCATGGCGCAGAGCAGGCCGGCGATGACGCCGATGGCGATCGCGCCGAGGGGGCTGACGGCGCCGCCGGACGGGGTGATGGCGACGAGGCCGGCGACGGCGCCGGAGGCGGCGCCGAGGGTGGTGAAGGAGCCGTGGCGGATCTTCTCGTAGGCGAGCCAGGCGAGCATGGCGGCGGCGGTGGCGACCTGGGTGTTGACGAACATCACGGCGCCGACGCCGTCGTCGTTGCCGAGCCACGAGCCGGCGTTGAAGCCGAACCAGCCGAACCAGAGGAGACCGGCGCCGAGCATCACCAGGGGGAGGCTGTGCGGGCGCATCGGGTCCTTCTTGAAGCCGACGCGCTTGCCGATGACGAGGATCACGCCGAGGGCCGCGGCACCGGCGTTGATGTGGACCGCCGTGCCGCCGGCGAAGTCGATGACGCCCATCTCGAAGAGCCAGCCGCCCGCGCCCCAGACCCAGTGGGCGACGGGGAAGTAGACGACGGTGACCCAGAGGGTGATGAAGAGGGCCCAGGCGGTGAACTTGACGCGGTCGGCGAGGGCGCCGCTGATGAGGGCCGGGGTGAGGATGGCGAACATCAGCTGGAAGACGGCGAAGACGTACACCGGGATGGTGTAGCCGTCCCACAGTTCGGTGACGCCGATGCCGCTGAGACCGACGTAGTCGGAGGACCAGCCGATGATCGAGCCGACGTCGGTGCCGAAGGCGAGGCTGAAGCCGAAGAGCACCCAGAGGATCGTGACGATCCCGAGGCTGATGAAGCTCATCATCAGCATGTTGAGGGTGGACTTGACGCGGACCATGCCTCCGTAGAAGAAGGCGAGTGCCGGGGTCATCAGCATGACCAGGGCGGAGCAGATGAGCATGAACCCGGTGTTGGCGGCAGACAGCTCGGGGGCGTCTGCTGCCAGGGTCGTGATGGCTGGTGCCATCGGCGTCTCCTCGTCGTCGGATGCGGCCTGTGCGGGGGCGGGGCCGGAGAGCGGTTCGGCCGTGAGGGGTGGCCGGTTATGCGCCAGAGATTCGCGCAGCGCGGTTTCCGTCGATGCCGCACGATGTTTCGGAGCCGTGACGAAGGGGTGGGGCGTGTTACGCGACCGTGAACGGCTGTGTCACGGCGAGGTGACGCCGGGGCCGTGTGCACAAGGGAAACCGACCGCGCCGGGCGTCCGTGTGACCTTGCGGCGGGGGAGCCGAGTCGGGCAGTACGGGACGTCCGGCGCGGCCGGAGTACGGGGGCGTGGGGGCGCCGGGTGGGGTCAGACCGCTTCGGCGGCCTCGGGCAGGAGCTGGGTGAGCCGGTCGGTGAGCTGGACGACCTCGGCGACGTCGCTGTAGTTGCGGGCGGCGTGGTCGACGGTCTTGCGGAGTCGGGTGTTGACCCGCTCGGACCGGATGCTCCGGGCGACGCCGAGGGCCTTCTCGGCGAGGACGACGGACTGCTCGGGCTCGCGCTTGAGGAGGTGGACGGTGGCCATGCCGATGAGGTTGAGGGCGTACGACCGCTGGTGGTCGGCGTCCTTCTCGAAGAGTTCGACGGCCCGCTCCATGACGGGCTCGGCGAGCGAGGCGTAGGTCGGGGAGCGTCCGGCGACGTAGGCGAGGTCGCGGTAGGAGTGGGAGTTCTCGCCGTTGAGCTCGGCCTCGGAGAAGAAGCCGATCCAGTCGGGCTCGGGCTCGCCGTCGAGGCCGACGTCGGAGAAGGTGTCCTCGGCCATCCGAACGGCCCGCTTGCACTTGGAGGGCTGGCCCATGTTGGCGTAGGCGCGGGCTTCCATCGCATACAGCATGGCCTGGGTGCGGGCGGTGGCGCAGTCCCGACTGCCGTACTGGGCGAGATGGATGAGTTCGAGGGCGTCGTCGGGCCGGCCGAGGTGGATCATCTGGCGGCTCATCGAGGACAGGATGTACGAGCCGAGGGGCTTGTCGCCGGCTTCCTTGGCGGCGTGCAGGGCGAGCACGAAGTACTTCTGGGCGGTGGGCTGGAGGCCCACGTCGTAGCTCATCCAGCCGGCGAGTTCGGCGAGTTCGGCGGCGCAGGTGAAGAGGCGCCTTGCGGTGGCGGCGGGCTGGGGTTCCTGGAGGAGGTCGGTGACCTCGTGGAGTTGTCCGACGACGGCCTTGCGGCGCAGTCCGCCGCCGCACTGGGCGTCCCACTTACGGAACATGGCGGTGGTGGATTCGAGGAGGTCGAGCTCGATCTCGGAGAGCCGGTTGGGGCGGCGGGCGTCGGCGAGCGTGTCGGGGCGCTCGATGTCGCCGACGGGGGTGGGGACGAGCCAGCGCTGCATCGGTTCGATGAGGGCGGGTCCCGCGGCGAGCGACAGGGACGAGCCGAGGAAGCCGCGGCGGGCGAGCATCAGGTCGCTGCGGGAGAACTCGCTGAGCAGGGCGACGGTCTGCGGTCCGGCCCAGGGCAGGTCGACGCCGGAGACGGAGGGCGACTGGTGGGCGGTGCGCAGACCGAGGTCCTCGACGGCGACGACGGAGCCGAAGCGCTCGGAGAACAGCTCGGAGAGGATGCGCGGGATGGGTTCGCGCGGCTGCTCGCCGTCGAGCCAGCGGCGTACGCGCGAGGTGTCGGTGGAGATGTGGTGGGCGCCCATCTGGCGCGCCCGCCGGTTCACCTGACGTGCGAGTTCGCCCTTGGACCAGCCGCTGCGCACGAACCACGAGCCCAGCTGCTCGTTCGGGCGCTTGCCGGCAGTCGTACCGTCTGCGCCGTTGCCGCCCACTGGAACGCCCCCATCCACCTGATTGCCTGTCGTGCGAACCCCTATCAGAATGCCGTGTCTCGCGGCAGGCGTCCGGAGTTCGCACTCCTTCGAACTGGAAACCGGGTTGCCTCCGGCATACCCGCGTGCGCAAGCGGCCCCGGGGTTCGAGTACCGAAAGTAATCCTACGATCACCCGTCCACGAGGGCGATTCAAGAAGCGCCACCATTCGCCACCCCTTCGAATGAACTCGCCGCCCTCGGAACACGATTCACTTGACATGCGACGAACCGGAGTCGGCGGACGGATGCGCGGAGAGGCGCGCGCTCCGGCCCGCACCACCCCCAGCACGACCGCACGCCACATGGGGCGACGGATTCGTGACGAAGGGTGACGACGGTGCTCCGGGTCGTAACCACCGGCGCGCTCGACCCGTTGGAGGGGGCATGGGTTTCACGATCGGCGGCATTCGTGAGATGCGGTCCGGCGCACGCCGCCGCGTACGCACCACGGAGTGCACCGCGGTGGCGGAGTACACAGGACTGTGGGGCTGGGACGTGGTCCCCGGGGCTCGGGCCGTCTCCGGCCAGTGCTCGTGCGGGGATCCGGCGTGTACGGCCCCGGGAGCGCACCCCCTCTCCTTCGCGGAACCGGTCCCGGCGGGCGCCGGCCTCGACGACGCGACCAAGGCGTGGGCGGAGTACCCCGGCGCGGCGCTGATGCTGCCGGTGGGCAGGGCCTTCGACGTGATCGAGGTCGCCGAGGCGGCGGGCCGGCGGGCGCTCGTGCGCCTGGAGCGCATGGGGCTGCCGCTGGGGCCGGTGTGCGCGACACCGACCGGCCGGGCGCGGTTCTTCGTGGCGCCCGGGGCGGCGGCGGAGCTGCCGCAGCTGCTCTACCGGATGGGCTGGGACGACGCCGATCTGGACCTGCACTGTCTGGGGCCGGGGAGTCACATCACCGCTCCCCCGTCGGATCTGGGCGGGCTGGGGCCGGTGCGCTGGCTGCGGCCGCCGACCCTGGACACGGCGGGCGCACCGCCGCAGGCGCGGCTGCTGCTCGGCACCCTGGCGTACATCTGCCACCGCACCCACTTCTGAGACCCCGCTACGTGGAAGGGCCCTCGCCACCTGGTGGCGAGGGCCCTTCCACGTAGCGTACGAGGCGTCAGTCGCCGATCAGGGCGTCGACGAAGGCGCCCGGCTCGAAGGGGGCCAGGTCGTCCGGGCCCTCGCCCAGGCCGATCAGCTTGACCGGGACGCCCAGCTCGCGCTGGACGGCGACGACGATGCCGCCCTTGGCGGTGCCGTCGAGCTTGGTCAGCACGATGCCGGTGATGTCGACGACCTCGGCGAAGACCCGGGCCTGGGTCAGGCCGTTCTGGCCGGTGGTGGCGTCGAGGACGAGCAGGATCTCGTCGAGCGGGCCGTGCTTCTCGACGACCCGCTTGACCTTGCCGAGCTCGTCCATGAGGCCGGTCTTGGTGTGGAGCCGGCCCGCGGTGTCGATGAGGACGACGTCGGCGCCCTCCGCGATGCCCTCCTTGACCGCGTCGAAGGCGATCGACGCCGGGTCGCCGCCCTCCGGGCCGCGGACGGTGCGGGCGCCGACGCGCTCGCCCCAGGTCTGTAGCTGGTCGGCGGCGGCGGCACGGAAGGTGTCGGCCGCGCCGAGGACGACGGACTTGCCATCGGCGACGAGGACGCGGGCCAGCTTGCCGGTGGTGGTGGTCTTGCCGGTGCCGTTGACCCCGACGACCATGACCACGCCCGGGACGTCCGCCGGGCTGTCGGTCCTCACCGTGCGGTCGAGGTCGGGGCCGAGGAGCGCGACGAGCTCCTCGCGGAGCAGACCGCGCAGCTCCTCGGGGGTGCGGGTGCCGAGGACCCGGACCCGCTCGCGCAGCCGCTCGACGAGCTCCTGGGTGGGAGCGACGCCCACGTCGGCCGTGAGAAGGGTCTCCTCGATCTCCTCCCAGGTGTCCTCGTCGAGGTGCTCGCGGGACAGGAGCGTGAGCAGCCCCTTGCCGAGCGAGTTCTGCGAGCGGGCGAGCCGGGCCCGGAGCCGTACGAGACGGCCGGCGGTGGGCTCCGGGATCTCGATCTCGGGAGCGACGGGCTCGGCGACGACGGGGTCCTCGACGGCGGCCGGCGTCTCGACGGCCTCCTCGGCGGGGAGTTCGACCTCCTCGACCGTGCGGCGTGGTTCCTCCCGCGGCGTCTCCGCCTCCTCGCCGACATGCGGTTCGGCGGGCGGAGCGGTGATGGTCGGCGTGGTGGACGGCGGCTCGGCCGGCGGCAGCTGCTTCTTCTTGCGGCCGCTGATCACGAGCCCGCTCGTCACGGCGACCGCGACGACCAGAGCGATGACTACAGCAAGGATGAGTTCCATAACCTGACCAGTATCGGCCAAGAAGCGTCCGGAGACGGAGCACGTACGCTGGGTGGGTTCCCCCCACATCTGTACGGAGTACCCCCATGCCCCACGACGCCTCCGAAGCCGCAGGCGCGACGCACGACGGCGCCATGGAGACCCGAGGTCTCGAACCCGTCCCCGACGCCGAGCGGACCGGCCGGGTCCGCGAGCTGTTCCCGACCTGGGTCGCCGCCAACATCAGTGTGCTGCTGCTCACGATGGGCGCGGGCCTGATCGTCTTCAACGGACTGAACTTCTGGCAGGTCCTGACCGTGGCGATCGCCGCGCCCGTGCTGTCGTACGGGATCGTCGGTCTGATCTCGATCGCGGGGAAGCGGGGCGGCGCGCCCGGGATGGCGCTGTCGCGGGCCGTCTTCGGCCAGCGCGGAAACCTTTTTCCCGGGGCGTTGATCTGGGTGGCCCGCTGGGGCTGGGAGACCATCAACGCGGTGACCGGCGCCTACGCGGTGCTGACCGTCCTCGACCTGCTCTTCGGCGTGAAGTCGAACACCCTCCTCATCGTGGTGACGCTGCTGCTCTTCGTCACCTGCACGTTCCTGGTCTCGGGGCTCGGGATCAACGCGCTGCGGCTGTGCAGCAAGTGGTCCACCTACCTCTTCGGCGCCTTCTCGGTGCTCGTCCTCGTCTATCTGGTGGCGAACACGGAGTGGTCGGCGGTCTTCGACAAGCCGGCCGGTTCGACGGCCATGATGGTCGCGGGCATCGGCACGATCGCGGCCGGCGGCATCAGCTGGGTCCCCTCGGGCCCGGACTTCACCCGCTATCTGCCCCGTACGGCCTCGTCGAGGGCGATGGTCGGCTCGACGGTCGGCGGCGCCGGGATCGTGGTCCTGCCGATGGTGCTCATGGGTGCGGTGATGGCGGTGTCCACGCCGGACCTGGCCTCGGCGCAGGACCCGGTCTCCTTCATCGGCGAGCTGCTGCCGATGTGGATCTCGGTGCCGTACCTGGTGATCGCCCTGCTCGGGATGCTGCTGATCAACTCGATGTCGATGTACTCGGCCGGGTTCACCGCGCAGACCCTGGGCATCAAGGTGTCGCGTGCGGCGGCGGTCAGCGTGAACGCGGTGATCAGCCTGGTCTTCGGCTTCCTGCTGATGGTGGTGGCGACCAGCTTCATCGGTTCGTTCATCTCCTTCCTGACGCTGCTCGCGGTGGCGTTCTCGGCCTGGATCGGCGTCTTCGGCGTGGACATGCTGCGGCGGCGGTCGTACGACGCGGTGGCGCTGATGGACACCACCCGGACCAGTGCGTACTGGTACCGGGGCGGATTCGCCTGGCAGGCGATGACGGCGTGGGCGGTCGCCCTGCTCGTGGGGCTGCTGTTCACGAAGGTCGACTGGTTCTCCGGTCCGCTCGCCTCCTCGTGGATCGGCGAGAACGGTCTGGGCTGGGCGGCGACGATCGTGGTGGCGGGCGTGCTGTACGCCGTACTGCCGCGGACGCCCGGGAAGGCTCCGGTGGAGCCGGCCGGGGTGCGCGAGACCGTTTCCGTCTGACCGTTCTCATCTGACGCTGCGTCAGATACTGTCCCCCCTTCGCCGGCATCCCACTCGCGGAGGGGGACTTCCCATGCCCTTCACAGTCGTACGGTTCAACCTCGTCGACCCGCACGCGACCCCCGAATCCCTCTCGGCCCGCTACCGGGCCGCCGTCGGGATGGCCGCCCACGCCGACCGGCACGGGGTCGACACCGTGCAGACCGAGGAGCACCACGGGGTCGCGAACAACTGGCTGCCCTCCCCCTTCGCCTTCGCGGGCGCGGTCTTCGGCGCCACGGAGCGGATCGCGGTGACGGTGTCGGCGATCATCGGGCCGCTGCACGACCCGCTGCGGCTCGCCGAGGACATCGCGGTCCTCGACCTGCTGAGCGGCGGACGCCTGGTGACCGTGGCGGGGATCGGCTACCGGCCGGAGGAGTACGAGGAGCGCGGGGTCGACTGGGGGCGGCGCGGCAAGCTCCAGGACCTGCTCCTGGAGACCCTGCTCACGGCCTGGACCGGGGAGCCGTTCACCTATCGGGGCCGGACCGTACGGGTCACCCCGCGGCCCTTCACCCAGCCGCATCCGATGCTCCTGGTCGGGGGTTCCTCACGGGCGGCGGCGCGGCGGGCGGCCCGGCTCGGGCTGCCGTTCTTCCCGAGCGCGCATCTGCCGGAGCTGGAGACGTACTACCGGGAGCGGTGCGCGGAGTACGGCACGGAGGGCTGGACGATGATGCCGGCCGAGGTGACCCCTCTGCTGCACCTCTCGGAGGACCCGGACCGGACCTGGGCGGAGTACGGGGAGCACTTCCTGCACGAGGCGCGGACGTACGCCTCCTGGCAGTCGAAGGACATCCGCTCGGCGGTGCGGTCGGCGGCGACGACGGTGGCGGAGCTGCGGGCGGAGGGGGTGTACCGGGTCGTGACCCCGGACGAGTGCCTGACGCTCGGTCTGGAGAGTCTGGTGCTGCATCCGCTGTGCGGCGGGATGCCGGTCGAGGAGGGGTGGCGGAGCCTGCGGCTGTTCTGCGAGGACGTACTGCCCCGGCTGGAGGCGTGAGGGCGTCCGGTCACGGCGCACCGCCGAGAGGCCCCGGGTGACGGCGTACTGCCCCGGCTCAAGGCGTGAGGCCTCGGGCCGGGGCAGTTCCGTGGGTGAGGAGAGGGGCAGCGGGGATTAGCCCATCTCCTCCAACGCCTTGCCCTTGGTCTCCTTGACGTACCTGAGCACGAAGGGGATCGAGAGCACGGCGAAGACCGTGTAGATGATGTAGGTCCCGGAGAGGTTCCAGTCCGCGAGGGACGGGAAGCTGGCGGTGATGGCCCAGTTGGCGATCCACTGGGCGGAGGCGGCGACGCCGAGGGCGGCGGCGCGGATCCGGTTGGGGAACATCTCGCCGAGGAAGACCCAGACCACCACGCCCCACGAGAGGGCGAAGAAGAGCACGAAGACATGGGCGGCGACGAGGGCGACGACGCCCTGGGTCTCGGGCAGTTTGCCGTCGACGAGGTCGGCGGAGAAGGCCCAGGCCTCGACGGCGAGGGCGATCGCCATGCCGACGGAGCCGACGAGGGCGAGCGGCTTGCGGCCGACCCGGTCGACCAGGACCATCGCGATCACGGTGCCGATGATGTTGATGATCGACGTGGTGAACGAGTAGAAGAACGAGCTCGACGGGTCGATGCCGACGGACTGCCAGAGGGTCGAGGAGTAGTAGAACGCGACGTTGATGCCGACGAGCTGCTGGAAGACCGAGAGTCCGATGCCGACCCAGACGATGGGCAGCAGCTTGAAGCGGGAGCCCGCGGTCATCAGGTCCTTGAAGGTGGACTTGTGCTCGCTGCGCATGGCCTTGTCGATCTCGGCGACGCGGTGGTCGAGGTCGACGCCCTTGCCCTCGACCTCGGCGAGCACCTCCTTGGCCCGGTCGATCCTGCCCACGGAGATCAGGAAGCGGGGGGACTCCGGGATCGCGAAGGAGAGCATGCCGTAGAGGAGCGCGGGCACGACCATCACGCCGAGCATCCACTGCCAGGCTTCCAGGCCGCCGATCTCGCCGCGCTGGTCGCCGTCGGCGAGCTGGAGGATGCCGTAGTTGACCAGCTGGGAGATGGCGATGCCGATGACGATCGCGGCCTGCTGGAAGGAGCCGAGGCGGCCGCGGTAGGCGGCGGGGGCGACCTCGGCGATGTACGCGGGGCCGATGACGGAGGCCATGCCGATGGCGAAGCCGCCGATGATCCGCCAGAGGGCCAGGTCCCAGAGGGCGAAGGGCAGTGCGGAGCCCACGGCGCTGACGGCGAAGAGCACCGCGGAGATCTGCATGCAGCGGATGCGGCCGATGCGGTCGGCGATCCGCCCCGCGGTGGCGGCGCCGATGGCACAGCCGATGAGGGCGATGGCGATGACCTGGGCGAGGGTGCCGGAGCCGATGTCGTAGCGGTCGCGGATCGCCTCGACGGCACCGTTGATGACGGAGCTGTCGTAGCCGAAGAGGAAGCCGCCCATCGCGGCGGAGGCCGTGATGAAGATGACGTGGCCGAGGTGGTCGGGGTGAGCCGCCCGGCCTTCGGACGGCGGCGGGGGCGCCTGCGCGGTGCTGGTCACATGGACTCCTACGGGCTCCGGCGGGTTAGCCGGAACGGTGGGGGGCAAGCCCTTCCAGTGGCGCACAACTTCACGCCGCCCACCACGTGAAGGTAAAAGCAACGTTGCAGAGACTATGCCTTCAAGTTTCGAAGTCAAGAGGCGATGTCATGTGACTTAATCAGCACTACGAGATGGATTGAGTTCAATACTTGAACAAGATGCTGCTCAGCGGAGACGCTGACTGATGACCTTCGAGACGCCGTCACCCTGCATGGACACTCCGTACAGCGCGTCCGCGACCTCCATCGTCCGCTTCTGGTGGGTGATCACGATCAGCTGCGAGGACTCCTGGAGTTCCCGCATGAGCCGGATCAGCCGCTGGAGGTTGGTGTCGTCGAGCGCCGCCTCGACCTCGTCCATCACATAGAACGGGCTGGGGCGCGCCTTGAAGATCGAGACGAGCAGCGCCACGGCCGTGAGGGAGCGCTCGCCGCCGGAGAGCAGCGACAGCCGCTTGACCTTCTTGCCGGGCGGACGGGCCTCCACCTCGACACCGGTGGTGAGCATGTTGTCGGGGTCGGTCAGGACCAGCCGGCCCTCGCCGCCCGGGAAGAGCCGCGAGAAGACTCCCTCGAACTCCCGGGCCGTGTCCCGGTACGCCTCGGTGAAGACCTGCTCGACCCTCAGGTCGACCTCCTTCACGACCTGAAGCAGATCGGTCCGGGTCTTCTTCAGGTCCTCCAGCTGCTCGGAGAGGAAGCGGTGCCGCTCCTCCAGGGCCGCGAACTCCTCCAGGGCCAGCGGGTTGACCTTGCCGAGCTGGTGGTACGCCCGTTCGGCGGCCCTGAGACGCTTCTCCTGCTCCGAACGGATGAAGGGGCGCGGCTCGTCGGCTCCCGCGTCCTCCCCCTCGACGGCGGGCGAGGGCGGTACGAGCTGCTCCGGACCGTACTCGGCGACCAGCGCGGCCGCCTCCACACCGAACTCCTCCAGGGCCTTCGCCTCCAGCTGCTCGATCCTCAGGCGCTTCTCGGCGCCGAGCACCTCGCCCCGGTGGACGGAGTCGGTCAGCTTGTCGAGCTCGGACTTGAGATCCCGGCCCCGGTTCCGGGCGGCCGTCAGGCCCTCCTCCCGGTCGGCCCTGGCCGACTGGGCCGCGACCCGCTCCCGCTCGGCGCGGACGAGGGAGACCTCGACATGGGCCAGGAGTCCGCGGGCTCCGGCGGCGACCGCTCCCGCCACCCGCTCCTCGTGGCGCAGCCGTGCCCTGCGCCGCTCGGCACGCGCGCGTGCCTCCCGTTCGGCGCGGGCGGCCCGGTCGAGCGAGTCGGCCCGCCCGGCGAGTGCCTTGACCCGCTCCTCGTGGGTGCGGACCTGGAGTCGTGCCTCCATCTCGGTCTGGCGCGCGTTGGAGCCGTCGATCGCGAGCCGGTCCCGGGTGGCGGTGTCGGGCTCCTCGTCCCCGCCCTCCCCGAAGGCGGCCGCCTCCTGGGCCACGAGCAGCCGCTCGGCCAGCTCCTCCGCCTCGGCGGTCGCCCGCTCCAGGGCCTCCTGGGCGCGGGCGGCGGCCGCCGCGGTCCGCTCGGCCTCCCCCGCCGCTCCCCTGGCCTGTCCGGCGAGCCTCCCGAGCTGCTGGGCGACGGTGGACTTCTCGCGTTCGGCGGTACGGCGTCGGGTGTCGAGTTCCTCGACGAGCGCGGCGGCGGTACGGCGACGGTCGTCGGCCTCGGCCTGCGCGGTCGCCGACTCCTCGCATCGTACGGCCAGTTCGTCGAGCTCGGCGGCGGCCTCGGCGACCGAGGCCTGGACTTCGAGGAGGCTCGGCGCCCCGGCGGAGCCGCCCTGGGCGAAGTGCGCCCCGAGCAGGTCGCCCTCGGCGGTGACGGCGGTCAGCGCGGGCCGGGTCCTGACCAGTTCGGCGGCCTCGTCCAGGTCGCCGACGACCACGACACCGGCGAGCAACCGGCGGACGGCGCCCATGAGTTCACCGGGTCCCCGCACGAGGTCGGCGGCGTAGGCGTGTCCCCCGGCGGCGGGGAACCTCGCCTCGTGGGAGGGGTCGGGTTCCGGGGCTCCGGCCAGGAGGAGCGAGGCGCGGCCCGCGTCCTGCTTGCGCAGCAGGCGAAGGGCCTCGGCGGCGGCGGAGGGCCCGGAGGCGGCGACCGCGTCGGCGGCGGCGCCGAGGGCCGCGGCGACGGGGATCTCGTACCCCGGGGTGACGGTGAGGAGTTCGGCCGCGGGGCCGAGGAGTCCGCTGAGTCCGGCGGTGAGCAGCGCGCCCGTGCCGTCCTTGCGGCGCAGTCCGAGGGCGAGGGTCTCGTGCCGGGCCCGGGTCGCGGCGCGGCGGCGTTCGGCGGTGGCGGCGGCCTCGCGGGCGGCGCTCAGCGCGGTCTCCGCCTCGGCCAGTTCGCGGCGGGCGGCCTCGTACCGCTCGCCCTGTTCGGTGTCCGCCGCGTCGAGGCCGTCCACCTCCGCCTTGAGCTGCTCGTACTCCTCCTGGGCGGTGACCGCCCGCTCCCCCGCCTCGTCGCGGGCGGCGGCGAGCCGGTCGATCTCGGCCTGGGCGGAGGAGGCCCGCGAGCGGGCGGCGTTGACCTGGCCGTGGAGGCGGGCGAGTCCCTCGCGCCGGTCGGCGAGGGCGCGGGCGAGGTCCTTGAGGCGGCGTTCCTCGGCCGCCAGCGCCTGTTCGAGCTCGGCGCGGTGGGCGACGGTGTCCTCCAGGGCGCGTTCGGCCGCCTCCAGGGCGGCTTCCAGCTCCGCCTCCTGTTCGCGGACGCGGGACGCCTCGCGCTCCAGGTCCTCGGGGTCGCGGCCGCGGCGCTCCTCGGCGGGCGCGGCGGCGGCGCTCTTCACGCGCGCGTCGGCCAGGGAGACCGTGCCGCGGACGCGTTCGGCGAGCTGGGAGAGGGCGTACCAGTTCTGCCGGGCCCGTTCGAGGCGGGGCACCAGGGCGCGGGCCTCCGCGTCGAGCTCGGCCTCGCGGGCGAGTGCGGCCCGGAGCTCGTTCTCGGTGGCCTGTTTGCGGGCGAGGAGGGCGGCCTCGTCGGCGACCTCGGCGGTCAGGGCCCGCTGGAGGTGGGCGAGGTCGTCGGCGAGGAGGCGGAGCCGCGCGTCGCGCAGGTCGGCCTGGATGACGACGGCGCGGCGGGCGACGGCGGCCTGCCGGCCGAGGGGCTTGAGCTGGCGGCGCAGTTCGTCGGTGAGGTCCTGCACGCGCGCGAGGTTGGCCTGCATCGCGTCCAGCTTCCGCAGCGCCTTCTCCTTGCGCTTGCGGTGCTTGAGGACGCCGGCGGCCTCCTCGATGAAGGCGCGGCGGCCCATCGGGTCGGCGTGCAGCACGGAGTCGAGCTGGCCCTGCCCGACGATGACGTGCATCTCGCGTCCGATGCCGGAGTCGGAGAGCAGGTCCTGGAAGTCGAGCAGCCGGCAGGTGTCGCCGTTGATCTGGTACTCGCTGCTGCCGCCGCGGAACATGATCCGGGTGAGGGTGACCTCGGCGTAGTCGATGGGCAGCGCGCCGTCGGAGTTGTCGATGGTGAGGGAGACCTCGGCACGGCCGAGCGGCGGGCGCCCGGTCGTGCCGGCGAAGATGACGTCCTCCATCTTGCCGCCGCGCAGCGACTTGGCGCCCTGCTCGCCCATGACCCAGGACAGGGCGTCCACCACATTGGACTTGCCCGATCCGTTCGGGCCCACGACACAGGTGATTCCTGGTTCGAACCGCAGGGTCGTGGCCGAGGCGAACGATTTGAATCCGCGGAGGGTCAGGGCCTTGAGGTGCACCCCGGGGACTCTACCGGGGCGTGTGCGTTTCACCCGCGAAGGTGCAGGGCAGATCCTCGGATGAGGAGGGGTGGGACGTGGGGGAAACGGCGGGTGAAAGAAAGAAGGGACGCCGAAGCGCCCCTTGCATGTCGGGCTCAGCCGGCATGAGTGTCCAGGCCGGCCGTGCCGGCGAGAGTGTTTCCCACCTGGCCCCGCGGGGCTGGGTTGTCAGGTGAGCGCAGGCTCCGCCTGGGGTACGTCGAGGTCGATGCTGTTCAGCAGTGACTCTCCCTGGTGCTGAGCGGCGGCAGCGGCAAGCGAGTCGTTCTCGGACTGGATCCGTACCAGCTCGGATTCCAGGTCCTGGACGCGCTGCTGAAGCCGTCGCATCTCGGCGAGGAGTCGCGGGTCGGAGCCGCCGACGTAACCGAGAAGCGCCTTTGCCATGATGGATGGTCCTCCACAATGAGTGACCGACCGAAGCGGTTGGGTCGTGAGGGATTTCGCACCCGCGGTGCTCGGCAGTACTGCTTGTCGTGCCGGTTCCACTGCCAAACAGCTAAGGTGCGCGGGGATTCCAGAGTCTCACCAAAAAGTTTGACGGTCAACACGATCACGCCCCGTTTGAAGGGGCGACCGAGGAGTCCAGGGCCGCTCAGGGGGCGGCGGGGCCTCGCAGACTCGGTGCCTCAGGGCGGCGCGATCTTCCTTACCGGGCAGCCTTCCACGACGGGCGCTTCTTGGCAACCACCAGGAGGTTTCCCCTCCGCACGCCTGTTACCGCGTGTCCGTTCGACGCCTCTCCCGGTCACCGGAAGAGGGTTCGGAGCGTGATCGTCAGCGGATGGCGAAGCCGTCGTAGCCGCCGCGCGGGGTGGCCCAGATCTCAGTGACGCCGTCCACGCGCCCGGGAGTGTCGGCGGAGTGGAGCCAGGCGAGCAGACGGTGGCAATTCTCACGCGCCCCTTCGGCCACGATCTGCACCCGGCCGTCGTCGAGGTTCAGGGCGAAGCCCACCAGGCCTCCGATCTCCAGTGCGTTTGCCCTGGTGAACCAGCGGAAGCCCACTCCCTGTACCCGGCCGCGTACCCAGGCGGTCATCCGTACGTCGTCGCTCATGCCTGCACGCTAACGGGCGGATTGCCAGATCAGCACATCGCCCCCGGCTCTCATGGACTACAGTCCCGACCGAACACGCCTCACCCGTTCGGGCGCGCGCTGTTCGACTGACGGTCCGCAAAGGTACCGACAGCAAAGATCAGCAAAGGCCAGCAGGACCAGCAGAGGAAGGCAGACCAGATGGGACGCCACCGTCGCGCCGGAGCCGCACCCGCCGCAGAAGACTACGCGGACGGCACGGACCGCCGGCAGCGGGGTACCCGCCGCAAGCGGCGCGGTGCACCCGTGCGCACCGGCCTGCTCGGAGCCTCCGCGGCCGTCGCGCTCGGCGCCGTCGCCGTCGCCTCCGGCCTGCTCCCCGGCGGGGACACGTTCACGGTCGGCAGCGCCGGCGCGAGCGAGCGCCCGAGCCAGTCCCGGCAGGCCCCGGAACTGACGACGCAGGGCGGGTCCACGGAGACCCCGGCCGACGGCTCGGGCACCACGCGGACGAAGGCCGGCACGGGTACGGGCACCGGCAAGGCGGCCTCGCCGTCGGCCACCCCGTCCAAGAAGCCGACCCCGAAGGCCACCCCGAAGGCCACCCCGAAGGCGAAGCCCAAGGTGACGCCCAAGGCCACGCCGACCCCGACGAAGGCCGCGAGCACCAGGCCCGCGCCCCCGAGGGTCACGGCCGCGCCCTCCACGAAGGCCCCCGCGCCGAAGCCGGACCCCACGACCGAGGCGCCGGTCGAGACGACCTCGGCCCCCTCCACCGCCGACCGCGGCGTGGCCGCCGAGGCGGAGGTCCTCCGCCTGGTCAACGCCGAGCGCGCCAAGGTGGGCTGCACGCCGGTCAGCGCGGACGCGCGGCTCGCGGCGCTGGCCGGTGCGTTCAGCTCGGACATGGCGGCCCGCGGCTTCTTCGACCACACGGACCCGGACGGGAACACTCCGTGGGCACGCGCGGAGAAGGCGGGCGTCCCGGGCCTGGGCGGCGAGAACATCGCCCGCGGTCAGGCGGACGCGGCGGCGGTGATGGAGTCCTGGATGAACAGCGACGGTCACCGCGCCAACATCCTGAACTGCGACTTCACCACGCTCGGTGTCGGCGTCCACTTCGGTGACGGCGGCCCCTGGTGGACCCAGGACTTCGGCCGCTGAGCCGGTAGAAGAGCCTGATACGCGGCTGGACGTCCGAAAGGGCCCCGTCACCTTCCCGGTGACGGGGCCCTTTCGCGTACGGACGGAGCCGCCGTGCACGAACGGCGCCGCCGTGGACGGAGGGCGCCGGGCGTACGGAGGCGTCAGACGGCGGCCTTGCCGGCCGCGAAGGTGCGGGCCGTCAGGGCGACGCGGCGGCCGAGGTGTTCGGCGGTGGCGACATCCGCCTTGTGGACGCCCTCGGGGCCGACGTCGCTGAACGTCTGGGCGCCGGCGCCGGAGAAGAAGCCGAGACGGTTGAGGTCGTTCTCGGAGGAGTCGCTGGTGTTCCAGCCGGGCTTGAGGCCGAGGTTGACCCAGGTCATGCCGTGCTGACCGGCGAGGGTCTGGAAGAACTGCAGGGTGTGGAGCTTGTCGCCGCTCTTGGAGCCGGAGTTGGTGAAGCCGGCGGCGAGCTTGTCCAGCCAGGCGTCGGCGAACCAGCGCTTCGAGGTGGCCTCGGCGAACTGGTGGAAGGCGCCGGAGGCGGTGCCCATGTAGGTCGGGGAGCCGAAGACGATCGCGTCGGAGGAGTCGAGCAGCTCCCACTCGGCCTCGGTGATTCCGTCGACCTTGATCAGGTGGACGGTGGCGCCCGCGTCGGCGGCGCCGTCCCGGACGGCCTCGGCCAGGACGGCGGTGTGGCCGTAGCCGGAGTGGTAGGCGATGGAGACGACGGGGGTGGTCACAAGGGGCTCCTCGAACGGGTCTGGGGGGACGACCAGAAGTAGAACACTAACTTTTCGACAGCGCAACCCTGAAGTTAGCGCCATCCTGGCAGTGAGCGCTGCGCGGGAGTACGGTGGACGGCATGACTGACGACCTCGCCTACGACGTGTTCGCGCGGGCCTGTCCCTCGCGCGGCACGCTGGAGCATGTGACGGGCCGATGGGGCAGCCTGACGCTGGGCGCCCTGTACGACGGGACGTTCCGCTTCAACGAGCTGCGGCGCCGGGTCGACGGCGTGAGCGAGAAGATGCTGTCCCAGACCCTGCACGCCCTGGAGCGCGACGGCCTCGTCCATCGCGAGGCGCAGCCCACCAACCCGCCGCGGGTCGACTACCGGCTCACCCCGCTCGGCCGCGAGATCGCGGAGCGGCTGATCGGTCTGATCGAGCTGGTGGAGGGCCGGATGCCGCAGGTCGAGGCGGCCCGGGAGCATTACGACGCGGAGCGCGAGGCCCCGGTCTGCGCCTGAGCGTCAGGCGCTCGCGCGCGGCGGGCGCTGACAGCGCGGGCAGAAATAGCTGGAGCGGTTCATCCACGCCCGGCGCCGCATCGGCGTACCGCACCGGTGGCATGGCTCGTCCTCGCGCCCGTAGGCGTCAAGCGAGCGGTCGAAGTAGCCGGACTCGCCGTTGACGTTCACGTAGAGGCTGTCGAAGCTGGTGCCGCCGACCTCCAGGGCCGCGTTCATCACGTCCCGGACGTGCCCGAGGAGTTCCGCCGAGCGCGGTCGGGTCAGGGTGGCGGTCGGCCGGTCGTAGTGGAGCCGGGACCGCCAGAGCGCCTCGTCGGCGTAGATGTTGCCGACGCCGCTGATCAGCGACTGGTCCAGCAGAGCCCGCTTGACCGTCGTACGGCGCAGCCGCAGCGCGCTCTGGAAGGCGGCGTCGTCGAACTCGGGGTCCAGCGGGTCACGGGCGATGTGCCCGATGACGTCCGGCAGCCCGTCGGGGGTCTGGTCGTGGAGCGAGAGTCCGCCGAAGGTGCGCTGGTCGACGAATCGGAGCTCGGTGCCGGCGGTGTCGTCGAAGCGGACACGGATCCGCAGGTGCTTCTCGTCCGCGGCGTCCTCCGGCTGGACGAGCAGCTGCCCGCTCATCCCGAGGTGCCCGAGGACGGAGGTGCCGGTGTCGGCCAGCGGCAGCCAGAGGTACTTGCCGCGCCGCCGCGCCACCTCGAACCGCTGCCCCTTCAGCCGGGCCGCGAAGTCCGCGCCGCCCGCCGGATGGCGCCGTACGGCCCTCGGGTGCAGCACCTCGACCTCGGTCACGGTCCGTCCGGCGACCCAGCGTTCCAGTCCGCGGCGGACGACCTCGACCTCGGGCAGCTCGGGCACGGGACTCCTCCGGACGACGTCTTCTTCGGCGCTTCAACCCTACCGGGGGCGGGTCCGCGAAGAGGACGGGAATAGACGAGAACCCCGCCCTGGGGCGGGGTTCTCGGGAAGCGGGGAGGACGACCGTCAGGCCGACGCCCGGTCGGCGGTCGTGGAGGGGTCGGTGACCTCTCCCGTTCCCGCCTCGGCCGCGGCTTTCGCCGCCGCCGCGCGCTCGTCCGCGGCCGCGCGAATCTCGCGCCACGCGGACTCCGCCGCCTGCTGTTCCGCTTCCTTCTTGCTGCGGCCGGTGCCGGTGCCGTACGAGACACCACCGACGCGGGCGGCAGCAGTAAAGGTCTTCTCGTGGTCCGGGCCCTCTTCGGAGACGAGGTACTCCGGCACACCCAGGCCCTCGGCCGCGGTGAGTTCCTGGAGACTGGTCTTCCAGTCCAGGCCGGCACCGAGGTTCGAGGACTTCTCGATCAGCGGGTCGAAGAGCCGGTGCACCAGCTCACCCGCCGCGTCGAGACCCTGGTCGAGATAGACCGCGCCGATCACCGCTTCAAGGGTGTCGGCGAGGATGGACGCCTTGTCCCGGCCCCCCGTGCCCTCTTCGCCCCGGCCGAGCCGGATGAAGGAGCCGAGTTCGAGTTCGCGCCCCACGTCCGCCAGCGCACGTGAGTTGACCACCGCGGCCCGCAGTTTGGCCAGCTGGCCTTCCGGCAGGTCGGGGTGGGTCCGGTACAGCGTGTCCGTGACCACCAGGCCGAGCACGGAGTCCCCGAGGAACTCCAGACGCTCGTTGGTGGGCAGACCGCCGTTCTCGTACGCGTACGAACGGTGGGTCAGCGCACGCACCAGAAGGGCGGACTCGAGCTGATAGCCGAGCCGCCCTTCCAGAAGCGTGTGGGACGAGGCATGGTCCGTCTTGTCGTCCGTCTTGCGGGACTCAGACATTGCGCCTCTCACCAGCCCAATCAGACCGAGAGGACCTGGCGCTTGTTGTAGGTGCCGCAGCTCGGGCACGCGATGTGCTGCAGCTTCGGCTCCTGGCAACGCTCACACGAAACCAGGGTGGGGACCGCAGCCTTCCACTGCGACCGGCGGTGGCGCGTGTTGCTGCGCGACATCTTCCGCTTCGGAACAGCCACGGCTACTTCTCCTGCTTCTCGGCGGCGCTTCGGACGTCCCCGTCAGAGGCTTTGCCGCTCATGTTGTCCTTCTCATCGGTTCCCAGCGAACCGGCGAGTCCCTGCAGTGCCGCCCAACGAATGTCGACGGCGTCGTGGTGGTGGTCCGGGTTCTCGTTCAGGTTGGTTCCACACTCGGAACACAGACCCGCACAGTCCTCCCGGCACACCGGCTGCATCGGCAGTGCGAGCACCACCGCATCACGCAGCATGGGTTCGAGGTCGAACATGCCGTCCTCGAGGGGGATCATGTCCTCGTCAGCCTCGGCTTCGTCGTCCGCGGCCGCCTTGGAGCGGCCCCGGTCGTCGGAGTCGGGGTACGAGAACATCTCCTGGAAATCCACGTCGAGCGACAGCTCGACGGGCTCCAGACACCTTACGCACTCCCCCTCGGCCGATGCACGGGCGGTGCCTGTGACAAGCACCCCTTCCATGACCGACTCAAGACGGAGATCGATTTCCACCGGAGAGCCCTCGGGCACTCCGATCACTCCTTCGACGCCCAGGTCCCTGGGGGACTCGACCGAACGCGAGATCCGCTGGAGGGCACCAGGACGCCGCCCCAGCTCGTGTGTGTCGAACACGAGGGGGTTGCGGTGGTCGAGGCGCGTGCTCAGGGCTCTTCCTGCTTTCGAATCGTTCTGCGTCGTGGGGAGGCTGCCAGACGTGGGCAGCAAGGATCGCGGACATACGCGCGACCGAAGAGCCAGGATACTGGACGCTTCACTCAGGGCCCAATCCGGGCCTTGAGGACCATACGGCCCCCGTACTACTGCCCCTGCTCGTAGCGGCGCAGCTGCTCCAGGTCGATCATGCCCGTGTCGAAGAAGCTGGTCTCGTCGAGCGCGGCGGCCTGCTGCTGCTGGTGGACGGGCTGCTGCTGGTACGCGTACGGGTCCTGCTGCTGGTAGCCGTAGGGGTCGGGCTGCTGCGGCTGCTGGTACGCGTACGGGTCGGGCTGCTGCTGGACCTGCTGGTAGGCGGCGTACGGGTCCGGCTGCTGCTGCACCTGCTGGTAGGCCGCGTACGGGTCGGGCTGCTGCTGCGCCTGCTGCTGGGCCGGGATCTGGACCGGCTCCGGGTCGGAGAGCTCCGCGAGTCCGGCCAGGTAGTCGGAGTCGCTGGTGTGCACGGTGCCGCCGAGACCCTCCTGGGCGGCCATGTGCTCGCCCAGGGCGTCGCTCGCGATCCGGCCGTGCAGCTTCTGCCGGCCCCGGCCGACGGCTTCCAGGGTCTTGCTGAGCACCGCCTCGAAGGCGCCGAGCTTGGCGTCGACGTACTCGTCGGCCCGGTGGATCAGCGTCTGCGGGTCGGCGCTGTACTCGGGGGCGTCCTCGTCGGCGTAGCCGTTCTGGTCGAGGCCGGGACCGCGGCCGAGGAGCTTCTCGCGTCCCCGGTCGACGGATCCGATGGTCTTGTTGAGGACGACCTCGAAGTTGGCGAGCTTGGAGTCGACGTAGTCGTCGGCCTCGGCGCGGACCTCCTCGGCCTCGCGGCGGGCCTCGGAGAGGATCCGGTCGGCCTCCTCCTGCGACTGCCGGGCGACCTGGGTGTCGGAGACGATCGAGCCGCGCTCGGCGTGGGCGGCATCGATGATCCGCTCGGCCTCCTGGCGGGCCTGCTCGACCATGTGCTCGCGGCCGCCGATCAGCTCCTGGGCCTGGGCCAGGGAGCCGGGCAGGGCCTGCCGTACCTCTTCGAGCAGGGCGAGCAGCTCGGCCCGGTTGACCACGCAGGATGCCGACATGGGCATGGAGCGGGCGCCCTGCACGGTCGCGACGATCTCGTCGAGCTTCTTCTGTACGTCCACCGGGTGCTCGCCACTCTCTACAGCTGGATGGAGACGGACGGGACGACTGTAAGGGCAGTCGGCGCCCGTCCGACACCAGGTGACGGAGCGTCAGCGGCGGTGGCCGCGCGTCACTTCCGCGCGAGGCGCTCGGTGAGCCGGGGAAGGACCGTCGGCGGTACCAGGTGGGAGACGTCGCCGCCCCAGGTGGCGACCTCCTTGACCAGCGAGGAGGACAGGAAGCTGTAGGTCGGGTTGGTGGGGACGAACAGCGTCTCCACGCCCGTGAGGCCGTTGTTCATCTGGGCCATCTGCAGCTCGTAGTCGAAGTCGCTGACGGCGCGCAGCCCCTTGACGATGGCGGGGATGTCGCGCTGCTTGCAGAAGTCGACGAGCAGCCCGTGGAAGGACTCCACCTCGACGTTGCCGAAGTCGGCGGTCACCTCGCGGATCAGCTCGATCCGCTCGTCGACGGTGAACAGGCCCTTCTTCGACTGGTTGATCATCACCGCGACGTGTACGACGTCGTACAGCTTGGAGGCGCGGGCGATGATGTCGAGGTGTCCGTTGGTGATGGGGTCGAATGACCCCGGACAGACGGCGCGGCGCAACTTGGGTCCCTCGCTCTCCGGTCCGGTCATCGTGCGTCTTCGCACGTAGAGGCGGCGCGACCGTACCAAAACGTTCCCTCGCCGTAACGACGGGCCCGCATGGGCTCGAATCCGGCCGGCCAGCCGAATTCGCCGCCTCTGGTGCTGCGCTCCACGGTGACGAGGGCATCCTCGCTCAGCCAGCCCCCGGAGCGCAGTGTGAGGAGAATCTCGCGGAGCTCCTCGTCCGAGACGGCGTACGGCGGGTCGAGGAAGACCAGGTCGTACGGGTCGGAGGGCGCCGGGCCCGTCACGATCTGCTCCGCTTTGCCGGTACGGAGTTCGGCGCCGGGAAGGCCGAGCGAGGCGATGTTCTCGCGGATGGTCCTCGCGGCGCGCGGTTCCGCCTCGACGAGGAGGGCGTGGGCGGCTCCCCGGGAGAGTGCTTCGAGGCCGACGGCGCCGGAGCCCGCGTACAGGTCGGCGACCCTTGCCCCGTCGAGGGTGCCGAGGAACGCTCCCCATGTGGAGAAGAGGCCCTCGCGCGCCCGGTCGGAGGTGGGTCGGGTGCCGGTGCCGGGCGGCACTGCCAGGCGGCGCCCGCCGGCGGTGCCGGCGATCACGCGAGTCATCGGTGTCCTCGTCCTGCGTCGTCCAGTGCGTACGTCTCAGGATATGACCGCGGTCCACACCGCGCGGTCAGCCCTTCTCCAGGTACTCCTCGCGGTCCTTGTCGAGCAGGGCGTCGAGCGCGGTGCGCAGCCCGGGGTGGGCGGTGAGGTCGGGGTCGGCGAGGACGACGGCGGTGGCCTCCTCGCGGGCGGCGGCGATGACCTCCTCGTCGTCGATGACGGTGAGGACCCGCAGGGAGGAGCGGACGCCGGACTGGGCCTGGCCGAGGACGTCGCCCTCGCGTCGCTGTTCGAGGTCGATCCGGGAGAGCTCGAAGCCGTCGAGGGTGGCGGCGACGGCGGCGAGGCGCTGGCGGGCGGGGGTCGCCTCGGGCATCTCGCTGACGAGGAGGCAGAGGCCGGGGGCGGAGCCGCGGCCGACGCGGCCGCGGAGCTGGTGGAGCTGGGAGACACCGAAGCGGTCGGCGTCCATGATCACCATGGCGGTGGCGTTGGGGACGTTGACGCCGACCTCGATGACGGTGGTGGCGACGAGGACGTCGAGCTCGCCGGCGGCGAAGCGGCGCATGACGTCGTCCTTGTCGTCGGGGTGCATCCGGCCGTGCAGGACGGCGATGCGGAGCCCGTCGAGGGGACCGGCGCCGAGCTTCTCTGCGATGTCGAGGACGGCGAGCGGCGGGCGCTTCTCGGCCTCGTCGGCGGCGGACGGCTTGGCCTTCTTCTTCTGGTCCTCCTCGTCGCCGATGCGCGGGCAGACCACGTACGCCTGGTGCCCCTTCCCGACCTCCTCGCGGACCCGCTCCCACGCGCGCGCGAGGAAGTGCGGCTTGTCGGCGGCGGGGACGACATGGCTGGCGATCGGGGAGCGTCCGGCGGGGAGCTGGTCGAGGACGGAGGTCTCCAGATCGCCGAAGACGGTCATGGCGACGGTGCGCGGGATGGGCGTGGCGGTCATCACCAGGAGGTGCGGGGGCTGCTTGCCCTTGCCCCTGAGGGCGTCGCGCTGCTCGACGCCGAAGCGGTGCTGCTCGTCGACGACGACCAGGCCCAGATCGTGGAACTGGACCTTGTCCTCGATCAGCGCGTGGGTGCCGATGACGAGGCCGGCCTCCCCGGTGACCAGGTCGAGCAGGGCCTGCCGGCGGGCGGCGACGCCCATGGATCCGGTGAGCAGGACGACCTTGGTGGCCCGCTCGGCTCCCCCGAGCATCCCTCCCTCGGCGAGCTCGCCCATCATCTCGGTGACCGAGCGGTGGTGCTGCTGGGCGAGGACCTCGGTGGGAGCGAGCATCGCGGCCTGGCCCCCGGAGTCGACGACCGCGAGCATGGCGCGCAGCGCGACCATAGTCTTGCCCGAACCGACCTCGCCCTGGAGGAGGCGGTGCATGGGGTGTTCGGTGGCGAGGTCGTCGAAGATCTCCTTGGAGACCTTCTTCTGGCCGTCGGTGAGGGTGAAGGGCAGCTTGGCGTCGAAGGCGTCGAGGATGCCGTCGGGGGCGGGTCGCCGGGCGACGGCGGGGAGTTGGGTGTCGGCGTGCCGGCGGCGGGCGAGGGCGACCTGGAGGACGAAGGCCTCGTCCCACTTGAGGCGCTCGCGTGCGGTGGCGATGTCGGCCTTGGTGCGGGGCCGGTGGATGAGCCGCAGGGCGTCGGGGAGCTCGGCGAGGCCGCGGCCCTCGCGCAGGGCGTCGGGGAGCGGGTCGACGGCGTCGACGGCGCTGGGCAGGACGGCGTCGACGGCCTTGGCGATCTTCCAGGACTCCAGCTTGGTGGTGGCCGGGTAGATCGGGATGAGGGCCCCGGCCCAGGTGTCCACGGCCTCCTCGCTGTCGCCGCGGAGGAGTTCGTACGACGGATGGGCGAGCTGGAGGCGCCGGTTGAAGAGCGAGACCTTGCCGGCGAACATCGCCCGGGTGCCGGGCAGCAGGTCGTGGTGCGGCTTGTGCACGCCCTTGCCGAAGAAGACCAGCTGGAGGCGGCCGCTGCCGTCGGTGATGGTCACTTCGAGGCGCTGGCCGCGCCCCTTGGAGCCGTTGAAGGTGAGCACACGGGCGTCGGCGACCTGCGCGACCACCGTGACGTGCTCGTCGAGCGGCAGGTCGGCGAGGGTGGTCAGCTCCCCGCGCTCGGCGTACCGGCGGGGGTAGTGGTGGAGCAGGTCACCGACCGTGTGCAGATCGAGTGCCTCGGCCATGACCTTGGCGGTGGCGGGGCCGAGGGACTTCTTGAGTGGTTCGTCGAGCGCGGGCACGCGTTCCATTGCACACCACCGGACCGACAGTCGCGTCCAGGTGGTGGACGACGCGGCCCGTACCGGCCTCCCGGCGGGGGTTCACTCCACGCCGATGAGGAGCGGCGGGGCGCCCGCGCCCGCGTGGTACGTGGTGGTGTCGACGGCCAGGTAGCCGCGCCGGACGTGGGCCTCCAGGTCGGTGGCGAGCGCGGGCGGGGTGTCGTCGGCGACGACCAGGGTGACGAGTTCGCCGCCCGCGGAGAGCATCCGGTCGAGGACGGTGCGGGCGGTCTCGGTGAGGTCCTTGCCGATGACGGCGACGTCGCCCTCGATGAGGCCGAGGACGTCTCCGGCCTGGCAGACGCCGGCGGAGGTGAAGGACTGGCGTTCGGCGACGGCGAGTTCGGCGTAGCGGGTGGCTCCGGCGGCGGCCGTCATGGCGACGACGTCCTCGTCGAAGCGCCGGTCGGGTTCGTGGACGGCGAGGGCGGCGATGCCCTGGACGGCGGCCCGGGTCGGGATGAGGGCGACGCGGATGCCCTCGGCCCTGGCGCGTTCGGCGGCGGCCGTCGCGGTCTGCCGCAGGTCGGTGTCGTTGGGCAGGAGCACGACCTCGCGGGCGTGGGCCCGGCGGATCGCGTCGAGGAGTTCGTCCCCGGCGGGCTGTTCGCCGGGCCGGGTCCGTACGGTCGTCGCTCCCGCCTCGGCGCAGAGTCCGGCGAGGCCCTCGCCGGGGACGACGGCGACGACCGCGCGCTGGGCGCGCTCCCCGCGCCCGGAGACGGTGGTCGCCTCGGCGGCGAAGTGGGTGATCCGGATGCGGTGGGGCCGGCCGGCCTCGACGCCGGCCTCGACGGCGGCGCCCGCGTCGTCGACGTGGACGTGGACGTTCCACAGCCCGTCGCCGCCGACGACGACGAGGGACTCCCCCAGGGCGTCGAGCCGGCCGGTCAGCAGCTCGACGGCGGCGTCCTCGGCCTCCAGGAGGTAGATCACCTCGTAGGCGGGTCCGTCCTCGGTGGGGCAGTGCTCGCGGGGGGCGGGCGCGGCCGGTGTGGTTCCGGCGGGGGGCGGGGTCTGTCCGGTCACGGTTTCGAGGAGGGCGCCGAGGACGGTGACGAGGCCCCTGCCGCCCGCGTCGACGACTCCGGCGCGTTCGAGGACGTCGAGCTGGCCCGGGGTGGCGCCGAGGGCGGTCCTGGCCCCTTCGTGGGCGTTCCTGGCCACGTCGACGAGTCCGCCGCCGGCGGCGCAGGCCGTGGCCGCCGCGGAGGCGACGGTGAGGATGGTGCCCTCCACGGGGTGGGCGACGGCGCGTCGCGCGGCGGCGGCGGCCTCGGTGAGGGCGCGGGCGAGGTGAGCACCGTCACCCCCCTCGGCGAGGACGCCCGCCATGCCGCGCAGCAGCTGGGAGAGGATCGTTCCGGAGTTGCCGCGGGCGCCGAGCAGGGCGCCGTGCGCCATGGCCCGTACGGTCTCGGCGGTGTCGGGCGCGGAGGCCGCGAAGACGGCCTCGACGGCCTGGTGGGCGGCTTCCGCCGTCAGGTACAGATTGGTGCCGGTGTCCCCGTCCGCCACGGGATAGACGTTGATCGCGTCGATCTCCTCGCGCTCCCGGCCGAGGGCGTCCAGTGTCCGCGCGCACCAGGACCTGACCGCTTCGGCGTCGAGCTCGACGAGCTCCTCGAAGGGCTGAAGGGCTCGCGACAACGGGGGGTCCTCCTTCGGCGGTGAGTTCACCGCAGGGTAGACCCGGGGTGTCCCGCTCGTGACCTGGGCCCGGGGCGAGATCCGCCCAGACCATGGTAGTTTCGTTCCACCGATGCAGGCGTTGTATGCTGCTTCGGTTGCCCGGTTCCACGCCGGGCCATCCCCCGGCAAGCCACTTCAGACTCCTGATTCCGGTGCGCCGGATTTCACTGTAATTCTGAAGCTTTTGGAGTGACCCGTGGCTGCCAACTGCGACGTCTGCGGCAAGGGGCCGGGCTTCGGCAACAACATTTCGCACTCGCACCGCCGTACGCCCCGTCGCTGGAACCCGAACATCCAGCGTGTGCGTGCCGTGGTCGGTCGGACGCCGAAGCGGCTCAACGTCTGCACCTCGTGCATCAAGGCCGGCAAGGTCTCGCGCTAATTGCGACGCGTGTCATGTCGTAGCGCAGCCCCTGCGGTTGCCTTGAAAGGCCGGTTCACCTAGGTGAACCGGCCTTTTGCCTTGCCCGGAGGCATTTCCGCCCCGCCCGTGGACGGCCGAGTCGCCGAAGGCCCGGGTCGCAGGCCCCCGGAGACCCTCAGCCCCTGAACCGCCAGCCGTGGTCGACCGGACCGATGCCCGTACCGAGGGCGAATCCGGCGGCGATGGCCCCGGTCACGTACTCCTTGGCCTCCCGTACCGCCTCCGGCACCGTGAGCCCCTTGGCGAGCCCGGACGCGACCGCGGAGGCGAGCGTGCAGCCCGTCCCGTGGGTGTGCCGGTTGTCGTGGCGGGGGGCGCGCAGCCAGTGCTCCTCGGAGCCGTCCGTGAGCAGGTCCACGGCCTCCCGGCCGGTGGGCAGGTGCCCGCCCTTGATCAGGACCCAGCGCGGCCCGTACGACAGGACCGCCTCGGCCGCGACCCGCATGTCCGCCTCGTGGACGACGTGGACGCCCGTGAGCTGTGTCACCTCGTCCAGGTTCGGGGTGGCGACGGTGGCCCGGGGCAGCAGCCTCGTGCGTACGGAGTCGAGCGCGCTCTCGGCGAGCAGGGAGTCGCCGTGCTTGGAGACGCCGACCGGGTCGACGACGACCGGGGCCCCGGTGTCCGCGAGGAGGCCGGCGACGGTCTCCACGAGCGCCGCCGAGGCCAGCATGCCGGTCTTCACCGCCTGGACGCCGATGTCGTCGACGACGGCCCGGTACTGGGCCCGTACGGCCTCCTCGGGCAGCTCCCAGACGCCCTGGACGCCCCTCGAGTTCTGGGCGGTGACGGCGGTGAGCACGCTCATGCCGTGGACGCCCAGTGCGAGCATCGTCTTCAGGTCGGCCTGGATGCCGGCGCCGCCGCCGGAGTCCGATCCGGCGACGGTCAGCACCAGCGGGGGGCCGGAGGTCACTCCGTCTCCCCGAAGTGGTCCCAGCCGCCCACGCTGTGCCAGGGCGCGCCGTCGACGGTGACCTGCGGCAGCGCGGAGGGGTTGAGGACCTCGCCGATGACCTTCCAGCGGGCGGGGAGCTTCACGTCGGGCGGGAAGGTGGCCACGATGGCGTGGTCCTCTCCCCCGGTGAGCACCCACTGCATGGGGTCCACGCCGACGGCCTGGCCGATGTCGTTCATCTGGGTCGGGATGTCGATGAGGCCGGAGCGCAGGTCGATCCGGACCTTGCTGGCCTCGGCGATGTGCCCGAGGTCGGCGATGAGGCCGTCGCTGACGTCGCACATGGCGGTGGCGCCGAGACCGGCCGCCGCGGGGCCCGCGTGGTACGGCGGTTCGGGCCTGCGGTGGGCCTCGACGAAGGCCCGGGGGGAGCGGAAGCCCCGGGAGAGGACCGCGTATCCGGCGGCGGACCAGCCGAGCCAGCCGGTGTAGGCGACCACGTCGCCCGGCTGGGCGCCGCCGCGGGTGACCGGGTCGTGGTTGCGGAGGTCGCCGAGGGCGGTGATGGAGACCATGATCGTGTCGCCGCGGACGACGTCGCCGCCGACCACCGCCGCGCCCGCGACCTGACATTCGTCGCGCAGGCCGTCCATGAGTTCGGTGGGCCAGGTGACGGGGAGTTCGGCGGGGACGACGAGGCCGAGGAGGAGCGCGGTGGGGACCGCGCCCATGGCGGCGATGTCGGCGAGGTTCTGTGCCGCGGCCTTGCGGCCGACGTCGTACGCCGTCGACCAGTCGCGGCGGAAGTGACGTCCTTCGAGGAGGATGTCCGTGCTGGCCACCACGCGCCGGTCGGGGGCGGAGACGACCGCGGCGTCGTCGCCCGGCCCGATCCGTACCGCCGGGGTGGAGGTGAGCCGGGACGTGAGCTCCCTGATGAGCCCGAACTCGCCCAGCTCTCCGACTGTGCCCTTCACCGCGCCTCACCTCGTGTCTTCGTGCCGGCCGGCGGGCGGCGGCGCGTCTGTTCGCGCCGCGGGTCGCGGGCCGTCACCGTGCTGGGTACCGTCAAGTAGACCGTCAACTTCTGTCCTGCGTACGCCACCCCGCGAGCGCCTCGGGACACGCAGGTCTCCCCGCGGCCCGCGGCGACGCGGTACCGTGGCGTCCCTTTCTCCCACAAGATCCTCGTGGTCGCCCTGGAGGTTCCGTGGTTCAGGCGTACATCCTTATTCAGACCGAGGTGGGCAAGGCGTCGATCGTCGCCGACACCATCTCCAAGATCCCGGGGGTGCTCCAGGCGGAAGACGTGACCGGTCCGTACGACGTCATCGTGCGCGCGCAGGCCGACACGGTCGACGAGCTCGGCCGCATGGTGGTCGCCAAGGTCCAGCAAGTGGACGGCATCACGCGCACCCTCACCTGCCCGGTCGTTCATCTGTAGCCCCCGTCTACGCTTGGCCGGTGAAGTCTTCCCACCGGCCCTTCGGCCTGCCCGCCGCCGTCGCGGCAGCTGTTCTGCTGCTGGCCGCCGCCGGCTGCTCCTCGTCGGACGCCGCGGCGTCCGTCGTGGTTCCCAGCCCCCCGGCGGCGGAGGCCGCCTTCTGCCAGGCCCTGGCGAAGGAGCTTCCCGACACCGTGGCGGGGCTGGAACGGAGTGACCCGGAGCCCGGCTCCGAGCTGACCGCCGGTTGGGGTGACGGTGCGATCGTACTGCGCTGCGGGGTGCCCCGGCCCGAAAAGATGAGCGATCCCAAGGCTCAGGGCATCGAGGCGAACGGCGTGAACTGGATGCTGGAGCGCCCCGGGGACAGCGGGCCCCGTTTCACCTCGACGTACCGGAAGACGTACGTCGAGGTGACGCTCGACGAGCGGTACGCGCACGACATGACGCCGCTCGCGGATCTCGCCGCACCCGTGCGGAAGACCGTGCCGCCCAGCCTCTGAGAGGCGGCGGCACGGTCTTTCGGGTTCCGGTCCGGTCAGCGCAGGCCCGTGGAGCGGTTCAGGGCGGCCTGGATGAGCCGGTCGACCAGCTCGGGGTAGCTCACGCCGCTCTCCTGCCACATGCGCGGGTACATGGAGATGGGTGTGAAGCCCGGCATCGTGTTGACCTCGTTGATGACGAAGTCGCCCTCCTCGGTGAGGAAGAAGTCGGCGCGGACCAGGCCCTCGCAGGAGATCGCCTCGTACGCGGCGACGGCCAGGCGCTGGATCTCGGCGGTGGCCTCGTCCCCGATCGGGGCGGGCACGATACCGGAGGCCGAGTCGATGTACTTGGCCTCGAAGTCGTAGAAGTCGTGGTCGGTGACCGGCGGGATCTCGGCCGGCACGCTGGCGCGCGGACCGTCCTCGAACTCCAGGACACCGCACTCGATCTCGCGGCCGCGCAGCAGCGACTCGACGAGGATCTTGGGGTCGTGGCGACGGGCCTCCTCGATGGCCTCGTCGAGGCCGGAGAGGTCATCGACCTTGGTGATGCCCATGGAGGAGCCGCCGCGGGCCGGCTTCACGAAGAGCGGCCAGCCGTGTTCGGCGGCGAACTCGACGATCTTCTTGCGGGCGGCGGCCGGGTTCTGCTCCCACTCGCGCGGCCGGACGACCTCGTACGGGCCGACCGGGAGGCCGAAGGAGACGAAGACGCGCTTCATGTACTCCTTGTCCTGGCCGACGGCGGAGGCGAGGACGCCCGCGCCGACGTAGGGGACGCCGGAGAGCTCCAGGAGGCCCTGGAGGGTGCCGTCCTCGCCGTACGGGCCGTGGAGCATGGGGAAGACGACGTCGACCTCGCCGAGGGCCTTCGGCACGGTGCCGGGCTCGGTGAGGACGACCTCGCGGTTGGCCGGGTCGACGGAGAGGACGACACCGCCCTCCTCGGACTCGGCCAGGTCGGCGACGTTCGGCAGGGCGCGGTCGGCGATGGCCATGCGCTCGGGGGCGTCGGCGGTGAGCGCCCAGCGCCCGTCCGTCGTGATGCCGATGGGCAGCACGTCGTACTTGTCCCGGTCGATGGCGCTCAGGACGGCGCCCGCCGTGACGACGGAGATGGCGTGCTCGGAGCTGCGTCCGCCGAAGACGACGGCCACGCGCGGCTTGCGGGGGCTCTGGGTGTTCTCGCTCATATCGCGATGAGCGTACCTTGCGACTCCCGAACGGCTTTGCGCCCCGCTCCCCTCGCGCGCGTCCGGCTCAGCGGTGCGCGGGAGGTGCGGGGCGGGCCCGGTGCCGGTCGGCGACGCTCAGCGGCGCTCGGCCTTGGCGCTGCGCGACATCAGTTCCTTGAGGGCGACGATCGGCGGCTTTCCGTCGTGGACGATCGAGACGACGGTCTCGGTGATGGGCATGTCGACGCCGTGACGGCGGCCCAGATCGAGCACGGACTCGCAGGACTTGACGCCCTCGGCGGTCTGCTTGGTGGCCGCGATGGTCTCCTGGAGGGTCATCCCGCGGCCGAGGTTGGTGCCGAAGGTGTTGTTCCGGGAGAGCGGCGAGGAGCAGGTGGCGACGAGGTCGCCGAGACCCGCGAGACCGGAGAAGGTCAGCGGGTCGGCGCCCATGGCGAGGCCGAGCCGGGTGGTCTCGGCGAGGCCCCGGGTGATGAGCGTGGCCTTGGAGTTGTCGCCGAGGCCCATGCCGTTGGCGATGCCCACGGCGAGGCCGATGACGTTCTTGACCGCTCCGCCGAGCTCGCAGCCCACCACGTCGGTGTTGGTGTAGGGGCGGAAGTACGGGGTCATGCAGGCGGTCTGGATCCGCTGGGCGACCGTCTCGTCGACGCAGGCGACGACGGCGGCGGCGGGCTGCCGGGCGGCGATCTCCTTGGCCAGGTTGGGGCCGGTGAGGACGGCCACGCGCTCGGCGGGCACGTCGGCGACCTCGGTGACGACCTCGCTCATCCGCTTGGCGGTGCCGAGTTCGACGCCCTTCATGAGGGAGACGAGGACGGTGTCGGGCGCGAGCATCGGCGCCCAGGCGGCGAGGTTGCCGCGGAGGGTCTGGGAGGGCACGACGAGGACGGTGAAGTCGGCGGCGTGGGCGGCCTCCGCGGGGTCGGCGGTGGCCGTGATCGCCGCGGGGAGTTCGACGCCGGGCAGATAGTCGGGGTTGACCCGGGTGGCGTTGATCTCCTTGGCGAGTTCGGCGCGGCGGCCCCAGAGGCTCACCTCGCAGCCCGCGTCGGCGAGCACCATCGCGAAGGCGGTGCCCCAGGATCCGTTGCCGAAGACTGCTGCCTTGGTCACTTGGTGCCCCCTTCGGCGGCCTTGCGCCGCTGCTCCAGGCGCGCCCTGCGGTGGTCGTACGGTTCGGCGGGCGCCCGCTCGCCGCGGATCTGCTCCAGGATGGCGGTGACGGCGGCCATGATGACCTCGGTGGCCTCGCGGAGCACCTCGGGCGTGGGCTCGAGTCCGTAGAAGCGGGAGAGGTCGACGGGCGGACCGGCCTGCACGGTCAGCGTCTTGCGGGGGAACAGGCTGAGCTTGTTCTCCTTGGCGTACGGCGGCATCGCCAGGTTGGCGCCCCACTGGGCCACCGGGATGACGGGGGCCCGGGTGAGCAGCGCGACGCGCGCGGCACCCGTCTTGCCCGCCATGGGCCACTGGTCGGGGTCCCGGGTCAGGGTGCCCTCGGGGTAGAAGGCGACGCACTCGCCGCGCTCGATGGCGTCGACGGCGGCGCGGAACGCGTCGAGCGCGTTGGTCGTCTCCCGGTAGACGGGGATCTGTCCGGTGCCGCGGAGCATCATGCCGACGAAGGGGGCCTTGAAGAGGCCCGCCTTGGCGAGAAGGCGCGGGACCCGGCCGGTGTTGTACTGGTAGTGCGCGTAGGACAGCGGGTCCAGGTAGGAGTTGTGGTTGACCGCGGTGATGAAACCGCCGTCGGCCGGAATGTGCTCCATACCGCGCCAGTCCCGCTTGAACAGAACCACCAGGGGGGGTTTGGCGATGACCGCCGCGAGGCGGTACCAGAAGCCGATTCTGCGGCGGGGCACTCGGACACCTTTCTCCGGGGCTGGCTGGCAGGGGGTCAAGTGTCGCCCCATGCTCCTGCTCTGTCGAGTGACACCGTACGCCCCGGGCCCTTCGGCGGACCGCATGGGCGGGACAGAATAGGCCCCGATGAAGACACTGCGCCCGATGCACACGGCCGTGGACGACGGCTGGTCCCTGGTCGTGCCCCTGAAGCCGCTCGCCCTGGCGAAGAGCAGGCTGGCAGCGGCGGCCGGGGCCCGGTTGCGCCCCCGGCTCGCGCTGGCGTTCGCCGAGGACACGGTCGGGGCGGTGCTGAACTGCGTGCTGGTACGGGATGTGGCGGTCGTCACGGACGATGCCACCGCCTCGGAGGCGCTCGCGGCCCTGGGCGCGCGGATCGTGCCGGACACCCCGGCGGCGGGGCTCAACGCGGCGCTCGCGCACGGGGTCCGTGCCGTGCGGTCCCTGCGGCCGTACGCGCGGGTGGCCGCGCTCAACGCGGACCTGCCGGCGCTTCGGCCGGAGGAGCTGACCCGGGTCCTGGACGTGGCGGGGAAATTTCCGAGGGCTTTTCTCGCGGATGCCGCCGAAATAGGTACGACATTCCTCTCGGCGGGTCCGGGGGTGGAATTGGAACCGGCATTCGGGGGCGCGTCGCGGCTCCGGCATTTGTCTTCGGGAGCGGTGGAAATCAGGCTGGCCGGGGTGGATTCCGTACGCCGGGACGTGGACACCGGTGAGGATCTGGCGGCGGCCCGGGAGCTGGGGCTCGGCCCGCGGACGGCCGCCCGGTGGCTGCCGGCGGCCGGATAGGCTGCGGTCCATGCAGGCGACCGCGTTCACGTACGACTCCGAGACCCGCAGCGGCAGTGTGCTGCTCGACGACGGCACCCCCGTGGAGTTCGGGGCGGAGGCCTTCGAGGCGGGTGGGCTGCGGCTGCTGCGGCCGGGGCAGCGGGTACGGATCGAGGCGGAGCCGGGCACGTCCGGGGCGGACCTGCGGATCACCCTGGTGACACTCCAGACCTTCTGATCCCGGGACCCCTGACGCGGGCCCCCGGTGACGCGGGCTTCTCCCGACCCGGTGCTCCTGTCCCGCGGCTCCCGACCCGGTGCTCCTGACCTGCGGTCTTTCGCGCCCTCCGGACTTCCGGCCGCCCCGCGGCCCAGCCGTCACCGGTCCCGGACGCGCCGCGGGCCGGGCTCCCTGGGGGAAGCCCGGCCCGGCGGGTGTCTACCGCTCGTCCTACTTCTTGGCGGCGGTCTTCTTGGCGGTCGTCTTGCGCGCCGTCGTCTTCTTGGCGGGCGCCTTCGTCGCCGTGGCCTTCTTCGCGGCCGGCGCGGTCTTCTTGGCCGTGACCTTGGTCGTCTTCTTCGCGGCGGCCGTGGTGGTCTTCTTGGCGGCGGCGGAGGTCTTCTTCGCCGCGGCCGTGGTGGCCTTCTTCGCGGGGGTCGCCTTCTTGGCGGCCGCGGTGGTGGTCTTCTTCGCGGGGGTCGCCTTCTTCGCGGCGGCCGTCGTGACCTTCTTCGCCGGGGTCGCCTTCTTCGCGGCGGCCCTCTTGGCAGTGGCCTTCTTGGCGGCGGCCTTCTTCACGGTCGCCGAGGCGGCCCCACCGGTCAGGCTGCCCTTGGGCGCCTTCTTGACGGAGACCTCGCCTCCCTTGGGGAGCTTCTTCGAGCCGCTGACCAGGTCCTTGAAGCCCTGACCGGCGCGGAAGCGGGGGACCGAGGTCTTCTTGACCCGCACCCGCTCACCCGTCTGCGGGTTGCGGGCGTAGCGGGCCGGACGGTCGACCTTCTCGAACGAGCCGAAACCCGTCACCGAGACCCGGTCGCCCGCGACCACGGCACGCACGATGGCGTCGAGCACGTGGTCGACGGCTTCGGCGGCCTGCTGGCGACCGCCCATCTTGTCGGCAATCGCTTCTACGAGCTGCGCCTTGTTCACGTCTTCCCCTTCGGAGACATTGCCAGAACGAAAGTGTTCAAGCTTTTTCGCACGTTAGGCATGTATATACCGCAAATCAAACACGAAACGGGCTAATCACCCTAGTGCCGCAACGCGGAAGATCCGCTACGGAGTTCTTGGTGTCAGTCGTCCTCTGGGAATCGGCCCTCGTCGAGGTCCTTCATCAACCGGTCCAGACGCGTTGCCGCGTCCTTGAGATCGTGCTTCGCCGCGGCCGTCACGACCAGCAGCTTCCGGGACAGCGCCATCCTTACGCCCTCCGGGACTTGCAGTGAGCGCACTCTTGTGTGCGCTTCCTTCAATCGGGCGGCGACTGACTCGTAGAGCTCGAGTTGGCTGTCGCGTTCCATGCACCGATTGTGCCATCTAGGGCGAGTTGTCGCCCGACAGGGTCTCAACAAGCGACTGCGCCCCCCACCGGGCGGTGGGGGGCGCAGTCTTGGAAAAGCGCTGCTCAGACCGTAATTGTACGGGGCTTGTGAGCCGGTCGTGCCGCCTCGTAGGCCGCGATGTCGCCTTCGTTCTGAAGGGTGAGGCTGATGTCGTCGAGTCCGTTCAGGAGCCGCCAGCGGGCGTTCTCGTCGAGCTCGAAGTCGGCGTCGATCCCGGCGGCCAGCACCTTCCGCTGCTCCAGGTCGACGGTGATCTCGGCGGTGGGGTCGGCCTCGGTCAGCTCCCAGAGCGCGTCCACCGTCTCCTGCGGCAGCACCACGGTGAGCAGGCCGTTCTTCAGCGAGTTGCCGCGGAAGATGTCGGCGAAGCGGGCGGAGATCACCGTCTGGAAGCCGTAGTTCTGGAGCGCCCAGACGGCGTGCTCACGGGAGGAACCGGTGCCGAAGTCGGGGCCGGCGACCAGGACGGAGGCACCCTGCCGCTCGGGGCGGTTGAGGATGAACTCGGAGTCCTTGCGCCAGGCCTCGAAGAGCCCGTCCTCGAAGCCGTCGCGGGTGACCTTCTTCAGCCAGTGCGCGGGGATGATCTGGTCCGTGTCGACGTTGCTGCGGCGCAGCGGGACGGCCCGGCCGGTGTGCGTGGTGAAAGCTTCCATGGTTCCTCAGACCCCCGCGGTGGTGGCGACGTCGGACAGATCGGCCGGGGAGGCCAGATGGCCCAGAACGGCGGTGGCGGCGGCGACCTGGGGCGAGACCAGGTGGGTCCGGCCGCCCTTGCCCTGCCGGCCCTCGAAGTTGCGGTTGGAGGTGGACGCGGAGCGCTCACCGGGCGCCAGTTGGTCGGGGTTCATGCCCAGGCACATCGAGCAGCCCGCGTGCCGCCATTCGGCGCCGGCCTCCTTGAAGACCTTGTCCAGACCCTCTTCGACGGCCTGCAGGGCGACCCGGACCGAGCCGGGGACGACCAGCATGCGGACGCCGTCGGCGACCCGGCGGCCCTCCAGCAGACCGGCGGCGTTGCGCAGGTCCTCGATGCGGCCGTTGGTGCAGGAGCCTACGAAGACGGTGTCGACCTTGATGTCGCGCAGCGGCTGTCCGGCGGTCAACCCCATGTACTCCAGGGCCTTTTCGGCGGCCAGGCGCTCCGAAGCGTCTTCGTACGAAGCCGGGTCGGGGACGTTCGCCGAAAGCGGCGCGCCCTGGCCGGGGTTGGTCCCCCAGGTGACGAACGGTGCCAGCGAGGCGGCGTCGATGACGACCTCGGCGTCGAAGACGGCGTCCTCGTCGGACTTCAGGGTCTTCCAGTACGCGACGGCGGCGTCCCAGTCCTCGCCCTCGGGGGCGTGGGCGCGGCCCTCCAGGTAGGCGAAGGTGGTCTCGTCGGGGGCGATCATGCCCGCGCGGGCGCCGGCCTCGATCGACATGTTGCAGATGGTCATCCGGGCTTCCATCGAGAGCTGCTCGATGGCGGAGCCGCGGTACTCCAGGATGTAGCCCTGGCCGCCGCCGGTGCCGATCTTGGTGATGATCGCCAGGATCAGGTCCTTGGCGGTGACGTCCTCGGGCAGTTCGCCGTCGATCGTGATCGCCATGGTCTTGGGGCGGGCCAGCGGCAGCGTCTGGGTGGCGAGCACGTGCTCGACCTGGCTGGTGCCGATGCCGAACGCCAGCGCGCCGAAGGCGCCGTGCGTGGAGGTGTGCGAGTCGCCGCAGACGACGGTGGTGCCGGGCTGGGTCAGGCCCAGCTGCGGTCCCACGACGTGGACGACGCCCTGCTCGACGTCGCCCAGCGGGTGCAGCCGCACGCCGAACTCAGCACAGTTCTTCCGGAGGGTCTCCAGCTGCGCGCGGGAGACCGGGTCGGCGATCGGCTTGTCGATGTCGAGGGTCGGGGTGTTGTGGTCCTCGGTGGCGATGGTGAGGTCGAGGCGCCGCACCTGCCGGCCGTTCTGGCGCAGGCCGTCGAAGGCCTGGGGGCTGGTCACCTCGTGCAGCAGGTGCAGATCGATGAAGAGGAGGTCGGGCTCGCCCTCGGCGCGCCGGACGACATGGTCGTCCCAGACCTTCTCCGCGAGTGTCCTACCCATCGCTTTCCCTCCGGCCGACGTCTACGCCGACACAACTAGAGACCCGTTTCGCGGGCCGTTGTGCGGCCGCCCCACCAGAGTGACAAGTTCCGCAGGAAATTGAACTTGCGTTTCACAGAGTGAGACGCGAATATCGTTGCATGGACAACTCTAGCGGCGTAGGCGTTCTCGACAAGGCAGCCCTTGTCCTGAGCGCCCTGGAGTCCGGTCCGGCCACCCTCGCAGGACTGGTCGCGGCGACGGGACTCGCACGACCCACGGCACACCGACTGGCCGTGGCACTGGAACACCACCGGATGGTGGCGCGCGACATGCAGGGCCGGTTCATCCTCGGACCGCGTCTCGCGGAGCTCGCCGCCGCGGCCGGCGAGGACCGCCTGCTCGCGACCGCGGGCCCGGTACTGACACATGTGCGCGATGTCACCGGCGAGAGCGCCCAGCTCTACCGGCGCCAGGGCGACATGCGCATCTGCGTGGCGGCGGCCGAGCGTCTCTCGGGCCTCCGGGACACGGTCCCGGTCGGCTCGACGCTGACGATGAAGGCCGGCTCGTCGGCGCAGATCCTGATGGCCTGGGAGGAGCCCGAGCGGCTTCACCGAGGCCTCCAGGGCGCCCGCTTCACGGCGACGGCCCTGTCGGGCGTCCGGCGCCGCGGCTGGGCCCAGTCGATCGGTGAGCGGGAGCCGGGCGTCGCGTCCGTCTCCGCGCCCGTACGCGGCCCGTCGAACCGCGTGGTGGCCGCCGTGTCGGTCTCCGGCCCGATCGAGCGTCTGACGCGCCACCCGGGCCGTATGCACGCCCAGGCGGTCATCGACGCCGCGGCCCGTCTCTCCGAGGCTCTCCGCCGCACCGGCTGACGTTCTCCCTGCCCTCTGTTCGTACCGGCCCACCGCTTCAACGCCGCAGCGGTGGGCCGGAGTTGTGTCCAGGACGCCGAACAGCGAAGAAGCCCTCCCCCGAAGGGAAGGGCTTCTTCTCTCTGTACCCCCGACCGGATTCGAACCGGCGCTACCGCCTTGAGAGGGCGGCGTGCTAGGCCGCTACACAACGGGGGCCTTGCGGATCAGATCCGCGGTGCAGATGAGCTCTGCGAGCTGGCCTACCTGGACTCGAACCAAGAATGACGGTACCAGAAACCGTAGTGTTGCCAATTACACCATAGGCCATGGTGGTTACACCGTACCCCCGACCGGATTCGAACCGGCGCTACCGCCTTGAGAGGGCGGCGTGCTAGGCCGCTACACAACGGGGGCCCTAGCGATCCCACCCGGCCGAAACCGGGTGATGTCACCGTAGATCCACCGGGAGCTACCCAAGTGACCTACAGGATGGATCAGTACCCCCGACCGGATTCGAACCGGCGCTACCGCCTTGAGAGGGCGGCGTGCTAGGCCGCTACACAACGGGGGCTTTGTGGATGCCATCCACGATTTGCAGATAAAGCTCTGCGAGCTGGCCTACCTGGACTCGAACCAAGACTAACGGAACCAGAAACCGTCGTGCTGCCAATTACACCATAGGCCACCGGGGCAATGTCCCCCACCAGGGAGGATCTTGCTCGGCTTGCGCTTTCCGGGTTCTTGCCTTTCGGCTTGTTCCCCTCGGCGCAGGAAGAACATTACCCGAAGGTGGACGGTGCTCCAAAACGGGTATGCCCGCCGAGCAGGGCCGGGAGCTGGCGGAGGTCCGTGATCCGGTTCAGCTCGGGCCTGCCGCCGGTGTCCGCGCGGTCCAGCCAGATGCCCCGCAGCCCCGCCTCCACCGCTCCCCTGGCGTCGATGTCCGGCTGGTCCCCCACGTACGCGACCTCGCCCGGACGCAGGTCAAGGGCGGCACAGGCGGCGTGGAAGGCCTCGGGGGCCGGTTTGGCCACCCCGAGCTCCGCGGCACAGAGAACGGCCTCGAAGCGGTCCCGTACGCCGAGGACCCGGAGCTTGCGCTCCTGGTTGTGGAGGCTGGAGTTCGACAGGATCCCGTGACGATAGTCATCGGCCAGCAGGTCGAGAACGGGGACGGTGTCGGGGAAGAGCTCCCAGGCCGCCTCGTAGTGGGAGAGGTACCGCTCGAACCAGCGGTCGGCCTCGGCCGCGGTGAGCGCGGGCTCCACCAGGAAGTCCCGGACCCGCTCCTGCCGCTGTTCCTGGAAATCCACCCCGCCGGCCTCGAAGATGCGCCAGTGGATCGCCGTGAGCTCCCGCCAACGACGGAGGGCCTGGTCGACGGAGTCGAATCCGTCCACCAGGCCCTCGGCCGTCAGGTGCGCGCTCATGCCGACATGGTCGGCGCGGGCGTAGTCGAAGATCGTGTCGTCGACGTCCCACAGCACCGCGCGGATGGTCATGGCTCGACCGTACCGCGCGGGAGGGGTCAGCCGGCGAGCTTCGCCAGAGCCGCGTCGACGCGGGTCAGGGTCTTCTCCTTGCCCAGGATCTCCAGGGACTCGAAGAGCGGCAGGCCGACCGTGCGGCCGGTGACGGCGACACGGACCGGGGCCTGGGCCTTGCCGAGCTTGAGGCCGTGGGCCTCGCCGGCGGCCAGCACCGCGTTCTTGAGGGACTCGGGGTCGCTCCAGTCGGCGGCCTCGAGCTTCTCGCGGGCGGTGGTGAGGAGGGCCGCGGGCTCGCCCTTCATCGCCTTGTCCCACGAGGGCCGGTCGAAGACCGGCTCGGAGAGGAAGAGGAAGTCCACGTTGGCCGTGATGTCCGAGAGGACGGTCACACGGGTCTGGGCGTGCGGCGCGATGGCCTCCCAGGCGGCGCGGTCGAAGTCCTCGGGCGCCCAGTTGGCGAACGGGGCCCGCAGCCAGGGCTCGCAGGACTCGGCGAAGGCCTTCACGTCCAGCATCCGGATGTGGTCGGCGTTGATCGACTCGGCCTTCTTGAGGTCGAAGCGCGCCGGGTTGGCGTTGACGTCGGCGATGTCGAACTTCGCCACCATCTCGGGGATGGTGAAGATGTCCTGGTCGGCCGAGAACGACCAGCCGAGGAGCGAGAGGTAGTTCAGCAGGCCCTCGGGGAGGAAGCCGCGCTCCCGGTAGAGGTTGAGGGAGGCCTCGGGGTCGCGCTTGGAGAGCTTCTTGTTGCCCTCGCCCATCACGTACGGCAGGTGGCCGAAGGAGGGGATCTCCTTGGCGACGCCCAGCTCGATCAGCGCCTTGTAGAGCGCGACCTGGCGGGGGGTGGAGGAGAGCAGGTCCTCGCCGCGCAGGACGTGGGTGATCTCCATCAGGGCGTCGTCGACCGGGTTGACGAGGGTGTAGAGCGGGGCGCCGTTGGCCCGGAGGATGCCGTAGTCCGGCACGTTCTCCGGGGTGAAGGTGAGCTCGCCGCGGACCAGGTCGGTGAAGGTGATGGGCTCGTCGGGCATCCGGAAGCGGACGATCGACGCGCGGCCCTCGGCCTCGTACGCGGCCTTCTGCTCGTCGGTGAGGTCGCGGCAGTGGCCGTCGTAGCCGGAGGGGCGGCCGGCGGCGCGGGCGGCGGCGCGGCGCTCGTCGAGCTCCTCGGTGGTGCAGTAGCAGGGGTACGCGTACCCGCCGGCGAGCAGCTTGTCGGCGACGTCCTTGTAGATGTCCATCCGCTGCGACTGCCGGTACGGGGCGTGCGGGCCGCCGGTCTCCGGGCCCTCGTCCCAGTCGAGGCCGAGCCACTTCAGGGAGTCGAGCAGCTGGTTGTACGACTCCTCGGAGTCGCGCGCAGCGTCGGTGTCCTCGATGCGGAAGACCATGGTGCCCTCGTTGTGCCGGGCGAAGGCCCAGTTGAAGAGAGCGGTGCGGACCAGGCCCACGTGGGGGTTGCCGGTCGGCGAGGGACAGAAACGGACGCGGATGTTCGCGTTAGCCACGCTTGATCACCTTATTGGTGAGAGTGCCGATGCCTTCGATGGTGACGGCGACCTCGTCGCCGACGTTGAGGGGGCCGACCCCGGCGGGAGTGCCGGTGAGGATGACGTCGCCGGGGAGCAGCGTCATGGCCTCGGTGATGTGGACGACCAGGTCCTCGATGGAGCGGATCATGTCGCTCGTGCGGCCCAGCTGGCGCTGTTCGCCGTTGACCGTGGCCTGGACGGTCAGGTCGCTCGCGGCGCCGACGCTCAGGCCGGTCTCCACCCAGGGGCCGAGGGGGCAGGAGGTGTCGAAGCCCTTGGCCCGGGCCCACTGCTTCTCGCGCTTCTGGGCG
This sequence comes from Streptomyces sp. NPDC017246, assembly GCF_044331325.1. Taxonomy (NCBI): domain Bacteria; kingdom Bacillati; phylum Actinomycetota; class Actinomycetes; order Kitasatosporales; family Streptomycetaceae; genus Streptomyces; species Streptomyces sp. NPDC017246. The sequence continues at coordinate 338,812 of NZ_JBIRMW010000005.1, read as the reverse complement.
TCGCGGGCGGTGACGTCATTGGCGCAGGTGTAGCCGAAGATGACGTCCTTGACGCGCTCGCGGGGCACCTCGCGGCACATACGGCCGATGACCACGGCCAGTTCGGCCTCGTGGTGCAGCTCGTTGGAGAAGGAGGGGTACTCGATGGCGTCGCCGGGGCCGATCACCGAGGTGGTGGGCTTGAAGAAGGCGACGGGGACGTCGGGCACCTCGTTGCCGAGTTCGGCGGCGTGCTCCGCGTAGTTGCGGCCGATGGCCACGACCTTGTTGGGGAGCACGGGCGGCAGGAGCCGTACCTTGCTCAGCGGGACCTTGGTGCCGCTGAGCTCGAAGTCGGTGTACGGGATGCCCTTGATGATGTCGAGGACGAGGCCGCCGGACTCGACGGTTCCCTCGCCCTCGACGGCGCCGAAGGCCACATTGCCGTCGATGGAGAATCTGGCGATGCGCACGAGTGCTTTCGCCCCTCACTTGATGCTGGCTGGAGTCTGACGCTCCAGGCTAACGCGGCGCGAGGGCGGCCGACCGGCGATATCGCCGCGTCCCATGACACGGATCACGCAGGTGGGGTCGGGGGTGGGTCAGCGGGTCGCGGAGGCGTACGGCTCGGGCCGGTACGGGGCCGGCGGCTGCATGAGGACGGTGCGGCGCGGGTTGGCCGTCTTCGCCGGCAGCTCGAGCGCGTACTCGGGCAGCGCGGGCCGGCCGAGGTCTGCGGCGTCCGTGAGGTGGACGAGGGTGGAACGGCGGGGGTTGGCCGTGGTGCCGGGCGTCGTCGTCTTCATCGCGGTGATCTGACCTTGTTCCGGAACGGGCGCCGCGTTCGGGCGCGAGGGGGTGTAAAGCGTCAGGCTAAACATGCGATTCCCTTCGAATGCATGGCTAAGGCATCAAGCGCCGTGTGAGTTTGCTCACCACCAGCGGCACATTCCAGGCATTACGGACTGCCACGCGTGGTCACGGAAAGGGACATTCCGCCACTGAATGCTCTATTCCGCTCCTGATCATCGCGACTGGGACACACGGGTACGCGCGGCCATTGGACCGGAATAGTCCGAATCATCCACGATCATCTTCTACATGCGGTGACACTCTGCGCACGGGTTGTCATGGCTCTCACGGCGCGACACGCGGCCCTTGTTGGAGATCCGGCACTGTGCTGGAATTCCACGCACCGCCGCGGGATTCAAGCCGGCACGCAGGGGGCGCAACGCAGCGCCGGCCCAGTGGCGGGAAAGGGGGAAATGCGCCGGTCACCGACGACCACCTGGGGTGCTCTCCACGCTCCCCGTTCGACGCCGACACCGTCCTCTCCGTTCATCCGGAAGGACGCCTGGTCCAGAGGTTGCGACGCTAGTGCAGGGACGTTTCAAGAGGGATGGCTCGGGGTCTCCCCAGGCCCGTCAGGGCCGCGCGGATGCTCCGGCGGAGCAGGAACCGCGCGCCGGGACCGACCGCGGTCCCTCGGCCTCGCACACCCCGAACCAGAATCAGGGACCGTCCGGCGAGGGCGGTGACGGCGGCAGGCGCACAAGCGCCGCGGCCGCGTCCGCCGAGCCGTCCGACGCACCCCCCAAGCCCCGGGCCGAGAACGAGGTCGGGCCGCGAATAGCCCTGCGCAACTGGCGCATCTCCACGCGTCTGGTCGCGCTCCTCACCCTCCCCGTGGTGGCCGCGACCACCCTGGGCGGCATCCGCATCAGCGAGTCGCTCCAGGACATGGAGCAGCTCGACCACATGCAGCTGCTCACCAAGCTGACGCGAGAGGCCACCGACCTCGCGCAGGCCCTCCAGTCCGAGCGCGACCTCTCCGCGGGTCCGCTCGCCAACGGCCGCCCGGTCAGCGACTACCAGGTCGCCAACCCGCGCCGTAAGACGGACCGCGAGTACAAGGCCTTCCTCGAGGCGACCGAGGCCATCCCGGCCACCGAGGGCGACGAGGCGCTGCGCAGCATCCGGCAGAACGTCAGCCAGATCGCCTCGCAGGTCATCCAGCTCAACACGATCCGAGGCAACGCCTACAAGAAGGGCGTCTCCAACTCGGTGACGGTCGAGGCCTACAGCCGCCTCATCCGCTCGCTGCTCAGCCTGTCCCAGGACATGGCCCAGGCGACCAGCAACCCCGAGATGATCAAGCGGACCCGGGCGCTCGCCGCGTTCTCGTCCGCCAAGGAGTACGCCTCCATCCAGCAGGCGATCATCGCGGCGGCGCTGCCCGCGAGCGACAAGACCTCCGGCAAGATCCAGCAGGGTGACCGCCTCTACGGCGAGGCCGCGCTGAACTCCGAGGGCGTCGAGCTCAAGTCCTTCCAGGCGATCTACGAGTCGACCGGTGGTGACGCCACCGACCGGACCGCCTCCCTCAACAGCGGCAACCCGTCGATCACCGCCGCCGAGAAGTACGCCGAGCGCGTCCTCAACATGGACGACGCCATGCAGGGCGGCCCCAAGCGCGGCCACCTGAACTTCACCGACGAGTACGGCACCAAGATCACCGCCATGAACCGCATCGAGCGCGGTCTGCTCGGCGACATGGAGACCATGGCCCGTGAGCTGCGGCAGGAGTCGCAGCGCGAGGCCATCGTCAACGGTGCGCTGATCCTCCTCGTCCTCGGCGTCTCGCTCGTCGGCGCCTTCGTCGTGGCCCGGTCCATGATCCGCTCGCTGCGCCGGCTCCAGGACACCGCGACCAAGGTCGCCCAGGAACGCCTGCCCGAGCTCGTCAAGCAGCTCTCCGAGTCCGACCCGCAGGACGTCGACACCTCCGTCGAGTCCGTCGGTGTGCACTCCCGGGACGAGATCGGCCAGGTGGCCGCGGCCTTCGACGACGTGCACCGCGAGGCCGTCCGTCTCGCCGCCGAGCAGGCCCTCCTCCGGGGCAACGTCAACGCGATGTTCACCAACCTCTCGCGCCGTTCCCAGGGCCTCATCCAGCGTCAGCTCTCGCTCATCTCCGAACTGGAGTCGCGCGAGGCCGACCCGGACCAGCTGTCCTCGCTCTTCAAGCTCGACCACCTCGCGACGCGTATGCGCCGTAACGGTGAGAACCTCCTCGTCCTCGCCGGTGAGGAGCCGGGCCGCCGCTGGACCCGCCCGGTCCCGCTGGTCGACGTGCTCCGTGCCGCCGCCTCCGAGGTGGAGCAGTACGAGCGCATCGAACTGGCCGCGGTCCCGGCGACCGAGGTCGCCGGCCGGGTCGTCAACGACCTCGTCCACCTCCTCGCCGAGCTGCTGGAGAACGCCACCTCGTTCTCCTCCCCGCAGACCAAGGTCCGGGTCACCGGTCACGCGCTGCCCGACGGCCGTGTCCTCGTCGAGATCCACGACACCGGCATCGGCCTCTCCCCCGAGGACCTCGCCGCGATCAACGAGCGGCTCGCCTCGCCGCCCACCGTGGACGTCTCGGTCTCCCGCCGCATGGGTCTCTTCGTGGTCGGCCGCCTGTCCCTGCGACACGGCATCCGCATCCAGCTGCGCCCCTCCGACTCGGGCGGCACCACCGCGCTCGTCATGCTGCCGGTCGACGTCGCCCAGGGCGGCAAGAAGCCTCCGATGCCCAAGCCGGGTGCCGGTGGCCAGGGCGCGATGCCGGGTGCCTCCGCCCCGGGCGGCCGGCTCCCCGGCGGTCCCGGCGCGGCCGGCGGCCCCGGCGGTGGACGTCCGGGCCAGGGCGGTGCTCCGTCGGCGACGGGCGGTCTGCTCGGTGCCGGTGCGCCGCGCGGTCAGGTCGGTACGAGCGGTCCCCGGGCCGCGCTGCCCGCCCGTGACGGTGCCCCGCAGGGCTCCCCGCAGTCCCGGACCCCGCAGCCGCAGAACGCGCAGCTCGACCGGACCGGTCAGCTGCCGCAGATCCCCCAGTCCCCGCAGGCCCCTCAGGCCCCGCAGAGCAACGACCCGCTGCGGCCGGGCCCCGGTGGCGGTCTCATCGGCGGCGCCGCGAGCGCCATCCCGTCCCGTACGGACGTGTGGGGCAGCCAGGGCGGCCAGGCCGGACCCGGCGTGCCGCAGCAGGGCCAGCAGGGCCAGGCCCCGGCGGCCGGCCAGGCCGGTGGGTACGAGTTCCCGCGCGCCGAGCTGCCGGGGGGCAACCCCCAGCAGCAGCGCCCGCAGGCCGCGAGCTGGGGCAACGACCAGGCGCAGCAGCAGCCGGTCCGGCGCCCGCAGCAGGAGATGTCCCCGCTGGACGCCCCGCGCGGTCACGAGGACCCGGAGACGACGGGCCGGTTCGCGGCTCCGGCGGCCCCGCAGGGCCCCGGTTCCACGGGTCAGTTCCCGCGTCCCGACTTCGGTGCGCCGCAGCAGCCGCAGGGCGGTGCCCCGCAGCAGCAGGCTCCGCAGGCGTACCAGGGCGGATCGCAGGACCCGGCGTCGACGGCGCAGTTCCCGCGCCCGGACTTCGGTGCCCCGCAGGGCCCCGGTTCCACGGGTCAGTTCCCGCGTCCCGACTTCGGTGCGCCGCAGCAGCCGCAGGGCCATGCCCCGCAGCACGCCCCGCAGCCCCAGGCCCCGCAGCAGTACCAGGGCGGCCAGCAGCAGTTCGGCCGTCAGCCCTACGTACCGCAGGCGCAGCAGCAGGCCCAGCAGCAGGCCCAGGCCCCGCAGCAGCCGGCGCCGCGTCAGCGCACCGGTGGCGGCAACGGCGACTTCGGCGCTCAGCGTCCGGGCGCCGAGCCGGGCCGGCAGCAGCCGCAGCTCCAGCAGCCCCGCCGTCCGGAGGCTCTGCCGCCGGCCGGCGCGGGCGACGGTCGTACCCCGCTGTACGACACGCTGGAGACCAACTGGTTCCACCAGGAGCAGGCGCAGGAGCAGCAGCAGGCGCAGGCCCCGGCCGCGCAGCCGTCCGCTCCGGCTCCCCGTCCGGCCGGTGACCCGGCCGACGGGCGCCAGAACGGCGGGGCCGCCTGGCGGACCTCGCCCAACGACGAGCTGGTGCGCCAGGCCGAGCGGGTGCGCAAGCCCGCGGCCGGCGGTGTCACCACCTCAGGTCTTCCCCGGCGAGTGCCGAAGGCCAACCTCGTACCCGGGACCGCACAGGAGCAGGCCCACACGGCCGGCCCCCAGGTCTCGCGTGCACCCGACGACGTCCGCGGCCGGCTGACCAATCTGCGCCGCGGCATCCAGCAGGGCCGACAGGCGGGCAACTCGACCACGGGTAGCATCCACCTCGGTCCGAACCATCAGCAGGAGCGTTAGTTGAACGCGATGAGCCAGGCGGCGCAGAATCTGAACTGGTTGATCACCAACTTCGTGGACAACACCCCTGGGGTGTCGCACACGGTGGTGGTCTCCGCCGACGGACTCCTGCTGGCCATGTCCGAAGGATTCCCCCGCGACCGTGCCGACCAGCTGGCGGCGGTCGCGTCCGGACTGACCTCGCTGACCGCGGGTGCGTCCCGGATCTTCGAGGGGGGCCCCGTCGCGCAGACCGTGGTGGAGATGGAGCGCGGCTTCCTCTTCCTCATGCAGGTCTCCGACGGATCCTCGTTGGCCGTGCTCGCCCACCCCGAGTGCGACATCGGCCTCGTGGGCTACGAGATGGCGCTGCTGGTCGACCGGGCCGGCAGCGTCCTCACCCCGGATCTCCGCGCGGAGCTCCAGGGCAGCCTGCTCCACTAGCCGGTTCGCTTTCCGGACAACCCCACGTACGACCGATCGACAGGGCGGTACGCCCCTCCGTACCGCCCTGGCACTGTTATCCGTCCGGCCGCCCCACCCGGCCCCCCACCGGCCCCATCAGACAGCAGATCGTTTGCCGTCACGCCCGGAGGATTCATGACCCCGCCCCCCGCCTCTCACGATCCGTACGGCAATTCAGTCGACGAGTACGGACATGAGGGCGACCAGCCGCTGGTGCGTCCGTACGCGATGACCGGCGGCCGGACCCGGCCGCGCTACCAGCTCGCCATCGAGGCGCTGGTCAGCACCACGGCCGACCCGGCGCACCTCGCCACGCTCCTTCCGGAGCACCAGCGGATCTGCCACCTGTGCCGCGAGGTCAAGTCGGTGGCCGAGGTGTCGGCCCTGCTGTCGATGCCCCTCGGCGTCGCCCGCATCCTCGTCGCCGACCTGGCGGAGGCCGGCATGGTGGCGATCCACCAGCCGGGCAACGGAGAGACCGGCGGCACGCCGGACGTGACTCTGCTCGAAAGGGTGCTCAGTGGACTTCGCAAGCTCTGACGGTGGTGCGGCTCGTTCGACCACCAGCGCGAAGATCGTGGTGGCGGGTGGCTTCGGCGTGGGCAAGACCACGTTCGTCGGCGCCGTCTCCGAGATCAACCCGCTGCGCACCGAGGCCGTGATGACCTCCGCCTCGGCGGGGATCGACGACCTCACGCACACCGGTGGCAAGACGACGACGACCGTGGCCATGGACTTCGGCCGCATCACGCTGGACCAGGACCTGATCCTGTACCTCTTCGGTACGCCGGGTCAGGACCGCTTCTGGTTCATGTGGGACGACCTCGTCCGCGGTGCCATCGGCGCCGTCGTGCTGGTCGACACCCGCCGTCTCGCCGACTGCTTCCCCGCGGTCGACTACTTCGAGAACTCGGGCCTGCCGTTCGTCATCGCCCTCAACGGCTTCGACGGCAGCCAGCCCTACCAGCCCGAAGAGGTGCGCGAGGCGCTGCAGATCGGGCCCGACACCCCCATCATCACCACCGACGCCCGCCACCGCGCCGACGCCAAGAGCGCCCTCATCACGCTCGTCGAGCACGCCCTCATGGCCCGGCTCAAGTAATCGGACCTCCAGGGCGGTTGTCATATGCCGCTGCCAGGGGCGGTCTGTGTCGTTCGACACGGCCGCCCGTGCGTTCATAACGTTTCGACAGAGAATTGGGGCGCCTCGGACACCCGACGCATCCGATCGGTGTCACTGCGCTCACATGAGCCCCGCCATTTGGCGGGGCTCGCTCTTTATGCCCGTTTTATGCAAGGCCTGGACCACTGAAAGAGGTCGCTTCCCACTGTTTGGAAGGGACACCCTTCACGTGCTGCAATTCATGAACTCCCGAGTAGTACGGCCCTGAACGAAACACCGGCACAACGTAGGTGCCGACGCCGAGAGGTTGTTGGTCGAGTGCGAAGCAAGGAACGCTCCGCGGAGCAGGAGACGCGGGGCAACTTCACGCCGCCGTCGCGCACAGTCGTGTCACCCGCGGACGTGCCCGTCACGCCGCCGCCCGCAGCGGCGGCGGGCAAGGGAAGCTCCAGCAAGCTGTCGCCCCGCAACTGGCGGGTGCCCACCCGGCTGAACGCGATCCTCCTCATACCCGTGCTGGTCGGCCTCGTCATGGGCGGCTTCCAGGTGAAGGGCGCGATCGACACCTGGCAGGAGGCTCAGGACGCCGAGAAGACGGCGCTCATCGTGCGCGCCGCCTCGGAGTACAGCACCGCCCTCCTCAACGAGCGGGACCTCACCGCGGCTCCGCTCCTCGCGGCCAAGACCGCCGAGGACCGCAAGAGCGACGAGGTCACGCAGGCGTACGCCGCGACCGACGCCGCCCGGATCAAGTTCGACGAGGCCGCCAAGAACCTGCCCTCGGGCCAGGGGCTCGAGCGTCGCCTCCGTCTCTTCCGGGACGAGGAGCCGAAGCTCGACGCCCTGCGCAAGGCCGCGTACACGCGCTCCCTCGACCCGGTGAACACCCAGCTCGGGTACACCGGCGTCCAGCACTACCTCACCGAGTTCTCCAACGAGCTCGGCCTCGGCACCGGCAACGTCACCGCCTACGGCCGCAGCGTCTACGCCGTCCAGCTGGCCAAGGGCGCCGAGTCCCTCCAGCGCTCCATCGGCACCCAGCTCCTGGTCCGGCCCAGCCGCACCGAGGCCGTCTTCGCCCAGCAGTCCGTGGCGTTCAACTCGTACAACTACCTGGAGCAGATCGCCCTCGGCGAGTTCGCCTCCGGTGGTATGCCCGAGGACGTCGAGCTGATGAAGAAGGTCATGGCCGGCAAGGCCGCCGAGGGCGCCAAGCAGATGCAGGCCGCAGGCGTCGAGCTGCCCAAGGGCAAGGACGGCTCCGTCTACTCCGGCTCCGCCTCCGCGATCGGCACCGCCAAGGACCCCGAGGCCCTCACGGCGCTCAAGGCCAAGGGCGTCACCGCCGAGACCTGGATGGCCGTCGCCACCGCCAAGTTCGACGGCTACTCCCAGGTCGAGAAGGCGCTCGTCGACAAGGCCGTGGACGAGGCCGCGAAGATCTCCGACGAGGCCAAGACGGACGCCTGGGTCATCGGCGGCATCGTCGTCGTCGCCCTGCTCGCCGCCTTCATCCTGGCCGGGATGATGGCCCGCCAGATGAGCCGCTCGATGCAGCAGCTGCGCACCGCCGCCTTCGGCATCGCCGAGCAGCGCCTGCCGATGCTGGTCGACCAGCTCTCCCGTACCGAGCCCGGCCGTGTCGACACCCGCGTCCAGCCGATCCCGATCGACACGCAGGACGAGATCGGCGAGGTCGCCCGCGCCTTCGACCAGGTCCACCGCGAGGCCGTGCGGCTCGCCGCCGAGCAGGCCATGCTCCGGGGCAACGTCAACGCGATCTTCACCAACCTCTCGCGCCGCAACCAGTCGCTGATCGAGGGCCAGCTGACCCTCATCACCGACCTGGAGAACAACGAGGCCGACCCGGACCAGCTGGAGAACCTCTTCCGCCTGGACCACCTGGCGACCCGTATGCGCCGCAACGGCGAGAACCTCCTGGTCCTCGCCGGCGAGGAGCCCGGCCGCCGCTGGGACCAGCCGGTCCCGCTGGTCGACGTCATGCGCGCCGCCTCCTCCGAGGTGGAGCAGTACGAGCGCATCGAGCTGGCCGGCGTGCCCGAGGCCGAGATCCACGGCCAGGCCGTGACCAACCTCGTGCACCTGCTCGCCGAGCTCCTGGAGAACGCCACCACGTTCTCCTCCCCGCAGACCAAGGTCCGCGTCACCGCGACCCGTCTCCCCGACGGCCGCGTGATGGTCGAGATCCACGACAAGGGCATCGGCCTCACCGCCGAGGACTTCGCGGACATCAACCACAAGCTGGCGAACCCGCCGACCGTGGACGCCGCCGTCTCGCAGCGCATGGGCCTCTTCGTGGTCGGCCGGCTCGCCGACCGCCACGGCATCCGGGTCCAGCTGCGCCCCTCGGGCGAGCAGGCCGGGACGACCTCGCTGGTCATGCTGCCGGACGCGATCACCCACGGTGGTGGCGGCGAGCAGCCGCTCCAGGACGACTTCACGGTCTCCCAGATCATTCCGCAGCAACAGCAGCAGAGCGCCTTCGAGAGCGCCCCGCCGCAGCAGCAGCCGATGCTGACCGCCGCCGACCTCGGCTTCGACGACTCGCGCTACGAGCAGCCGGCCGAGGAGGAGCCTCAGCTCGACCCGGTCGACCGCTCGCTGAAGCGCGAGGGGCGGCGTGCCGCCCTGGAGGCCCAGGCGACCGGCGACCGGCCGCTCTTCCGCGACGAGGCGGAGCAGTCCGAGGAGTACGGACAGGGTCAGGAGTACGACCGGGGCCAGGGCCAGGAATACGCCCAGGCTCAGGAGTACGGACAGCAGCAGGCCCAGGAGTACCCGGCGGAGCAGTACGCCCCGGCGCAGGAGTACGGACAGCAGCAGCCCCAGCAGCCGCAGGGATACGGCCAGGAGTACGCGGCCGGCTACCCGCAGCAGCAGGACGGCTACGCGTACCCGCAGCAGGGCTACGAGGCCTACCCCCAGCAGGGCTATGCGGAAGCTTCGTACGAGGCCCCGGAAGTCGAACACCAGCAGTACGGCAACACGTTCGACCCCCAGTCCCACCAGGCAGACTGGCAGGATCAGAGCGCGTACCAGGGTGGCTACCAGCAGCAGTACGGAGCGGAATCGGAATCTGCTCCGGGCGCTCCCGAACAGGCCCCCGACCGCGTAGGCTTCGACCGTCCGGGTCCGACCCCGAGTGCCGCCCCGGACGCCGGTCACGCGCTGACCGACGCCGGTCTGCCGCGCCGCGGCAGCGTCGCCTCACCGAACCAGCAGGCGCCGCAGCAGCAGGCACCGCAGCCGGCGAAGCCCGCGCAGCCGGCGCAGGAGCCGCAGCAGAACGAAGCCGACGGTCCCGACGAATGGCGCTCGACCAACGACGAGCGCTGGCAGCGGGCCGGGAAGCTCAAGGACCCGAAGGCGGGCGGGGTCACCTCGTCCGGTCTCCCCCGCCGGGTCCCCAAGGCCAACCTGGTCGAGGGCACGGCTGAGCAGACCCCGCAGGGCGGACCCCAGGTCTCCCGCGCACCCGAGGACGTACGGGGCAGGTTGAGCAACCTGCGCCGAGGCGTCCAGCAGGGACGCAGCGCGGGTACGGACACGAACGGATCGGGCCTCGGCCCGGGCAGTACCTACAACCAGGAGCGTTAGTGTGAGCATGAGCCAGGCGGCGCAGAATCTGAACTGGTTGATCACCAACTTCGTGGACAACACCCCTGGGGTGTCCCACACGGTGGTGGTCTCCGCCGACGGACTCCTGCTGGCGATGTCCGAGGGATTCCCTCGCGACCGCGCCGACCAGCTGGCGGCCGTCGCCTCCGGACTGACCTCGCTGACCGCGGGCGCGTCCCGGATCTTCGAGGGCGGTGCGGTCAATCAGACCGTGGTGGAGATGGAGCGCGGCTTCCTCTTCATCATGTCGGTCTCCGACGGATCCTCGCTGGCCGTACTCGCGCACCCGGAGGCCGACATCGGTCTCGTGGGCTACGAGATGGCACTGCTCGTGGACCGCGCGGGCACCGTACTGACTCCTGACCTCCGGGCGGAGCTTCAGGGAAGTCTTCTCAACTAACAGACAGACAGTGCGTTTCGCGCCACCGCCCCGTAAGGTGCGGTGGCGCGGTTCCAAGGGACATGGACCGCGAGGCAGTCGGAGGAGGAGACGTGGGTACACCACCGGGCTCAAGCCCCTACAACGGATATGACGCGCACCAGGCGCCGCTCGGCGACACCGCGCAGAACCGGTACAACTTTCCCTCCACCCCCAGCAGACACGGTGCGTCGCAGCCCTACCGGCAGCCTCAGGGCCCGTCCGCGGGTGGGTACGGCTCCTCGCGCGCCCAGTCCGCCGCCGGCTCCAGCAGCTCCGGCGGGCACAACCCGCTGGTGCGTCCCTACGCCATGACCGGTGGCCGGACCCGGCCGCGCTACCAGCTCGCCATCGAGGCACTGGTCAGCACCACGGCCGACCCGTCCCGGCTGCAGGGGCAGTTGCCCGAGCACCAGCGGATCTGCCACCTGTGCTTCGAGATCAAGTCGGTCGCGGAGATCTCGGCCCTTCTCTCCATCCCCCTCGGCGTCGCCCGAATCCTCGTCGCCGACCTGGCCGAGGCCGGACTCGTCGCCATCCACCAGCCGGGCGGCGACGAAGCCGCCGGCGGCCAGCCAGACGTGACACTGCTCGAAAGGGTGCTCAGTGGACTTCGCAAGCTCTAGCGGCGGCGCGGCCCGTTCAACCACCAGCGCGAAGATCGTGGTGGCGGGTGGCTTCGGCGTGGGCAAGACCACGTTCGTCGGCGCCGTCTCGGAGATCAACCCGCTGCGTACCGAAGCCGTCATGACCTCCGCCTCCGCGGGCATCGACGACCTCACGCACACCGGCGACAAGACGACGACGACCGTCGCCATGGACTTCGGCCGCATCACCCTGGACCAGGATCTGATCCTGTACCTCTTCGGTACACCGGGCCAGGACCGCTTCTGGTTCATGTGGGACGACCTCGTCCGCGGCGCCATCGGCGCCGTGGTCCTCGTCGACACCCGCCGTCTCGCCGACTGCTTCCCCGCGGTCGACTACTTCGAGAACAGCGGCCTCCCCTTCGTCATCGCCCTCAACGGCTTCGACGGCAGCCAGCCCTACCAGCCCGAAGAGGTGCGCGAGGCGCTGCAGATCGGGCCCGACACCCCCATCATCACCACCGACGCCCGCCACCGCGCCGACGCCAAGAGCGCCCTCATCACGCTCGTCGAGCACGCCCTCATGGCCCGACTGCGGTAGCTGTCCCCGGCGTTGCGTTCCGAAGGCCGCGTTCCCTCTCCGGGAAACGCGGCCTTCGCCGTATCGGACATACGGCCGTCGCCCCGAAACCGCCACCCGGGCCGTGCGCGTCCACTACGTTGTCGGAGGGACCTCGGGGGAGGGAAGCATGAGCTCGTACGGCGGTGGGGACCGGATCGGACCCTTCGACGTGGTGCGCGTCCTCGGCAACGGCGGGATGGGCAAGGTCTACCTCTGCCGGACTCGCGCCGGACAGCAGGTCGCGGTCAAGGTGATCCGCGGGGAGCTGGCCGGGATACACGAGATCAGGGAGCGGTTCGCCCGCGAGGTGAACGCCCTGCGCGACGTCCACAGCCCCTACACCGTCCCGGTCTACTCCGCGGAGACGGTGACCCCGCCCCTCTGGCTCGCCACCCGCTACCTCGCGGGACCCACCCTGGACGCCCGGGTGGTCGCCGAAGGCCCGCTGTCCGGGCGGCAGGTGGCCGAGCTCGGCGCCATGCTCGCGGAGGCGCTCTCCGAGGTGCACGCGCGCGGGGTGATCCACCGTGACGTCAAACCGAGCAACATCATCCTGGAGGGCGGCGAACCCCGTCTCATCGACTTCGGGATCGCCCGTACGGCAGCGGGGACGAAGGGGCTCACCCTCCCCGGCACCGCTCTCGGCACCCACGGCTACATGGCGCCCGAGCAGTTCCTCGGGCGGGAACCGAGCCCCTCCGTCGACATGTTCGCGTTCGGCGCCGTCCTCGCCTACGCGGCGACCGGCCGGCCGCCGTTCGGCACCGGTCAGCCCGCGAGCGTACGGATCTTCCAGGGCAGGCCGCCCCGGCTGGGCGGTGTCCCGGCGCCGCTCGCCGAGGTGATCACCGCCTGCCTGGCCATCGCGCCGACCGACCGGCCGCTGCCCTCCCAGGTCCTGGCCGTGCTCGGCGGCCTGCTCGGGGGCGAGCCCGCCTCCGCCGGTTCCTCCTCCGCCTCCGCCGGCTCCTCCTCGGCCTTCTCCTCCTCCGCCGCCGCCTCCGAGCTGCCCCGGCAGCGCACGGTGCCGGTGCCCGATCCTCCGCACCGCTGCCATGTGCCGGCGGCCCCGGGGGCCGGTGACCCGTGTGCGTTACGCCCGTTCGCCACCCGGCTCCTCCACGCTGGGCTGACTCTTTCCCTCGTCCGGAAGGCGGTCCTGCACGATGGCCACTGAGCACACCGCACCTCTCGCACCCGCCGCGCCCCCCGGGCACGTCGTCGAACTGCGGGACGGCTGGGAGTCCCTGGTACGGGAGTGGGCGCGCCGGCGCGGCGAACCCGTCGCCCGCGAGGACGGCGCCCTGTACCTGGAGACCACGGTGGGCGGCCCCACCGGCCCCCGGCTCACCGTGGACGTCAGCCGTGCGGCCGGTTCGCTCGTGGTGGCCGTCACCGACGGGACGCTGGTGCCCCCCGACCGGCTCGCGCCGACCGCGGCGGCCGCGACCGCCTGGAACTCCCGCGAGGTGACGCCCTCGGCGATCCTCGGGGACGAGCGCAGCGAGGCGCCCCTGCTGTCGGCCGTCCTCGCCCTGCCGCTGGCCGCCCATCTGTCGGCCGACGGGTTCGCCTCGACCCTGGACACGCTGCTCGTCGCGGCGCTACGGCTGCTGCGCGAGTGCCACGACCTCGGTTTCGTCCTGCGGAGCACCGATGACCTCACCACGCGGGAGTGACCGGATGGAATGGGCCGCCGTCCTGCTGACGGTCACGGGGTTACCCATGCTGGCGACACTCGCCATCATGTGGGCCAGCACGGGGTCCTGGCGGCCCGGCGGGGGCCGCGGGCCCGAGCGCGAGCCGGAGCGCGGACGCGAGACGGAGCCCGGGCGCGAGCCCGAGGCGCCGTCCGCACCCGACCGGGGCCTCGGGCCTGACAAGGGCCGGGCGTCCGACAAGGGCCGTGGGTCCGACAGGGGCCGTGGGCCTGACAAGGTCCGTGGGCCTGAAGGGGGCCGTGGGCCCGACGGGGGCCGTAAGACGGGCTCTCGGCGGAACTCCGGGCGTACGGCTCCGGGAACGGTGTCCCCCGAGCACCACGGCTCCGACCGGGCCGGGGAGCCGGGGCCCCGCCTCCCCTCGCCGCCGCCCGCACGCCTGCGGGACCATCTGGAGCGGCTGAGCGGCCCCGGGCGCGCGCTCCTGGGCGGCGCCGCCTTCCTCCTGCCGCACGGCACCGGGAGGGCCCCGGGCGAGGACCCGTCCGCCTCCGCGCCGGCCGAGACGGCGTACGCGGGCCACGGCGCCGACAACTCCCCGCCCCCCGCCGAACCGCCCCCGGAGCGGCATCCCGAGCCGGGCCCGGAGCCCCACCACCCTCCCTACGCCGCGCCGCCGTTCAACGAGCCGCCGCGCTCCGACCCCCGCCGCGCGGCCCCCGCCGGAACCCCGGGTGCCGCAGGCGCGCCTCGCGGGGTGCCGCCCCGCGCCGCACCGACCCCCTCGCCGCCCGCCTCGCCCCACCGCCGGCCCCCCGAGGAACCGTCCGCCCTGCCTCGGGCCGGCGACGTGCCCCGGCGCGCGCTCCCCGCCGCCGCACCGGACCTCGGCACCGTGGCGCTCGGCGGGGGTCCGCGGTTCGTCGTGCCCGCCGCGACGTGGCTGCGACCCGACGGCTATGTCGAGTGGGAGGGCGCCCTGTGCCGCGCCCACTGGCAGGGCCCGGCGTCGGCGTATCCGCGCCCCGGTGACCTGGTCCGCGTCACGGTGACGCCGGACTCGGAACCTCCGGTGCTCCAGGCCCGCCCGCTCCACTGAACGTCCCCCACATCCGTACCGCTCGCACCACAGCTCCCCCCACGTCTGCCCATCCGTCCCCGTAGCTCCACGGAGTAGCCGTGTTTCCCACGCCTCAGCCCGACGAAGCCCCGCTCCCCGTGCCGTACATGGGCTTCGAGTTCGACAGTGCCCAGCGGCTGCCGCTCCTGCTCTGCCTGGACGCCTCCAGCTCCCTGAGCCAGCACGGTGCCATCACCTCGCTCAACTCCGCCCTCACCGAATGGGCGACGAGCCTCGCCGACGACATGGCGCTCAGCGCCGCCGTCGACGTCGCCGTCATCACGTTCGGCGGGAAGGAGGGCATCACCGTCTGGCAGGGGTGCACCCCGCTCGGCACCACCGCGCCCGAGTGGCCCCACAGTCCGTTCGTACCGGCCCACGAGTTCCGGCCACCGGTGCTCCAGGCCCTCGGGGTGACGCTGCTCGACCGGGCGCTGCGGCTGGCGATGGACGTCGTCGCCGACTACAAGGCGGGACTCCGCGCCGAGGGCCTGACCTACTACCGCCCGCAGATCTGCGTGGTCACGGACGGGCTGCCCAGCGACGAGGCGGGGCGCTTCTCGTACGCGTACCGCGACCTCCTGCCCGAACTGCGCAAGGCGGAGGAGGAGCGTCGCTTCCGGCTGTTCGCGGTGGGGGTCGGCGAGCGGCACACGGGCGCGGAGGGGGTGCTCCAGGAGCTGGCGCCGCACTACAACGCCTGGCTCGACGGGTTCCCGTTCGCGGAGCTGCTCACCGCGATGTCGCACAGTGCCAAGGCCACTCAGGGCGGTGCGGCGGAGGCCGAGTTCCAGGAGATCTTCGCCCGGCTGAAGCGCCGGCGCGGGGGCGGGCAGGTTCCGGCGTGAGGGCGGCGGACGGTCCTTCGACGGGCTGGCGGGTGCACGGCACGAGTGCGACGGGCTACCGGCATCTGCGGGAGCGGACGCCCTGCCAGGACGCGTACGCGTACAACGAGACCGCCTCGGGACTGGTCCTGGCGGTGGCGGACGGTGCCGGGAGCGCGCCGTACTCCCGGGAGGGTGCCCGCCAGGCCGTCCGGCTCGCGATGGAGGCGTTCCCGCCGACGGCCACGCCGTGGGAGCGGCTTCCGGACGCCCGCGCGCGCAAGGAGGAGCTGACCGAGGCGTTCCGTCAGGTGCGGAGCGCGTTCCTGCGGTGGTGCCAGGGATCGCCGGGCCCGTACGCCACCACGCTGACGGTGGTGGTCCTCGCCCGGGGCTGGCTCGGGCAGCTGACGGTCGGTGACGGTCTGGTCCTCGTCCGGACCGGGACGGGCGGGGGCACGGATACGGGCGCGGGCACGGGCTCCGTCGGGGGTACCGGCTCCACCGGGGGTACGGACTCCGGTGGGGGTACGGGCTCCGGCGGGTTTTCGGGCTCCGGTGCCGGTGCTCCCCCGCACTCCGTCCCGTGCTCACCCTCGTACCATCTGCTGCCCCGCGCGCACACCGGCAGCGAGTACGCGAACGAGACCGTGTTCGTGGGCTCGCCCACCGCTCTCGCGCAGCTCCGGGTGGACTGTGTCCGCGACGAGGGTGTGGAGGGGGTCCTGCTGTCCACGGACGGTCTGACGCACGCCCTGCTCCGGCGGGCCCCCTCCGGGCCCCCGCTGCCGCACGACGCCTTCCTCGGCCATCTCTTCGACCGGCTGGCCCGGCCCGACTACCACCCCGCCGAGGAGGAGCGGCGGCTCAAGGACTTCCTCGGCTCCGACCAGATCACCCGGGTGACCGGGGACGACAAGACTCTCCTGTGGGCGATACGGACATGACTGAGGCTGACTCGAACGACGGCACCGGCGACGCCGGCCGCCCCCACGACCCCGTCCTGGTGCTCGGGGACGGCACCCGCGTCACCCGTGGCCCCAAGCCACTGGGGACCGGCGGGCAGGGCAGTGTGTGGGCCCTCGACGAACGCGCCGACCTCGCGGCCAAGATCTACAACAGCACGCCCGACGCCGCCCAGGTGCGCCGGCTCGCGGCGATGCTGCGGGCCGACCCGCTCGCCGGGGAACCGCTCGCGCCCGGCCAGCCCCCGATGCTGGTGTGGCCGGTCGACGTGGTCGAGGCCGGCGGACGGCCGGTGGGCTACGGGATGCCTTTCCTGGACCCGGCGGTGCACACCCCGCTGAGCGGACTGCTCCAGAAGCACGTGCGGCTGGGCAGGTTCGAGGGCAGGGCGCACTGGAAGTTCCTGCTCGGGGTGGCGTCGAACCTCGCGTACATGACGGCGGAGCTGCACCAGCAGAGCTTCGTCGTGGGCGATCTCTCGAGCGCCAACGCGGTCGTGGACCCGAACGGGTACGTCACCTTCCTGGACTGCGACTCCTTCGCCTTCACCGACGCGCTGACCGGCGAGTCCTTCGGCAGCGAGGTGTTCACCGACGACTACGCGGGTCCCGAGCGGCACAGCGGGGAGGCGCCCACCCGGCACTCGGACGACTTCGCCCTCGCCGTACTCGTCTACCAGCTGCTCACCGCCGGGAACCACCCGTTCGACGGGGCTCCGCTGCACGGCCCGGACGAGTCGACCCGCAAGGACAACATCCAGGCCGGTACGTCCTTCCTCGTCCACCCGGGACGGGTGCGGACCCCGGCGCGGCTGCTCCCCAGCGAGGTGCTGCCACCCCGGGTGGTGGAGCTCGCGCGGCGGGCGTTCGGCCCGGGGATCGGCGATCCCCGGCGGCGGCCCTCGTCGGCGGCCTGGCTGGAGGCGCTGGACGAGGCGCGGTCGGCCGTCGTCCAGTGCGGCGAGGTGGCAAACCACCACCACAGCGGCCATCTGGGCTCCTGCCCGTGGTGCGGGCGCCGGGAGGCCGGACAGTCGGACCCGTTCGTCGCGGGGCCGGCCCGGCAGTCGGCGACCGGTCGGGCGACCGGGGCGTCGACGGGTGCGGCGAGCAGGCCCGGTACGAGTGCGTCGAGCGGGTCGGCGTCCCGGACCGGAACGTCGGGCGCGGCATCGCGGTCCGGCCCCGCCGCGTCGGTTTCGCGGCCGGGCCCGTCCGGGTCGTCCGGACCGTCCCGACCGGCGCCCTCCGCCAAGCCGTCGGTGCCGTCGCAGCCCTCCGCTCCCCCGCCGAGCACACCGAGCACACCCACCGCGCCGAAGCCCTCCGGCACCACGGGCACGGGAGGCACCACAGGCAAGGGAGGCGCCACGGGCAAGGGGGGCACGGGAGGCACCGCGGGGCCGACCGGCACCACCGGGTCCGGCGGGAAGTCGAGCCCCCCGCCCGCGCCGCTCACCAAGGGCGAGATCGCGCTCGGCTGCGCGGCCGTCCTGATCCTCGTCGGCATCGTGGGCGCCGTGGTCTGGGGCATCGTCGTGCTCGTCCAGTCGCTCCTCGCCTAGCCGCCCGGACGGAAGACACGAAGGAGGGCCGGGACCCGGTGTCACCGGGTTCCGGCCCTCCTTCGGAGATCAGCGCCAGCTGTGCGGGGCGCGGAAGCCGTGCTCGCGCTCGAGGCGGCGCCAGCCGGCCGCCGTGCGGGTGTGGCCGGTCGCCGGGTCCTCGTCGGACCGGGAGGCGGCGCGGGCGAGGAGCACCGCGGTGATGGCGGCGAGTTCCTCGGGGTCGGCGTGGCCCTTCTCGACACGGAGAAGATTGGCAGGGGTGGTCACGTGGATGACTCCTCTTACTGAGGCGGGTTGCCGTGCTTGCGGGACGGCAGGTCGGCGTGCTTGGTGCGGAGCATCGCGAGGGACCGGATGAGCACCTGCCGGGTGTCGGCGGGGTCGATGACGTCGTCGACCAGGCCACGCTCCGCGGCGTAGTACGGGTGCATCAGCTCGGCCTTGTACTCCTTGACCATGCGGGCTCGCATGGCCTCGGGGTCCTCTGCCTCCGCGATCTGCTTGCGGAAGATCACGTTGGCGGCGCCTTCGGCGCCCATGACCGCGATTTCGTTGGTGGGCCAGGCGTACGTGAGGTCGGCGCCGATCGACTGGGAGTCCATGACGATGTACGCGCCGCCGTAGGCCTTGCGCAGGATCAGTGAGATCCGGGGCACGGTCGCGTTGCAGTAGGCGTAGAGCAGCTTGGCGCCGTGCCGGATGATTCCACCGTGCTCCTGATCGACGCCGGGCAGGAAGCCGGGTACGTCCAGAAGGGTGATGATCGGGATGTTGAAGGCGTCGCACATCTGCACGAAGCGCGCGGCCTTCTCGGAGGCCTCGATGTCGAGGACACCGGCCAGGGTCTGGGGCTGGTTGGCGACGATGCCGACGACCTGGCCGTCGAGCCGGGCGAGGGCGCAGATGATGTTGCGGGCCCAGCGCTCGTGGATCTCCAGGTAGTCGCCGTCGTCGACGAGCTCCTCGATGACCTTGTGCATGTCGTACGGGCGGTTGCCGTCGGCGGGCACCAGGTCGAGCAGGACGTCGGAGCGGCGGTCGGCCGGGTCCTCGGAGGCGACGGTCGGCGGGTTCTCGCGGTTGTTCTGCGGGAGCATCGACAGGAGGTAGCGGACCTCCGCGATGCAGGTCTCCTCGTCGTCGTACGCGAAGTGGGAGACGCCGGAGACGCCCGCGTGGACGTCGGCGCCGCCGAGGCCGTTCTGGGTGATCTCCTCACCGGTGACCGCCTTGACGACGTCCGGGCCGGTGATGAACATCTGCGAGGTCTCGCGGACCATGAACACGAAGTCCGTGAGGGCCGGCGAGTAGGCCGCGCCACCGGCGCACGGGCCGAGCATCACCGAGATCTGCGGGATGACGCCCGAGGCGCGGGTGTTGCGCTGGAAGATGCCGCCGTAGCCGGCGAGCGCCGAGACGCCCTCCTGGATGCGGGCGCCCGCGCCGTCGTTCAGGGAGACCAGCGGAGCACCGGCCGCGATGGCCATGTCCATGATCTTGTGGATCTTCGTCGCGTGCGCCTCGCCGAGGGCACCGCCGAAGATGCGGAAGTCGTGTGCGTAGACGAAGACGGTCCGGCCCTCGACCGTGCCCCATCCGGTGATCACACCGTCGGTGTACGGCTTCTTCGCCTCCAGGCCGAAGCCCTGGGCGCGGTGTCGGCGCAGCTGCTCGACCTCGCTGAAGGAACCAGGGTCGAGCAGCAGCTCGATGCGCTCGCGCGCCGTCAGCTTGCCCTTTGCGTGCTGGGCCTCGGTCGCGCGCTCACTCGGGCCACGGAGAGCCTGCTCGCGCAGGACGTGCAGCTCGGCCACTCGGCCACGGGCGTCAGCGGGCTCGCTCGGGATCTGGTCCACAACGGTCATGTACCGACCCTACGAAGTCGGACAAGAAAACCCCGCCGTCCACTCCGTACAGTCTCCCGTGTCGATTCCTGGTGGGGCTGGACAGAACTCCTCCCTGCCCAGCCCGAGTCAACAGCCAGGTACCCCTCGTGTTTGTAGGGGTTGGACATAGACCTCTGTGGATCTAGGTGAGGACCTCACAACGGTGGGTCGTCCCCTGCGTACCGGGCGTGATCCGCAGGCGCAGCGAACGGCCGGTGGAGAGCACCTCCACCGAGGGGTCGTGGGAGAGCACCCGGCGGACCGGGCCGTCCCAGACCACCTCCAGGGGCTGCCCCGTGCGGAGCGGTTCGGAGACCCTCAGGTCGAGCACGGAGCGGCGGCGCCGGACGAGGACGCTCGCGGGGGCGGTGGTCGTGAGGCGTCCCACCGTACCGGCCTGCCAGAGGTTCGCGGCGGTCAGCCCGAGGGACGGGACGGCTATGGCCTGTCGCTCGGCGGTGTTGTCGAGAACGCTCAGCCAGCCGGGGTCGGCGGCGCGGGCCGCGAGGGTCCGCCGGGAGGCGCCCGGCATGAGGAGGTACGTGTACGCGGCGGCGACCGGGTCCGTGCCGTGGTCGAGCCAGAGGGTCTGGTAGCGGCGGCTGCGGCGCTCCGTGGAGCTGGTGGTGTTGATGTCGCTCCAGGCCCCGGTGCGGTCCTCGCGCAGGGTGCGGAGGTCTCCGGCCCCCTGGGGGAAGATCCAGCCGCCGTGGCCGTCGAGGTGTGCCCAACGCGCGCCGGTGGTGAGGGCCTGGGTGCCGGACTCGCCGAGGAGGCGGTTGTCCACGACCGTCTCGACGGGCACGCCGTCGGTGGCGGTGATGCCGGCGCCGAGGCAGATGACGGCGTCCGCCGCGCAGAACCAGGACTTGCGGGCCTCCAGGGTGGAGCCGAGGCCCTTCAGGTGCTGGCCGACGGCCGCGTACTCGCCGTCGGTGGCGCCACCGACCCAGCGGACGGCCGGCTTGGGCGCGCCCCACTCGCCGCCGGCCCGGTCGGCGAGCCGCTTGGTGGAGACGGTGGTGCCGGGGAGGCGGTACGGGTCGACGGTGGGCCAGAACCAGTCGGTGTACTGGTCGCCGAGGTCCGGGGTCCACCAGGAGAGCATTCCGGCGCCGGTGTGCCAGCCGCGCGGGTTCTCGCCGTTGCCGCACTCGTAGTACGAGATCCGGTCCGAGGCCATGGCGATGTTGGCGGCCCAGCCGGGGCGGCGGTGGACGGCCCGGTCCATGGCGGTGAAGAGGCGGTGGCCGGTGGGTTCGGGGGCGGCCGGGACGGGGGCGGCGGCCACGGCGTGGAGCCGGGCGAGGTCGGCGACCCCGAACTGGCGGGCGGCCAGGATCGGGGAGACTGTGTCGCGCTGGATCCACCCCTTCACGCGCGCGTGCCAGCGGTCCCGCTCGGCGGCGGAGGCCCCGCCCGCGAGGAGGGCCATGGCCGCGATGACGCCCTGGCCGTGGAAGTGGTCGGAGCGCATGACCTTGCGGTCGTCGTTCTTGAGGTAGCCGCGGCTGATGGCGCGTCCGTTGACGCTGTCCATCATCAGGCCGTCGTAGATGAGGGGCGCGTAGGCCTTCTCGACGCTGTCGAGGACGATCTGCCGGTTCGGGTCGGTGACGGCCCAGCTGGATCCGGCGAGGAGGGTGAAGAGCCGGCCGAGTCCGTCGAGCATGACCTGTCCGTAGGTGCCGGAGTAGGCGATCCAGGTGTGCTGGACGAAGGAGCCGTCGGCGTAGAGGCCGTCGCCCCGGGTGACGTACGGGAAGACGGGCGAGAGGGCGTCGCGGGCGAGGGCGATCTTGGCGGGGTTCGCGCCGAGGACTCCGCGCAGGGCGACGGAGCGGCACAGGTCGACGCGGTTGGCGCCGGTGGAGGTGCCGGTGTAGTCGGCGAGGACCGCGTCGGGCACGAAGTGGTCGACGGCGGCGCAGGCGGCGGCGATCCGCTCGGCGCCGAGGTGCGGGTGGAGCGCGGCCACGATGTCCATGAGGAGGCGGGGGCTGCCGATCTGCCATTCCCACCAGTTGCCGTAGCGGGGCGCGCCCGCCCTGTAGACGGTGGCGGAGAGGTGGTCGAGGCCGCGCAGGACGTCGGCGAGGAGGGACGGGTCGCCGGTGAGGCCGGTGCCGGGCTGGGCGTACGCCTGGGTCATGGTCCACAGGCGGCTGTAGCTCTGGGTGATGCCGGCCGGCGGGTCGAAGGGGGCGTCGGGCCAGAGGGAGGTGGGGGTGGGGTTCAGGCCGGCGCGGAAGGTGCGGGCGAGCGTGCCCGTCTCGGCGAGGCGGGAGGCGTAGGGCTCGGTCGCGGCGTCGAAGCCGGTGCCGAGCTGGAGGTCGAGCCAGCGGAGCCGCAGTGTCTCGAACTCGTCCTCCGCCGCGTGGGCGGCGGAGGGGAGCGCGAGGGCCGCGGCCGCGGCGGATGCGGTGATCAGGAAGGTGCGGCGGGACCAGGCGGGGACGGACACGGGAGCCTCCCGGGGGGAAGTGGTGGAGACCGTTCGGCGCCTGGTGTAGCACCGGATTTCCGACGCAATCAATGAGCACGGCACGGCCCGGCGAAAGCGCTTTCCGCCGGGCCGGGCACGATCAGCCTCCGCAGTGGAAGCGGGCGGCGCCCCAGTCGGCGTGGTCGTTGCCGTTGCTGTCGCCGCCGTCGTCGACCACCAGGTCGACATAGGAGGCGCCGGTGACGTCGGCGGTGAGCGGCCAGGCCGCGTCCGCGGCCTTGAGGACCGGGGACGCGACCTTCTCCGTACCGTCCGCGAGAACGCTGAACCGGACGCTGCCCCGGCTGGTCTGGACGTCGTCCACGCCGACCTCGGCGGTGAGGGAGGTGCAGCGGCCGCCCAGGTAGTAGCGGACCTTGGCGGGCGCGTGGCTGCCGAGGCCCTTGGCGTACGTCACTCCGCCGATCCGCAGCGGGGAGCCGTCGCCGGTGCCGGTCTCGCCGTTGGAGAGGTCGCGTTCGACGGGGCCCCAGCCGTTGGTGGACGAGGTCCAGTCGAGGTCGCTGGCCCAGCTGTCGGCGGTGGGCGGCGGGGGCAGGGTGCGGACGGTGGTGGCGGCGGTGAGCTTCCGCTCCCCTCCCCCGAGGGCGTAGGTGACGGCGGCTCCGAGGGTGTACGGCTGGTAGGCCGCGTCCGCCGGGGGTGTCACCTGCCAGGTGGCGGTGGTCCGCCCGCCCGCCGTGACCGTGCCGAGGGCGACGGGCGTCGCCGGTTCGGCGGTCCAGCCCGCCGGCAGGGCGAGGGTGGCGAGGGCGCCGGTGACGTCGGCGGCCTCGTCGTTTCCGAAGGTGGCCGTGACCCGGTTCGGGCGGCCGGGCTCCAGGGTCTCGGGCGCGGCGATCGTGAGCGTGCCGCAGGCGGCGCGCTCGGCGGCCGGGCCGAGGTCGGTGACGGTGAAGGCGTCGAGGACGAAGTCGGCGCCGTCCGGGGCGTCGCCGCGCTTGCGCAGGCCCGTCCAGGTGTCGCCGCAGCCGGCGGTGACGGTCTCGGAGAACAGCCCGCTGCCCCTCTGCTGTCCGATCGGGGTGCGGCGGGTCTCCACGGAGGTCCCGTTCGCCCGGTCGTAGCCGGTGACCCACTCGTAGGCGCCCGCGTGGCTGGACTGATGGGCGTACTCGACGCGGTAGCTGTGGCCGTCCTTCATCGGGACGGTCCAGGGCGCGGTCCGGTAGACGAGTCCGCTGTTCTCGTCGTGGGACTTGAGGGACTCGGCGCCGCCGATGACGTCGTCGATCGGCTTCCCGTTCCAGCCGGCCTGGGTGTAGGGGGCGTGGAGCTGGGCGATGTGGGTGCGCGGGTCGGTCGTACCGCCCGCGTCGCCCTTGAGGAAGGGAC
Organism: Streptomyces sp. NPDC017246; assembly: GCF_044331325.1. Taxonomy (NCBI): domain Bacteria; kingdom Bacillati; phylum Actinomycetota; class Actinomycetes; order Kitasatosporales; family Streptomycetaceae; genus Streptomyces; species Streptomyces sp. NPDC017246. The sequence continues at coordinate 314,918 of NZ_JBIRMW010000005.1, read as the reverse complement.
CCCAGCCCTGGTCGACGGCCTCGAAGTCCTCGTACACCACGGTCCCGGCCTTGACGGCGGGGGCGTTGGCGACGATCCGGACGTCGTCGATCCGGACGGTGGCGGCGCTGCCCGCGGCGGCCTCGATCTTCAGGGTCGTGCCGCCGTGCGGCGCGGTGAAGGTGACCTTGGCGCGCTGGAAGCGGGTGCCGTTCCAGTCGGAGGCGGCGACCCGGTCCTGGAGCGGGGACCGCTCGACGGTGACGGCCCGTCCGCCGACGGAGAGGGTGGTGGGCCGGGTCGCGCCGGGCTCGACCTCGATCAGGGCGGAGGCGGTGTACCGCCTGCCGGGGACGAGTCCGGTGATCCGCTGACGGACCGAGGCGGTGGCGGTGCCGGAGAGTTCGGCGCTGTTGCGGCCCTGGTCGTCGGTGTCGCGGGCGACGGTGCCGGCCGTGGTCCAGCCGGTGAGCCGCGCGTCGTTGAAGCCGGGGTCCTCGACCGGGGTGCCCTGGCCCCATCGCGGGGCGGGCTGCCGGGGTGCGCGGTCGGGGTGGAGGACGTAGGGCTGTCCGGCGACGGCGTCGAGGGTGATCTTCCCGTCGGCGGGCCGCACGGTGGCGGTCTTCACGCGCCCGTTGTCGGTGAGCTTGTAGACGGAGTACGAGCCGGCGCCGGCCGGGACGGCCCAACTGGTCTTTCCACCGGCCTTGTTGTAGTGGTAGAGCTTCTTTCCGCCGTCCCACGGGAGCAGGTACGTCTCGCCGTCGAGGACCTTGCGGCCGTCGTCGTAGAAGGTGCGCGCGCCGTTCTCGACGGTGCCGCGGACCCCGCCGGTGAAGGTGAGGTCGTTGCCGTTCCAGCGGGTGATCTTCTGCTGCTGGAGGTACTTGGCGGGGAGGTTCCGCTGCCAGATGTTGGCGGTGAAGGCGTTCCAGTCGGTCTCGCCGGTCCAGCCCTCGAAGTCGACGAGGGCGGTCTGGCCGAGCACCGGGTGGTTGTTCCAGACGTCCTTCTCGCCGTTGCGGATGAAGCGGACGATCTGCGAGTTGAGGCCCTTGTTGGTGGCGCCGCCGTAGTCGAGGTCGTTGGCCCAGTGGGACCAGAGGGATGCCCGCTCGAACTTCTCGGACCACTCGGTGGCGACGTTCCAGCCCTGCTTCTGGACGGCCCTCATCGTCTCGTCGGCGATCCAGCCGTGGGTGTAGTAGACGTCGATGTAGAGGGTGGAGAGGTTGCGGTCGGTCTCGTCGCGGAGCTGCTGGAAGCGGCGGGCGAGGTCACCGCTGTTGATGTCCCGGCGCTGGTCGATGTAGTAGCTCTGGTTGAGCCAGTTCCAGCCGGGCTTGGTCTTGTCGACGAGCGTCTCGCTGAAGTTCTTCGCCTCGGGGTACGACTCGGTGGCGTTGACGTGGACGCCGAAGTCCGCGCCCCACTTCCGTCCCTCCTTGAGGAGGACGTTGAGGTCGGTGAGGCCGCCGGCCCGCTTGTTGTAGTTGCCGCCGTAGTCGGGGTGGGCGGAGTCGTGGCCCTCGGAGCCGTACCCCTTGAGCAGCGCGAACTGGCCGAGTCCGTCGGTGGAGAGCGAGATCCGCTTGACGTCGTCGAGGGTGCGCAGGAAGGGGTGGGTGGCCTGGGAGGCGAAGTTGAACGGGATGTGGGCGACGACCCGGTCGGGGGTGTCCTCGCTGCCGGGGGCCTTGATCCCGATCGTCCGGAAGGCGACGGCGCCGTCCTGCCAGTCGGTGGCGCCGTCGGCGTTGGCGTCGGGGGTGACGACGACCTTGGCCCAGGGCAGGCCGTCGCCGCTCGCGGGCTTCGGCGCGCCCTCGCCGCGGTAGGTCCACTGGCCGGACCAGACGCCGACGCGGGTCTCGGTGCCGCTCCTGCGGGCCTGGTGCCAGAAGCGGGCGCCGTCCCTGGCGGACGCGCCGGAGGGCTTGTCGTAGCTGGAGTTGGACTCGACGGCGGCGGCGAGTCGACCGGTGTTGACGAGGGCGTAGCTCGCGCCGACCGGGTTCGCCTCGGCGGCGCTCGCGTCGGTGACCTGCGCGAAGACATCGGCGGTACGGGTGGAGTCCGGGTCGAGCCGGGTGAAGGCGGTCGCGGCGCCGGCGTCCGAGGAGCCCACGGAGACCAGGTCGTGGCCGGGTATGTCGAGGGTGCCGATCCGGAAGGCCTCGGTGTCGCGGACGGCGGTCACCTTGAAGGTGGTGGTCCGTCCTTCGACGCTCAGGCGGGCGTCGATCTCGACGCCGGGCAGCTCGGGGAAGGTGAGGGTGTACGCGGCGGCGGTGGCGGTCAGTACGGGGGCACCCTTGGCCTGGACGGTACGGGCGGTTCCGTTGAGGACGACCTGGGTGACCGGGGCGGTGCTGCCGAGGAGCCTGGCGCCGGTCGTGCGGTCGGTGTACGAGAGGACGCGGGGGAAGTCCTCGGCGACGGCGACGGCGAGGCGGGCGGAGGCGATGACGGGGGCGGCGGTCGCGGCTCCGTCGAGGGGGGCTCCGGTGGACGGGGCCCGGCTCTCGGCGCCCTCGGCCAGGGCGGGCCCGGCCAGGGCGAACACGGCGGAGGAAGCGACGGCGAGCGCACAGGCCGTACGGACTCTTCGCGAAGAGGGGAGGGACATGCGGACTAGTTGGCCCCGCCCCGGCGGCACCGTCAACGAGATCGCGTCCCGCGGACCCCTCCAGTCCAAGAACCCCCTTCGGTTAGTCCAAGTGACCACCGAAGAGGGCTCTTCGGGACGGGTACGGCCGGGTCAGCAGCCGCCGCAGTTGTAGAAGGTCACGTCCCAGTGGTTGCCCTCGTCGGCGTAGACGTTGCCCGCGCCGGACTTCCACTGCGGGGCGCCGTCACCGCGTACCCCGATGTAGGTGAAGGTGTTCTTCACGTAGTTGGTGACGCAGGTGGCCTTGCCGAAGTCGAGCTTGTAGCCGTTCCAGTGGGAGTAGGTGCCGCTCGCGTGGCCCGTCTCGGTACCGCCGGTGATGTTGAGGGCGCAGCCGCTGGCGCTCTTGAGGGTCTGGGCGCCCTGGGCGGTGGCGAGGTTGAGCTGGTCGAAGGAGGTGCAGGTCGCGTTGTTGCGGTCGGAGCAGCCGCCGGAGGAGGACCAGGTGATCCCGGAGGACCGGAACATCGAGGTCGCGGTGGCGTGGCTGATCTTGGTGACCGCCTGGGCCTCGCCGGCGGCGGTGAGGACGCCGACGCCGGGCGCGAAGAGGGCGCCGAGGACGAGGGCCAGGGCGGTGAGGACGGAGCGGAGCTTCATCGGTAGTGCCTCCTGCTGGTGACCGTGATGGTTGGGGACGGCGGTGCAGGTGGTGCGGATGGCTCGGGTGGAACCGGTGGTTCGGGTAGCTCGGGTGGAACCGGTGGTTCGGGCGGCTCGGGTGGAACCGGCGGTTCAGGGGAGATGGTGCCGTAGTTCTACGCGCGTCCGGAAGAGGGCGTCGGCGCCGGAATGACGCCGTCCGGGTGAACATCTTCCAGAGATGTTGAAACTTGAACGGAATGCGTCTACAGTCATTCTCGTTGAAGGTTCAACAAGTGCCGGTCAACACCACACCCCGATCAAGGAGCTGTCAGTCATGGGATTCTTCAACCGCAAGAGCAACGACTCCGCCGTCGCCACCGCCACCCTGCCCGTGGACCCGGCCCTGGCCGCCCTGACCGGCGAATACACCATCGACCCGGCCCACAGCAGCATCGGCTTCACCGTCCGTCACGCCATGGTCACCAACGTCCGCGGCAGCTTCGCCGAGCACGAGGGCGCGCTGAAGCTGGACGGTGCGAACCCCGGCGCCTCCTCCGCCTCGATCGACGTGAAGATCGCCTCCGTCGACACGGGCATCGGCGACCGCGACGGCCACCTGCGCAGCGGCGACTTCTTCGACGCCGAGCAGTTCCCGCTGATGAGCTTCCGCTCGACGGCGGCCGAGCAGCTGGGCGGCGACAAGTACCGGATCACGGGCGAGCTGACCATCAAGGACGTCACCAAGCCGCTCGCCATCGACCTGGAGTTCAACGGCGCCGCGACGGACGTCTACGGCAACGAGCGCGTCGGCTTCGAGGGCTCCGCCGAGATCCTCCGCTCCGCGTGGGGCCTGACCTGGAACGCGGCCCTGGAGACGGGTGGCGTGATGGTCAGCGACAAGGTCAAGCTGAACTTCGACATCTCCGCGATCAAGAACGCCGCCTGACCCGGACCCCGTCCGACCCGGACACACGAGCGCGCCCGCCCTCCGCAGCAGCGGAAGGCGGGCGCTCGGCGTTGCGGCGGGCCTGGGGTCTGTCGTCACATTCCCGTCGTCGCCCGCGGGGCAGACGGGAATTCGACGACAGGCCCTAGCCCAGACGCGCGGCCGCCGCGGCCACCGCCGGGATCAGCCGGTCGTTCTCGACGGCGCCGGGGCCTCCGCCGAAGGCGAAGCGGCGGCGGGTGTAGCTGTACGCGAGGCCGGTCGCCGGGTCGGCGAAGGCCTGGGAGCCCGGGGCTCCGCTGTGGCCGACGGCGGCCGGAGTCAGAGCCGGGTAACGGGTGGCCGACGGGACGAAGCCGAGACCGAACGCGTTCTTCTCGCCGGTCACCAGGTCCGTGCCGGAGGAGTGGATCCGGGCGACCTCGGCCAGGGTGTCCGGCTTCAGGAGCGGGGCCCGGCCCTCGAACTCGCCGGCGATCGCCGCGTACATCCGGGAGAGGCCGCGCGCGGAGCCGATGCCGCCGCCGGAGAGCGGGGCCAGCTCCCGTACCGTCCGGGAGTTGGCGTACCCGACGTCGTCGAACGGCGGGTCCGCGTGGAGGTTGAACGCGATGGCCATGAGGCTGTCCGGGGGGATCGGGTTCTCCGCGAGGAGTGCCTGCTCGGCGGGGGTGGGGAGCATCGGCAGGGCCGTACGGAAGCGGGGCTCCAGCTCCTCGGGCAGGCCCAGGTAGTAGTCGAGCGCGTACGGGGCGCGGACCCGCTCCTCGAACACCTCCCGGATCGTCCGGCCGGTGGCCCGCAGGACCACCTCGCCGACGAGGGCGCCGATGACGAGGGCGTGGTAGCCGTGGGCGGTGTCCGGCTCCCAGAAGGGGCGCTGTCCGGCGAGCCGGGCGGCGATCGCCCGGTCGTCGGCGAGCTCGTCGGCGCCGAGGCCGCCGTCCGCGCCGATCACGCCGGAGCGGTGGGCGAGGAGCTGGCGCAGGGTCAGCCTCCCCTTGCCCTCGGCGGCGAACTCGGGCCACCAGGAGGCGACTTCGCGGTCCAGTTCGAGGGCGCCGTCCTGGACGAGGAGGGCGGTGACCAGGGCCATGGCGCCCTTGGAGGAGGAGTAGAGGCCGAGGAGCGAGTCCCCGTCGACACCCTCGCCGCCCCACAGGTCCACGACGAGGCGGCCGCGGTGGTGGACGGCGAGCTGGGCTCCGCCGTCGCGGGCCTCGTTCGCCACGACGGTGGCGAACTCCTCCCGCACGGACTCGAATCCGGGTTCCACCGTGCCGTGGACGTGACCGTGGTCGCGGTCGTGCTCGTGGCCGTGGGCGTGATCGTGGTCGTGGCGCCGGGCGTCACTCATCGTGCTGCTCCCCCTGAAAGTACGTGCCTTGCTCAGACGGTGGAACGCTCGAGGGGGCGAATCCCTTCCCGGGCGGCGTCTTCGGAGCTGGTCGCGAAGAGGAGTCCGGCGGCGAGCAGGACCACGGCGCCGGTCGCGGCGTGGATGCCGAGCGCGGCGGCGTATCCGCCCCCGTGGGAGAGGACGGCGAGCGCGTCGCCGAAGGGGACGATCGCGAGGAGGAGCATGACCCAGGCCAGCGGGCGGCGCTTTCCGAGGGCGAGCAGGGTGAGCACGATCGCGCCGTTGGCGAAGTCGCGGGCCGCCTTGACCCCGAAGTATCCGGCGGCGTCGCCCGCGGGCCAGGAGGGGATGCCGAAGCCGGCGGCGGCGGTCTCGGGGGCGAGCGTGAAGTTGATGCCGAACCAGAGGCAGGCGAGTCCGAGGAGCGCGGACAGGACGGTGGCGAGGCGGTGTGTGCGCACGGTGTTCACGGGTCCCCCAAGGGCATTGTTCTAGCGGCGCTAGGACTGATAGCTACGTTAGACCTTCCATTGCTAGCCTGTCTAGCGCCGCTAGAATTCTGCTAACCCGCACAGCGGCGCCGAGAGGACGAGGACGCCCGAACCCGCTGGTCCACGGCGTTGTCAGTGGCGGCGACTAGCGTCGGCGACATGGAATTCCGTATCGACAGCGGCGTGTTGACCGATGCCGTGGCCTGGGCCGCGCGCGTCCTGCCGGCCCGCTCCCCCATGCCCGTCCTCGGCGGCCTGCTCCTGGAGGCGGCGGACGGCCGGCTGCGGGTCTCCGGACTCGACCACGAGGCCTCGGCCCGGGTCGAGGTCGAGGCCGACACGGACGCCGGGGGACGGGCCCTGGTCCTGGGGCGGCGACTGCTCGACATCTGCAAGGTGCTCCCACGGGGGCACACGGAGATCGCCGTGGAGGGCGCCCGCCTCTCCGTGACCTCGGGCGACGCCCGCTTCGGCCTCTCCCTGCTGCCGCTGGACGACTACCCCGCCCCGCCGGAGCTGCCCGAGATCCGCGGCCTGGTGGATGGGGACGCGTTCGCGGCGGCGGTCGGCCAGGTGGCGGTGGCGGCGGGCCGGGACGACTCCCTGCCGGTGCTGACCGGGATACGGCTCGCGCTCGACGGCACGACGATGACGCTCGCCGCCACCGACCGCTACCGCTACGCCGTCCGCACCCTGGAGTGGAAGCCCGGCGCCGACGACGCCGGGGAGCCCGCCGACGTGGTCGTCCCGGCCCGGCGGCTCACCGAGATCGCCCGCTCCCTCGCGGGCACCGGCCCGGCCCGGCTCGCCCTGGACGGCGGCTCGATCGGCTTCGAGAACGGCGGCCTGCGCACCACCACCCGACTGCTCGACGGACGCCTCCCCCGCCACGACAAGCTCTTCGCCCTGGGCGACCACGCCCTGGCGGCCACCGACCGGGCCCCGCTGACCGAGGCCGTGAAACGGGTCGCGGTCGTCGCCGAGGGCGACAGCCCCGTCCAGCTGACGTTCACCCCCACCGCGATCCATCTCCAGGCGGGGTACGAGGACGACATCGCCTCCCAGCGCCTCCCGGCCCGCCTCACCGGCCCGGACAGCCTGACGGTCGCCTTCAACCCCGGCTATCTCCTCGACGCCCTGAACTCCCTGGACTCCCCCGAGGTCCACTTCCGTCTCCTGGGTCCGGGCCAGCGGGCCCTGCTCACCGACGGCCCGGAAGGCACCCACCGCCACCTGCTGATGTCGGTGAAACCGCTGGTCTGAGGCACCGGCGAGAACCGGTCAGAACCCACCGCCGCCGAAGTCGCCGCCGCCGCCGAAGTCACCGCCCCCGAAGCCCCCTCCGTCACCGCCGCCGAAACCGCCGCCGAAGTCGCCGGAGTCGAAGTCGGCGCCTGAGAAGTCACCGCCCCCGAAGTCGTCGCCGCCGTACTCGGCGGCGTAGGCCGGGGTGGAGAGCATCGAGCCGAGGACGGTGCCCATCAGGAGGCCGGGAAGCATGCCGCCGCCGAAGTAGCCGCCGGCCCAGGGTCCGTAGGCGGGGCCCGCCTCCCAGTAGGGGCGGCGGACACCGTCCGCGTCGACCGTGCGGGCCATCGGGTCGAGGCCGTCGTCGAGGCGGGACGCGTCGGCGGCGCAGACCGGGACCTGGCGGGCGGTGCCGCCGCCCGGGGTCCAGGTGCGGTCCTCGGTGGAGGGGCCGTGGCGCGGGTCGAAGAAGCAGGGGGCGCGGCGCTCGGGGAGCGGGCGGGACTCGCGGCGGGCGGCGAGGACGGCGAGGGAGTAGCGGCCCTCCTCCAGGGCCTCGGTGACCGGGCGGACGTCGTGGGGGCGGGCGGCGGAGGCCATCCGGGACTTGGCCGTGTCGTACGAGTCGAGGGCGCGTTCGTAGTCGCCGCGCATCGCGTCGTCGGCGCCGGCCTCGACGGGGTGGAAGTCGAGGCGTTCGAGCTCTTCGCCGAAGGCGGTGATGTCCTCGTCGACGACGACCCTGAGCTTGTCGAGGGCGGCGCGTTCCTCGGCCTCCTTGCGGAGCCGGTTGCGGCGGACGACCGCGTAGGCGCCCGCGCTTCCGGCCACCACGAGGGCACCGAGGGTCACGAGTCCGGCGACGGGGACGCCCGAGTCGGTGCCGACGGAGCCCCAGCCGGCGGGGGCGGAGCCGCGCAGGGCGGGCAGGGCCTGGTCGACGAAGTTGTTGAGTTCGGTGGCCGCGTCGACGCCCGGCTGGCGTACGGAGGTGACGAGGTTCCGCACGGCCCGCTCGGAGATCACGGAGGCGTCGGCCTTGGCGTCGAAGGCATTGCCGAGGCGGATCGCGTACAGGCCGGTGATACCGGTCTGGGTGCGCAGGTTCTGGAAGAGGTTCTCCGGCGGGAACTGCGCGTTCGCGGGCAGGACGGCCACGAAGAGCGGCTTGTCCGCGTCCTTGATCTTCTGGGCGAGGGCGTCGGCGTCGGCCTGGGAGAGCTGGTCGGCGGCGCCCGGATCGACGTAGACCGGGCCCTGCTTCAGGGCGGCGGCCGCGTCGGGGATCCCCGTGGCCCTGGCGCCCGCGGAGGGCGCCAGGACCAGGAGCAGCAGCAGTATCAGCCCGCCGAGGGCCGACAGAAGAGTGAGCGGCCTGGTCCTCATGGTTCGACGCTACCCGAACCAGGCCGAACTAGACATAGAGGGCTATTCGGCGGGCTCGATGCCGGCCCGCAGCACCCCGTAGGTGAAGGCGTCCTCCAGGGCCTGCCAGGAGGCGGCGATGACGTTCTCGCCGACGCCGACGGTGGACCACTCGCCGTTGCCGTCGCTGGTGGTAATCAGGACGCGGGTGGTGGACTCGGTGCCGTGGCGGCCCTCCAGGATGCGGACCTTGTAGTCGACGAGCTCGAACTTGGCGAGCTGCGGGTAGATCCGCTCCAGGGCGAGGCGCATCGCGCGGTCGAGGGCGTTGACGGGGCCGTTGCCCTCGGCGGTGGCGACGATCCGCTCGCCCTTGGCCCAGAGCTTGACGGTGGCCTCGTTGGCGTGGGTGCCGTCGGGCCGGTCCTCGACGATCGCCCGCCAGGACTCGGTACGGAAGTAGCGGCGGGCCCGGCCCTCGGCCTCCTCGCGCAGCAGGAGTTCGAAGGAGGCGTCGGCGGCCTCGTAGGTGTAGCCCTGGAGCTCGCGCTCCTTGACCCGCTCGACGACCCGGGCGACGAGCGCGCGGTCGTCGCCGAGGTCGACACCGAGCTCCTTGCCCTTGAGCTCGATGGAGGCGCGGCCCGCCATGTCGGAGACCAGCATCCGCATGGTGTTGCCGACCAGCTCGGGATCGATGTGCTGGTAGAGGTCGGGGTCGACCTTGATCGCGGAGGCGTGGAGCCCGGCCTTGTGCGCGAAGGCGGAGACACCGACGTACGGCTGGTGGGTGGAGGGCGTGAGGTTGACGACCTCGGCGATGGCGTGCGAGATCCGGGTCATCTCGGCCAGCGCGCCCTCGGGCAGCACCTTCTTGCCGTACTTCAGCTCCAGGGCCGCGACGACGGGGAACAGATTGGCGTTGCCGACCCGCTCGCCGTAGCCGTTGGCGGTGCACTGGACGTGGGTGGCGCCGGCGTCGACGGCGGCCAGGGTGTTGGCGACGGCGCAGCCGGTGTCGTCCTGGGCGTGGATGCCCAGGCGGGCGCCGGTGTCGGCGAGGACGGTGGCGACGACGGCCTGGATCTGCGCGGGGAGCATGCCGCCGTTGGTGTCGCAGAGGATCACGACATCGGCGCCGGCCTCGGACGCGGCGCGGACGACGGCCTTGGCGTAGTCGGGGTCGGCCTTGTAGCCGTCGAAGAAGTGCTCGCAGTCGACGAAGACACGGCGGCCCTGGGCGACCAGGTGGGAGACGGTGTCGCGGACCATCTCCAGGTTCTCGTCCAGAGTGGTGCGCAGCGCCAGCTCGACATGGCGGTCGTGCGACTTGGCGACCAGGGTGACGACCGGGGCGCCGGAGTCCAGCAGGGCCTTGACCTGCGGGTCCTCGGCGGCGTTGCCGCCCGGCCTGCGGGTCGCGCCGAAGGCGACGAGCTGTGCGTTCTTGAACGCGATCTCCTGCCGGGCGCGGGCGAAGAACTCCGTGTCGCGCGGGTTGGCCCCCGGCCAGCCGCCCTCGATGAAGCCCACACCGAACTCGTCCAGGTGCCGGGCGATGGTCAGCTTGTCCGCGACGGTGAGGTTGATGCCTTCACGCTGCGCCCCGTCGCGCAGCGTCGTGTCGAAGACATGGAAGCTGTCGTCGAGGCGCGAGCTCTCGGCGTTCTCCGTGGTCATGACTGTGATGGCTCCTGTCGGATGTGGCTCCGGAAGGTCTGGATCCACTTGCCCCCATTCTCACGCGTCGTCCGTTTCCGGCGGGGGTGGGGCCGGAAAACGAAAAAACCCCTCGCGGGTGCGAGAGGTCTGCGCGCGGGTCTGGGGCACGGTGTCCACTGCCGCGGGGATCGTGCCGCGATTCAGTGGCCACTGGGGACCGGCGCGCTGCTGCCGATAATCATCGTGGTAGCGAGCACGCCGGAATTCTGACACAGGTGACGGTCCTGCGGGACGGGGATCTCACGATACGGGCAGCCGTTCGGGAGACCTTCCCGGCGTCACGACACCGGGAGCCGGTCCCGCTTCGGTCCGGGCGCGCCCGCGCCGCCCGTGCCGACCCGGCCCAGGTCGATGTCGCGAGTCTCCCGCATCGCGAGGTAGACGACCAGGGAGACGGCCGCGCAGCCCGCCACGTACCAGTAGAAGCCCGACTCGATGCCGGCGTCCTTGAACCACAGGGCCACGTACTCGGCGGTGCCGCCGAAGAGGGCGTTGGCGACGGCGTACGGCAGGGCGACACCGAGGGCGCGGATGCCGGTGGGGAAGAGCTCGGCCTTCACGCAAGCGTTGATGGAGGTGTAGCCGGTGATGACGAGGAGCGCGAGGAGGGAGAGTCCGAGGGCCGGCCAGAAGGAGCCCGCGTGCTTCAGCATCGTGAGGATCGGCACGGTGAGGAGCGTGGAGCCCACCGCGAAGGTGATGAGCAGGGGGCGGCGGCCGATGCGGTCGGAGAGCCGGCCGGCCAGCGGCTGGAGGCAGGCGAAGACGATGAGGGCGCAGAAGGAGACCAGGGTCGCGGTCTGCTTGGGCAGGCCCGCGGAGTTGGAGAGGTACTTGGTGAGGTAGGTCGTGTACGTGTAGTAGGCCACCGTCCCGCCCATGGTGAGGGCGACGACGAGGAAGGCCTCGCGGCGGTGCGCCCACAGCGCCTTCAGGGTGCCCTTCTGTTCGCCCGCGACCCCCGCGTCGGCGGTCTCCTCGTACACCTCGGTCTCCAGCATGGTGCGGCGCAGATAGAAGACGACGGCCGCGCCGAGGGCGCCGATGACGAACGGGATGCGCCAGCCCCAGCTGTGCAGGGCCTCACTGGTCAGCGTGGACTGGAGGACGAGCAGCAGGCCGAGTCCGAGGACCTGGCCGGCGGTCATCGAGACGTACTGGAAGCTGGAGGCGAAACCGCGGTGCTCCGGGGCCGAGGCCTCGGTGAGGTAGGTGGCGCTGGCGGCGTACTCGCCGCCGACCGAGAGCCCCTGGAGGAGGCGGGCGACCAGGAGGACGGCGGCGCCGCCGTATCCGGCGACGGAGTAGGTGGGCGCGACCGCGATGAGCAGGGCGGAGGCGGACATCAGGGTGACGGTGAGGGTGAGGGCGGCCTTGCGCCCCTTGCGGTCGCCCACCCGGCCGAGGAGCCAGCCGCCGACGGGCCGCATGAAGAAGCCGACGGCGAAGATGCCGGCGGTGTTCATGAGTTTGGCGGTGTCGTTGCCCTCGGGGAAGAAGGCCCCCGCGAAGTAGGTGGCGAAGCTCGCGTACACGAACCAGTCGAACCACTCGACCATGTTGCCCGCGGAGCCGACCCAGATCTTCTTCCAGTGCTCTCGTCCCATGGGCAGGAACCGTGCCGGACGCGGCCCGCGGGCAACAAGGCCGCGGCGGGCAACGATCGCGTGTACTTGCGTGCGTTGCGGTCGTGGCGGCGGATTCCCGCCCGTCCGGCTACGGCCGCGGCAGCAGATCCTGCTCGATGAACTCCCTTACGTGCTGCAGGACTTGCTGCCGTCCGGTGCCGGGCACGCCCACCGCGACATGCACGCTGAAGCCGTCCAGGAGAGCCCTCGTACGGGTGGCGAAGCGGTCCGGGTCGACCGTCCGGAACTCGCCACGCGAGATCCCTTCGGCCAGGATCGCGACGAGGTCCCGGTGCCAGGCGCCCTCGATGGCGGCCTGGCGGGCGCGGGCCTCGGCATCGGCGTTCTGGGACCGGTTCCAGACCTCCAGCCACAGGATCCAGTGCGGATCGCGGGGCCCGTCGGGCACGTACACGTCGACATAGCCGTCGAGCCGCTCGCGCGCGGTCCCCGGCCGGGACAGCAGCGCGCTGCGCTCGGCGCCGAGGCGCCCCTCGCTCCACTCCAGGGTCTGGAGCAGCAGCTCGTCCTTGGTGCGGAAGTAGTAGAGCAGGTGCCCGCTGCTCATCCCGACCTGCCGCCCGAGCCCGGCCATGGTGAGCCCGTCGAGCCCGCGCTCGGCGATCGTGTCCATGGCCGCGGCGAGGACGTCCTCGCGCGGCGGGGCGGCCTGGTTGCGCCGGCGTCGCAGGGAGGCCGGGGCGGCGGGGCCGGAGGGGTCGGAGGGGTCCATACGGGTCACTCGTACGTTCTACCTCATCCCCTCCCGGCCTCAGACCTTCGGCTGCTGCTGCGTGATGCAGTGGATGCCGCCTCCACCTGCGAAGATCGTCCGCGCGTCGACGAGGACGACCTCGCGCTCCGGGAAGAGGCGGCGGAAGATCTCGGCGGCGAGTTCGTCGTGGGGGTCGTCGAAGGCGCAGAGGACCACGCCGCCGTTGCACAGGTAGTGGTTGATGTACGAGTAGTCGACCCACTCCCCCTCCTCGTCCGTGAGGACGGTGGGTGCGGGGATCTCGACGACCTCCAGGGGCCGGCCCTGGGCGTCGGTCTGGCCGCGCAGGATGTTCACGTACATCCTGGACCGCTCGTAGTCGGGGTGGGCCGGGTCCTGCTGGCTGTGGACGAGGACCGTGCCGGGGCGGGCGAAGGCGGCGACGATGTCGACGTGGCCCTGGGTGCCGTAGAGGCCGTAGTCGCCGGCGAGGCCGTTGGGGAGCCAGATCGCCTTGGTCGTGCCGAGCTTGGCGTGGATCTCGTTCTCGACCTGCTCACGGGTCCACTCGGGGTTGCGTCCGGCGCCGAGCTGGACGGTGTCGGTCAGCAGGACGGTGCCCTCGCCGTCGACGTGGAGGGCGCCGCCCTCGTTGACGAGGGGGGAGGACAGGACCGGGACGCCGGCCGCGTCCGCCACATGGCGGGCGATCTTCGAGTCGTGCTCCCAGCGGGCCCAGTCCTGGCCGCCCCAGCCGTTGAACACCCAGTCCACGGCTGCCAGTCCGGTGCCGTCGGTGACGAAGGTCGGGCCGATGTCCCGCATCCAGGCGTCGTCGAGGTCGCGCTCGACCAGCTCGACATCGGGCCCGACGAGGGCGCGCGCGGACTCCGTGTCGCCGGGCGCGACGACCATCGTCACCGGCTCGAAGCGGCGTACGGCGCGGGCCACCGAGGCCCAGGCCTCTCGGCCCTCGGCGAGCTCGTCCTCGTTGGTGAAGGTGGGGTTGGGGCTGGGCCAGGCCATCCAGGTGCGCTCGTGCGGCATCCACTCGGCGGGCATGCGGTAGGTCATGGTGACGGGTCCTAGAGGAAGTAGAGACGGTTGAGGGAGACGGAGTCGGCCGCCTCGGAGCGGATCGGTGCGCCGTCGAGCGAGACGAGGCCGGTGGCGCCGTCGACCTGGACGTCTCCGGTGCGGGAGTTGAGCCGCAGGTCGGCGGGGCCGATGCCGCGCGTGCCGCGCACGGCGACGCGGCGTCGGCGGGTCGGCATCCGGTCGGCGCCGAGGTCGACGGCGGCCCGGGCGACGAACGCGACGGAGAGGTCGGCGGCGGTGGCGCCGTGCGCGCCGAACAGCGGTCCGAGGACCAGCGGTTCGCAGGTGTCGGTGGCGGCGTTGGGATCACCCACGGCCCCCCACGCGGGGAAGCCGGACTTCAGCACCAGCTGCGGCTTGGCGCCGAAGAACTGCGGCTTCCACAGCACGATGTCGGCCAGCTTGCCGACCTCGATCGAGCCGATCTCGTGGGCGAGGCCGTGGGCGATCGCCGGGTTGATGGTGAGCTTGGCCAGGTAGCGCAGCACGCGCGCGTTGTCGTCGTGCGCGCCGTCGCCCTCCATGGGTCCGAGCTCGGCCTTCATCTTCCCGGCCATGGCGAAGGTCCGCCGTACGGTCTCGCCGGCCCTTCCCATCCCCTGGGCGTCGGAGGAGGTGATCCCGATCGCGCCGAGGTCGTGGAGGACGTCCTCCGCCCCCATCGTCCCGGCACGGATCCGGTCGCGCGCCATGGCGGCGTCGCCGGGCAGGTCGGTCTTGAGGTCGTGGACGGAGACGATCATCCCGTAGTGCTCGGCGACGGCGTCGCGGCCGAAGGGGAGCGTGGGGTTGGTGGAGGAGCCGATGACGTTCGGGACGCCCGCCATCTTCAGGACGTTGGGTACGTGCCCGCCGCCGCAGCCCTCGATGTGGAAGGCGTGGATGGTGCGGCCGTCCAGGACGCGCAGGGTGTCCTCGACCGACAGGCACTCGTTGAGGCCGTCGCTGTGCAGGGCGACCTGCACATCGTGCTCCTCGGCGACCCGCAGGGCGGTGTCCAGGGCGCGGGTGTGGGCGCCCATGTCCTCGTGCACCTTGAAGCCCGAGGCGCCGCCCTCCGCGAGCGCCTCCACCAGCGGCGCCGGGTCCGAGGACGAGCCCCGGGCCAGGAAGCCGATGTTCACCGGCCAGGCGTCGAAGGCGTTGAACGCGTGACGCAGCGCCCACGGCGAGTTCACCCCGACACCCCACACCGGGCCGAACTCCTGGCCGATGACGGTGGTGACACCGCTGGAGAGCGACGCCTCCATGATCCGGGGGGAGAGCAGGTGGACGTGGGTGTCGACGGCTCCGGCGGTGGCGATCATGCCCTCGCCGGAGACGATCGAGGTGCCGGTGCCGACGACGACGTCGACGCCGTCCAGGGTGTCGGGGTTGCCGGCCCGCCCGATGGCGTGGATCCGGCCCTCGCGGATGCCGACGGACACCTTGCGGATGCCGAGGACGGCGTCGATCACGAGGACGTTGCTGATCACGACGTCGCAGGTCTCGCGGACGGCGGCGGCCTTGAGGTGCAGTCCGTCGCGGGCCGTCTTGCCGAAACCGGCCAGGAACTCGTCACCCGGCCGCTGCGAGTCCTCCTCGACCCGGACGACGAGACCGGAGTCGCCGAGGACGACTCGGTCGCCGGCGCGGGGGCCGTGCACGGATGCGTACTCGTACGGGTCCATCAGTTCTCGTCTCCGCTCTCGACGACGCTCTCGACGCCCAGGTAGCCGCAGGCCGCCGCGCGCCGCAGGGCCTCCTCCTTCGCGCCGGGCGCGTCCAGCGGGCCGTCGACCAGGCCCGCGAAGCCGATGGCGACGCGCGCGCCGCCGATCGGCACGAGCCCGACCTCCGCCGCGCCGCCCGGGTCGAAGCGGAAGGAGGCGCCGGCCGGGATGGCGAGCCGCATGCCGTAGGCGGCGGCGCGGTCGAAGTCGAGGCGCGGATTGACCTCGAAGAAGTGGAAGTGGGAGGTGACGCTCACGGGGACGGTCGCCGTGTTCCGTACGGGGAGGGTGAGCGCGGGCTCGGACTCGGGGTGTCCGGGGCCGGGCAGCAGCGCACCGGGCGCGGCCTCGCCCAGGCCGCCGCCGCCGATCGGGGCGGAGACGACCGCGAGCCGTGAGCCGTCGTCGAAGACGGCCTCGACATGGACCTCGGTGACCACGTCGGCGACGCCGGGGAGGACGTCGTCGGGGCCGAGGACCGAGCGGGCGGCCTCGATCGCCTCGGCGAGTCGCTTGCCGTCGCGGGCCGCCTCGCAGACCGTGTCCGCGATGAGGGCGGTCGCCTCGGGGACATTGAGCCGCAGGCCCCGGGCCCGGCGGGCACGGGCGAGCTCGGCGGCACCGAAGAGCAGCAGCCGGTCGCGTTCCGTGGGGGTCAGTCGCACGTCCGAAACACCTCCTGTTTGAGCGTCACTCTAAATGTTGAGACGCACTTCTCCAAGCATTGACGCGAGGCACTGCCACAGGTCACATTGAGCGCCACTCTAAATCTCTTGCCGCTACCACCCCCAGGAGGCCCCATGCCGATCGAACAGCGCGGAGTCGACACCGTCCCCGAGGCCGAACGCACCAGCGGCCCCCGGGATCTCGTCGCGATCCTGCTCGGGTCCAACCTCTGCCTGGGGGTGATCGTCTTCGGCTGGCTCCCCGTCTCGTTCGGCCTCGGCCTCTGGGCCTCGGTGACCTCCGTCGTCACCGGCACGCTCGTCGGAGTCGCCGTCACCGCACCCCTGGCGCTCGTGTCGCTGCGCACCGCCACCAACCTCTCCACCTCCTCCGGCGCCTTCTTCGGCGTACGGGGCCGGCTCGTCGGCTCGGTGGTCGGCCTGCTGCTCTCGCTCGGCTACACCGCGCTGACCCTCTGGATCGGCGGCGACGTCATGGTGGGGACGCTCGCCCGGCTCACCGGCCTGCCGACCGGCGGCACCTCGCACGCCGTCGTCTACGCGGTGCTCGCCGCCTGCACGGCGGTCGCCGCGGTGTACGGCTACCGGCTGCTCCTCAAGCTGAGCAAGGCCCTCGCCGTCGGCATGACCCTGCTCCTAGCCCTCGGACTCGTCGCCTACGCCGGGGACTTCACGACCGCGGCGGTGCCCGACACCCCGTACCTCCTCGGCTCCTTCTGGCCGACCTGGCTGTTCTCCGCCGTGGCCGCGGGCCTCAGCGGACCGGTCGCCTTCATCACCCTGCTCGGCGACTACACCCGGTACGTCTCCCCCGAGCGGCACAGCACCCGGACCGTCTGGCGGGCCACCTGTCTCGGCCTGGTCGTCGGGCTGCTGATCCCCCAGCTCTTCGGTACGTTCACGGCGCTCGCCGCCCGTGGGGGACTCGACTACGCGGGACCGCTCGTCGCCGCCTCACCCGCCTGGTACCTGGTCCCGCTGCTGATCGCGGCCACCGCCGGATCCGCCGGCAACGCCGGGCTGATGCTGTACTCGATGGGGCTCGACCTGGACGCGATCCTGCCGAAGGCCACCCGCGCGCGTGCCACCCTCGTCGTCGCGGCGGTGGCGACGGCCTTCGTCTTCCTCGGCCACTTCGCCTCGGACGCGCAGTCGGCGATGACCTCGTTCGTGCTGCTGCTCACGGCCATCGGCACCCCGTGGGCGGTGATCACCCTGATCGGCCATGTGCGCTGCGGAGGCACGTACGACCCGGAGGCCCTCCAGGTCTACAACCGGCGCTCGCGCGGCGGGATCTACTGGTTCTCGGCGGGCTGGCACCCGCGCGCCACCGCCTCGTGGGCGATCGGCGCGGCGGTCGGCCTGGCCTCGGTGTCGACGCCGCTCTACGAGGGGCCGCTGCTCGCCCTGACGGGCGGGATCGACTGCAGCTTCGTGCTGTCGGGGCTCGTGGGCGGTGCGCTGTACGCGGCCCTGACACCGAACAGGGCCTCCGAGACCGCGACGGTCCCGGAAGCCCTGGCACAGGCGGAGTAGCGACCGGCCCGGCTCACCCGGCCGGGCCGACCCGTACGACTAGCCCAGCTCGTGCATCCAGCCGTGGACGTCCTCGGCCCGGCCCGTCTGGACGGCCAGCAGCGCGTCGCGCAGCTTCATCGTGATCTCACCGGGCTCGCCGCCCGACTGCTTCCACTCGCCCCGCTCGGACTTGACCGTGCCGACCGGGGTGATCACGGCGGCCGTGCCGCAGGCGAAGACCTCGGTCAGGGAGCCGTTCGCGCTGTCGGCCTGCCACTGGTCGATGGAGACGCGGCCCTCCTCCGGCTCCAGACCGAGGTCCGCCGCCAGCTTGAGCAGCGAGTCACGGGTGATGCCGGCGAGCAGCGAACCGGTGAGGGTGGGGGTGACCAGCTTGTTCCCGTACACGAAGTACAGGTTCATGCCGCCGAGTTCCTCGACCCACTTGTGCTCCACGGCGTCGAGGTAGGCGACCTGGTCGCAGCCCTGCTGGGCGGCCTCGGCCTGGGCCAGCAGCGAGGCCGCGTAGTTGCCGCCGGTCTTGGCGTCGCCGACGCCGCCGGGGACCGCGCGGACGCGGTTCTCCGAGAGCCAGATGGAGACGGGCTTCACGCCGCCGGGGAAGTACGGGCCGGCCGGGGAGGCGATGACGACGAAGAGGTACTCGTTGGCCGGGCGGACGCCCAGGCCGACCTCGGTCGCGATCATGAACGGGCGCAGGTAGAGCGAGGCCTCGCCGCCGTGCTCCGGGACCCACGCCTTGTCGTGCCGGACGAGCACGTCACAGGCCTCGACGAAGGTCTCGACCGGCAGCTCGGGCATGGCGAGCCGGCGGGCGGAGGCCTGGAAGCGGCGGGCGTTGGCGTCGGGGCGGAAGCTGGCGACCGAGCCGTCGGGGCGGCGGTAGGCCTTCAGGCCCTCGAAGATCTCCTGCGCGTAGTGCAGGACGTTGGTGGCCGGGTCGAGGGCGAGCGGGCCGTACGGCACGAGCTGGGCGTCGTGCCAGCCGCGGCCCTCGGTCCACCGGATGGTGACCATGTGGTCGGTGAAGTGGCGGCCGAATCCCGGGTTGGCCAGGATCGCCTCGCGCTCCGCGGCGGACAGCGGGCTGGAGGAGGGCTTGAGCTCGATCGTGGGCGTCGTCATGAGTGCGTGTCCTTCACCGGTTGTGTGGGTAGGACCGCGCGCGCACGCCTGCTCTCGGAGACTGCTGTCCCTGACGAGGTGGACGTCCGAGCATGCCCGCATGCCGCGGCCCCACGTTCGATTATCGCTCGCGGGGACCGGTGCGGGAAACGGGTGAACGCGGTCCGGGGTTCCTTGGGTGCGCCCGGGGCCGCGCATGGAGCAGCCGCCGGGCGCTGTGCGACCCGGCGGCTGCTGTCAGAAGTCAGTCGGCGCGGGTCAGCTCGCTACTCGCGCGGCGAGCGCGTCGCCGATCTCGTCCGTCGTACGGACCCGGTCCCCACGCTCGACGAGGTCGGCGGCGACGGCCTCCTCGACCCGCACGGCCTCGGCCTCGTAGCCGAGGTGACGCAGCAGGAGCGCGACGGAGAGGACGGTGGCCGAGGGGTCGGCCTTGCCCTGGCCCGCGATGTCCGGCGCGGAGCCGTGGACCGGCTCGAACATCGACGGGAACTCGCCGCTCGGGTTGATGTTGCCGGAGGCGGCGACGCCGATGCCACCGGAGACGGCAGCGGCGAGGTCGGTGATGATGTCGCCGAAGAGGTTGTCGGTGACGATCACGTCGAAGCGGGCCGGGTCGGTGACGAGGAAGATCGTCGCGGCGTCGACGTGCAGGTAGTCGGTGGTGACCTCGGGGAACTCGGCCGCGACCTTGTGGAAGATGTCCGTCCACAGGTGGCCGGCGAAGGTCAGCACGTTGTTCTTGTGGACCAGCGTCAGCTTCTTGCGCGGGCGGGCCTGGGCGCGGGCGAAGGCGTCCCGGACGACCCGCTCGACACCGAAGGCGGTGTTGACCGAGACCTCGGTGGCGACCTCGTGCGGGGTGCCCTTGCGGATGGTGCCGCCGTTGCCCGTGTACGGACCCTCGGTGCCCTCGCGGACCACGACGAAGTCGATCGCGGGCTGCCCGGCGAGCGGGGTGGCCACGCCGGGGAGCAGCTTCGAGGGACGCAGGTTCACGTGGTGGTCGAAGGCGAAGCGGAGCTTCAGCAGGAAGCCGCGCTCCAGCACGCCGGACGGCACCGACGGGTCGCCGATGGCGCCGAGCAGGATGGCGTCGTGCTTCTTGAGGGAGTCGAGATCGGCGTCGGTGAGGGTCTCACCGGTGGCGTGGTAGCGCTTGGCGCCGAAGTCGTACTCCTCGGTCTCCAGCTTCACGTCCTGGGGAAGGACGGCCGCGAGGATCTTGAGGCCCTGGGCCACGACCTCCTGGCCGATGCCGTCGCCGGGAATGACTGCGAGATTGATGCTGTGAGACATGTCGGCACCCTACTCTTCGTCCCATCGTCTGACATGCGACGTCCACCATGTGGACGAAGCGCCATCCGGGTGAACGTGTGTCAGTGGCCGGTGGAGCCGCCGTTGTCACGGCGGTCGAGGGCGCGCTGGAGGGCGGCGGCGGCGTTCTGCCTGGCCTCGTCGCTGGGACGGTTGGCGGAGTGGCGGACGCGGCGGGCGGTCTGAGTTGCCATGAGGGATCGACTCCTTGAGATCAGTGGTGATCCGAAGTGCGGAGATCAGTGGTGATCGAAGGTGCCGGCAGGGGCGGGGAGCGCCGCCGCAGGGGTTGCCTGCACAGGGGCGTCGCGCTCTCGACCGCCATTCGCTGATGAAGCGAGACGTTCGGCTTCTACAAAGCTAGGGCAGGCCACCGCATCTGTCTCCACAATTACTCGGACTTCCTACTATCTGAGACGGCCCGGAACCGGGTGTCACCTCACGACACCTACGGCTCTCCTATCTAGTTTGCGTTCCTACCTAGCTGGTGCTCCAATACACCCATGGCCGCAGACCGCAGATCCAGCTGGCTCAAGGGAGTCCTCGACCTGCTCGTCCTCTCCCGCCTGACCGACGGGGAGAGCTACGGGTACGAGATCGCCAAGGCACTCGCCGAGGCGGGACTCGGCGAGATCAAGGGCGGGACGCTCTATCCCGTACTGAACCGCCTGGAGGAAGCCGGTCTGGTGGAGGCCGAGTTCCGGGCCGCCGAGCGCGGACCGGGACGCCGCTACTACCGGCTCACCGCGCGAGGGCGCGAGCACCTCGCCACCGAGAGCCGCGACTGGCTGCGCTTCCACCGCGCCGTCGAGACCACGCTCCACCCAGGGGGAACCACGACATGACCACGGAATCCGACCGCTACTTCAGCGAGCTCACCGGCACACTGCGCGCCGCCGGCGTACCGGACGCGCAGATCACCGCCACCGTCGAGGACCTCCGCGGACACCTCGCCGAGACGGGGACGGACCCGCGGGAGGAGTTCGGGCCGGCCACCGCCTTCGCCGCCCAGCTCGGCGGGCTCGTCCCGCCGCCCGGGGAGCCGGACGAGCGGGCCGAGTCCTGGACCTGGACCGCCGACCTCTTCAACGACCGCCGGATGCTCACCGTCCACGGCGACCAGGGCTGGGAGGTGGAGTCCCTGGACTCCCTCGGCCGGTTCGTCTGCCGCCGCTCCGCGACGGCGACGCTGCGCTGGGAGTACCGCCGCGAGATCATCGGAGCCGGGCGCCGCGCCAAGGTCCTGGCCGAGCTGGAGCCCGAGGGCTGGGAGCTGTGCGGCGAGTGGCTCGTGTACGGCTACTTCAAGAGGCCGCGCGCGGCGACGGCGGGCCCGGCGGGCACCCTGGAGACCCGGCAGGCGGCCCCGCACCGGCGGCTGTTCCTGAGCCGTCGCGGCAAGGTGGCGCTCGCGGTGTGGTGCGTCCTGGTCGGCGGCGCGATGGCGGCGTGCTTCATCGGGACGCTCGGCACGGGCGGGCTCGCGATCACCATCGCCCTCGCCTCGATGTTCTTCGCCCTCCTCACCTCCCACCTGGAGACCGAGAAGGGGCGGGTGAATCAGGACCGCTCCGATTCCTGACCCTCCCTCACAGCACGTCGCCGTCCCGCCAGTCGAAGATCAGCGGGGCGGCGGCGTCGGGCAGCGCGCCGCCGGCGGCCGGGCGCAGACGCGTGGAGCCCTCCTCGTCCGCGAGCCGGACGACCCCCTCGGGCCCGAGCACCTCGATCCGCCCCTCCCAGACCCGCCGGCCGCGCGCCCGGCAGAGCGCGGCCCCGTCGTCGGACGCGGACAGCGCCGCGAAGGCGTGGGTGCCATCGGCCACCCGCTCCAGGGCGGCCATCACCTGCCCGCCGAGGGCGTGGTCCCAGTCGTCCTCGGAGAACTCGCCGTCGAAGGCGGCGTCGAGCAGCGCGCGTACGGAGCGGAGCCGCTCGGCCCCGAGTTCATGGGTGGGCGCGGTCCTCACGGTCATGACCTCAGGCTCCCACAGGACACTTCTAACCACTCATAAAGCATTGACAGGTTAGAGAACTCCTGATTGAGTCATGCCATAACCAGTCACGCAGACTTGAGGGGTTAGAAATGACGACGACCGTGCTGCCGATCCACCACCGCACCGTCAAGGTCCGCGGCCACGAGATCGCCTACCGCGAGGCGGGCCCGGCCGACGCCCCCGTACTCCTGCTGCTGCACGGCTTCCCCACCAGCTCGCACATGTTCCGCGACCTGATCCCGCTGCTCGCCGACCGCTACCGGCTGGTCGCCCCCGACCACCTGGGCTTCGGCCGCAGCTCCGCCCCCTCGGCCGCCGACTTCGACTACACCTTCGCCGGGCTGGCCGAGCTCACCGGCGAGTTCACCGAGGCCCTGGGCCTCGACCGGTTCGCGCTCTACATCCAGGACTACGGCTCCCCCATCGGCCTGCGGCTCGCCCTCGCCCACCCCGAGCGGATCACCGCGATCATCAGCCAGAACGGCAACGCCTACGAGGAGGGCCTCGGCGCCGAGGCCTGGGCGCCGGTCCTCGCCCTGATCGCCGAGCGCACCCCCGAGACCGAGGAGCCGGTCCGCGCGATCCGCTCCCTCGACGGCATCCGCTGGCAGTACGAGACGGGTGTTCCCGCCGAGTACCGCGACCTGCTCAACCCCGACGCCTGGCACCACGACGCCGGCCTCATGGCCCGCGAGGGCCAGGACGGGATCCAGCTCGGCCTGATCGCCGACTACGGCAGCAACTTCGACCTCTACCCGGCCTTCCAGGAGTACTTCCGCACCAGCCGGGTCCCGCTCCTCGCCGTCTGGGGCGAGGGCGACCAGGTCTTCGTCCCGGCGGGCGCCGAAGCCTTCCGCCGCGACCTCCCGGAGGCCGAGATCCACCTCCTCCCGACGGGCCACTTCGCCCTGGAGACCCACGCGCCGGCGATCGCCGGACTGATCGGCGACTTCCTGAAGCGGACCCTGGCCTGACCCGAAGGCCCGGCCCGACCCGAAGACCCGGCCCGAAGGCCCGGCCCGGCCGCGAATCCGGCCGGCCGGGACACCCCGCCCTGTCGCCGCCCGCCCGTCCCGTCAACGCGGACGGGCGGGCGGCGTCTGATCGACGAGAACGGCCGTCGTGCGGTCGAGGAGCTCGCACAGGGCGGCGTGCTCGGCCGGCGTGAACGCGTCCGTGAGCGCCCTCTCCAGGACGATCACCTCCTCGTACGCACGGCCCAGCACCGCCAGGCCCTCCTCGGTCGGCGTGACGATCTGCACCTTGGCGTGCACGGGCGACGGGTCGCGGCGAACGAGCCCCTTGCCCTCCATGTTGGTCAGGACACTGGCCATGCTCTGCTGGGTCACCCCGCAGGCGCGTGCCGCCTGGGCCGCGGACATGCCTCCCTCGCGCGAGAGCGTCAGCAGCACGGTGTACTGCGTCATGGTCAGCCCGTGCCCGCGCAGGACGGCTTCGTGGTGCGCCATCAGCGCCTGTTCCGCACGCCTGATCCGGCTGCAGAGGTACTCCTCGACCGGCATGTCCGCCATGCCCTCACTCCCTCGCTCCGCTCCGCGGCACCCATTTACACAGAATCCTGTGTTGACTCAGGTACCTGTCACATCTACCGTTTCCCCGTGACGACATGACACAGGATACTGAGTCAGCACAGGAGGCTGCATTCATGAGGGCGATCGTTCTCGACAGCGACGACCACTACCGGATCACCGAACTCGACGAGCCGTCTCCCGGCCCCGGCGAGGTCGCCGTCCGGGTGGCCTACAGCGGTGTCCAATGGGGCGACACGATGGTCAAGGACGGCCTCTTCCCCGTACCGCGCCCCTTCGTCCCCGGCTTCGAGGCGTCCGGGCACATCGTCGCGGTCGGCCCGGACGTGGACGGGAGCCGGGTCGGGGAGGCCGTCACGGCGCTCGCCACCGGCGGCGCGCACGCCGAGGTGGTCGTCGTGCCCGCCGTCCTCGCGCTCGCCGTCGGCGCGACCCCCCTGCGGACGGCCGCGGGCTTCGGCTGGGGCACGCCGACCGCGTACGACCTCGTCCACACCGTCGCCCGCGTGCGAGCCGGCGAGCACGTGCTGATCCACGGCGCCGCCGGCGGGGTCGGCGTGCTCGCCGCCCAGTTCGCCCGGCTGGCCGGCGCCGGCCGGATCGTCGGGGTGGTCGGCAGTGACCTCAGGGCCGCGTACGCGAAGGAGTTCGGCTACGACCGGATCCTGCTGCGCGAGGAGTTCCCGGCCGGGCTCGGCGACGAGCGCTTCGACGTGGTCCTCGACCCGGTCGGCGGCCCGACCCGGCAGGCCGGCCTGCGCGCACTCGCACCGCACGGCCGCCTGGTGGCGTACGGCGGCGTCGGCGGCCACGCCCCCGTCCTCGCCGACACCGACGACCTCCTCGGGGACGGCCGATCGCTGATGACCTACAACAGCAGCCTGCTGAGCCGGACCCACCCCGAGCGCCTCGCCGACTCCGCCCGCCGGGCCCTCGGCCTGCTGGCCGAGGGACGGATCCGGGTGGACATCACCGCCGAGTACGACCCGGCGGAGCTCGGCGTCGCGGTACGGCGGCTGCGCGAGGGCGCCACCCACGGCAAGAGCGTGCTCCGCGTCGCCGGACGGCTCGACGCGGGCCGATCCTCCCGGACCCGGACATGAGAACCGCCCCCGTCCTCGGTTGGGGGACCGAGGAGGGGGGCGGTGCCGGGGGGCCTCTCTGTCAGAGGCGGGCCTCCGTGGCGGAGGCGGGTGGGCGTCAGCCCATGTGCGGGTAGCCGTACTCGGTCGGCGGGACCAGCGTCTCCTTGATGGCGCGGGTCAGCGTCCAGCGCATCAGGTTCTGCGGGGCGCCGGCCTTGTCGTTCGTACCCGAGGCACGGCCGCCGCCGAAGGGCTGCTGGCCGACGACGGCGCCGGTCGACTTGTCGTTGATGTAGAAGTTGCCCGCGGCGAAGCGGAGCTTCTCCATCGTGTGAGCGGCCGCCGCACGGTCGCCGGAGATGACCGCGCCGGTGAGGGCGTAGTCCGAGACCGACTCCATCTGGGTCAGCATCGCGTCGTAGTTCTCGTCCTCGTAGACGTGGATCGCGAGGATCGGACCGAAGTACTCGGCCTTGAAGACCTCGTTCTCCGGGTCGGTGCAGGCGATGACCGTCGGACGGACGAAGTAGCCCACCGAGTCGTCGTACGTGCCACCGGCGACGATCGTGCAGGTCGGGTCGGCCGCGGCACGGTCGATCGCGGCCTTGTTCTTGGCGAACGAGCGCTCGTCGATGACCGCGCCGATGAAGTTCGACAGGTCGGTGACGTCACCCATGGTGATGCCGTCGACCTCGGCCGCGAACTCCTCCTTGAAGCCGTCGTTCCAGATGGAGGCCGGGACGTACGCACGCGAGGACGCGGAGCACTTCTGGCCCTGGAACTCGAAGGAGCCGCGGGTCAGCGCGGTCTTCAGGATGCCGCGGTCGGCGCTGGGGTGCGCGACGACGAAGTCCTTGCCGCCGGTCTCGCCGACGATCCGCGGGTACGCGCGGTACTTCTCGATGTTGGTGCCGACCGTCTTCCACAGGTGCTGGAAGGTCTTGGTCGAACCGGTGAAGTGGATACCGGCCAGGTCGGGGTGGTTCAGGGCCACCTCGGAGACGGCGATGCCGTCGCCGGTCACCAGGTTGATGACACCCTTCGGCAGGCCGGCCTCCTCCAGGAGCTCCATGAGGAGCACGGCGGAGTGGGTCTGCGTCGGGGACGGCTTCCAGACCACCACGTTGCCCATGAGGGCGGGGGCGGTGGGCAGGTTGCCCGCGATGGCCGTGAAGTTGAACGGCGTGATCGCGTAGACGAAGCCCTCCAGCGGGCGGTGGTCCAGACGGTTCCACACACCCGGGGAGTTCGCCGGCGGCTGCTCGGCCAGGATCTGGCGGGCGTACGCCACGTTGAAGCGCCAGAAGTCGACGAGCTCGCACGGGGTGTCGATCTCGGCCTGCTGGGCGGTCTTCGACTGGCCGAGCATGGTCGACGCGGCCAGCGTCTCGCGCCACGGGCCGGCGAGCAGCTCGGCGGCGCGCAGGATGATCGCGGCACGGTCGTCGAAGGCCATCGCGCGCCAGGCCGGGGCCGCGGCCAGGGCCGCGTCGACGGCGTCCTGGGCGTCCTGCTCGGTGGCGCCGCGGAAGGTACCGATGACGGCCTTGTGGTTGTGCGGCTGGACGACCTTGAACTCCTCGCCGCCGCCGAGGCGCTTCACGCCGCCGATGGTCATCGGCAGCTCACGCGGGTTCTCGGACAGCTCCTTGAGCTTGGTCTCGAGGCGGGCGCGCTCGGGGGAGCCGGGGGCGTAGCTGTGCACCGGCTCGTTGACCGGAGCGGGGACCTGGGTGACAGCGTCCATGGGTCGCGTAACTCCTTCTGAGGGGTGTGGGCTCAGCCCTTGGTGAGGATGGATCGGACGAAGAAGAGGAGGTTGGCCGGCTTCTCCGCCAGACGGCGCATGAAGTAGCCGTACCAGTCGGTGCCGTAGGCGGTGTACACGCGCATGCGGTGTCCCTCCGCGGCGAGCCGGTGCTGCTCCTCGCTCCGGATGCCGTACAGCATCTGGAACTCGTACTCGTCCAGCTTGCGCCCGGCGCGGCGCGCCAGCTCCTGGCCGATGGAGATGAGGCGCGGGTCGTGGGAGCCGATCATCGGGTAGCCCTCGCCGTCCATGAGGATCTTCATGATCCGGACGTAGGCCTTGTCGATCTCGGACTTGTCCTGGATCGCGACGGACTCGGGCTCCTTGTAGGCGCCCTTCACGATCCGGACGCGGGAGCCGTTCGCGGCGAGGCGGCGGGCGTCGTCCTCGGTGCGGAACAGGTACGCCTGGATGACACAGCCGGTCTGCGGGTGGTCCTTCCGCAGCTCCTCGTGGATGGCGAACATCGAGTCGAGGGTGGTGTGGTCCTCGGCGTCCAGGGTGACCGTGGTGCCGATCTCGGCGGCGGCCGCGACGACCGGGCGGACGTTCGCGAGGGCCAGCTCGTGACCGTCCTCCAGGGACTGGCCGAACATCGACAGCTTGACGGACATCTCGGCGCGCTCGCCGAGGCCCAGCTCCTTGAGACGGCCGATGAGCTCCAGGTACGCGTCCCGGGCGGCGTACGACTGCTCGACGGTGGTGATGTCCTCACCGACGACGTCGAGGGTGACCTCCAGGCCGCGCTCGCTCAGCTCCTGGACGATCGGGACGACGTCGTCGACCGACTCTCCGGCGATGAAGCGGGCGACGACCTGCTTGGTCCCGGGGGCGGCCGACACGAAACGGCGCATCTTGTCGCTGCGCGACGCGGCGAGGATCACGGGACCCAGCACGGGGACCTCCAGAAGGACAGGGTGACGAAGGGTGCCGTACCCGATCTTTCGTAAGAAACGGGTAACAGCACGAGGAACCACCGTGAAACCTATGGATCGCTCCGATCGTCCGCCATCTACACCTGTCACGCATCCGTGCCCGGCATCTCATACATATGTCTGAGAGGGTGCGAGAATGGCGCTGTGAAGGGCGATTACCAAGACCTGGTGGACGAGATCTCCGCGCTGCTCGGCGCGCCGGCGACGCTGGAGAACCGCGATTTCGGCCTGATCGCCTTCGGCGCCCACGACAGTGACGACGACACGGCGATGGACCCCGTCCGGACGCGGTCGATCCTGACCCGGAAGTCGACCCCGGCGGTCCGCGCCTGGTTCGAGGGCTTCGGCATCACCCGGGCGACGGGTCCGGTCCGCATCCCGGCCGCTCCGGACGCCGGGGTCTTCCGGGACCGCCTCTGCCTGCCCGTACGCCATCGGGGTGTCGTCCTCGGATACGTCTGGCTCCTCGACGCGGAGCCCGGCCCCACGCCCGACCAGCTCACGGCCGCGATGGAGGTCGCCACCCGGATCGGCGGCCTCCTCGCCGACGAGGAGCGCGCGGACACCGATCTCTCGCGCGAGTTCGCCGCGGTCCTGACCGCCGGCCGCGGCTGGCAGAGCGACATGGCCGTCGCGGCGCTCCGGGCGGCCCTGGGCCCCAGCGCGGACGGTCTGCACACCGTCGTCTGCGTGACCCCGTGGAAGGGCGAGGCCCCCTCGATCCGGTCGGTCCCCGGCGGGGCGGCGGTCGCCACGCTCCCCGAGAGCGAGTCCCTCGCCGTCCTCGTACGGCTGCGCACGGCCGAGGACCTCTCCCCCGCCCACACGGCCGCCGACCGGCTGCGCGCCGCCCACCCGGCCGGCATCGCGAACCCCCGCCGCGGCCTCACGGAACTCCCGGCGGCCTGGCGCGAAGCCAACACGGCGGCCCGCGCCGCCACGGCCCAGCCGACCCTCGGCCCGGTCGCGGAGTGGGCCGGGATCGGCCCGTACCGCCTGCTCGCGGCGCTCTACCACCCCGAGATCGACCCGGCCGTCGCCCCGCTGATCGCCCCCGCCCACGCCGAACTGGCCCGCACCGCCGAGGTGTTCCTCGACAACGCGGGTCAGGCGGGCCGCACCGCGGCGGCCCTGGGCATCCACCGTCAGACCCTCTACTACCGGCTGTCCCGGGTCGAGCAGCTCACGGGCCTGGACCTGGACGACGGCGAGGACCGCCTGCTGCTCCACATGTCCCTGAAGTCGGCCCGGCTCTGAACGCCCGCCGGGGCGGGCGGGTGCCCCGAGCGACGAGGTCCGGCACGGGGTGATGACGGCAGGTCAGCCCTGCTCCCCCATCAGTACCTTGAGCCCCTCCGTGAGGTCGTCCGCCGTGGGCGCGGTGTCCGGGTCGACCATCCACTGGATCATCACGCCGGCCACCAGCGCCTGGCAGAGCAGTCCCGCCACCCGGGCCTTCTCCGGGTCCGCCTCCGGGTCGATGCCGAGGAAGCCCTCGGCCATGCCGAGCCGGCCCTCCCGCTGCGGCTCCTTGATCGCCTCGCGCAGCTTCTCGTCGTCGTCGAGCCGGGTGACGATCTCGGTCTGGAGCTTCCAGACGGGCCGGCTGGCCTCGGCCGCGCCGATGACCTGCTCCCAGACGGCGCGGAAGCGGGCGTACGGATCGGCCGGCAGCTCCCGCTTCCGCTCACCGCTTCCCGCGGGTCCGACCCGCTCGCCCCACTCCTCGGTGAGGGCCAGGAAGGCCTGCTGGAGCAGGGCGTCCTTGGAGCCGTAGTGGTAGCCGATGGAGGCGAGGTTGGTGCCCGACTCGGCGACGATGTCACGGGCCGTGGTGCGCCCGTACCCCTTCTCCAGGAGGCAGCGCTTGGCGCCTTCGAGCAGGTCTTCCTTGTGTCCCATGACAGCACTGTACCCGGCCAATAGACACTTGTGTAAGACGAGCGTCTATCGACCGGGTACGAGGTCGTGCGGGGCCGTACGGGGTCCTGCGGGCGTGCGTCAGATCAGGTTGACCGAACGGGCCGACGTGGCACCGATCTCCGCCGCGATCTCCGCGAGCACCGGGGCCGGGAGCGTGTCGTCCACGGTGAGCACGACGAGCGCCTCGCCGCCCTCCTCCGCGCGGGAGACCTGCATACCGGCGATGTTCAGACCGGCCTCACCGAGGATCCGGCCGACGGTGCCGACGACACCCGGACGGTCCTCGTAGCGCAGCACCACCATGTGGTCGGCGAGCGCCAGGTCCACGTCGTAGTCGCCGACCGCGACGATCTTCTGAAGGTGCTTGGGGCCCGCGAGCGTGCCGGAGACCGCGACCTCCTCGCCGCTCGACAGCGTGCCGCGCACCGTGACCACATTGCGGTGGTCCGGCGACTCGGAGCTCGTGGTCAGCCGCACCTCGACACCGCGCTCCTGCGCGAACAGCGGGGCGTTGACGTACGACACGGTCTCGTCGACCACGTCCTCGAACACACCCTTGAGCGCGGAGAGTTCGAGCACCTTCACATCGTGCTGGGTGATCTCGCCGTACACCTCGACGTCGAGACGGGCCGCGACCTCGCCCGCGAGGGCGGTGAAGATGCGGCCGAGCTTCTCGGCGAGCGGCAGACCCGGCTTGACGTCCTCCGCGATGACACCGCCCTGGACGTTGACCGCGTCCGGGACGAGCTCACCGGCGAGCGCCAGACGCACCGAACGGGCGACCGCGATACCGGCCTTCTCCTGGGCCTCGTCCGTGGACGCGCCGAGGTGCGGGGTGCAGACGACCTGGTCGAGCTCGAAGAGCGGGGAGTCCGTGCAGGGCTCCTTCGCGTACACGTCGAGGCCCGCGCCGGCGACCCGGCCCTCCTTGAGGGCGGTGAAGAGCGCCGCCTCGTCCACGATCCCGCCGCGCGCGGCGTTGACGATACGGACGGAGGGCTTGACCTTGTGCAGCGCCTCGTCGCCGATGAGACCGAGGGTCTCCGGGGTCTTCGGCAGGTGGACGGTGATGAAGTCGGCGACCTCGAGGAGCTCGTCCAGGGCCAGCAGCTTCACCCCCATCTGGGCGGCGCGGGCGGGCTGCACGTAGGGGTCGTACGCGACGATCTTCATGCCGAACGCGGACATGCGCTGGGCGACCAGGACACCGATGCGGCCGAGGCCGACGACACCGAGCGTCTTCTCGCTGAGCTCGACGCCCGTGTACCTGGAGCGCTGCCACTCGCCGTTCTTCAGCGCCGTGTTGGCCTGCGGGATGTTGCGTGCGGTGGCGACGAGCAGACCGCACGCGAGCTCCGCGGCGGTGACGATGTTCGACGTCGGGGCGTTGACGACCATGACGCCGGCCTTGGTGGCGGCGGAGACGTCCACGTTGTCCAGACCGACACCGGCGCGGGCGACGACCCGCAGCTTCTTGGCGGCGGCGATGGCCTCGGCGTCGACCTTGGTCGCGGAACGGACCAGGATCGCGTCCACGTCGGCGATGGCGGGCAGCAGTTCGGCGCGGTCCGCGCCGTTGCAGTGCCGGATCTCGAAGTCCGGGCCCAGGGCGTCGACGGTGGCGGGCGACAGCTCTTCAGCGATGAGTACGACGGGTTTCGAGCTCACGTGAGTCCTCACAGATCCAGTGCGGACGGCCGTCCCGACGGCCGCAGGCGGTGGAGGGGGCTTGCCGCGTGAAAGCGCACGACGCTGTGGGCCTGAACGCGAATGTTGTTGAGCAGTGTAGTGGTGTACCGGCGCCGTTCATGCGCCTCGTTGGAAGGATCACCCGTCCGTGGTTGGACGGGGTGTCCAACGATGTGGACAGGGGCCGGACACACCGTCCGGCCCCTGTCCCGAAGGCTTACGCCTCCTCGTCGTTCACCCAGCTCATGAGCTTGCGCAGCTCCTTGCCGGTGGTCTCCAGGAGGTGGTTCTCGTCCTGGGTCTTGTACTCGTTGTACTTCTTCAGACCGCCGTGGTACTCGGCCATCCACTCCTTGGCGAAGGTGCCGTCCTGGATCTCCGCGAGGACCTTCTTCATCTCGGCCTTGGTGGCGTCCGTGATGATCCGCGGGCCGGTGACGTAGTCGCCCCACTCGGCGGTCTCGGAGACCGACCAGCGCATCTTCTCCAGGCCGCCCTCGTACATGAGGTCGACGATGAGCTTCAGCTCGTGGAGGCACTCGAAGTACGCGATCTCCGGCTGGTAGCCGGCCTCGGTCAGGGTCTCGAAGCCCGCCTTGACCAGCGCCGCGGTGCCACCGCAGAGAACGGCCTGCTCGCCGAAGAGGTCGGTCTCGGTCTCCTCGGTGAAGGTCGTCTTGATGACGCCGGCGCGGGTGCCGCCGATGCCCTTGGCGTACGAGAGCGCCAGCGCGAAGGCGCTGCCGGTCGCGTCCTGCTCGACGGCCGCGATGCACGGAACGCCGCGGCCCTCCTCGTACTGACGACGGACCAGGTGGCCCGGGCCCTTCGGGGCGACCAGGGCGACGTCGATGCCCTCGGGCACCTTGATGAAGCCGTAACGGACGTTCAGACCGTGACCGAAGAAGAGCGCGTCGCCCTCCTTCAGGTTGTCCTTGATGGACTCCTCGTAGACCTGGGCCTGGATCGGGTCCGGGGTCAGGATCATGATGAGGTCGGCCTCGGCCGCCGCCTCGGCGACGGAGACGACGCGCAGGCCCTGCTCCTCGGCCTTGGCCTTGGACTTCGAACCCTCCTGCAGACCGACGCGGACGTCGACACCGGAGTCACGGAGCGACAGCGCGTGGGCGTGGCCCTGGCTGCCGTAACCGATCACCGCGACCTTGCGGCCCTGGATGATGGACAGGTCGGCGTCGTCGTCGTAGAACAGCTCGGCCACTGGGAATCTCCTTGAGGTGCTGGTGTTGCGTCCCACCGTACGGCGGGGAGCGGGAGGAAGGTTTTCGGGTCTCGTCAGTCGGACCGGCGGATGGACCGCCGGTTGACCTCCGATGACTCTGAGGCGCGCGGTGACGCTCAGGCGCTGCGGTCGAGGGCCCGCAGGGACCGGTCCGTGATGGACCGGGAACCACGCCCTATGGCGATCGTGCCGGACTGCACGAGCTCCTTGATGCCGAACTGCTCCAGCATCTTGAGCATCGCGTCGAGCTTGTCACTCGAACCGGTGGCCTCGATGGTGACCGCCTCGGGCGAGACGTCCACGGTCTTGGCGCGGAACAGCTGGACGATCTCGACGATCTGGGAGCGGGTCTCGTTGTCGGCGCGGACCTTCACCAGGACGAGCTCGCGCTGGATCGCGGCGCTGGGCTCGAGTTCGACGATCTTCAGGACGTTGACCAGCTTGTTGAGCTGCTTGGTCACCTGCTCCAGGGGCAGGTCCTCGACACTGACCACGATGGTGATCCGGGAGATGTCGGGGTGCTCGGTGATGCCCACGGCGAGGGAGTCGATGTTGAAGCCGCGGCGCGAGAACAGGGCGGCGATCCGGGCGAGGATGCCGGGCGTGTTCTCGACGAGAACGGAGAGCGTGTGCTTGGTGGACATGGTCTGGGTCTCTTCCTTTTCGCTCTGCTTCGTTCCGCGCTTCAGTCGTCTTCGCCGTCGCCGAAGTCGGGGCGGACGCCCCGGGCGGCCATGACCTCGTCGTTGGAGGTGCCGGCGGCGACCATCGGCCAGACCTGGGCGTCCTCGTGGACGATGAAGTCGATGACGACGGGACGGTCGTTGATGGCGTTGGCCTCGGCGATGACCTTGTCCAGGTCGGCCGGGTCCTCACAGCGCAGGGCGACACAGCCCATGGCCTCGGAGAGCTTGACGAAGTCGGGGACGCGGGTGCCCTTGTTCGCCTGGATGTCGTCCGGGCCGGAGTGCAGGACGGTGTTCGAGTAGCGCTGGTTGTAGAAGAGGGTCTGCCACTGACGGACCATCCCGAGGGCGCCGTTGTTGATGATGGCGACCTTGATCGGGATGTTGTTCAGGGCGCAGGTGGTGAGCTCCTGATTGGTCATCTGGAAGCAGCCGTCGCCGTCGATCGCCCAGACCGGGCGGTCCGGCATGCCGGCCTTGGCACCCATCGCGGCGGGGACCGCGTACCCCATCGTGCCGAGGCCGCCGGAGTTCAGCCAGGTGGCCGGGCGCTCGTAGTCGATGAAGTGGGCGGCCCACATCTGGTGCTGACCGACGCCCGCGGCGAAGATCGTGTCGTCGGGGACGAGCTGGCCGATCCGCTGGATGACCTGCTGCGGCGAGAGGCTGCCGTCCTCCGGCAGGTCGTAGCCGAGCGGGTAGGTCTCGCGCCAGCGGCTCAGGTCGCTCCACCAGGCGGTGTAGTCGCCCTTGTTGCCCTCGCTGTGCTCGGCCTGGACGGCCTGGATCAAGTCGGCGATGACCTCGCGGGCGTCACCGACGATCGGGACGTCGGCGATGCGGTTCTTGCCGATCTCGGCCGGGTCGATGTCCGCGTGGACGATCTTGGCGTACGGGGCGAAGCTGTCGAGCTTGCCGGTGACGCGGTCGTCGAAGCGGGCGCCGAGGGCGACGATCAGGTCGGACTTCTGCAGCGCGGTGACGGCGGTGACCGCGCCGTGCATGCCGGGCATGCCCACGTGCAGCGGGTGGCTGTCCGGGAACGCGCCGAGCGCCATCAGGGTCGTGGTGACCGGGGCGCCGGTGAGCTCGGCGAGGATCTTCAGCTCGGCGGTGGCGCCGGCCTTGATGACGCCGCCGCCGACGTACAGGACGGGGCGCTTGGCCGCGCTGATCAGCTTGGCGGCCTCGCGGATCTGCTTGGCGTGCGGCTTGGTCACCGGGCGGTAGCCGGGCAGGTCGGTCTGTGGCGGCCAGCTGAAGGTGGTCTTCGCCTGCAGGGCGTCCTTGGAGATGTCGACCAGGACCGGGCCGGGGCGGCCGGTGGAGGCGATGTGGAAGGCCTCGGCGATCGTCCGCGGGATGTCGTCGGCCTTGGTGACCAGGAAGTTGTGCTTGGTGATCGGCATCGTGATGCCGCAGATGTCCGCCTCCTGGAAGGCGTCCGTGCCGATGGCCTTCGAGGCGACCTGGCCGGTGATCGCGACGAGCGGGACCGAGTCCATGTGCGCGTCGGCGATCGGGGTGACGAGGTTGGTCGCACCGGGCCCCGAGGTCACCATGCAGACGCCGACCTTGCCGGTCGCCTGGGCGTAGCCGGTGGCCGCGTGGCCCGCGCCCTGCTCGTGGCGGACCAGGATGTGGCGCACCTTCTTCGAGTCCATCAGCGGGTCGTAGGCCGGGAGGATGCAGCCACCGGGGAGACCGAAGATGGTGTCCGCGCCCACCTCTTCGAGAGAACGGATGAGGGACTGCGCACCCGTGACGTGCTCGACGGTGGTAGCGGGCTGCGCGCCGCTACGGGGCCGCGGCTGCGGATGGTGCCCGGTGGCCTGGTCGGTCATCAGCATCTCTTCTCGAAGCAGAGGGTTTTTGCGAGGTGTTTTGCGTGGTTTTGCGGCGACTTTGGAATGAGCCGGTGCAACAAAAAACCCCTCGTGCCGTGAGGCAAGCGAGGGGAGCGCGTCGGGTGCGTTTCAAGCGGGGCCTACGGTGGCCCTGCTTCAGCCGACGCGCTTTCCAAGTACGAGAATTCGGGTGCGCATGGCACTGACCCTCCCTCTCGGGCCTCACCACTGTCAAGTGGGTGGGACGGGCGTCTCATTATTTGAGCGGAACGGGGGACGGTTTCCGGCACGGACGGGGACCGCGCCGGGCAGCGGGTACTCGTCCCGCACCAGGGCCCTGCGCAGCCGGTATTCGTCGAGCGGGCCCGAGAAGGCCATGCCCTGCGCGTGACTGCAGCCCATCGCCCGCAGCGCGACGACCTGCTCGGGTACGTCGACACCCTCGGCGACGGTCTGCATGCCGAGCTCTCCGGCGATACGGAGCACCCCGCGGGTGATCTTGCGGAGCCGGGCCGACTCGACCACTCCCTCGACGAGCCCTCGGTCCAGCTTCAGTATGTCGACGGGGAGCCTCCGGAGCGCGTTGATCGCCACATGGCCGCTGCCGAATCCGTCGAGCGCGATCCGCACCCCGAGACGGCGCAGGGTGACCAGGCGCTGCTCCAGCTCGTCGAGCGAGATCCGGGGGTCGCTGTCGGCGATCTCGACGATCAGCGAACCGGACGGCAGCCCGTGCCGGGTGAGCAGCGACTCGACCGAGCCGAGGGGCA
This sequence comes from Streptomyces sp. NPDC017246, assembly GCF_044331325.1. Lineage (NCBI taxonomy): Bacteria > Bacillati > Actinomycetota > Actinomycetes > Kitasatosporales > Streptomycetaceae > Streptomyces > Streptomyces sp. NPDC017246. The sequence goes on along the minus strand of NZ_JBIRMW010000005.1, from coordinate 279,196 downwards.
GCGAGCGGTCCAGGAGGCGGCCGGCCGAGAGCCGGATGGACACGGGCGCGCGGTGGCCGATTCCCGCCCGCTCGGCGGCCTGCTCCACGGCCTCCTCCAGAAGCCAGCGGCCGAGCTCCGCGGTCCGCTCGGAGTCGTCGGTCACCCGGAGGTACTCGGCGGGCGTGAAGAGGATGCCCTGGGTGGAGCGCCAGCGCGCCTGGGCGCTGACGGCGGAGATCCGGCCGGTGGCGAGGTCGACGACCGGCTGGTGGAGCAGGGCGAACTCGCCGTCGTGGAGGGCGGTGCGCAGCCGGGCGGCCAGCTCGGTCCGGCGCACCACCTCGGCCTGCATCTGGGGCGCGTAGAGCTCGACCCGGTCCTTGCCGGCCGCCTTGGCGCGGTACATGGCGAGGTCGGCGTTGCGCAGGAGGTCGCCCGCCTCGATGCCGGGTTCGGCGAAGGCCACGCCGATCGAGGCGGCGACCCGCACCTCCTGGCCGCCGTCGACGCGGTAGGGCCGGGAGAGGGTGAGCCGGAGCCGGTCGGCGATCTCCTGGACCTGCTTCCGCCGGGCCGCCTGGTCGCGGCCGCCGTCGCCGAGGATGAGGGCGGCGAACTCGTCGCCGCCGAGCCGGGCGGCCGTGTCCCCGGCCCGTACGGAGTCGTGGAGGCGGCGCGCGGCCTGGACGAGCAGGTCGTCCCCCGCCTGGTGGCCGAGGCGGTCGTTGACGCCCTTGAAGCCGTCGAGGTCGATGAAGAGCACGGCGGTGCCGGGGTCGGAGGCGCGACGGCCGCCGAGCGCCTGCCGGACCCGCCGGGTGAAGAGCGCCCGGTTGGGCAGGTCGGTGAGCGGGTCGTGCTCGGCGTTGTGCTGCAACTGGGCCTGAAGCCGGACGCGTTCGGTGACGTCCCTGCTGTTGAAGATCAGGCCGCCCTGGTGCCGGTTGACCGTCGACTCGACGTTGAGCCAGTCGCCGCGGCCGGAGCGGAAGCGGCACTCGATCCGGGTGGTGGGCTCCTCGGCGGGCGAGACGGCAAGGAAGCGCCGTACCTCGTGGACGACGCCGCCGAGATCCTCGGGATGGATGAGCGAGGCGAGCTCGGAGCCGATCAGCTCCTCGGCGTCCCGCCCGTACACCCCGGAGGCGGCCGGGCTGACGTAGCGGAGCACTCCGGTGGGCGCGGCGATCATGATGACGTCACTGGATCCCTGCACGAGTGACCTGAAGTGGTTCTCCTTCTGGGCCAGTTCGTGGGTGAGGGCGATGTTGTCGAGGAGCATGATGCCCTGGCGTACGACGAGGGCGAGGACCACCGTGCAGCCGGTGAGGACGACGACGCGGTCGACCCTGCGTCCCTCGACGACGTTGTAGAGGATCCCGAGGGTGCAGACCGCGGCGGCGAGGTACGGGGTGAGGGCGGCGAGCGAGCCGGCGACCGGACGGCTGTGCAGCCGGGGCCCGCGCGCGGGGGCGGGGCTCTCCGGGAGGCGGCGCACCCCCCACGGGGCGTAGGCGAGCAGCAGGGAGCCGGCGAACCAGCCGGCGTCGAGCAGCTGGCCCGAGGCGTAGTTCTCGCGGAGCAGCGGCGAGGTGAACAGCGCGTCGCACAGGACGGTCAGGGCGAGGGCGGCGATCGCCGTGTTGGTCGCCGAGCGGTTCGCCTGGGAGCGCCGGAAGTGCAGGACGAGGACCATGCTCACGAGGACGATGTCGAGCAGGGGGTACGCGAGCGACAGCGCCGCCTGGGCGACGGGCTCCTCCTGGAAGTGGGCCGTGCGCGCGAGGGCGAGGCTCCAGGAGAGCGTGAGCAGGGAGCCGCCGATGAGCCAGGCGTCGAGCCCCAGGCAGACCCAGCCGGCCCGGGTCACGGGCTTCTTGGCCAGGACGAGAAGCCCGACGATGGCGGGCGGCGCGAAGAGTAAGAAGAAGAGGTCGGCGACGGAGGAGTCCGGCACCTCCGTGCGGAGCACGACCTCGTACCAGCCCCACACGGCGTTGCCCGCGGAGGCCATGAACGAGGAGAAGGCGAAGAGCAGCCAGGCGGGGCGGGCGCTGCCGCGGTGGGCGCGGGCGTAGAGGAAGCAGGAGACCGCGGCGGTGAGGGCGGCGACGCTGAGTCCGAAGTCGCCCATGAAGAGCGCGAGTTCCGGTGATCCCCAGCCGAGCGAGGCGCCGGTCGTGTAGCCCGCGCAGATCAGCCCCAGGGCGATCTGCGCGAGGATCGCGCCGATGCCGGGGCGGCAGGGGTCCGGGGGGCCGGAGTCGCCACCGCCGGTGCCGACGGGCCGGCGCGCGAGGACCGCCCCGGGCGCGGTCACCGGACCCTCCGGCGCCGCACCGCCGCACCCGGCCGCGTCGTGCGGACGCGCCGGCGGTTCGTCGGGGCTGCCGGGGGCGTGCCCGTCGCAGTCGTGGGGACCCGCGGGATCCCGTACGACAGGGGCGGCCGGCTCCGGCACGGCGCCGCCGCAGGCCTCGCAGGCGCTGTGGGCCGCGGCGGCGCGGGTGGCCGGGGTGGCGGCAGCTCTCGGGCCCGGTGGTTCGGCACCGTGACCCTCGGCTCCGCGGTCCGGCCCCGGGTCCGGCCCGGGGTGCCGTCCGGCGACCGGCCCTGAACGCGGTCCGCCGTGCGGTCCGGCGACCGGCCCGCCCTGCGGCAGGCCGGCCGGTCCGGTGTCCGGCGGTTCGGCGGCGGCGCGGGGCGCGCGGTGTGGCGCAGCCTGGTCCGGCACGGAACGTGCGAGGCCGGCGGCGAGGCGCGGAGGGATCGCCGCCGGCGGCGTCGCCGCGTCGGATCGTCGGTCCTCCGGCCGTGCTTCACCCGTCGCCCCCCTCGAAATCTGATGACCCGTCACTTCGCTCCCCAGCGTCAGCCCGTACTCGACGCAGTCCCCCGCTCCGGGACGATACACCAGGACCGTCACTCAGGGACAGGGTCGCAGTACTCTGCGTGACGGCCGGGGGCTTGCACGCGGCGCGTGTCGGGGGCGCGTACCACCCGACCGGCCCACCGCGGCCCCACCCGGACGGCGGCTCAGCCGGTGGTGAGCAGGACGTTGGCCAGCTCCTCGCCCGCCGCGAACCGCCGCAGCTGCCCCGCGACCAGCCGCTTCGCACGGGGCATGAAGGCCGAAGTGGAACCTCCCACATGCGGACTGATCAGGACACCGGGAGCGTGCCACAACGGGTGCCCGGACGGCAGCGGTTCCGGGTCGGTGACATCGAGCGCCGCCGTGATCCTGCCGCTCTCGACCTCCTTGAGCAGGGCCGCCGTGTCGACGACCGGACCTCGGGCGACGTTCACCAGGAGCGCCCCGTCCTTCATCCGGCCGAGGAAGCCGGCGTCGACGAGATGCCTGGTCGCGGGGGTGAGCGGGGTGGAGAGCACGACCACGTCCGCATCCGGAAGCAGCGCGGGCAGCTCTGTCAGGGCCTGGACCGGGCCGCGCGCTGTGGTGCGCGCGGAGCGTGCGACGCGCGCCACCCGCGCGCACTCGAAGGGCGCGAGCCGGTCCTCGATGGCGGCACCGATCGACCCGTACCCGACGATCAGCACCGACTTGTCCGCGAGGGCCGGGTAGAAGCCGGCCCGCCACTCCTCGGCGTCCTGGCCGCGCACGAAGCCGGGGATGCCGCGCAGCGAGGCCAGGATCAACGCGAGCGTGAGCTCGGCGGTGCTCGCCTCGTGGACGCCCTTCGCGTTGCAGACCTCGACGCCCGGGGGCAGCGAGCCGATGCCGGGCGTGACGTGGTCGATGCCCGCCGACAGGGTCTGCACGGCCCGGATCGAGGTCATCGCGGCCAGTGGCCGGACGGCGATCTCGGAGCCCTTCATGTACGGCACGACGTAGAAGACGCAGCGCGCCGGATCGGCCGGGAATTCCGGTCCGCCGTCCCAGAAGCGGTAGTTCAGGCCCGACGCTCCCGGTTCGGGGAGATCGTCGATCTCCTCCGCGGGAATCGGAAGCCACACGTCAGCGGTCGTGTCCTCGAATCTCATGAGCGGGAGGCTATGCGAAGAATCCCGTGCGCCATTGGTTACTTTGGGGGACGGCACAGGGAGGGGTACCGGCAGGTGGAGCGCAGGACTATCGGGGCGACGGCGCTCGACGTGGGTGCGATCGGCCTGGGGTGCATGCCGATGAACTGGGCGTACAGCCGTTCGGAACAGCGGGGGGACCGCTCGCTGCGGACCGTGCACGCGGCACTGGACGCCGGGGTGAGCCTGCTCGACACCGCCGACATGTACGGACCGTTCACCAACGAGCTTCTGTTGGGGCGGGTGTTGAAGGAGCGACGGGCGGAGGTCTTCGTCTCGACGAAGTGCGGACTGCTCGTCGGCGACGGCGGCGAGCGTCGGCACGTGGTCGCCAACGGCAGGCCGGGGTACGTGCGTCGGGCCTGCGACGCCTCCCTCCGCCGGCTCCAGACCGATGTGATCGACCTGTACCAACTGCACCGGGCGGACCCCGAGGTGCCGGTCGAGGAGACCTGGGGCGCGATGGCCGAGCTGGTCTCGGCGGGCAAGGTGCGGGCGCTCGGGCTGTGCGCCGTCGGCGCCCGGTCGGCCCGCAGGGGTGCGACGGGCGTCGGCCGTGACGGATATGAGGGAACGATCCGCCAACTGGAGCGGATCCAGCAGGTCTTCCCGGTGGCCGCGGTGGAGGCCGAGCTGTCGGTGTGGTCCCAGGAGGCGCTGGTGCGGCTGCTGCCGTGGTGCGCGGCGCGGGGCGTCGGCTTCCTGGCGGCGATGCCGCTGGGCAACGGCTTCCTGACCGGCACGCTGACCCCGGGCGGCGGCTTCGAACCGGACGATCCGCGGGCCCGGCACCCCCGCTTCACGGCGGAGATGATGGCGGCGAACCAGCCGCTGGTCGTGGGGCTGCGGCGGGTGGCCGCGCGGCACGGGGCGGACGTCACCCCTGCGCAGGTGGCGCTCGCGTGGGTGCTCGGCCGGGGGGCGCACGTCGTACCGGTGCCGGGGGCGAAGCGGGAGCGCTGGGCGGTGGAGAACGCCCGGGCGGCGGGGCTGCGGCTGACGGCCGGGGACCTGGCGGAGATCCGGGCGCTTCCGGCGCCCCGGGGTTCGTGGGACTGAGGTCCCGCGGGACCGCCGGGACGAGGTCGGCGCGGCGGTCGGGAACCTGATCGCGGCGGGCGGTGTATCAAGGGTGAAGGGATGCCGCTCGACTCGTCGAAGGGGACCGTGCCATGAGCCGTCCTGCTGTTGTGAAGGCCCTGTGGGGCGCCGCTGTGCTGGTCCTGGTGGCGGGCTGCTCCTCGGGGGGTACGGAGGACCGGCCGGGTACGGCTCCGCCGACGCCGGCATCGGCATCGGCATCGGCGACCGGCTCGGCGAGCCCGTCCGGGTCCGGCACCGCCTCCGCCGGTGGGCGGGTGACGGTGACGGGCACGCTCACCGAGGGGCTGAAGTCGCCCTGGGGACTCGCCGAACTGCCCGGTGGGGATCTGCTGGTCTCCTCGCGGGACGAGCGGACGATCACCCTGGTCGACGGGCGGACCGGGGCGAAGACCTCGCTGGGCGAGGTGCCGGGGGTGGTCCCGGGCGGTGAGGGCGGGCTGCTGGGGCTCGCGGTGCGGGACGGCTGGGTGTACGCGTACCTGACGGCGGAGTCGGACAACCGCATCGTGCGCATGCGGTACGGGGGCGCGGACGGCGACCTGCTCGGCGTGCCGCAGCCGGTGCTGACCGGCATCCCGAGGGGGGTCGTGCACAACGGCGGCCGGATCGCGTTCGGGCCGGACGGGATGCTGTACGCGGGGACGGGCGAGACGGGCCGGACCGGTCTGGCCCAGGACCGGGAGTCGCTCGGCGGGAAGATCCTTCGGATGACGCCCGAGGGGAAGCCCGCGCCGGGCAATCCCGTCGCCGGTTCGGTGGTCTATTCGTACGGGCACCGCAATGTGCAGGGCATCGCCTGGGACGCGGAGGGCCGCCTGTGGGCGGCCGAGTTCGGGCAGAACACCTGGGACGAGCTGAATCTGGTCGAGCGCGGGAAGAACTACGGCTGGCCGGAGGTCGAGGGGCGGGCCGGCGAGGCCCGCTTCGTGGACCCGGTGGCCCAGTGGCCGACCTCGGAGGCCTCCCCCAGCGGGATCGCGTACGCGCGGGGCGCGATCTGGATGGCCGGGCTGAGAGGCGAGCGGCTGTGGCGGGTGCCGCTCTCCGGCGCGGAACGCTCCGGGGACCCCGAGGCGTTCCTCACACAGGAGTACGGACGCCTGCGCACGGTCCTCGCGGGGGGCGGCGGGCGGCTCTGGCTGGTGACCAGCGAAACCGACACCCGGGGAACCCCCGGGCCAGGGGACGACAGGATCCTCCGGCTGGAGGTGAGCTGAAGGAGCTGGTGACCGTGTTCGACCCCTTGGCGGAGCTGTTCGCCCCCGGCCGCAGGCACACCGAGGAGGAGCTGCGCAGGCAGGCCCTGACCAGGGAGGACCCGGGCGACGCCGACCCCTCGCGCGGCCCGATAGACCTGACCTCGGGCCGGGTGACGATACGGGTCCCCCGCCCGGCGGCGGGGGATCCCGGGGAGTCGGGTCGGTCAGAGGGAGGCGTCGAGGAGGTGGAGGCGGTGGGCCAGGGCCGCGGCCTCGCCCCGGCCGGCGACGCCGAGCTTGGCGAGGATGTTGGAGACGTGGACGCTGGCCGTCTTGGGTGAGATGAAGAGTTCCTCGGCGATCTGACGGTTGGTGCGGCCGGCCGCGACCAGGCCCAGGACGTCCTGCTCCCGGGGGGTCAGGCCGAAGGTGTCGTCCCCGGGCTCCGCCGGGGCCGGGACCTGCTTCTCCGGGGCCAGGGAGAGACGGGCTCGGGCGGCGAGGAGTTCCACGTCCTCGCGGAGCGGGCGGGCGCCGAGGCGGACGGCGGTGGCGAGGGCCTCGCGGAGCAGGGCCGTGGCCTCCTCGCGGCGGCCGCCCTCGACGAGCAGGGCGTCGGCGAGGCGGTGGTGGGCGCGGGCCAGCTGGGCGGGGCGTTCCAGCGGTGCGTAGGCGGCGACGACCTCGGCCCAGCGGGCGGAGCTCTCGCGGCCCTCGGCGCGGGCGAGCTCCTCGGAGACCTGTCGGCCGTGGGCGATCCAGACGGGGGCCGGGGTCGCGAGGCCCCGGATGCTGCGGCGGATCGCGTCGAGCGCCTCGGCGCGGCCCTCGTCGGCCGCGGGCAGCCCACGGCTGTCCGCCTCGGCGGTGGCGGCGGTGAGGACGAGGGGCCAGCCGTAGCGGTGGGTGCCGGGCGGGAAGCCGGCCTGTTCGGCGGCGGCGAGCTGGGCCCGGACGTCCTCGACGCGCCCCTCTGCGGCGGCCACGGCGATCTCCACCTGGGCCATGGGCAGGGTGTACTGCGGGATCGGGTCGCGGGTGCCGTAGACGGCGCGGGCGTCGGCGAGGTGGCGGCCGGCCGCGTCGAGTTCGCCGCGGGCGGCGGCGAGCTGGGCGAGGCGGAGGGAGGCCGAGCCGCGGGGCTTGGTGCTGGTCGCCGAGCGGAGCAGCCGTTCGGCGATCTCCCGGGTCTCGTCCCAGTGGCCGAGGGAGAAGAGGGATTCGGCCCGGTTGGCCTCGACCCAGCCGACGCTGTCGACGAGTCCGTAGGAGCGGGCGAGGCGGATCCCGGTGCCGGCGAGTTCGACGGCCTCGCGGGAGCGGCCGAGGGACTCCAGGGAGGAGGAGATGTTGATGTGGGCGCGGGCGGCTTCGGTGAACTGGCCGAGGGCCGTGGTCCGTTCCCGTACCTCGTGCATCTCGGTGAGTCCGGCCTCGACGTCGCCGGCGGAGACCATGAGGGTGCCGAGGGTGAGGCGGGCGTTGAGTTCGATCGACTCGGCCTTGACGTGCCGGGCGTACTCGACGGCGCGTTCGGCGGCGGTGAGGGCGTCGGGACCGGGGTTGCGGAGCATGCCCCAGCCGGCGGCGCCGACGAGGACCACGGCGTGGACGGCGGAGGGCGGGAGACCCTTGACGAGTTCCTGGGCGCGGGCGATCTCCTCCCAGCCGTCGCCGCGGCCGAGGTTGGACTGGAGGCGGGCCTTCTCGGTCCAGAACCAGGCGGCCCGCAGGGGGTCCTGGGCGTCCGCGCCGTCGAGGAGGCGCAGCGCCATCTTGCCGATCTTCAGGGCGCGTTCGCGGTCGCCGCTGAGCCGGGCGGCGACGGCGGCCTCGGCGAGCAGATCGAGATAGGTGAGGGCGGCGGTCTCGGGGTCGCAGCCGCAGGGCGGGTAGGCCTCGGCGTAGTCCATGGGGCGCAGTGAGCCGCGGATCTCGGCGGGGGCCTCGTCCCAGAGTTCCATGGCCCGTTCGAGGAGGCGGAGCTGCTCGGCGTAGGCATGGCGCTTGCGGGTGGCGACGGAGGCGCGGAGGACGGCGGGCAGGGCCTTGGCCGGGTCGTGCGCGTGGTACCAGTAGGTCGCGAGCCGGTTGGCGCGCTCGTCGGCGCGGACGAGCGCGGGGTCGGCCTCCAGGGCTTCGGCGTAGCGCCGGTTGAGGCGGGAGCGTTCGCCGGGGAGCAGGTCGTCGCTGACGGCCTCGCGGACCAGGGAGTGGCGGAAGCGGTAGCCGTCGCCGTCGGGGACGGCGAGGAGCAGGTTGGCGCCGACGGCGGCCCGCAGCGCCTCGATGAGTTCGTCCTCGCCGAGCCGGGCGACGGCGGCGAGCAGGCCGTACTCGACGGTGGAGCCGCCCTCGGCCACGATCCGGGCTACCCGCTGGGCGTCCTCGGAGAGCATCTCGACCCGGACGAGCAGCAGGTCGCGCAGGGAGTCGCTGAGCTGTCCGGGGGCGCAGCCGGCTTCGTGGGAGACGACGAGTTCCTCGACGAAGAAGGCGTTGCCGTCGGAGCGTTCGAAGACCTCCTCGACGAGGCCGGGGTCGGGTTCGGCGGCCAGGATGCCGGTGAGCTGGCGGTGCACCTCGGCGCGGGTGAAGCGGGCGAGTTCGATGCGGCGGATGGTGCGGAGCCGGTCGAGTTCGGCGAGGAGGGGGCGCAGCGGGTGGCGGCGGTGGATGTCGTCGGCGCGGTAGCTGGCGACGACCACGATCCGGCCGCGGCGGAGGGTGCGGAGGAGGTAGGTGAGGAGGTGCCGGGTGGAGGCGTCGGCCCAGTGGAGGTCTTCCAGGACGAGCACGATCGTGCGGTCGGCGGCGAGCCGTTCCAGGAGCCGGAGGGTCAGTTCGAAGAGGCGGGCGGTGGAGTCCTCGTCGGCGGTGTCGTGGCCGCCGGGGTCGCCCAGTTCGGGCAGCAGCCGGGCGAGTTCGGCCTCCTGGCCGTCGGCGGCGGCGGTGAGTTCGTCGGGGAGCCGGCGGCGGAGCGAGCGCAGGGCGGTGGCGAAGGGGGCGAAGGGGAGCCCGTCGGCTCCGAGCTCGACGCAGCCGCCGAGCGCGACGACGGCGCCCCGGTCGCAGGCCGTGTCGAGGAACTCCTCGATGAGCCGGGTCTTGCCCACCCCCGCCTCGCCGCCGATGAGCAGCGCCTGGGGCTCTCCCGCGGTCGCGCGGGAGAGCGCCTCGGTGAGGGCGGTGAGTTCGCCGGCGCGGCCGACGAACACGGGACTGACTGACCTGGTCTCCACGGCGCCGAGCATCGCACAGCCGTCCATGCCGTCGCTCATAAGGGGGTCACGCGGCCCGGACGAAGCGGCCGCGTCCGCCGCCGCTCACCCGCCCCTCCGCGTCCTGGCTGCCGCTCCGGCGGCCGAGGCGGCGCAGGCCCCGGACGGAGCCGGCCGACTCGGCGGCCTCGTGGGACAGACGCGCGGCGGCGGCCTCACGGACGAGCTGGGCGTGGTTCATGCGGTGGAGTTCGTACTCGAACATCGGGATGCTCCCTGGACTCTCGGTTTCGGTATCGCTCCTTGCGATGCCTCTACTCTCGTTTCCCAGGGGGTTCGGCCACATCGGGCGAGTGCCGCATGTTCGGGGTACGGGGGTCCTTAGACGGGTCCCGGGGGGGCCTTAGGCGGGGTCAGGATCCGGCGGTCGGGAGACTGAGGAACAGGTCGAAGTAGGTACCGGCCGACAGGAGCAGCCCGAGGCCGCCGAGGACGGCACCGGCGACGGCGACCGCGCGGACCCAGGTGGGGCGCCCGGGGAGGATGAGCACGAGGACGGCGACGAACAGGGCGACGAGCGAGAAGATGCCGTTCACCAGGGCGGTGCTGTGCCAGGCGTCGCCGTAGATCTCGGAGATCTGCTGGGCGGGGGTGCCGCCCCCGGAGGTCTTGATCTGTCCGAGGAGGGTCTCGCGCTCGGAGACGACCTTGCCGGTCCAGGTGCCGGTGAGTGCGACGGCCCCGAGGGCGGCGGAGACCAGGGCCGCGGCGGCGCCGCCGATGCCGGCGGAGGCGGGGGCCGCCGCCGCGGACAGCTCGTCGTCCTCGTCGTCCTCGTCGTCGGCGAGCTCGTCGGCCAGGTCGCCGGCCGGGGCGTCGTCCTGCTTGTCGAGCACGACCGCGGTCGTGTCCTCGGCGGGCGTGGCCTCGGCGGTCTCCGCGCTCTCCGCGCTCTCGCCGGTCTTCTCTGTCGTCGTCTTGGTGTCCATGCGGCGCACGCTAGGCGCCCCGTATGAGAACCGTATGAGGAAACGGGGTCACGAGGCCTTCGCCGCGCGCCACTCGGGGGCGAGGACGGCCCAGACCTCCGTGTCCGTGCGGGTGCCGCGGTGCGGGTAGTTCTCCCGCAGCACGCCTTCGCGCGTCATGCCGAGGCGCCGGGCGACGGCGGTGCTCGCCCCGTTCTCCGTGGAGGCGTGCCATTCGACGCGGTGGATGCCGCGCTCCTCGATCGCCCAGTCGATGATGACCCGGCAGGCCCGGGTGACGAGGCCCTTGCCGACGGCGGAGGGCTCCAGCCAGCAGCCCGCCTCGGCGGTCCCGTACGTCACGTCCATGGTCCGGAAGAGGACGCCGCCGACGAGGGTGTCCCCGCTCCAGATGCCATAGACGCGTCCGGCGTCGTTCGCGGCCTTCTCCGCGTACGAGCGGAGGAAGGAGCGGGCGGAGTCGAGGTCCGCGGCGAAGTCCGGGAGGGCGATGTGCTCCCCGATGAACGCGCGTCCCCGGTCCATGTGGGCGAGGAACTCCTCCGCCTGCCAGGGCTCCAGGGGCCTCAGCTCGGCGCCGTCGTCACCCAGCGATATCGCGAACATCGTCGTCCCTCTCCTCCAGGACCGCGGCCCCCGCCACCGCCGTCACGCGCTGAGCGGGTATTTTCCCACGCGCGTCGGCGGCCTCGCGGCACTCGGGAGCTTCGATGCTGATCCGCGGCAGCAGGCGGTCGAGCCACTTCGGCAGCCACCAGTTCGCCCCGCCGAGCAGATGCATGAGGGCGGGGACGAGGAGCGTCCGCAGGACGAAGGCGTCGAGGGCGACGGCCGCGGCGAGCGCGATGCCGAACATCGCGATGACCCGGTCGCCGGAGAGCACGAAGGCGAGGAAGACCGCGATCATGATCACGGCGGCGGAGTTGATCACACGGCTGGTCTCGGCGAGACCGACCCGGACCGCCCGGCGGTTGTCGCCGGTCTCCAGCCACTCCTCGTACATCCGGCTGACCAGGAAGACCTGGTAGTCCATGGAGAGCCCGAAGAGGACGGAGACCATGATCACGGGGAGGAAGGGTTCGATCGGCCCGGCGCTGCCGAGACCGAGGAGCTCGCTGCCCCAGCCCCACTGGAAGATCGCGACGACGACGCCGAAGGCACCGGCGACGGCCGCGACGTTCATGGCGGCGGCCTTGAGCGGAATGCCGATCGAGCGGAAGGCGAGCAGGAGCAGCAGACAGCCGAGGGCGATGACGACACCGACGAAGAGCGGCAGCTTGCCGATGATGATCTCGGCGAAGTCGTCGTACGAGGCGGTGACGCCGCCCACGTGCACCTGCAGGGAGCTGCCGGCCTCGGCCTCCGGGAGGACGTCCGCGCGGAGCCGGTCGACGAGCTCGCTGGTGGCCCTGGACTGCGGCGATGACTCGGGGACGACGGTGAGGAAGGCGGTGTCGCCGGAGCTGTTGTACGTGACCGGGGAGACGGACGCGACGCCGTGGGTGGCGGAGAGCGCTTCGGGCAGCCGGTCGAGGGCGACCCGGTCGTCGGCGCCGTCCAGCCCGGCGACCAGGGTGAGGGGGCCGTTCGTCCCCGGGCCGAAGCCGTCGGCGATCAGGTCGTAGGCCTGTCGCGTGGTCGAGGTGGCCGGGCCGTTGCCCTGGTCGGAGGTGCCGAGGTGGAGCGAGAGGGTGGGCAGCGCGAGGACGCCCATGACGACGGCGGCGACGACCCCGAGGAGCTTCGGGTGCCGCTCGACGAAGGCGGACCAGCGGGCGGCGAAGCCGGTGGGCAGCTCGGGCTGCGGGCCGTGCTCGGCGAGGGCCCGGCGTTCGCGCCGGGAGAGCGCCCGCATGCCGATGAACGAGAGCAGCGCCGGCAGGAGGGTGACGGAGGCCGCGACGGTGAGGACGACGGTGAGGGAGGCGGCGATGGCGACGCCGTTGAGGAAGCTGAGCCGCAGGATCAGCATGCCGAGCAGGGCGATGCAGACGGTGGCCCCGGCGAAGACGACGGCACGGCCGGTGGTGGCGACGGCGGTCTCGGCCGCCTCGGCGACGGACAGGCCGCGTTTCAGGCCTCTGCGGTGCCGGGTGACGATGAAGAGGGCGTAGTCGATGCCGACGCCGAGGCCGACGAGCATGCCGAGCATCGGGGCGAAGTCGGCGACGGTCATCAGATGGCCGAGGAGCACGATCCCGGAGTACGCGATGCCGACGCTGACGAGCGCGGTCGCGATGGGGAGCACGGAGGCGGCGAGGGAGCCGAAGGCGAGGAAGAGGACGACGGCCGCGACGGCGACGCCGACGACTTCGGCGATGTGGCCGCCGGGGGCCTCGGTGAGGGCGACGGCGCTGCCGCCGAGTTCGACCTGGAGACCGTCGGCTTCGTTCGCCGCGGCCTTCGCCGTGTCGACCAGGGCGTGCGCCTGGGCCTCGGGGATGTCGTCGGCCTGCTCGTGGAAGGTGACGGTGGCGTAGGCGGTGTGCCCGTCCTCGCTGACCTGGCCCTGCGTGTCGCCGTAGGGCGAGGTCACGGCGGCGATGCCGGGCAGGTCGGCGGCCTTGTCGAGCATCGTGGTCATCCGCCGCTCGACGGCGTCGGCGCGGACGCTGCCCCGGTCGGTGTGCCAGACGATGGTGTCGCTGTCGCCGCCGAGGCCGTCGAAGCCGCGCTCCAGGAGGGCGGTGGCACGGCCGGACTCGGTGCCGGGGACCTCGTAGTCGTTGGAGTACGCGCTACCGGCGACGACCGCCGCGGTGCCGACCCCCGCGAGGGCGACGAGCCACAGCAGGACGGCGACGAGGCGGTGCTTGATGCACCACCGTGCAATGGCGGCCAAAGGACGTGCTCCCTGGGTGGTTCGTGGATCTTCACCGGGAACAGCCCGAGAAAGAACTCATGACCTACGTGGGGCCACTGTGGCAGTCAAACGTGATCGTTTGTCCCTTTCGTGTCGATGCTCACAGAGGTGCCCGGAAGATCGGGACCGGCGTCCCGAACCCCCGGGCAGAACGGCTCACCGCGGTTGCTCAGCCGGAGACGCTGGCGCGGCCGTTCTCGATGTGCCCCATGAGCCGGCGGCGGAAGCCGGCGGGTGCGGTCACCTCGATGTCGTACCAGCCGTGCGCGTCCGCGGCGGAGTGGACGACGGTACGGGTCCTGCCGGGCTTCACCGTGACGGTGCGGGTCCAGTCGGCGAGGTCGTCCTCGTCCACGTACCCCAGCGGCCGGACCGTGAAGGAGACGGCGGCCGATCCGGTGTTCCGTACGGTGAGGTGCAGGTCACGGTCGTGATGATCGATCCGGGAGGCGAGCTCGGCGCCGCCCGTCGCGGGGCCCTCGCACTCGCGGCGGAAGCCGTTGGGGCCGGTGATCGTGAAGCGGTAACGATCACCCGGAACGGGGACGGTCCACTCCCCCGTACCCCTGACGTCCTGGTGCAGCGGGAGGTCGGACTCGCCCGCGTACGGGTAGAGCGCGAAGTGCGCGCTCGCCTTCCCCTTGTTGACGAGCGCCACGCGGACGGTGCCGTTCTCGACGGTCGCGGAGGCGTCCGGCTGGTACGGCAGGGGGCGGGCGCGACGGACACCCGGCTCCTGGACGGGCATCCGCTGCACGGCCGGGGGCTGCGGCCGCCAGCGGCCGCTGAAGGGCGGGATCGGGCCCGGCTGCTCGACGTCGGGCTGCCGGCGGCCCCGCTTGAAGTCGAAGGCTGAGGTGAGGTCGCCGGTGACGGTCCGGCGCCAGGGGGTGATGTTGGGTTCCCGGACGCCCGTGAGCTTCTCCAGGAGACGGATCACCGAGGTGTGGTCGAAGGTCTCGGAGCAGACGTAGCCGCCGACCGACCAGGGGGAGACGACGAGCAGCGGGACCCGGATGCCGAGACCGGTCGGCCGGCCCTTCCAGCGCTCGTCCGTGTTGTCGGCCGGCGGGACCGGCGGCGGCACGTGGTCGAAGAAGCCGTCGTTCTCGTCGTAGTTGATCAGGACGACGGTGTGGCGCCAGACGTCCGGGTGCGCGCCGAGGGCGTCGAGCACCTTGTAGACGAGGGTCGCGGAGGCGATCGGCGAGGAGGAGCCGGGGTGCTCCGAGTCGATCGCGGACGGCACGAGGTAGGAGACCTCGGGGAGGGTGCCGGCGGCGACGTCGGCGCGGAAGGCGTCGGCGAGGGTGCCGCTCTCGACGCGGCGCAGTCCGCGTTCGAAGAGGGAGCGCTCGGCTGCGCCGAGGGTGGCCACGCCCTCCTCCAGGAGTCCGAGCAGGCGGGCGCGCTCGGTGGTGTCGTCGGTGTCGCGGACGGCGGCGTAGAAGGACTCCATGAAGGTGTGCCCGCCGGTCGCGGCGAGTGCCTTGCGGGCGATCTTCTTGAAGCTGGTGAAGAACTCGATGTTGTTGTCGGTGAAGTTCTCCCACTCGGTGTACGTCTTCCAGCTGCGTCCGGCGGCTTCGAGGCGCTCGGCGTAGGTGGGCCAGCCGTAGCCGGGGTGGGTGTCCTCGGCGTACGCGGCGTTGGTGACGGCCCGGCTTCCGTCGGCCTCGAAGCCGGTCCAGCCGGACCAGAGGTGGTTGCGGTTGGGGCTCGTCGAGGTGTGGACGGACGAGTGGTAGGCGTCGCAGACGGTGAAGGTGTCGGCGAGCTCGTAGTGCAGGGGGATGTCCCGCCGGTCGTAGTACGCCATGGTGGCGGCGGTCTTGGCCGAGACCCAGCCGTCCATCCAGCCGCCGCGCCAGGCCTTGGCGCCGCCGCCCCAGGAGTGGTCGAGGTCCCCGATGTACTGGAGGTCCTTCTGCTGGGTCTCGGCGGCGCCGCGGATCGGGAAGGGCAGCACGGTCCGGCC
Organism: Streptomyces sp. NPDC017246; assembly: GCF_044331325.1. Classification (NCBI taxonomy): domain Bacteria; kingdom Bacillati; phylum Actinomycetota; class Actinomycetes; order Kitasatosporales; family Streptomycetaceae; genus Streptomyces; species Streptomyces sp. NPDC017246. Next base: position 263,819 of record NZ_JBIRMW010000005.1, on the reverse strand, counting down.
GAGGGCGGCCGGCTGCTCGAACACCGTCTTGCCGGTGGGAAGTTCGACGGCATTGCGGTCGCCGAATCCGCGGACGCCGCGGAGGGTGCCGAAGTAGTGATCGAAGGAACGGTTCTCCTGCATCAGGATCACTACGTGCCGGACCGCCGACATCCCGCCGGCCGGGGGCTCCGCGGCCATCGCGGCCTGCAACGACGGCGGCAGCAGCGAGCCTGCGGCGGCGACACCGAGGGCGCCGCCGCCCAGTGCGAGGAGCCTTCTGCGGGACATCTCGGATGACAAGACCGACCTCCAGTCGACGACCAATGGTTCGCCTTCGAGCCATTGGGTGGTACGCCGGGGACGGTAGTGAGGCGGGATGACGCCGAGAAGACCCGGCGGGGGCGCGGTGGTGAACGTCCAAGAGAACGTGACGGGAGTCCAAGCGATTTCCGGCCGGTCACCGCCGGCTCTGCTCCAGGAGGGCCAGGATCTCGGCGGTCGTCGCGGTCTCGCCGAGGCGGGGGAAGATCCGCTCGACGCTGTCGCGGTGGGCCTCGGCCACCGTGTCGGTCATCGCGTCCGTGGCCAGGACCACGTGGTAACCGTGTTCGAAGGCAGCCCGGGCCGTGGTCTCGACACCGATGCTGGTGGAGATGCCGACGAGCACCAGCTGGGTGACCCCGAGGGCGGCGAGCCGCTCGTGCAGGTCCGTGGCGTGGAAGGCCCCCCAGCGCCGCTTGGTGACCCGGAGGTCGTCCGGGCGGGCACCCAGCTCGGGCATGAGGTCGGACCAGCCCGCCGACGGCTCCTCCTCCCCCTCGTCCGCCGCGGCCGCGGACTCGTCCGTACGGCCCGGGGCACCGCCCGTGACGTTCACGAGGACGACCGGCAGGCCGTACCGCCGGAAGGCCTCGGCGAGGGCCACCGAGCGCTCCACCACCTCCCCGAGCGGGTGCGCCGTGTCGCGCTCCCACATCCCCTTCTGGAGGTCGATCACGACCAGGGCGGGTGTCGGGTCGACGGTGGTCACGGGCATCGCGGGGGCCTCTTCCGTACGGCGGGAAACGCGGTCCCGCCTCATGATAGGGAGCGCCTGGACACGTCACCGGGGCAATTCCGGTGACCTCGCCGCGCGTTGACCGCGGAGCGCCGGAGCGGCAAGCTGACCTTCTGTCAATCACTGTGCCCTGGGGGAACTTTGAGCAACACGGCACACCACATCGGCCCCGACGCGACTCCCGACCGGTACCGGCTGCTGCGGTCCATCGGACGGGGCGGCGAGGCCGTGCTCTATCTCGCGGAGATCGAGCTCGCCGGCGGCACCGAACCCGTCGTCGTGAAGGTCCTCGACTCGAAGACGACGATCACACCCGAGGTCTTCGAGCGGATCAGCCAGAAGTGGAACGAGCAGGCCGAACTGCTGCGCTTCGTCCACCGGCCCGGTGTCGTCGGCGTACGGGAGCACTTCCAGGGGCCGCCGATCCACCGGCCCGGCGAGTCCGGGACCATCACCGGCCGGGCCCTGGTCCTCGTCATGAACCACGTCGACGGCCTGGACCTGCGCGACTGGCGGGCCGAGCGCACCCTCACCACGCCGGGCGAGCGGCGCGAGGTGATGCGGACGCTGGAGCAGCTCGCGGACGTCCTCGACTGGCTGCACTCCGGCAAGGCCACCCCGTCCGGGCGCACGGTCGTCCACGGCGACCTCTCGCCGGGCAACGTCATGGTCGACGAGCACGGGCAGGCGACCCTCGTCGACTTCGGCCTCAGCAAGCTGACCGCCGACCACCAGACCGCCGAGGTGTGGTTCACCCCCGGCTACGCGGCTCCGGAGATCTTCGAGGGCAAGCGCACCCCGGGCACCGACCGGTACGCCTTCGGCGCCATCGCGTACTTCCTGCTGAGCGGCCAGTCCCCGCCGACCGCCCCGGAACAGCTGGTGTCCGCGCTCGGGGCGCTGCCGCAGATCGCGGGGCTGCCGGCGGAGCAGCGCGAGCGGGTGCTGAGCATCGCCGCGGCCGACGCGGGCCGGCGGCCGCTCTCCCTGTCGTCCTGGGTGAAGGACGTACGGCACGGGGTGGTGTCCACGACGACCTCGCGCCCGGCGACGGTGGAGGACGCCGTCCCGGCCGCCCCGTCGGTCGCGCCGATGAAGCCCCTGGCGCCGCCGCTGCCCTCGGCACCGCCCCCGGCCGCCGCGGCCCCGCCGGTGGCCCCGCCGCCGGCCTCACCGCCGGTCGTGGCCCCGCAGCCGATCGCCCCGCCGCCCGTCGTGGCCCCGCCGCCGGCCGCCCCCCAGCCCGTCGTCACCCCGCAGCCGGTCGTGGCTCAGCAGCCCGTGGCGGCCCCTCAGCCCGTCGTACCGCGGCCGTCCGCCGAGCCGCCCACCGTCGCGACGCCCGGATTCGGCCCGCCGACGCCTCCCCCCGTCTCCGCCGCGGCCGAGACCGCCCCTCCCCGGGCGCCCGAGCCGCGCCGCCGCCGCAAGGGCCCGCTCATCGGGGCCGTGGCCGGGGTCCTGGTGGTCGCCGCACTCGCGGTGATCGGTGTCCGACTGCTCGGTGACAAGGAGGACGACGGCGGCAAGAACACCACCGCCGGCGGTCCGGCCACCGCCACCTCCGCGCCCGCCACGACCGAGCCCACCACCGAGGCCCCGACGGACGAGCCGACGGAGGAGCCCTCGACCGAGGCCCCCGCCGAGGAGGCCACGGCCCCCTCGGAGTCGGCGAGCCCGACGGACGACCCCGGCTCCGTACGGGACTCGCCCACGGCCGACCTGACCGCGCTCGCCTCCGTCAGCGAACCCGACGACTTCGTCATCGGCGCCGCCAAGATCGACACCAGGGAGTACGGGGCGGCCCTGATCGGCGACTGCTACAGCGGCGCGTACGTGGAGTACGACCTCAACCGCGAGTGGAAGACCTTCGAGTTCACCGCCGGGATCGACGACGGCTCGAAGATCGAGTCCGCCCGGGTCATCGTCTCCGTGGACGACCAGCCCGCCCTCTTCAACGAGACGGTGGAGCTGGGCAGGCCGATCATCAAGAGCCTGAGTGTCAAGGGCGCCCTGCGGCTGCGCCTCAAGGTCGAGTCGACCTGCACCGACACCGGCAACGCGGTCATCGCCGCCCCGCTCCTCAAGCGGTAGCCAGGACACACGGAACGGCCCCGCACCGGAACTCCGGTGCGGGGCCGTTCACATGCCGTACGAGCGAGCGCCGTACGAGAAGGTGCCGTACGAGAAGAGGCTCAGCCCTCGCTGACGCCCAGCTTCTCCAGGATCAGGTCCTTCACGCGCGCCGCGTCCGCCTGGCCGCGGGTGGCCTTCATGACCGCGCCGACCAGGGCGCCGACCGCCGCGACCTTGCCGCCGCGGATCTTGTCGGCGATGGCCGCGTTGCCCGCGATGGCCTCCTCGACCGCCGCGCCGAGCGCGCCGTCGTCGGAGACGACCTTCAGACCGCGCTTCTCGACGACCTCGTCCGGGGTGCCCTCGCCGGCGAGAACGCCCTCGATGACCTGACGGGCCAGCTTGTCGTTGAGATCACCGGCGGCGACCAGGGCGGAGACCCGGGCCACGTCCGCCGGGGTGATCGCCAGCTCCTCCAGCGACACGCCCTGCTCGTTGGCGTTGCGGGCGAGCTCGCCCATCCACCACTTGCGGGCCGAGGCCGCGTCCGCGCCCGCCTCGATCGTGGCGACGATCGCGTCGACCGCGCCCGCGTTGAGGATGGACTGCATGTCCAGCTCGGACACGCCCCACTCCTCGCGCAGCCGGTTGCGGCGCACCCGCGGCAGCTCGGGCAGCGTGCCCCGCAGCTCCTCCACCCAGGCACGGGCCGGGGCGACGGGGACGAGGTCGGGCTCCGGGAAGTACCGGTAGTCCTCGGCGTTGTCCTTGATGCGGCCGGCCGTGGTGGAGCCGTCGTCCTCGTGGAAGTGACGGGTCTCCTGCACGATCGAGCCGCCGGAGGACAGCACCGCGGCGTGGCGCTGGATCTCGAAGCGGGCCGCGCGCTCCACCGAACGGAGCGAGTTGACGTTCTTCGTCTCCGAGCGGGTGCCGAAGGTCTCCCGGCCGTGCGGGCGCAGCGACAGGTTCACGTCGCAGCGCATCTGGCCCTTGTCCATGCGCGCGTCGGAGACACCGAGGGCGCGGATCAGCTCGCGCAGCTCGGCGACGTACGCCTTGGCGACCTCGGGGGCCCGCTCGCCCGCGCCCTCGATCGGCTTGGTGACGATCTCGATGAGCGGGATGCCGGCCCGGTTGTAGTCGAGCAGGGAGTGGGACGCGCCGTGGATACGGCCGGTGGCGCCGCCGACGTGCAGCGACTTGCCGGTGTCCTCCTCCATGTGGGCGCGCTCGATCTCCACGCGGAAGATCTCGCCGTCCTCCAGCTGGACGTCCAGGTAGCCGTTGAAGGCGATCGGCTCGTCGTACTGGGAGGTCTGGAAGTTCTTCGGCATGTCCGGATAGAAGTAGTTCTTCCGGGCGAAGCGGCACCACTCGGCGATCTCGCAGTGCAGCGCGAGGCCGATCTTGATGGCGGACTCGACGCCGATCGCGTTGACGACCGGGAGCGAGCCGGGCAGGCCGAGACAGGTGGGGCAGGTCTGCGAGTTGGGCTCGGCGCCCAGCTCGGTCGAGCAGCCGCAGAACATCTTCGTCCTGGTGCCGAGCTCGACATGGACCTCCAGGCCCATGACGGGGTCGTACTCGGCGAGCGCCGCTTCGTACGACAGCAGTTCAGTGACAGTCACGAGAATTCCCTCTGATGCCTTCGGCCTCAGCCGAACAGGACGTCGTCGTCACCGATGCGCTTCAGCTCGCGAACGAGGAGAGCGACACCGGTGGCGATGGCGGCGGCGGAGACGACGGCGTCGATCAGCTTGAGCGTGTCGTGCTCGCTGCGGGCCGAACGGGCGCGCTTGACGACACCCATCAGGCCGAACGCGGTGGTGCCGATGGACAGGTACGTGCCGGTCTTGGACTTCTTGAAGCCCTTGGCCTTCTGCAGTGCACTGGTACTCACAGCGACGGAGCCTCCTCGAGCAGCGGGTGCCCCCACTTTTCCACGAAGGCGGCCTCGACGGCGGCGCCGACCTTGTACAGCCGGTCGTCCTTCATGGCGGGAGCGATGATCTGCAGACCGACCGGCAGACCGTCCTCGGGCGCCAGGCCGCAGGGCAGCGACATGGCGGCGTTGCCGGCCAGGTTGGTCGGGATGGTGCACAGGTCCGCGAGGTACATGGCCATCGGGTCGTCGGCGCGCTCGCCGATCGGGAAGGCGGTGGTGGGGGTCGTCGGGGAGACGATCACGTCCACCTCCTCGAAGGCCTTCTCGAACTCGCGGGTGATCAGGGTCCGGACCTTCTGGGCCGAGCCGTAGTACGCGTCGTAGTAACCGGAGCTGAGCGCGTACGTACCGAGGATGATGCGGCGCTTGACCTCGTCGCCGAAGCCGGCCTCACGGGTGAGGGCGGTGACGTCCTCGGCGGACCGCGTGCCGTCGTCGCCGACCCGCAGGCCGTACCGCATGGCGTCGAAGCGGGCCAGGTTCGAGGAGCACTCGGACGGCGCGATCAGGTAGTACGCCGAGAGGGCGAGGTCGAAGGTCGGGCAGTCCAGCTCGACGATCTCGGCGCCCAGCGACTTCAGCAGCTCGACGGACTCGTCGAAGCGCTGCACGACACCGGCCTGGTAGCCCTCGCCGCGGAACTGCTTGACGACACCGACGCGCATACCGGCGACGGAGCCGTTGCGGGCGGCCTCGACGACCGGCGGGACCGGGGCGTCGATCGAGGTCGAGTCGAGCGGGTCGTGCCCGGCGATCGCCTCGTGGAGGAGGGCCGCGTCCAGGACCGTACGGGCGCAGGGGCCGCCCTGGTCGAGGGAGGACGAGAAGGCCACCATGCCGTAGCGGGAGACACCGCCGTAGGTCGGCTTGACGCCGACGGTGCCGGTGACGGCGGCGGGCTGGCGGATGGAACCGCCGGTGTCCGTGCCGATCGCGAGGGGCGCCTCGTACGCGGCGAGGGCGGCGGACGAGCCACCGCCGGAGCCGCCGGGGATCCGGGTCAGGTCCCAGGGGTTGCCGGTCGGACCGTACGCGCTGTTCTCCGTCGAGGAGCCCATCGCGAACTCGTCCATGTTGGTCTTGCCGAGGATGACGACGTCGGCGGCCTTCAGGTTCTTGACCAGGGTCGCGTCGTACGGCGGGATCCAGCCCTCGAGGATCTTCGAGCCCACGGTCGTCGGCATGCCGGCGGTGGTGAAGATGTCCTTGAGCGCGAGCGGCACACCGGCGAGCGGGCCGAGCTTCTCGCCCCGGGCGCGCTTCTCGTCGACGGCACGGGCCTGGGCGAGCGCGCCCTCACGGTCGACGTGCAGGAAGGCGTGGACCTTCTCGTCGACGGCCTCGATGCGGGCGAGGTGCGCCTCTGTGACCTCGACGGCGGTCAGTTCGCCGGCGGCGATCTTCCCGGCGATCTCGGCCGCGGTGAGCTTGATGATGATGTTGTCCGTCATGACTGTTAGTCCTCCCCCAGGATCTGCGGCACCTTGAAACGCTGCTGCTCCTGGGCCGGGGCGCCGGAGAGCGCCTGCGCGGGGGTGAGCGACGGACGGACCTCGTCCGCGCGCATGACATTGGTCAGCGGCAGCGGGTGGGAGGTCGGCGGTACGTCTTGGTCGGCGACCTCGGAGACGCGGGCGACCGCGCCGATGATGTCGTCGAGCTGGCCGGCGAAGTGATCGAGTTCTTCGCCCTTCAGCTCCAGACGCGCCAGCCGTGCGAGGTGGGCGACCTCCTCGCGCGTGATGCCAGGCATGCGGATCCTCACGGGGTGAGCTTGATGGTGTGGGCCCATCCTATGGGGCCGGTGCCGCTGCCCGTGAAACGGTTTGCCCGGGGTCGCCGTCCCGGGTGGACGGGCCCTACTGAACGACCTGGCCGGAGGGGTGGTCGAGGTCCACCTGGGCGGCGATGTCGGCGGGTCGGCGCCAGCCGTGCTCGCCGCGGGCCAGCAGCCAGGCGGTGGCCTCGCCGGGCGGCATGGCGGCGGCGACCAGCCAGCCCTGGACGGCGTCGCAGCCCAGGTCGCGCAGGCGCTCCCAGGTCTCGTCGTCCTCGACGCCCTCGGCGACGACGAGAAGTCCGAGGGAGTGGGCGAGGTCGACGGTGCAGCGGACGATCTCGGCGTCCTCGGTGTCGACGGCCAGCCGGGCGACGAAGGAGCGGTCGATCTTCAGTTCGCTGACGGGGAGCCGGCGCAGATGGACGAGGGAGGAGTAGCCGGTGCCGAAGTCGTCGAGGGACATCTTGACGCCGTGGCCGGTGAGGCCGTTGAGCGTGTCGGCGGCCCGCTGGGGGTCCTCCAGGAGCACGTGCTCCGTTATCTCCAGCTGGAGCGCGCCGGCCGGGACGCCGTGGCGGGCGAGCCGGGCGGCGACGGCGCCCGCGAAGCCGGGGGTGTGGACGTCGCGCGGCGAGACGTTGACGGCGACCGGGACGTTGAGCCCCTGGGCGCGCCAGCGGGCGACCTGGGCGAGGGCGGTCTCCAGGACGTACTCGGTGAGGTGGGGCATCAGGCCGGAGGACTCGGCGATGGCGATGAACTCGTCCGGCGGGACCTTGCCGCGCTCGGGGTGGACCCAGCGGACGAGCGCCTCCAGGCCCGCGACCTGGCCGTCGAACTGGACCTTGGGCTGGTAGTGGAGTTCGACCTCGCCGGCGTCGAGGGCGCGGCGCAGGTCGCCGAGGAGGCCGAGCCGGTCGGGGGTGTTGGAGTCGCGCTTGGACTCGTAGACCTCGACGCCGGTGCGGTCCCGCTTGGCCTGGTACATGGCGACGTCGGCGCGGCGCAGCAGGCCCTCGGCGTCGAGGGCGTGGTCGGGGAAGACGGCGACGCCGGCGCTGGCCTCCAGGACGAGGGTGAGTCCGTCGAGGTCGAGCGGGGAGGAGAGCTCGGCGACGAGATGGCGGGCGACCCGCTGGGCGCTGGTGGTGGAGTCGGCGGTGGGCAGCAGGACGGCGAACTCGTCGCCGCCGAGCCGGGCGGCCTCGGCGCCGCGGGGCAGGGCGAGGCGGAGCCGTTCGGCGATCTGGAGGAGCAGCCGGTCGCCCGCGAGATGTCCGAGGGTGTCGTTGACCGATCGGAAGCGGTCGAGGTCGATCAGGACGAGGGCGGCGCGGGCTCCTTCGCCCTCGGCCTCCTCCAGGGCCGTCCAGGCCCGTTCGAGGAGCCACTGGCGGTTGGGGAGCCCCGTCAGCGGGTCGCGCAGCTGTTCCTCGGCGCGGGCGCGGGCGATCCACAGGGTGGAGTCGAGGGCGATGAGGGGGACGGCGAAGAGCGGCAGCAGGAGGGGCATGCTGGCGGCGACGACGCAGATCAGCGGGGCGATGCCGAGCAGGGCGACGGCGACGAGGCCCTGCCGCAGGAGGGCGGTGCGGGCGACGGTGGGCAGCCCGCGGCCCTGGGGGGCGAGCGTGTACCACAGGAGGAGGCGGGTCACCACGAGGTAGGCGGCCGCGGCGAGCACGACTTCCGGGAGGTCCCCGATCGTCCAGTCGAGGGGCTGCCAGGGCTGCTCGACGGTGGGTACGTCTCCGAAGAGGGCGAGGACGAGGGCGGCGGCGGCGACTCCGAGGACGTCGGCGGCGCCGTGCAGCAGGCCCTGTCGCCAGCGGTGCCGGCGGGCGGCGCCGACCAGGGTGACGACGGTCATCGAGACGAGTCCGGCGGGCACCCAGCCGTAGAGCAGGAGGACGGCGAGGGTGAGGGCGGCGCCCGAACCGGTGCCGCCCCACCAGCGGTCGCGGCCGAGGGCGACCAGATGGCCGACGATGAGGCCGGTGAGGACGGCGAGGGACCAGCCGGTGACCTCGCCGGGGAAGAGTCCGCGGCCGGTGCTCAGGGCTTGCTGGAGCCCGACGACGAGCACGACGGCGGCGATGCCCACCACGGCTGCGGGCAGCCGGGAGGTGAAGCCCAGGGGGGCCGCACGGCCCTGTGGCCGTGGGACCGGGGCGGCGCTCTCGGTCGGTTCCATTCCCGTCCCTCTCACAGGCGGCGGTGCCGTCGGTGTGCCATGGGCCGCGTGGCCGCGGCCGTCCGTCATGCGGTCGCCGTCGGGCGGCCGTTACACGTGCCACGGGGGCCGATGTCCTGACGCCGCGACGGGCAGAGCCCCCGCGCGGCCGTGCAGGACAAGACGCACTGTCACCACACTAGGCCGCCGGGGGCTCCGACGGGCAGCGCTCTCCCTGTCTTGCCCGAATGCGACCCGGCCACCCGTAACGATCTGGTATGCGCCGAACGGGTGAGCCGGAGAGGCCTGTCGCGAGGGGCGGAGGGGCCCGTCGCGAGGGGCGGAGGGACGCTACTCGACGACCGGCACAGCAGCCTCCCGAGCTGCCTCGGGCCCCTGTTCGAGCAGGACCGTGAAGCCTTCCTCGTCCAGAACCGGAACCTTCAGCTGCATCGCCTTGTCGTACTTCGAACCAGGGTTTTCACCGACCACCACAAAGGCGGTCTTCTTCGAAACGGAACCGGTCACCTTCGCTCCGAGGCTCTGGAGCGACTCTTTTGCGCCATCCCTGGTGAACTTCTCCAGGGTGCCGGTCACCACGACCGTGAGCCCCTCCAGCGGACGCGGCCCCACGTCCTCCCCGGCGCCCTCCTCCTCCAGAGTGACCCCGGCCTCGCGCCACTTGCGCACGATCTCGCGGTGCCACTCCTCGGAGAACCACTGCTTCACCGCGGTCGCGATGATGCCGCCGACCCCGTCGACGGCCGCCAGCTCCTCCTCGCTCGCCTGCTCGATCCGCTCCAGGGAACGGAACTCACGGGCCAGCGCCTCGGCCGCGACCGGCCCGACGTGCCGGATGGAGAGCCCGTTGATGAAGCGGGCCAGCGGACGCGTCTTCGCCGCCGCGATGTTGTCCAGCATCGCCAGGGCGTTCTTCTTCGGCTCGCCCTTCTGGTTGGCGAAGACCGTGACGATCTTCTCCTCGCCGGTCTTCGGGTCCCGCCGGGGCAGTCCGCTGTCCGGGTCGAGGACATACGCCTTGATCGGCAGCAGCCGCTCGATGGTCAGGTCGAAGAGGTCGCCCTCGTCCACCAGCGGCGGCTCGGCCGGCTCCAGCGGACGGGTGAGCGCCGCCGCGGCCACCGCGCCGAAGTTCTCGATGTCCAGACACTGGCGCCCGGCGAGGAAGAACAGCCGCTCGCGCAGCTGGGCCGGGCAGGTCCGGGCGTTCGGACAGCGGAGGTCGATGTCGCCCTCCTTCATCGGCTTCAGCGGCGTCCCGCACTCCGGGCACTCGGCGGGCATCACGAACTCCCGCTCGCTGCCGTCCCGCAGGTCGGCCACCGGCCCGAGGATCTCCGGGATGACGTCGCCCGCCTTGCGCAGCACGACGGTGTCGCCGATCAGCACGCCCTTGGCCTTCACCACCTCCTGGTTGTGGAGGGTGGCGAACTCGACCTCGGAGCCGGCCACGGTCACCGGCTCCACCTGCGCGTACGGGGTGACCCGCCCGGTCCTGCCGACGCCGACCTTGATGTCGATCAGCCTGGTGTTGACCTCCTCCGGCGCGTACTTCCAGGCGATCGCCCAGCGCGGGGCGCGCGCGGTGGAGCCCAGCCGGCCCTGGAGCGGGATCTCGTCGAGCTTGACGACGACGCCGTCGATCTCGTGCTCCACGGAGTGACGGTTCTCCCCGAAGTACGCGATGAACTCCCGCACCTCCGCGAGCGAACCGACCACCCTGTTGTGCCGGGCCGTGGGCAGGCCCCACTCGCGCAGCAGCTCGTAGGCGTGGGAGAGGCAGTCGATGTCGAAGCCCTCGCGGGCGCCGATGCCGTGGACGACCATGTGGAGCGGCCGGGAGGCGGTGACCTTGGGGTCCTTCTGGCGGAGCGAACCCGCGGCCGCGTTCCGCGGATTGGCGAAGGGCTTGTCACCGGCCTCCACCAGGCGGGCGTTGAGCCCCTGGAAGGCCTCCATAGGGAAGTAGACCTCGCCGCGGATCTCCACCAGCTCCGGGATCCGCTCGCCGTGCAGCCGCTCCGGGATGTCGGCGATCGTCCGCACGTTGGGCGTGATGTCCTCGCCGGTGCGGCCGTCGCCGCGGGTGGCGGCCCGGGTCAGCCGCCCGTGCTCGTACGTGAGGTTGACCGCGAGGCCGTCGACCTTGAGCTCGCACAGATAGTGGAAGTCGGGGGTGCCGACGTCCCGCGCGACCCGCTCGGCCCAGGTGGCCAGCTCCTCGTCGTCGAAGGCGTTGTCGAGGGAGAGCATCCGCTCGCGGTGCTCCACGGCGGTGAACTCGGTCTCGTACTGTCCCGCGACCTTCTGGGTCGGCGAGTCCGGCGTCCGCAGCTCCGGGTACTCCTCCTCCAGCGCCTCCAGGGCGCGCAGGAGCCGGTCGAAGTCGCCGTCGCTGATGACCGGCTGGTCCTTCACGTAGTACCGGAAGCGGTGCGCCTCGACCCGCTCGGCCAGGTCGGCGTGCTTCTCCCGTGCCTCGGCGGGCAGGGCCCCCTGTTCGACTGCCACCTTCGTCCGTCCTCCCGTGCCTCGAAACCCGGTCACTCTGGGTTGTCCGCGAGCGATCTCGCCGCCCGGGCGCAGTGGGCGAGCGCCGCGCGGGCGTAGGCGGGCGAAGCGCCCGCGAGCCCGCACGTGGGAGTGACGACCACGGACTCCGCGAGAGTCCCCGGATTCAGCCCCAGCCTGCGCCACAGCGTCCTGATACCCATGACGCTACCGCCAGGGTCCGACAACGGGCCGTCAGTGGACGCCACCACACCGGCGAAGAGCTTCGTACCGGCCTCCACGGCCTCACCGATCGACTCCTCGTCACGCTCGGTGAGCAGGGAGAAGTCGAACGAGACGCCCGCGACACCGGCCCGCCGGAGCAGCGCGAACGGCACGTCAGGGGCGCAGGAGTGGACGACCACCGGCCCCTCGTGGACCGCGATCACCTCCCGCAGGGCGCTCTCCACCACCTGCCGGTCGACGGCCCGGTAGGTGCGGTAGCCACTGGCGGTACGGACGTGGCCGCTCAGGACCGCGGTGAGCGAGGGCTCGTCGAGCTGGAGGACGACCCGCGCTCCCGGAATCCGCTTGCGCAGGTCCGCGAGGTGCCCGCGGAGCCCCTCGGCGAGGGAGCCGGCCAGGTCGCGGCAGGCGCCCGCGTCCCCGAGGGCCGCCTCGCCGCCGCGGAGTTCCAGGGCGGCGGCGAGTGTCCAGGGACCCACGGCCTGTACCTTGAGCGGCCCCTCGTACCCCTGGGTGAACTCCTCCAGGGCGTCCAGGTCCTCGCCCATCCAGGAGCGGGCCCGCTTGGTGTCCCGGCCGGGCCGGTCGCTGATCCGCCAGCCGCTCGGCTCCACGTGCGCGTAGAAGTCGACGAGCATCCCGATGGTCCGGCCGATCATGTCGGCGCCGGGGCCGCGGGCGGGCAGCTCCGCGAGGAACGGGAAGTCCTCGAAGGACCCGGTGACGGTCTTCGCGGCCTCCCGGGCGTCGCCGCCCGGCAGGGAGCCGACGCCGGTGGCGGGCCCCCAGAGCGTCGCTTCGCTCCTGTCCGTGTCGCTCATCCCTAGCGCCCCGGGCGAACGGTGAGGTCGTTGATCTCCGCGTCGCGCGGGAGGTCGACGGCGGTGAGGATCGCCGTCGCGACCGACTCGGGGTCGATCCACTTCGACGGGTCGTACTCCTTGCCCTCCTGGGAGTGGACCTTGGCCTGCATGGGGCTCGCGGTGCGGCCCGGGTAGACCGAGGTCACCCGCACGCCGTTGCCGTGCTCCTCGTGGCGCAGGGAGTCGGCGAGGGCCTTGAGTCCGTGCTTGGAGGCGGCGTACGCGCCCCACTCGGCGTGCGCGTTGAGCCCGGCGCCCGAGTTCACGAAGACGACGTGGCCCTGGGAGACCCGCAGCTGCGGCAGGAGGTGCCGGGTGAGCTCGGCGGGGGCGATCAGGTTGACGTTGAGCTGGTGGTGCCAGGTCTTCGGGGTGAGGTCCCCGATCGGCCCGAGGTCGACGACACCCGCGATGTGCAGCAGGCTGTCCACCCGCTCCGGCATGGTCTGGTGCGAGAACGCCCAGGAGAGCCGGTCCGGGTCGGCGAGGTCCCCGACGAGCGTCCGGGCGCCGGGGAACTGCGCGGCGAGCTCCTTGGCCCGCCCCGCGTCGCGCGCGTGCAGCACGAGTTCGTCCCCGCGCGCGTGGAGGCGGCGCGCGACGGCCGCGCCGATGCCGGAACCGGCTCCGGTGATCACATGTGTAGCCATGGTCACCATGCTCGCATCAGCGGGAGGCGATGCTCTCCTCCAGGTGGGCGAGGGCCGTCGGGGCGTCGTCGGCGAAGAAGACGAGGCCGGCGAGGGGCACCGGGAGGAAGCCCTCCTCGTCCATGCGGCGGAACTGGGCCTTCAGACCGTCGTAGAAGCCCGCCGTGTTGAGGAGGACCACCGGCTTGGTGTGCTTGCCGTGCTTCTTCAGTTCCAGGATCTCGGTGGCCTCGTCGAGGGTGCCGGTGCCGCCGACCATGACCACGACGGCGTCGGACTTGGCGAGGAGGAGTGCCTTGCGCTCGGCCAGGTCCTTGGCGACGACCATCTGGTCGGCGTTCGGGCGGGCCTTGTGGGCGAGGAAGTCGACGGAGACACCCACGAGTCGGCCGCCGGCCTCCTCGACGCCGTCCGCGACGACCTTCATCAGCCCGCTGTCGGAGCCGCCCCAGACCAGGGTGTGACCGGCCTTGCCGAGGAGCCGGGCGAAGTCCCGGGCGGGGGTCGTGTAGCGCTCGTCGAGGTCGGCCGCCGAGAGGAAGACACAGATGTTCATGGCCCCACCGTAGGTCGTGACCAGCGGATTCCGCCCCGCCCGAGGATTTCTCCGGGAAATCCCGCCGTACGCCGATGAGTTCCGGTGGCGGGTCCGGTCTCACCTGCCATGGACGAGGTGAGCACCACGCCGGGCAGGGTTCGGGGACGGGTCACGTCAGGGGACGGGACACCGATCGCGTACGAGCGGTACGGGGAGGGCCCGCCGCTCGTCCTGGTGAGCGGCGCCCTGGGGACGGCCGCGGGCGGACGTCCGCTGGGCCGGCTCCTCGCCCGCCGCTTCTCGGTCGTGGCGTACGACCGGAGGGGGCGCGGCGGCAGCGGCGACACGGGGCCGTACGCGGTGGAGCGGGAGATCGAGGATCTGGCCGCGGTGGTCGGGGAGGCGGGTGCCGGGGCGGCCCTGTACGGGGAGGGGACGGGCGGCGTGCTCGCGCTCGCCGCGGTGGCGGCCGGGCTGGAGGTGGGGGCGGTGTCGGCGTACGAGCCGCCCTACTCGGCGGAGGCCGCGGAGCGGTGGCGGCAGGTGGCGGCGCTGCTCGACCGGGGACGCCCGCTCGCGGCGCTCGATCGGTTCCTCGCGGACTCGGCGTCGCCGCCCGCGAAGCCGAGGGCCGGGGTCACGGAACTGCGGCCCGGCGCCGCGGAGCTGGCGCACACCCTGGCGTACGACCTCGCGGTCCTCGGCGAGGGGACGGTGCCGGAGCGGCTGCTCGCCCGGGTCCACGCGCGCGTACTGGTGGTCGACGGGGGCGCGAGCCCGGCGGGGACCCGGCAGGCGGCTCGCGCTCTGACGGCGGCCCTCCCCCGGGCCCGGCACCGCACCCTGACGGGCCAGACGCCCGAGGTGGCCCCGCACGTCCTCGCCCCGGTCCTGGAGGAGTTCCTCACGGAGGACCGGGAGACCATGGAGGCGGCCTGAGACACGGGGCCGGGGCCGGGAGGCGCCGGGGCCGGGGGCCGAGAGGCCCCGAAGCCGGGGCGAGAGACGCCGGGGCCGGGGCCGGGGCGGCACGGGCGGCCGAGGACGGCGGGTGTCACCGGCCGGGGACGGTTACGCCGTCGCCGTCGCGCGGCGGGACGTCGTCGCGATCGTGGCCGATCCCACCACGCGCGTGCCGTCGTACAGCACGATCGCCTGGCCGGGAGCGACTCCGCGGACGGGCTCGTCGAAGGAGACGGACAGCTCGCCGTCCTCCAGCGACGCCGTCACCTCGGTCTCGCCGCCGTGGGCGCGGAGCTGGGCCGTGTAGCGGCCCTCGCCCTCCGGGGCGGCGCCGCACCAGCGGGGCTTGATCGCGGTGAGGCCGGTGACGTCGAGCGCCTCGACGGGGCCGACCGTGACCGTGTTGTTCACCGGCGAGATGTCCAGGACGTAGCGCGGCTTGCCGTCCGCGGCCGGGTGGCCGATCCGCAGGCCCTTGCGCTGGCCGATGGTGAAGCCGTACGCGCCGTCGTGGCTGCCGACCTTCGTCCCCGCCTCGTCGACGATGTCGCCCTCCGCCTTGCCCAGCCGGGAGGCGAGGAAGCCCTGGGTGTCGCCGTCGGCGATGAAGCAGATGTCGTGGCTGTCGGGCTTCTTCGCGACCGCGAGCCCGCGGCGCTCCGCCTCCGCCCGGATCTCGTCCTTGGTGGTGAGCGTGTCGCCCAGCGGGAACATCGCGTGCGCGAGCTGCTTCTCGTCGAGCACGCCGAGCACGTACGACTGGTCCTTGGCCATGTCGGAGGCCCGGTGCAGCTCACGGGTGCCGTCCTCGTTCAGGACGACCGTCGCGTAGTGGCCGGTGCAGACCGCGTCGAAGCCGAGGGCGAGCGCCTTGTCCAGCAGCGCCGCGAACTTGATCTTCTCGTTGCAGCGCAGGCACGGGTTGGGGGTGCGGCCGGCCTCGTACTCCGCGACGAAGTCGTCCACGACGTCCTCGCGGAACCGCTCGGCGAGGTCCCACACGTAGAACGGGATGCCGATGACGTCGGCCGCCCGGCGCGCGTCGCGGGAGTCCTCGATCGTGCAACAGCCACGCGCTCCCGTACGGAAGGACTGCGGGTTCGCGGAGAGGGCCAGGTGCACGCCGGTGACGTCGTGGCCCGCCTCGGCGGCACGGGCGGCGGCGACGGCGGAGTCCACTCCGCCGGACATGGCGGCGAGGACGCGAAGGGGGCGCGGGGGCGGAGTCTGAGTCATAGCGCTACCAGGGTACGGGGCGCCGGGAACCAGAGTCGCGGTAGTAAGCGTTCTCGGTGGCATGGGGAGCAGGGCGAAGGGTTCGGACAGGCGGGTGGGGCGGCGCGCGGTGCTGCTGGGCGGCGGGGTCGCCGTCCTGGGCACGGCGGCGCTGGCCAGGGACGAGCTGGCGCGCGCCTGGTGGCGGTTGCCGGGGATGGAGAAGAAGCGGGTCGAGGGTGAGCTCGACCACCGGGCCGCCGAGTGGACCTCGGCGTCACGGGCGAACTGGCGGCGGGCCGACCGGCCGGACGACTACCGGATCGACCGGGTCGTGATCCATGTCGTCCAGGGCAGCTACGCGACCGCGCTGAAGGTCTTCAAGGACCCGGGGCACGGGGCCGCCGCGCACTACGTCGTCCGCAAGGACGGGCATGTGGCGCAGATGATCCGGGAGCTCGACGTCGCCTTCCACGCCGGGAACCGTGACATGAACGAGCGGAGCATCGGCATCGAGCACGAGGGCTTCGTCGACAGGCCGCAGGACTTCACGGCGGCGATGTACGCGGGATCGGCGCGGCTGACGGCCGACATATGCGCCCGGTACGCGATACCCGTGGACCGGGAGCACATCATCGGGCACGTGGAGGTCGAGGGGACCGACCACACCGATCCCGGTCCGCACTGGGACTGGGACCGCTATCTGCGGCTGGTACGGGAGGCGTCCAAGGCGCGCGCGTGAGCGCCCCGACGTGAGCGCCCCGGTGCACGTGCGCTCGCCTGAGGGCACCGGTGTGCGTGCGCCGCTCCGGTGGGGGCCCGGGGCCCGGTGGTCCGGGTCCGGTTCAGCTGAGGCCCGCGGTCCTGGCCCGCTCCACGGCCGGGCCGATCGCCTCCGCGACCGCCGCGACGTCCTCCTTGGTGGAGGTGTGTCCCAGCGAGAAGCGCAGGGTGCCCCTGGCCAGGTCAGGATCGGTGCCGGTGGCCAGCAGGACATGGCTCGGCTGGGCGATGCCGGCGGTGCAGGCGGAACCGGTGGAGCAGGCGATCCCCGCGGCGTCGAGCAGCAGGAGCAGCGAGTCTCCCTCGCAGCCGGGGAAGGTGAAGTGGGCGTTGGCGGGGAGCCGCTCGACGGGGTCGCCGCCGAGGATCGCGTCGGGGACGAGGGCCCGGACGGTCGTCACGAGCTCGTCGCGGAGCGCGCCGATCTCACGGGCGAAGTCCTCGCGCCGCTCCGTGGCGAGCCTGGCGGCGACCGCGAAGGCGGCGACGGCCGGCACGTCGAGGGTGCCGGAGCGGACGTGCCGCTCCTGGCCGCCGCCGTGCAGCACGGGTACGGGGGTGTGCTCGCGGCCCAGGAGCAGGGCGCCGATGCCGTAGGGGCCACCGATCTTGTGACCGGACACGGTCATCGCGGCGAGTCCCGAGGCGGCGAAGTCCACCGGGACCTGACCGACGGCCTGCACGGCGTCGGCGTGCAGCGGTACGCCGAACTCGGCTGCCACGTCGGCGAGTTCACGGACCGGCAGAACGGTGCCGATCTCGTTGTTCGCCCACATGACGGTGGCGAGGGCGACGGACTCGGGGTCCCGGGCGATCGCCTCGCGCAGGGCCTCGGGGTGCACCCGGCCGTAGCGGTCGACCGGGAGGTACTCGACGTCGGCGCCCTCGTGGGTGGCGAGCCAGTCCACGGCGTCGAGCACGGCGTGGTGCTCCACCGGGCTGGCGAGGACGCGGGTACGGCGGGGGTCGGCGTCGCGGCGGGCCCAGTAGAGGCCCTTCACGGCGAGGTTGTCGGCCTCGGTGCCGCCGGAGGTGAAGACGACCTCGCTCGGCCGCGCGCCGAGCGCGGCGGCGAGCGTCTCGCGCCCTTCCTCGACGGTCCGCCGGGCCCGCCGTCCGGCGGCGTGCAGGGAGGAGGCGTTGCCCGTGACGGCGAGGTGGGCGGTCATCGCCTCGATCGCCTCGGGCAGCATGGGCGTGGTCGCGGCGTGGTCGAGGTAAGCCATGGTGGGTCGATTCTACGAGCCCGTGACGGCTGCCTCGGCGGGTGGCCGGTTTACGCGCCCGGCGCCGGCGGGTCCCGGGCCGCGCCGAGGCGCGTGAGGGGGGCGTGACCGGCCGGGGTGGCGGGGGCCTGGGCCGGCCACGACGGCCCGAGTTCCCGGGTCGGCCCGGGGGGTGGCCGGGGCCGGGACGCCGGAGGCCGGGGCCGGACGTGACGGGCCGGGCGGGGCCGAGGGGTGACGCCAGGGCCCGACGTGACAGGCCTCGCCCCGGGGCGACCCGGGGCGCGGTCTTCGGGTCAGTCGCGGGGCGCGCGGGCCAGCTGGCGGGACTGGGCCACCAGACGGTCGGCGCTGTCCCAGACCTCCGCGTCCTCCTCCAGGAAGCCGCCGGCCAGGTTGCGGGTGGTGATGGAGACCCGCAGCGGGCCGGGGGCCGGGCGGCAGCGGATGTGGGTGGTGAGCTCGACCGTCGGGGTCCACCCCTTGAGGCCCAGCTCGAAGGAGGTCGGCGGCAGCGCGTCGACCGTCAGGAGCAGCGACAGCGCGTCGGGCTCACGCCCGTCCGCGAGACCGAACCACGCCCGCATCTCACCCTTCCCCGACGGCGCGCCGATCGCCCAGCCGACACAGGACGGGTCGAGCCGCAGGTCGAGCCGGTCGGCGATCGCCGAGGAGCCGGGGATCTGCGGGGTCGGGCCGTCCGAGGCGGAGAAGCAGTTCTCGATGGCGGCCATCGCCGGGGGCGTCGCGGTCGTGCGGACGTCGTCGGGGAGCGCGTCGAGGCTGCCGTACGAGGCGAGGACCCGGATCCGCTCGACCTCGGTGCCGTCCTCCGCGTACTGGAAGAGCGAGGCCTGGCCGGTGGAGAGCGTCCGGCCCGTGCGGACGGTCTCCGTCCTGATCACCGCGGGGCCCGGCACGGACGGCGTGAGGTAGTGCGCCGAGATCGTGAACGGGTCGGGGTGCGGGAGGTGCTCGCCGAGGGCGCGGCCGAGCAGAGCGAGGAGATAGCCGCCGTTGACCGCGTGGATGATCGTCCAGCCGGCCGACAGGTCGGCGTCGTAGACACCGGGCTCCCGGAGGATGACGGCGGTGTCGCGGTCGAACTCGCTCGTCGCGAGCGTGGTCTCGATGCTCGTGCTCATGGTTTCGACGGTACCCCAGAAAGCTACTGAGCGGTAGCTTTTTCTGGTGCCTCGCGGGCCGTGGACCGCCGGTTCCAGGCACGGGGCGCGCGCCAGTGGTAGCGCATCGCGAGCAGCCGGAGGGCGAAGGCGGTGAGGACCGCGGCGCCGCTGGTCCACCCGTTGAGCATGTCGAAACGGATGCAGAGCGCGACCATCGCGGCGCCGACGATCGCCGGGACGGCGTACAGGTCCCGGTCCCAGCGCAGCAGCGACGGCACCTCGTTGGCGAGCACGTCCCGCAGGACACCCCCGCCGACGGCCGTCGCGAGACCCAGCGCGGCGGAGGAGGTGAGGCCGAGACCGTAGTCGTACGCCTTCGTCGTCCCGGTCACACAGAAGAGGCCCAGACCGGCGGCGTCGAACACGTTGACCGCGGTCTGGGTGCGCTCGACCTCCGGGTGGAGGAAGAAGACCAGTCCCGCGGCGATCAACGGCATGAGGAAGTAGCCGAGATCGGAGAAGGCGGCGGGCGGCACGGCGCCGATGATCAGGTCGCGGAAGAGACCACCGCCGAGGGCCGTGACCTCGGCGAGGACGGCGATGCCGAAGACGTCGAAGTTCTTGCGGACGGCCAGCAGGGCGCCGGAGATGGCGAAGACGAAGATGCCGACGAGGTCGAGGGCGTGTTGGACGGAGGGGGTGAACAGGTCGTGGAGCACCGGCCAATTGTGCCGGTAGTTCCGGCGGCGGCTGCGGGGGCTCCCCGGCTCCGGAGCTCCGGCCCCCGGGGCGACCGGCGGCGCGGGGGCCGGGGGCGCGCTGGGCGGGGGCGCGCTGCGGCCGGGGCGTGGTGCGGCCGGGGCGTGGTGCGGCCGGGGCGTGGTGCCTGCGGACGTCCGCCGCTCCGGGCGGGCCGCCCTTCGGGCGGGGGACTCCCCCACCCCACCCCTTCCCGAAACCCTGACGGGACCGGGGGCTCCGCCCCCGAACCCCCGGCGCGGCACGGGCCGGAGGGACGTCCGGCGAGAGGCGTACAAGGTCGGGGGGCTTCGTCCCCGGCCCCGTACGCGAAGAGGCCCCCGGTGCCCTACGGCACCGGGGGCCTCCCCGTGGTCACACCTTCGGCGCGTCGCCCTCGGCGGCGGCCGCCTCGGGCGCCTCCGCCTCGGCCGGCGTGTCCGCCTCGGCCTTGGCCGGCGCCTCCGCCTCGGCCTTGGCCGGCGCCTCCGCCTTGACCTTGGCCTTGGCCTCGGTCGGCGTCTCCGCCTTGGCCTCGGTCGGCGTCTCCGCCTCGGCCTCGGTCGGCGTCTCCGCCTCGGCCTCAGCCGACGGCTCCGGCTCCGTCGGCGGGACCGGTGTCTCGGGCTCCGGGGACTTCGTGATCTCGATCGACTGCCTGGCGGCCGGGATCGTCAGGGACTCCGTGTTCTCCGGGTGGTGGCAGGCCACCCGCTGGCCCGGGCGGAGTTCCACGAGCGGGGGCTCCTGGGTCTTGCAGACCTCCGTGGCCTTCCAGCAGCGGGTGTGGAAGCGGCAGCCGGGGGGCGGGGCGATCGGGGACGGGACGTCGCCGGTGAGGAGGATGCGGTCGCTCTTCGCGCCCCGGCGGCGGGGGTCCGGGATCGGCACCGCGGACATCAGGGCCCGGGTGTACGGGTGCATCGGGTTCTCGTAGAGCGACTTGCGGTCCGCGAGTTCCACGATCTTGCCCAGGTACATGACCGCGATGCGGTCCGAGACGTGCCGGATGACCGACAGGTCGTGGGCGATGATCACGTACGTGAGGCCGAGCTCGTCCTGGAGGTCGTCCAGAAGGTTGACCACCTGGGCCTGGATGGAGACGTCCAGGGCGGAGACCGGCTCGTCCGCGACGACGAGCTTGGGCTTGAGGGCGAGCGCGCGGGCGATGCCGATGCGCTGGCGCTGGCCGCCGGAGAACTCGTGCGGGTAGCGGTTGTAGTGCTCGGGGTTGAGGCCGACCAGGCCCAGCAGACGCTGGACCTCCTTCCTGACCCCGCCCTCGGGCACGACGCCCTGGAGCTTGAAGGGGGCCGAGACGATCGTGCCGACGGTGTGCCTCGGGTTCAGCGAGCCGTACGGGTCCTGGAAGATCATCTGGATGTCGCGGCGGAAGGGCCGCATGCCCGAGACGCCGAGGTGCGAGATGTCCTTGCCCTGGAACTCGACCGTGCCGTCGGTCGGTTCGAGGAGCCGGGTGATGAGCCGGCCCATCGTGGACTTGCCGCAGCCGGACTCGCCGACGACGCCGAGGGTCTCACCGGGCAGGACCTCGAAGTCGATCCCGTCGACCGCCTTGACGGCGCCGGTCTGGCGCTGGAGAAGCCCCTTCCGGATGGGGAAGTGCTTCTTCAGGCCGGTGACCTTGAGCAGAGGTTCCATGTTGTCGCTCACAGTTTCGGCGCAATCTCTTCGGTCCAGATGCGGGTCCGCTCCTCCTGCGGCATGTGGCAGGCCGAGAAGTGGCGGTCCCCGGCCAGGGCCAGCTCCGGCCGCTGGGTACGCGTGATGCCGCCCTTGGGGACGTCCGCGTACGGGCAGCGGGGGTTGAAGGCGCAGCCGCTCGGGATGTTGATGAGGCTGGGCGGGTTGCCCTTGACCGGGATGAGCCGCTCGGTCTGATCGCGGTCGATCCTCGGCATCGAGCCGAGCAGGCCCCAGGTGTAGGGGTGCTGCGGCTCGTAGAAGACGGACTCGGCCGGTCCGCGTTCGACACAGCGCCCGCCGTACATGACGAGGATGTCGTCGGCGAGCTCGGCGACCACGCCGAGGTCGTGGGTGATGATGACGACCGCGGAGCCGAACTCCTTCTGGAGGTCCCGCATCAGGTCGAGGATCTGGGCCTGCACGGTGACGTCGAGCGCGGTGGTCGGCTCGTCGGCGATGAGCAGCGCGGGGTTGTTGACGAGCGCCATGGCGATCATCGCGCGCTGGCGCATACCGCCGGAGAACTCGTGCGGGTAGTTGTCGAACCGCTTGGCGGGCTCGGGGATGCCGACCCGGTCGAGGAGTTCGACGGCCCGCTTGCGCGCCGTCTTCTTGTCGACGGCGTTGTGGACGCGGTACGCCTCCACGATCTGGTGGCCGACCGTGTAGTACGGGTGCATCGCGGACAGCGGGTCCTGGAAGATCATCGCCATCTCGCGGCCGCGCAGCCTGCGGACCTCGTCCGGGTCGGCCGAGAGCAGCTCGCGCCCGTTCAGCCAGATCTCGCCGGAGATGCGGGCCTTCTGCCGGCCGTACTGGCCGACGGTGTGGAGGCCCATGATGCCGAGCGAGGTGACCGACTTGCCGGAGCCGGACTCGCCCACGATGCCGAGGGTCTTGCCCTTCTCCAGCTGGAAGCTGAGACCGTCGACCGACTTGACCAGACCGTCGTCGGTCGGGAAGTGGATCTTCAGGTCGCGCACGTCGAGGAAGGCGTCGGAGGGGGCGGACCCGGTGGCGACGGGTTCCGCCACCGCCGCGCCGGTCTTCGTCAGCTTGTCCGTCATGCGAGCCTCACTCGGGGGTCGATCACGGCGTACAGCAGGTCCACGACGAGGTTGGCGACGACGACGCAGGCCGCGGTGATGAGGGTGACGGCCAGGATCAGCGGCAGGTCACGCTCGCTCACGCCCTTGATGGCGAGTCCGCCGAGGCCGTGGAGGCTGAACGCGGTCTCGGTCAGGATCGCGCCGCCGATGAGGGCGCCGAGGTCCATGCCGAAGATGGTCAGGATGGGGGTCATGGTGGAGCGCATGGCGTGCTTGCCGAGCACGACCGACTCCGGGAGGCCCTTGGCCCGTGCGGTGCGGATGTAGTCCTCGCCGAGGACCTCCAGCATGGTGGCGCGGGTGAGCCGCGCGTACATCGCCGCGTACAGGAAGGCGAGGGTCACCCAGGGCAGCAGCAGTCCACCGAACCAGCCGCCGAAGGACTCGGTGATCGGCACGTACGAGGCGTTGAGCCAGCCCAGTTGGGTGCGGAAGACGAGCATCGCCAGCATGGCGGTGAAGAAGATGGGCAGCGAGACACCGGCGAGCGCGGTGATCATGGCCGCGCGGTCGATGATCGTGCCCCGCTTGAGCGCCGAGACGACTCCCGTGGAGACACCCAGGACCAGCCACAGCACGGCGGCGCCGATGACCATGGACAGGGTGACGGGGAAGGCGTCGACCAGCATCGACCAGACGTCCTGCTCGGTGCGGAACGAGTAGCCGAAACAGGGCATCGCGCAGTGGATGGTGTCGCCACCACCGGTGTAGTCACGACCGACGAAGATGCCGGAGACGAAGTGCCAGAACTGCACCAGGATCGGCTCGTCCAGACCGAGCTTCTGTCGGATGGCCTCGATGGAAGCCGGATCCGCCTGCTTGCCGACGAACATCGCGGCAGGGTCGCTGCCGGTCATCTTGGGGATGAGGAAGAAGATGCTGAGTGTCACCAGAGTGACGACGAGCAGCATCACGACGACTGCGAAGAGTCGCCGGACTATGTATGCAAGCATGCGGTCGGCCGGTCGGCGGCCGGGGATCCCGATCGGGATCCCCGGCCGCCGCCCTCGGCCATCACCTGCCCTTCGGACCTGGCGGCGGGTGGTGCGCCGGTGGAGCGGGTCGGATTACTTGACGACGCCGAGCGACGCGTAGTCGTAGCGGCCGTTGTAGGCGTCGGCGGTGTAGACGTTGGTCAGCCGGGATCCGCGCCAGATGATGTTCTTCTCGTGGGTGAAGGGCAGGTAGACCGCGGCCTCCGAGACCTTCGTGTTGATCTGCTTGTAGAGCTCGCCGGCCTTGACCGGGTCGGTCTCCTTCAGCGCCTGGTCGAACAGGCCGTTGACGGCCTTGTCGTTCAGCTCCGAGAAGTTGTTGTTGCCGCTCTGCAGGATGAAGCGACCGTCGACCAGCGGCTGGAGGAAGCCCTGACCGGTCGGGAAGTCGGCGCCCCAGCCCATGATGATGATGCCGTAGCCCTTCTCCTTGACCACCTTCGGCGAACCGATGATGCCGGAGGTCTGGGCGCCGTCGAACTGGTCGATCTGGGCGTCGATGCCGACGGCCTTCAGCGACTGCTGGAGGGACTCGGCGGTCGCGATCTCGATCTTCTTGTTGTTGCGGACCGCGATCGTGGTCTTGAAGCCGTTCGGCTTGCCGCAGTTCTTCAGGGCTTCCTTCGCCTTGGCGAGGTCCGGCGCGCCGCCGAGCTTGCCGTACGGGTCGGCCTTCGCGTCGGCACCCTTGAGCGCCGGCGGCAGCATGTTGGAGGCGATGTCGCCACCGGCCTGCGGGCCGCCACGGGCGGTCTGCAGCGACTTGGAGTCGGCCGCGTAGATGATGGCCTTGCGGCACTCGATGTTGGGGATGACCGTCTGCGGGAAGACCGCGTAGCGGATGAAGCCCGTCTGCGGGTTGTCGACGTTGCCCTTGTGCTGCTGGAGCACCTTCTGGCGGGCGGAGGCGCCGACGCCCGTCGCGTTGATGTCGAGGTCGTACTCGCCCTCGACCAGACGGTTGTCCATGTCGTCGGCGTTCGTGGTGAACGTGACGCTGATCTTGTCCGGGAGCGCCTTGCGGACGGTGTCCGTCTTGGCGTCCCACTTGTCGTTGCGGACAAGCTTCATGGACTTGTTCGGCGTGTACGACTCCCACTTGTACGGGCCGGAGGAGAACACGTTCAGGCCGTACTTGGCCTTGGTGTCCTTGTCCTGGCGGACCGGGGAGGCGGCGGGCATGGCCAGCATCTGCAGGAAGTCACCGTTGGCGACCGGCAGCTTGAAGATGATGGTCTTGTCGTCCGGGGTCTCGATCGCCTTGAGGCCGAGCTTGTCCGCGGAGGTGTCCTTGTACGGGCCCTTGTACTCGCCCTTGGGGTCGAGGACCTGCTGGAGGTAGATCGGGCCGCCGGAGATGACGTCCTGGGCCCAGATGCGCTCGATGCCGTACTTGATGTCCTTCGAGGTGATCGGCTTGCCGTCCTGCCAGGTCACCCCGTCCTTCAGCGTGAAGGTGTAGGTCAGGCCGTCGGCCGAGACCTTGCCGGCGTCGGTGGCGAGGTCCGGGACCAGCTCGGTGGAGGCGGCGCCCGGCTCGCTCTTGAAGGTGACCAGCTGGCGCGTGTAGTAGCGCTGGAAGTCCCAGACGAAGCCGTAGTAGCCGCGCTGCGGGTCCCACGAGTCGGCCTCCTGCGAGCCGATGAACTTCAGCTCGCCGCCCTTCTTGTCCGAGGCGTTGGCGACCTTGTTCACACCGGCGTTGAAGCCGGGCGCACCGCCCTTGCCCTTGTCGCCGCCGCCGCTCTCGCCGCCGCCGCCACAGGCGGTGGTGACGACCATCGTGGCCGCCGCGAGCAGCGCGCCCGCGGCGATTCTGCGCCTCTGAGAGCTCATCAGAGTCATGGGTCTCGCAACCTCCGGAATAGTGGCGGCCGATACGGCGGTCCGCCATGTGGGGATGAGCCTCCTGTCGACAGCGGCAGGGGCGGGTCTTGCGGATCGTCGGCGAACGGTCAGCGGGAGCCCTTCGGGTCGAGCGCGTCACGCACGCCGTCGCCGAAGAGGTTGAACGCCAGAACGGTGATGAAGATCGCGAAGCCGGGGATCACCATGAACAGGGGATCCGACTCGTAGGTGGTGATGGCCGTCGACAGCATCTGTCCCCAGGAAGCGGTGGGAGGCTTCACGCCCGCGCCGAGGAAGCTGAGCGCCGCTTCGGTGAGGATGTTGGTGGGGATCATGAGGGTCGCGTAGACCGTGATCGGGGCGATCAGGTTGGGCAGCAGCTCGCGGCGGAGGATGTAGAGGCGGCCGGCGCCGAGGCTCTGGGCGGCCTCGACGTACTCGCGGTTGCGCAGCGAGAGGGTCTGGCCCCGGACGATGCGGCCCACGTACGGCCAGCCGAAGAAGCCGATGACGAGCACCAGGGCGGCGATGCGGACGCCCGAGCCGTCGAGGCCGAGGAGTTCGTTCGGCAGGACGGAGACCAGGGCGATCGTGAAGAGCAGCTGCGGGAAGGCGAGCATCACGTCCATGACCCGGCTGAGTGCCGCGTCGATCCAGCCGCCGAAGTAGCCGGCGATGATGCCGAGGACCGTGCCGAGGACGACGGCGAAGACCGCCGCGAGGAAGGCGACGAGCAGCGAGATCCGGGCGCCGTAGACGATGCGGCTGAAGACGTCCCGGCCGTTGACGGGCTCGACCCCGAAGAGGAAGTCGGAGCTCACGCCGCCCCAGGAGCCGATCGGGGTGCCGAAGAGCGGGTCGATCTGGTCCTCGTGGAACTCGTCCGGCGGGTGGCCGAGGAGTCCGACGATCAGGGGCGCGAAGAGCGCGACCAGGACGAGGAAGACGACGACGAAGGCGCCCGCGAGGGCCAGTTTGTCGCGCTTGAGCCGGGTCCAGGCGATCTGCCAGGGCGAGCGGCCCTCGATCGCCTTGGGGGTGCCGGAGGTGTCCGGAATGCCTGGTGCGCCGGGCGCGGCATCAGCGGTGGCGGTCGACTCGCCCGCACTCGCCTCGTGCAGTGGTGCCGTCATCGTGGTGAGGACCCCTCTCGGCCGCGGGTAGCCGGCCCTTGCCCGCCGCGGGTAGCGGCTCGGTGGAACAACCTGCTGGGCACCTGCTCGAAAGGAGCCGAACACCCGGTGTTCCGGGGAGTCTTCAATGCGCTTGCGATCACCCGCCAGCCCTGACGAGGAATGTTTGCTCAAACGTGATGCGGTGCTGCGACTTCCGTTATCCGGACGTCGCGATCACCTGAGCGGACCATCTCGGGGCCTCTTCCCCCTAATCGGACATGTCCCTCAACTGGGTCTTCGGGGGGCTGAATTGGGGCGAACGAAGGCCTCCGGAGCGAACTCCGGAGGCCGGTGGGACAGGATGCGAGAGGAGGTGCGTCTCAGTATCCGGACGGAGCCGGGGGCGGGTAGCCGTACCCGGGAACGGCCGCGGCACCGCGTCCCGCGTGTGCCTCGCGGTCGTAGAACGGGCGCCCGTTCGCCCGCAGCCAGAGGGCCACCGGGTCGTAGGCGTCGGAGAGGGCGACCGTCGAGACGGGCAGCCCGTCGGGTACGGCTCCGATGGACTGGCGCATCATCGCCCGGACCGTGTCGACGGCCGAGGCGGACGTGTCGTACAGATCGAGGCCGATGACGAGGTACGGCGAGCCGAGCGCGGGCTGCACCCAGCCGCGGCGCAGGGCCCGGACGGCGGGGGTGCGGTGCGCGTTCTGCGTGAGCAGGGCGTAGAACTGCGGCATCTCCAGGGTGGGCTCGGTGACCCGCAGCGGCCCGGCGGGCATCCGGTCGAGGCCGGTGGCGATCCGGCGCAGGTCGGCCCAGGGGATGCCGACGCCGCCGCCGGGAGCGTGCGGATTGAGCCAGACGCCCCACCGGTCCGGGTAGAGGGCGCGGGCGATCTCCCGGCCGGTGACGAGCTCGTGGGCGCGGTGCCAGCCGGAGGCGGAGAGTTCCTGGGCGGAGGTGACGCAGGGCGCGTAGCCGAAGCCGTCGACCTCCATGTTCCCGTACTGGGCGTCGGACGAGCCCGGCGAGCCGTGCCAGAGCAGCATCCAGAGCTCGCCGTCGGCGAGGGCGTGCAGCAGCTGTTCGTACGCGTCGTAGCGTCCGGGTGCCACCTGGCGCAGCATGTGCTCGACCTGTCCGGCCGCAGCGGTGCCTGACGCGCTCACCCTGGGTCCCGCCCCTCTTCCGTCACCACGTCTGTTCCGACGTCCGTCCTGCCGGCGTCCGTCGTACCGACGCCCGTCCTGCCGACGCCTGTCATGCCGACGTCTGTCCTGCTGTCGAGAAGTTCAGCTTAAACAGGCCGTCCGTCACACGGCGGCGCGCTGGTAGAAGGGGCGCACCCGTTCCAGCATCCAGTCGCCGACCGGGTCCTGCGCCATGTCGAGCAGGATGAGGTTGACGGGCCAGGCGACCTCGACCCGGCCGAGGGCGCGGCCGAGGGCGTCCAGGGGCGCGTTGCGGTCGACTCCGTCCCAGGCGGCGAGCTGCACGCCGATGAAGAGGGCGGGTTCGGTGCCCTCGACGCTGGCGAGGGCGCGGCGGGCGGTGACGACGACGCCGGTGGCCTCGAACTCGGCGGAGGCGGCGGCGAGGAAGTCGACGGGGTCGTCCTGCCAGTCGGGCTCGAAGAGCCGGACGCGGCCGCCGGTGGCGGGGCCGTCGAGCGGGGTGCGGCCGGCGCGGCAGAGTTCGGCGACGGCGGGCGGGGGCAGCGGGACGCCGACGGTGCCGCCGGGGTTCACGGCGATGCCGAGCTGCGGGGGCAGGCCGCGGGCGAATTCGCGGGCGGGGGCGACGGTGAAGGACATGTGACTGCCGACACAGGCGAGGAACTGCTGTTCGGAGCTGAAGACGGGGACGAAGGCCGCGCCGTCGATCTCCATGGTGGGGATGTCGAGGTCGGGGCTGTCGGGTCCGCCGCCGTTGGGCAGGGGCACCCAGACCGGGCTGCGGCCGAGTACCTCGACCAGCCGGCCACCGGCCGAGGGGTTGCCGAGTGAGGCGGCAAGGACCTCTTCGAGCTCATTGCCCGGCCACGTCACGTCCACGGTCGCGTTTCCCCTTCTCGCACGGCCTGCCGTACCGGCCGCCCGGCAGCACCCTAACGCCGCCCCGGCGCCGCCGTGGCCAGAAGACAAGGGTACGAGCGCCCGGCGCGGGGCCCCCGAGGAGGTGGTCTCTTCCCGCCGTCTCTCAGGAAGCCTCGCGGAATCCGATCTTCCGCAAGGTGTCCGCCGCGTCCCGGTCGAGCAGGGTCACGGAGGCGCATCCGTGCGGCAGACGGCCCGACTCGGCGGCCGCGACGAGCCGGCCGACGGCCCGGCGGTGCCGGGCGAAGGCATAGGACGAGACACCCCGGCCGCGGCAGCGCTGGCCCTGGCGGGCGATGTGGGGGGAGACGTCGAGCAGGACCAGGTGCAGGGCCCGGCCGCGGCGGCGGGCCTCACGGGCGAGCCAGCCCCGCACCCAGGACTGGGTGCCGCAGTCGTGCACGATCACCCCGGCGCCGGAGCGCAGGGCGCGGCGCAGCCCGGCGTAGTGCGCGAGCCGGGCCAGCGGCCGGTAGACGGCGTACGGCAGGAAGCGGGGCATCCGGGCCTCCCAGCGCTCGCGGGTGTCCTGGGAGTCGATGCCGGTGCCTTCGACGGCGCGCTTCATGAGGGTGGACTTGCCGCTGCCGGGCAGCCCGGAGACGACCACCAGGTCGCCGGCGGCGAAGCTGAGGGCGCGGGGGCCCCGGCCGCCGCGCTCGCGCAGGTCGCGCAGGAGCCGGCCGCGGCCCCGGGTTCTCGCGCGGGCCCGCTGGGACGGTATGCCGGTACTCGGCGCGTACGCGCCGGTGTGCTCGGACCTCATCGCTTCTCCCCCTGCCGGGCCTGAGAAGACCCTTGCCCACAAAGTGTAAAGAAACGGTAATGAGACACAAGCGATGTGCCCCGCCGAGCTCGCGTGCAATGATGTGCGCGCCAGGCGCGCACAGTCGCCACACAATCGCATACCGGCCGCTCGAATCCGCGCGGGAGAGTTCCGGACCACCGTGTCCGGACGCCGAAGGAGCAAGACCCTCCCTTGAATCTCTCAGGCCCCGTACCGCGCGGATGAGGCAGATCTGAAAAGCGGGACACCCTGCGGTGTCCCCACCCAAGGTGCAAGCCGATCTCTCGGAGACGAGATGCTCTCGGTGAACCTCTCAGGTTCCATGACAGATGGGGAGGACGTCCTCGCCCGTCATGTGTTTCGTCACCGAACCGCCCTTGGGACCCGGGAGCCACCCCATGAGCACTGCCCCCCGTCTGACCGCCCTCGATGCGCTGCATCGTTCGCTGGGCGCGACCATGACCGACTTCGCGGGCTGGGACATGCCGCTGCGCTACGCCAGCGAGCGGGACGAGCACCTCGCCGTCCGGACCAGGGCGGGCCTCTTCGACCTCTCCCACATGGGCGAGATCACCGTCACCGGTCCGCAGGCCGTCGAGCTCCTCGACCACGCGCTTGTCGGCAACATCTCCACGGTGGGTGTGGGCCGTGCCCGCTACACGATGATCTGCCAGGAGGACGGCGGCATCCTCGACGACCTGATCGTCTACCGCCTCGGCGAGACGGAGTACATGGTCGTCGCCAACGCCTCCAACGCGCAGATCGTCCTCGACGCGCTCGTGGCCCGCTCCGAGGGCTTCGACGCCGAGGTGCGCGACGACCGTGACGCGTACGCCCTGATCGCGGTCCAGGGCCCGGAGTCCCCCGGCATCCTGAAGTCGCTCACCGACGCCGACCTGGACGGACTGAAGTACTACGCCGGTCTGCCCGGCACGGTCGCGGGTGTGCCGGCGCTGATCGCCCGTACCGGCTACACCGGCGAGGACGGCTTCGAGCTGTTCCTGAAGCCCGAGCACGCCGAGGGCGTCTGGAAGGCGCTGACCGAGGCGGGCGCCCCGGTCGGGCTCATCCCCTGCGGCCTGTCCTGCCGCGACACGCTCCGCCTGGAGGCGGGCATGCCGCTGTACGGCCACGAGCTGACCACCGCCCTCACCCCCTTCGACGCCGGCCTCGGCCGCGTCGTGAAGTTCGAGAAGACGACCAACGAGGGTCGCTTCGTCGGCCGTGAGGCGCTGGAGAAGGCCGCCGAGCGCGCCGAGACCGCCCCGCCGCGCAAGCTCGTCGGCCTGGTCGCCGAGGGCCGCCGGGTCCCGCGCGCCGGCTTCTCGGTGGTCAAGGACGGCGTGGTGATCGGCGAGGTCACCTCCGGCGCCCCGTCCCCGACGCTCGGAAAGCCGATCGCGATCGCGTACGTGGACGCGGCGCACGCCACGCCCGGCACCCAGGGTGTAGGTGTGGACATCCGAGGCACCCACGAGCCCTACGAGGTCGTCGCGCTGCCGTTCTACAAGCGCCAGAAGTGACGTATCCGTCTCACTTCGCGTCTCACCCCGCAAGACCCACGTTCATCAGCACTCCCCCGATCCAGGAGAATCAGGCCATGAGCAACCCCCAGCAGCTGCGCTACACCAAGGAGCACGAGTGGCTGTCGGACGCCGAGGAGGGCGTCTCGACCGTCGGCATCACGGAGTTCGCCGCCAACGCGCTCGGTGACGTCGTCTACGCCCAGCTCCCCGAGGTCGGCTCCACGGTCACCGCGGGCGAGACCTGCGGCGAGCTGGAGTCGACGAAGTCCGTGAGCGACCTGTACTCCCCCGTCACGGGTGAGGTCGTCGCCGCCAACCAGGACGTGGTGGACGACCCGTCGCTGGTGAACACGGCTCCGTTCGAGGGTGGCTGGCTGTTCAAGGTGCGCGTCGCGGGTGAGCCGGACGAGCTGCTCTCCGCCGACGAGTACACCGCGTTCTCCGGGAACTGAGACCGGGCCCGAGACCCCTTAGGGATCGATTCATGTCGCTTCTGAACACTCCCCTCCACGAGCTGGACCCGGACGTCGCCGCAGCCGTCGACGCCGAGCTCCGCCGTCAGCAGTCCACCCTCGAGATGATCGCCTCGGAGAACTTCGCTCCGGTCGCCGTCATGGAGGCGCAGGGCTCCGTCCTCACCAACAAGTACGCCGAGGGCTACCCGGGCCGCCGCTACTACGGTGGCTGCGAGCACGTCGACGTCGCCGAGCAGATCGCGATCGACCGGGTCAAGGACCTGTTCGGCGCCGAGTACGCCAACGTCCAGCCGCACTCCGGTGCCTCCGCGAACCAGGCCGCCCTCTTCGCGATCGCCCAGCCCGGCGACACGATCCTGGGTCTGGACCTGGCCCACGGCGGTCACCTCACCCACGGCATGCGCCTGAACTTCTCGGGCAAGCAGTTCAACGTGGTCGCGTACCACGTGGACGAGGCCGGCCTGGTCGACATGGCCGAGGTCGAGCGCCTCGCCAAGGAGCACCGCCCGAAGGTGATCATCGCGGGCTGGTCCGCCTACCCGCGCCAGCTGGACTTCGCCGAGTTCCGCCGGATCGCCGACGAGGTCGAGGCGTACCTGTGGGTCGACATGGCCCACTTCGCGGGCCTGGTCGCGGCCGGTCTGCACCCGAACCCGGTCGAGCACGCGGACGTGGTGACCTCCACCACGCACAAGACGCTCGGCGGCCCCCGCGGCGGCATCATCCTGGCGAAGAAGGCGTTCGCCAAGAAGCTGAACTCCTCGGTCTTCCCCGGTTTCCAGGGCGGCCCGCTGGAGCACGTGATCGCGGCCAAGGCCGTCTCCTTCAAGGTCGCGGCCTCGGAGGAGTTCAAGGAGCGCCAGCAGCGCACCCTGGACGGCGCCCGCCTCCTGGCCGAGCGCCTGGTCCGGGACGACGTCACCGAGCACGGTGTCTCCGTCCTGTCCGGCGGCACGGACGTCCACCTGGTCCTGGTGGACCTGCGGAACTCCGAGCTCGACGGCCAGCAGGCCGAGGACCGTCTCCACGAGGTCGGCATCACGGTCAACCGGAACGCCGTTCCGAACGACCCGCGCCCGCCGATGGTCACCTCGGGTCTGCGCATCGGTACGCCGGCGCTCGCCACCCGCGGTTTCGGGACCGAGGACTTCACCGAGGTCGCCGACATCATCGCGGAGACCCTGAAGCCCGGCTTCGACGCCGAGAAGGCCGAATCGCTGAAGGCCCGGGTGACGGCGCTCGCCGACAAGCACCCGCTGTACCCCGGCCTGTAGTAATTTCGTACCCTTTCGTTCGTACGGACCTTCGGGGCACCGCGCACACTGGACAGTGAGCGCGGTGCCCCACCCCATGTCCCCGCGCTGTACCGCACGCCCTTCTCCGCGCTTTTCTGCTCCACCCCGGCAGACAACGGCGTCTAGCCCCCACAAGGAGTCCTCCCGTGGCCATCTCGGTCTTCGACCTGTTCTCGATCGGCATCGGCCCGTCGAGCTCCCACACGGTGGGGCCGATGCGCGCGGCCCGGATGTTCGCCCGCCGCCTGAAGAACGAGGGCCTGCTCGCCCACACCGCGACCGTACGGGCGGAGCTGTACGGCTCCCTCGGCGCGACCGGCCACGGCCACGGCACCCCGAAGGCGGTCCTGCTCGGTCTCGAGGGCAGCTCGCCGCGCACGGTGAACGTCGAGACGGCGGACGACGAGGTCGAGCGGATCAAGTCCAGCGGCCGGATCAACCTGCTCGGCGCGCACGAGATCCCCTTCGACTTCGACGCCGACCTGATCCTGCACCGGCGCAAGGCGCTGCCGTACCACGCCAACGGGATGACGATCTTCGCGTACGACGCGGAGGGCGGCCCGGTCCTGGAGAAGACGTACTACTCGGTCGGCGGCGGCTTCGTCGTCGACGAGGACGCGGTCCAGGGCGAGAACCCGATCGTCCCCGAGGACACCGTCCTGAAGTACCCCTTCCGCACCGGTGACGAGCTGCTCCGGCTGGCGAAGGAGACCGGCCTGTCGATCTCCGCGCTGATGCTGGAGAACGAGAAGGCCTGGCGCACCGAGGACGAGATCCGCGCGGGCCTCCTGGAGATCTGGCGGGTCATGCAGGCCTGTGTCTCGCGCGGCATGTCCCGCGAGGGCATCCTGCCCGGCGGTCTGAAGGTCCGCCGGCGCGCCGCGAACCTGGCCCGCAAGCTGCGCTCCGAGGGCGACCCGAAGATGCACGCCATGGAGTGGATCACCCTCTACGCGATGGCCGTGAACGAGGAGAACGCGGCGGGCGGCCGGGTGGTCACCGCCCCGACGAACGGCGCGGCCGGCATCATCCCCGCCGTCCTGCACTACTACATGAACTTCGTGCCCGGCGCCGACGACGAGGGCATCGTCCGCTTCATGCTGGCGGCGGGCGCGGTCGGCATGCTCTTCAAGGAGAACGCCTCCATCTCCGGCGCCGAGGTCGGCTGCCAGGGCGAGGTCGGCTCGGCCTGCTCGATGGCGGCCGGCGCGCTGGCCGAGGTCCTCGGCGGCACCCCGGAGCAGGTCGAGAACGCGGCCGAGATCGGCATGGAGCACAACCTGGGCCTGACCTGCGACCCGGTCGGCGGCCTGGTCCAGATCCCGTGCATCGAGCGCAACGGCATGGCGGCGGTCAAGGCCGTCACGGCGGCCAAGATGTCCATGCGCGGCGACGGCAGCCACCTGGTCTCCCTCGACAAGGTCATCAAGACCATGAAGGAGACCGGCGCGGACATGAGCGTGAAGTACAAGGAGACCGCCCGCGGCGGTCTCGCGGTGAACATCATCGAGTGCTGAGGCCGTAGGCCCCGCACCGCACGGCTCCGCTCCGTCCGGGAAGCGTCACCGGACGGATCGTTCCCGCGCCCCGGACGGGCGGCGACCCAGGGTTGCGCCACCCGTCCGGGCGGGCGGCTCAGGCCTTGCTGAGGTGGGACCAGAACTCGTCCCAGGACAGCCGGCCGTCGCCGTTGTCGTCGCGCTGCTTGATGAGGGCCTCGGCGACCGTCTCGGTGACGTGGAAGTCACCCAGCTGCGCCATGACGCTCTTGTACTCCGCGGCGGTGATGAAGCCGTCGCCGTCCACGTCGAACCGGTTGAATGCCGTGCGTGCCGAGTCGATGTCCGCCACTGCGTCCGCCCCTTCTTGGTGCTTCTCTGACGGGGGTCAGATTAGCTGGCCCGGAAGGGCGCGCTGTGCGCGGTCCGGCCACCCCGGCCCTCTCCGGCCGTCAGCGGAAGATCCCCGTGTGTCCCAGCGAGTAGCGGCCCGGCTGCGGATAGACCGCGAGGCCGTGGGGTCCGCCGCCGACCGGGATGCGGGCCAGCTGCTTGCCGCTCGTGGTGTCGATCGCGTAGACCTCGGAGTCGTAGCGGCCGGAGAGCCAGAGCACCTTGCCGTCGGCGGAGACGCCACCCATGTCCGGGGAGCCGCCGTCGGGCAGCCGCCACTTCTTCGTCAGCCGGTTCTTCTCGAAGTCGAAGACGGAGATGGAGCCCTCGCCCCGGTTGGGGATGTACATCTCCCGCGAGTCCCGGCTGATGTAGAGGCCGTGGCAGCCCTTGCCGGTGGGCAGCAGGGTCGGGGTGGTGAACTTCTCGCCGTCCAGGATCCATACGCCGTGGGCCATCATGTCGGCGATGTAGAAGGTCTTGCCGTCCGGGGAGATCTTCACGTCCTGCGGCATGGCGCCCTCGAAGGGCAGCTTCTGCTTGCCGATCACCTCCATCTTCTCGGTGTCGACCTTGAGCAGTTCGCCGGAGAACTCGCAGGAGACGACGAAGTAGCGCCCGTCGGCGGAGAAGTCGGCGTGGTTGACGCCGTAGCAGCTGACCGGGACGGTCTTCCGCCGTTCCATGGTGTGGGGGTCGCGGAAGACGAGTTCGCGGTCGAGCGAGGCCATCACGATCGCGTACTTGCCGTTGGGCGTGAAGTAGAGGTTGTACGGGTCGTGGACCTCGACGGGCTTGCCCGCGACACCGGTGGCGGGATCGATCGGGGTGAGGGTGTGGCCCCGGTTGTTGTTGACCCAGAGGGTCTTCATGTCCCAGGACGGCACGACGTGCTGGGGCTGGATGCCGACGGGGATGGTCTCGACGACCTGGTAGGTGGCCGGGTCGATGACGGAGACGGTGTTGGAGTTGGTGTTGGGGACGTAGACCCGGGAGGGGAAGTTCTTGACGACCGGGGAGAGCCGGTTGGGCCGGTCCGCCGCGTAGACGTCCTTCGGGTCGAGGACCGGCGGCATCCCGGGAAGCCCGGCGGGCGCCGCGGCCGGCTCGGGTGCTGCGGGGGCGGCCTTCTTCACGGGGGCGGCTCCGTCGCCCGGGTCCCCGCCGCCGCAGCCGGCGAGTGTGACGAGGAGGGCGGCGGCGAGGAGGGCGCTCGTCCTCGCCGTGACGTGTCTCTGCGTGCGGTGGGCCATCAGGTCAGCAGCTCCGTGGTGGTGACCGCGCGCAGTCCGCGGCGGTCGAGGTCGGCGAGGAGGAGGGGCAGCGCGACGGCGGTGTCCGGGTAGCCGAAGTGCAGGCTGACGACGGAGCCCGCGCGGACCGGCCCGGTGACGTTGCGGACGACGGCGGCGGCGCCGGGCGAGGTGAAGTCGAGGGAGTCGACGTCGTACGAGAGGACGTGCGGGTATCCGGCGCGGCGGGCGGCGCGCAGGACGGTGGGGGCGGCGTGCTGGGTGCGGGAGGGCCGGAACCAGGTGCCGATGGAGCCGGTGAGCCGGCGCAGCCGGGTGGCGCAGGCCTCGATCTCGGCGAGGGCCTCGGCCTCGGTCATGGCGTTGACGTCGATGTGGCGCTGGGTGTGGTTGCCGAGGTCGTGTCCGCCGTCGAGGATCCGGCGGGCCAGGTCGGGGTGGGCGTCGAGCCAGCTGCCGACGGCGAGGACGGTGACGCGGGCGCCGGCCTTCTCGGCCTGGCCGAGGAGTGTGCGGGCGAGGGCGGGGTCGCCCTGGCCGTGGAAGGTGAGGGCGACCCGGGGCCGGTCGCGGGGGCCGTGGGTGATCTCGGCGGGGCGGCCGGGGAGGCGCCGGGGGGCGGGGGCCGCACGGGGTGCGGGGGCGGGGCGTCTCGGGGCGGGGGCGGCGGGGCGGGGGGCCGTGCCGCAGGCGGTGGCGAGGGCTCCCGCGAGGGCGGCGGCCGTTCCGGCCCGGAGGGCTCCGCGGCGGTCGATCGGCTTCACCCGACCATTTAAAGGCGATAGCGCACGATTTATTACGATTAGGCCAATCCAGGACGTTTACGGGCCCGCACAAGGCGTCCAGCATGCGGACGACCACCGGAAACACGCCACGAACCGCATAGTCATTCACTGTTTGCAAGGTGAGTGCCGCACGTCACCAACGATTCACCATTAAAGTGTCCGCTTTTGACCCACCTTGCCCCACTAGGGACTTTTGGCAGGAGAGCCCCCTGTCTGCCATAGTCGGAGTCACCGACCCCCATTGACCCGGGCCAGGTCGACATAGCTGCCGTGGATACACCCCCCCGTCCACGGCGCATCACACGGAAGCCCCCACGTGCCCCACCACGGCACACGGGGGCTTCCGTGCGTCCGGGGGACGACAGGAAGCCGCTCGGGTGCGGGCGGGAGCCGCTCGGATGCGGGCGGCGCGGACATCAGGGGCGGTCGGCGACCCGCATCTCGAACCAGGTCGTCTTGCCTCGCGGCGCCAGGTCCACGCCCCAGCGGTCCGAGAGCTTGTCGACCAGGAAGAGTCCCCGGCCGCTCGTGTCGAGCTCGTGCACCGGCATCAGACAGGGCAGCCCGCGGGAGGGGTCGCGGACCTCGACCCGGATCCAGCCGCGCCGCCGCTGGAGCCGCAGCGCGAAGACCCGGGCGCCGGTGTGCCGGACCGCGTTCCCGACGAGCTCCGAGACGAGGAGCACCGCGTGCTCGGCGATCTGCGGGCCGAGTGCCCACTGCCGCAGCACGACATGCTGGGTGAGCCGGCGGGCCACCCACGCGGATTCGGGCCGGGACGGCAGCCGGACATCCTCCTCGGCCGGGTTGCCGTACAACTCCACTGCGTCGGCGGCCTGTTCGTCGTC
Source organism: Streptomyces sp. NPDC017246 (assembly GCF_044331325.1). Classification (NCBI taxonomy): domain Bacteria; kingdom Bacillati; phylum Actinomycetota; class Actinomycetes; order Kitasatosporales; family Streptomycetaceae; genus Streptomyces; species Streptomyces sp. NPDC017246. Next base: position 226,208 of record NZ_JBIRMW010000005.1, on the reverse strand, counting down.
CGCGGCCGGTGACCACCGCGCTGCGGCGGCGCTTGCGCGCTGCCACGGTTGTTCCCTACCCTCCAGGCCCGCCATGCCCCCATCATGGCCGCACGGAGCCGTTCGCGGGGGCCGTTCCGACGGAATCGGCCCCTACGAAGCGAGGTCTGTCACGTCAGGCGAACTTCGCCTTCCCGGGGCCCTCCTCGACGAAGCTCCGCATCCCCGTCTCGCGGTCCTCGGTCGCGAACAGCGCGGCGAACCAGGTGCGCTCGATGGCGAGGCCGGTGTCGATGTCGGCCTCCAGACCCTGGTCGATCGCCTCCTTCGCGGCCCGCAGGGCGACAGCGGGGCCCTGCGCCAGCCTGGCGGCCCAGGCGTGCGCCTGCTCGTACACCTCGGCGGCCGGGACGACCCGGTCGACCAGACCCAGCGTCAGGGCCTCGTCCGCCTTGACCATCCGGCCGGTGAAGATGAGGTCCTTGGCCTTGGAGGGGCCGACGAGCCGGGAGAGCCGCTGGGTGCCGCCGGCGCCCGGGATCAGGCCGAGCAGGATCTCCGGCTGGCCGAGCTTGGCGTTGTCGCCGGCGATCCGGTAGTCGGCGCAGAGCGCGAGCTCGCAGCCGCCGCCGAGGGCGTAGCCGGTGATCGCGGCGACGACCGGCTTGGGGATGCGGGCGACGGCGGTGAAGGCGTCCTGGAGGGCGCGGGAGCGCTTGACCATGGCCACGTGGTCCATGACCTGCATCTCCTTGATGTCCGCGCCGGCCGCGAACACCTTCTCGCCGCCGTAGAGGACCACGGCCCGCACGTCGTCGCGGTCGGTCGCCTCCTGGGCCAGCTCGCGCAGCCGGTCCTGGGTGGCGATGTCCAGGGCGTTCATCGGGGGGCGGTCGAGGCGGATCGTGCCGACGCCTTCGGCGACTTCGAGGTTCACAGTCATGGAAGGAAGGTTAGTGGCCGTTAACGCCGAGGGGCCCGGTGCTGTTGCTCACAGCACCGGGCCCCTCGGACGAGCGGTGGACTACTTGATCCACTCCGACCAGTCCATGTTCCAGCCGTTGAGGCCGTTGTCCGGCTTGATCTGCTTGTCCTTGGAGTTCTTCACGATGACCACGTCGCCGATGATCGAGCGGTCGAAGAACCAGGCCGCCGGCTTGGAGCTGTCGCCCGCGCCCCGCGCGTCCTGGAGGCCGACGCAGCCGTGGCTGACGTTGGACGAGCCGAACGTGCCGGCCGAGGCCCAGTAGTTGCCGTGCACGAAGGTGCCCGAGGTGGACAGACGCATCGCGTGCGGCACGTCCTTGATGTCGTACTCGCCGCCGAAGCCGACCGTGGCCCCGTTCATCCGGGTCACCTTGTACTTCTCGCTGATGACCATCTGACCGTTGTACGTGGTCGTGGACGGCGCGCCCGCGGTGATCGGGATCGTCTTGATGACGGTGCCGTCGCGCTCGACCTTCATCGTCTTGGCGCTGGCGTCGACGGTGGAGACCTGACGGCGGCCGATGGTGAAGGTGACCGTCTTCTTCTGCTTGCCGTAGACGCCCGGGCGGCCCTCGACGCCGTCCAGGTTGAGGTGCACGGTCACCTTGGTGCCGGCGGCCCAGTAGTTCTCCGGGCGGAAGTCGAGGCGGTCGTTGCCGAACCAGTGGCCCTCGATCCGCACGGCCGGCTCGGCCGTCACCTTGATGGCCTTCTCGACGGCCTCGGGGTCGGTGATGCCCCGGGTGAAGTTGATCGACACCGGCATGCCGACGCCGACGGTCGAACCGTCCTCGGGCGTGTAGTGGCCGACGAAGGTGTTCTTCGGGACCAGGGTCGTGAAGGTGGTGTCCTTCGCCGACTCACGGCCCTCGGCGTCCTTGGCGATCGCGTGGACCTTGTACTGCGTGGCCGCGGCCAGGTGGGCGGTGGGAGACCAGCTGGCGCCGTCCGCCGCGATCCTGCCGTCGACCGCGGTGCCCTTGGAGTCGGCGACCGTGACCGTGGTCAGCTTGCCCTGCGCCGCGGTGACCTTGAGGACCCCGCTGGTGGCGACCGAGTCGGCGCCGTCCTTCGGAAGGATCGTCACGACCGCCTGGGAGGCCGCGTTCTCCTGCTTGCCGCCGCCCTGGGCGGCCGGTCCCTGTCCCCCCGTACCGCCGCCGGCCGACTCACCGCCGCCGCAGGCGGTCAGCACCAGGAGCAGTGCTCCCGCCGCCAGGGCCTGCAGCTTGACGCCCCCGCGTCGGCCGCGCCGCCCCGTCGTCCCTACCGATGCCCCCGATATCGGCTGCCCGTTCACTGTGGTCGTCTCCCCTCACACGGCCTGGCACTGCCACGGCCCCACCCCCGTGCGCATTCACTCGCGCACACGGCGCTAGATAATCACACCGCAGGACACGAAAGATCCTCGTGAATGTCACCGTTCCGTCCCGATCGACCTGCTAAGAGAACAGACGTGCCGGGCGGTGCGGAGGAGACGAACGGGTCAGTGGAGTGCGGAGCCGGCCTTCCACTCGTTCCACTCCATGTTCCAGCCTCCGAGGCCGTTGTCGGGAGCGACCTCACGGTCACGGGAGTTGACCACCTCCACCACGTCGCCGATGAGCGTCCGCTCGAAGAACCAGCCGGCCGGCGACTCGGCGCTGCCGCCCTTGTCGTCCCGCAGGCCGACACAGCCGTGACTGACGTTGGCGGAGCCGAAGGTCTCGGGCGAGGCCCAGTAGTTGCCGTGCAGGAAGGTCCCGGAGTCGGTGAGACGCATGGCGTGCGGCACGTCCTTGATGTCGTACTCGCCGCCGAAGCCGACCGTCCGGCCGTCCATCCGCGTCACGTCGTACAGCTCGGTGACGACCATCTTCCCGTTGTACGTGGTGGTCTTCGGCGCTCCCGCGGTGATCGGGACGGTGGTCAGGACCTCGCCGTTCCTCCTGACCTCCATGGTGTGCGCGGCGGCGTCCACCAGGGAGACCTGGGAGCGGCCGACGGTGAAGCCGACCGTCTTGCGCTGGATGCCGTACACACCCGGAGCGCCCTCGACGTCCCGCAGGCCGAGTTCGACGGTGACCCGTGTGCCCGGCCGCCAGTACCCGGCGGGGCGGAAGTCGAGCCGTTCCTTGCCGAACCAGTGGCCGACCACCTCGACCGGCGGCACCGAGGTGATCCGGATGGCCCGCTCGACCTCGGCGCGGTTCTCGATCGGCATGTTGAAGCCGAAGGAGACGATCATGCCGGTGCCGACCGTGGAGCGGTTCTCCGGTTTGAAGTAGCCGATGAACCGGCTCCCGGGCACGACGGTGGTGAAGGTGGTGTGCCGGGCGGAGCGGCGGCCGTGCCCGTCGAGCGCGACCGCGTCCACGCTGTACTTCGCGGCCAGCGCGAGCCGGGCCTCCGGCCGGGGCCGCCAGCGCAGTCCGTCGTCGGAGATCCGCCCGGCGACCTCGGTCCGCAGACCGTCCTCCACCTGGACGACGGTCACCCGTTCGAGCCGCCCGCTGTCCACCCTCACCTCGACCGGCCCCTCGGCCGGCACCCCGCGCCTGCCGTCCTCCGGGCTCACCCGGATGACGTCGCCGGGGGCCCGCGCCTTGCCCGGCAGGGAGATGTCGATGCCCTCTCCGCCGTCCGACGCCGTGCAGCCCACGAGGCCCGCCATCAGTCCCGCCACCACGAGGGCGTACCTCGCTCGCTTCCATACAAGTGTCACGCTCGGCCCAACGACAGCCACCCTCCAGGGGAAACGTGCGTACGGGTCATGTTGGGAGCCGGGCCGTACGGGCAGAACAGGGGGAGAACCACGCGCGGGTGCGGCGGCCGGGACGCCGCCGCTCCCCCGGGTGCGGGCCCGACGAGCCGCGGGAGGCCGGAACGGTGGCGAGCGCAGCCGAGCAGCAGGCGGTACCGAAACATGCCCCGGAGCGGGCCGGGCCACCGGTGTGGCCGGGTGCGCCGACACCACTCGGCGCCCGCTGCCGGGTGGGGCCCGACGGGGTCGCGGGCACCAACTTCGCCCTCTGGGCGGGCGGGGCGGAGGCCGTGGAGCTGTGCCTCTTCGACCCCGACGGGACGGAACGGCGGCTGCCGCTGACCGAACTGACCCATGAGATCTGGCACGGCTTCGTGCCCGGGATCGGGCCCGGCCGGCGGTACGGCTACCGGGTGCACGGGCGCTGGGACCCGTGGACGGGTGCCCGCTGGAACCCGGCGAAGCTGCTCCTCGACCCGTACGCGCGGGCCGTCGACGGCGACTTCACCCTGCCCTCCGAGGTGTACGGGCACGTCCGCGACTGGCCGCAGCAGCATGTGGCCGACACCGTCCGCGACGAACGGGACTCCGCCCCGCACGTCCCGAAGGGGGTCGTCGTCCAGGACGACGACGACTGGTCCGACGACCGCAGGCCCAAGACGCCCTGGCAGGACTCGGTCATCTACGAGCTGCACGTCAAGGGCTTCACCCGGCTCCACCCGGGCATCCCCGAACACCTGCGGGGCACCTACGCGGGGCTGGCCCACCCGGCCGCGATCGAGCACCTCGTACGGCTCGGGGTGACGGCCGTCGAGCTGCTCCCGGTGCACCAGTTCGCCCACGAGGACCATCTCCTCCGCCGGGGGCTGCGCAACCACTGGGGCTACAACTCGATCGGCTACTTCGCCCCGCACGCCGGCTACTCCTCCTCGGGGACGACCGGGCAGCAGGTCGGCGAGTTCAAGCGGATGGTGCGGGCGCTGCACGCGGCCGGCATCGAGGTCATCCTCGACGTCGTCTACAACCACACCGCCGAGGCGGGCGAGCTCGGCCCCACGCTCTCCCTGAAGGGCATCGACAACCGCGGCTACTACCGGCTCCAGTCCGACGCCCGCCGGTACGCCGACTACACGGGCTGCGGGAACACCCTGCACGTCGTCCAGCCCCAGGTGCTGCGGCTCATCACCGACTCGCTGCGCTACTGGGTCACGGAGATGGGCGTCGACGGCTTCCGCTTCGACCTGGCGGCGGCCCTCGCCCGCTCGATGCACGACGTCGACATGCTCTCCCCGTTCCTGGCCGTGATCGCCCAGGACCCGGTGCTCCGCCGGGTCAAACTCATCGCCGAACCCTGGGACGTGGGCAACGGCGGCTATCAGGTGGGCTCCTTCCCACCCCTGTGGACCGAGTGGAACGACCGCTACCGGGACGCCGTACGGGACTTCTGGCGCGGTGCGCTGCCCGACGTACGGGATCTCGGCTACCGGCTCTCCGGCTCCAGCGACCTGTACGCCTGGGGCGGGCGCCGGCCCTACGCCTCCGTCAACTTCGTCACCGCGCACGACGGCTTCACCCTGCGGGACCTCGTCACGTACGAGCGCAAGCACAACGAGGCCAACGGCGAGGGCAACCGGGACGGCACCCACGACAACCGCTCCTGGAACTGCGGGGCGGAGGGCGAGACCGACGATCCCGGAATCAACGCGCTGCGGCTGCGCCAGCAGCGCAACCTCCTCACCACCCTGCTCCTCTCCACCGGCGTCCCGATGCTCGTCGCCGGCGACGAGATGGGCCGGACCCAGGGCGGCAACAACAACGCCTACTGCCAGGACAACGAGATCGGCTGGCTCGACTGGACCCTCCCGGACGACCCCGGCCGGGCCCAGCTGCTCGCCCTGACCCGGCGGCTCCTCGCCCTGCGCCACCACCACCCGGTGCTGCGCCGCCGCGCCTTCTTCTCCGGCCGCCCCCAGGGCGCGGACGGGCTGCGCGACCTGGCCTGGTTCACCGCCGAGGGCACCGAGATGACGGAGCCCGACTGGTACGCGCCCACGGCCACGCTCGGCCTCTATCTGTCGGGCCGCGACATACCGGGCCGGGACGAGCGGGGCGAGCAGATCACCGACGACAGCTTCCTCGCCGTCCTCCACGCGGGCCCGCGGCCCCTCGACTTCCGCCTCCCGGGCCCCCCGTGGGCGGAGACGTACGAACTGGTCGTCGACACGGCGGGGGAGGACCAGTCGGTGACGCCGGGAACGGTCCACCGGGGCGGCGGAACCCTCACCGTGGGGGCCCGGTCGATGGTCCTGCTGCGGGTCGGGGGGTGAGCCCCGGCCCGGCCACCGCGGCGCGACGGCGGTGGCCGGGGCGGGCGGGTGCTCCCCCTGCGGACCGGGGCGCGGCCCGCACGGGTACCCCGTGCCGCGGACCGTCCGAACATCCCCCGTATGACGCTCCGCGTGTTCGAACAGTGTCGGTCAGGCCGTCGGCGGTGTCCTTGACTCCCGGCGCACGGATCGTTGACTCTGCGCGCACTCCCGGTGCCCGCTCGGGCTGTGACCGTGGGCCGTCCGGAAGGCCCGGCTGAGACCGCGTGGCGACGGAAGCACCAGCGGGCGGCGCGGGGGCGGTCGCGGTTGCGGTCGCGGCGGGGATCGCGGCCGGAAAACCGGATGAGACGTGTCAGTGGTGAACCGTATGGTCGGACCTGATGCCCGAGAAACCTGTCGCCCCAGAGCCCCCCAGTCCCGACGCCCCCGGCACCCTCGGCACTCCCGACGCCGCCGGCACTCCCGGCCGTTCGACGGTGCGGGTGCTGCTCCGCCTCTGGCCGTACGTGCGGCCCGTGCGGGGGCGGCTGTTCACGGCCGCGACCGTCGCGATCGTCGCCTCCTGTCTGTCGCTCGTCATCCCGCTCGTACTGAAGTGGCTGGTGGACGGGCCCGTCGCGGACCGGGATCCGGGCGGGGTGTGGCTGGGCGCCCTCTACCTGCTGCTGCTCGGCATCGCGGAGGCGGTGCTCTTCGGCTACCGGCGCTGGCTGGTGGCGCGGCCGCTGTCCGGGGTCGAGGCGCGGATGCGGGCCGACCTGTACGGCAGGCTCCAGCGCCTCCCGATCGCCTTCCACGACCGGTGGGCGTCGGGTCAGCTGCTCTCGCGCGGCACGACCGACCTCATGCTGGTCCGGATGTTCCTGGCCTTCCCGCTGACGTTCCTCCTGGTCAACGGTGTGACGATCCTCGCGGGTTATGTCCTGCTGCTCGCCCAGGACTGGTCCCTCGGTCTCGTCCTGCTGACCCCGGTCGTCCCCCTGGTCGTCGTCTGCTCGATGTTCGAGGGCCGGTACGGGGTGATCGCGCGCCGCGCCCAGGACCAGGTGGGCGATCTGACGACGGTCGTCGAGGAGAGCGTCCTCGGCATCCGGATCGTCAAGGGCTTCGGCCGTCACCGCAGCCAGGCGAAGGCCTTCCGTGAACTCTCCGGGCGGCTGCGCGGCACGGAACTCGCCAAGGCACGGCTGCTCGCGGCGATCTGGGCGGTCATCACCGTCGTGCCGGAACTGGCCATCGGCGCCGCCCTCGTCCTCGGCACGATCCAGGTGGCGGACGGGGGCCTGTCGGCGGGCACGCTCGTCGCGTTCCTCTCGACGGCGCTGGCGCTGCGCTGGCCGGTGGAGTCGATCGGCTTCCTGCTCGCGATGAGCCAGGAGGCGGCGACCGCTACGGAACGGTATTTCGAGGTGATGGACGCCGACGAGGAGCCGGACACCCCCTCCGGAGACGACGCCCCGCGGAACGGTCCCGACGGGGTCCGGTTCGAGGGCGTGTCGTTCCGCTACCCGGACGCCCCCGACGGTTCCCCGCCCGTCCTCGACGGGATCGACCTCCACATCCGTCCCGGCGAGACCCTGGCCCTGGTCGGCGGCACGGGCTCCGGCAAGACCACGCTCACCGCGCTCGTACCGAGGCTCCACGAGGCGTCGGGCGGCCGCATCCTCCTCGACGGCGAGGACGTCGCCGGGATGGAACGGGAGCGGCTGCGGTCCCTGGTCTCGATGGCCTTCGAGGAGCCCACCCTCTTCTCCGCCAGCGTCGGGGAGAACGTCCTGATGGGGGCCGACGGGACGGCGGGCGAGCCGGAACTGCGGCGCGCCCTCGGGGTGGCGCAGGCGGACGGCTTCGTCGACCGGCTGCCCCAGGGCACCGGGACCCAGGTCGGCGAGCAGGGCCTGAGCCTCTCCGGCGGCCAGCGCCAGCGGCTCGCCCTGGCCCGTGCGGTCGTCGGCCGCCCCCGCTTCCTGGTCCTGGACGATCCCCTCTCCGCTCTCGACGTCCACACGGAGGCCCGGGTCGAGGCGGCCCTGCGGGAGGTCCTGCGGGAGACGACGGCACTGGTGGTGGCGCACCGCCCGTCGACGGTGATGCTGGCCGACCGGGTGGCCCTGCTGTCCGAGGGCCGGATCGCGGCCGTGGGAACGCATCAGGAACTGCTGCGGACCAGCGAGGAGTACGCCTGGCTGATGTCCGGCGAAGGCAAGGACGAGCGATGACAGAGACGACGACACTCACCGAGCGGCAGGCCCCGGCCGAAGCGGCTCCGGCCGGGGACCCCTTCGACCGCGACGACCTCCCGGCACCGCCCGGGGCGACGGGCGCCCTGCTCCGCTCGCTCCTGGCCACCCACCGGGCGCGGGTCGCGGTCGCCGCACTCGTCCTCCTCGTCAAGGAGGGAGCCGTCCAGGCGGGCCCGCTCCTGGTCGCGTACGCCATCGACCGCGGCGTCCCCGCCTTCCGCGCGGGCGACCACGGACCGGTGGTCGCGGTGGCGCTCGGCTATCTCCTGTGCGCCGTGCTCTCGGGCCTCCTCCAGTACGTCTTCGTCCGCGGGGCCGCCCGCGTCAACCAGGATGTCCTCCTCGACCTGCGCGGCCGTATCTTCCGGCACGCCCAGATCCTGAGCGTCGACTTCCACGAGCGCTACACCTCGGGCCGGCTGATCTCCCGCTCGACCACGGACGTCGAGTCCCTCAGGGAGCTCCTCTCGGAGGGACTCCAGGAACTGATCGGCGTCATCCTCTCCTTCGTCTCGATCGCGGCCATCCTCCTCTGGCTGGACCTGGGCATCGGCGCGGTGGCGGTGGCGTCCTTCGTCCCCCTCCACCTCCTCGTGAGCCTCTACAGAAGGCGCGCCGGGGCGGTGTACGCGGAGCGTTCCACGGCCATCGCGGGCGTGATCGTGAAGTTCGCGGAGACGATGAACGGCATCCGTCCGGTGCGGGCGTTCCGCCGGGAGCAGGTCAACGACGCCGAGTTCGCGGCGCTCAACCACCGGCACGAGCGCAGCAACGGCGACGCCCTCCTGGAGATGGCCCGGTACGTGGTCGGCTCGCGTCTCGTCGCGAACACGGCCGTCGCCGGCATGTGCCTGTGGGGCGCCCACCGGGTGGCCTCGGGCTCCCTGGAACTGGGCGTCCTGGCGGCGGCGGTCCTGTACATGCGCCGTCTGTACGACCCGATCGACCGCCTGGGCATGTTCCTCAACTCGTACGAGTCGGCGGCCGCGTCCCTCGCCAAGATCGCGGGCCTGCTGGCCCAGGAGCCGGGAGTCCCGGAGACGGCCGCCCCCAGGACCCTCCCGGCCCGCACGGGCTCCCCGGGCCGCGAAGTGGTCTTCGACGCGGTCCGCTTCGCGTACCGGACGGGCGGCGAGGTCCTGCCCACCCTGGACCTGACGATCCCGGCCGGTCAGACGGTCGCCGTCGTGGGTGCGACGGGCGCGGGCAAGTCGACCCTCGCGAAGCTCCTGGCCCGGTTCTACGACCCCACGGACGGCGCGGTGCGGCTGGACGGCGTGGACCTGCGCGACCTGTCCACCCCGGAACTCCGGCGCGGCGTCGTGATGGTCACGCAGGAGGCGTTCCTCTTCTCCGGAACGGTCGCCGAGAACATCGCGATCGGCCGCCCGGAGGCGACCCGCGAGGAGATCGAGGATGCGGCCCGCGCCATCGGGGCGCACGAGTTCATCACCGGTCTCCCGGACGGCTACGACACGGACGTACGCAAGCGCGGCGGCCGTATCTCGGCCGGCCAGCGCCAGCTGGTGGCCTTCGCGCGGGCGCTGCTCGCGGACCCGGCGGTCCTGATCCTCGACGAGGCGACGAGTTCCCTCGACGTACCGGGCGAGCGGGCGGTGCAGCGGGCGATGGACACGGTCCTGGCGGGCCGTACGGCGGTGGTCATCGCCCACCGTCTGTCCACGGTCGAGGTCGCGGACCGGGTCCTGGTGATGGAGTCGGGCCGTGTCGTCGAGGACGGCACGCCCTCGGCGCTGGTCACCGGGGAGGGCCGCTACGCGGGCCTGCACCGGGCCTGGCGCGAGAGCCTGGTGGGCTGAGGGGGCGCCCCCGCCCGTCGGCACCCGGGAGCGCCCGGCGGGTCTCACCCCCGCCGGGCGGCCGCCGACCGCAGCAGGGAGAACGCCAGCACCGCCGAACCGAGCATCAGCACGGCGGCCCCGACGGCGACCGCCCCCATGGCGTCCACGAACGCGTCCCGGGCGTCGTCCAGCACCGAGGGCCCGAAGGCCAGCGCACCCCCCAGCGTCTCCCGGGCCGCGGCCGGGGCGGACGCGGGCATCCCCCCGGTGTAGACGGCCGCCCCCACGGATCCCAGCACGGCCATGCCGAGCGCCCCGCCGAGTTCCTGTCCCGACTCCAGGACGGCGGCGGCGGATCCGGCCCGCTCGGGCGGCGCCGCTCCGAGGGCGAGTTCGTTGGCGAGGGTCATCGCGGAGACGAGTCCACCGGCGTACACGGAGCCGGCCACGAGCACGACCCACAGGGGTGTGGCGCGATCGACGCCGGCGAGCCACCAGAAGCCCGCGGCGGCGACGAGGAACCCGCCGCCCATGACGTGTCCGCGATCGAACCGCCGGGCGAGCCCCGCGGCGGCGGGCGCCGCGACGAGGACGCCGCCGGTCGGCACCAGGCTCCACAGCGCCGCCTCGAACGGGCTCTGCCCGAGGACGGACTGCAGGTACTGGGTGAGGAAGACGGCGAAGCCCACGGTCGCCGCCATGGCGAGCAGATTGACGAGCACCGACCCGCCGTAGGCCCGGTTCCGCAGCAGCTTCAGATCGACCATGGGGTGGGCGAGCCGCGCCTGCCGCCGGACGAAGACGACCGCGACGGCCGCCCCGACCACCACGCCGCTCACCGGCAGGACCGCCCACCCGTCCTTGGCGATCTCCTTGACGCCGTGGATGAGCGGCAGCAGGGCCCCCAGCGACAGCACGGCGCTGAGCACGTCGAACCTGCCGCCGACGGCCGCCCCTTCGCCCTTGGACTCGGGAAGCAGCAGCGGGCCGAGCACGAGGAGGAGCAGCATGGCCGGCAGGCTGACGAGGAAGACGGAGCCCCACCAGAAGTGCTCGACGAGCGCGCCGCTGACCACCGGTCCGAGGGCGATGCCGCTCGCCATCACCGAGGTCCACAGGGTGACGGCCTGGGCGCGCTGTGCCGGGTCCGGGAACAGCACACGGATCAGCGCGAGTGTGGCGGGCATCAGACAGGCTCCGGCGACACCGAGCAGCGCACGCGCGCCGATGAGCGCGCCGGGGCTCTGGGCGTAGGCCGCCGCGACCGAGGCGAGGCCGAAGAGGGCCGCGCCGCCGAGGAGGACCTTGCGTCGGCCGACGCGGTCGCCGAGCGCGCCCATGGTGACGAGGAGGCCGGCGAGGACGAAGCCGTAGGTGTCGAGGATCCAGAGCTGTTCGGTGGCTCCGGGCCGCAGGTCGGCGCTGACGGAGGGGATGGCGAAGTAGAGGACGGAGACGTCCATGGAGACGAGGAGCAGCGGCAGCATGAGGACGCCGAGCGCGGTCCATTCGCGCCGCCCGGCGCGGGCGGGGCCGGGACCGCCGCCGGGTGCGGCCGTCGACTCCGGGCTTGAGGTGAGTGTCATGGGAGGAGGGAAGCAGCGGTACGCGTACGGTGCCACTCCCGCCCTAGTGCACCGCCAACATCGTCCCCGCAGCGACTGTTCAGGGACGTGTACGCCGTTCTGGGCGCACTAGTACACTCCTCGCCCATGACACCCGCGACGCCCGAGCCGCCCTACCTCGCCATCGCCGCCGAGCTCCGCCGTCGGGTCCGGACGGGCGAGCTGTCCCCGGGGGACAGGCTCCCGTCCACCCGTGCGATCACGCGGGACTGGGGCGTGGCGATGGCCACGGCGACGAAGGCGCTCGCGGTGCTGCGCCAGGAGGGCCTGGCGCGCCCGGAGCCTGGGGTGGGCACGGTGGTCGTGTCACCGGGCGGGGCGACGCGGCGGCCGGGGGCCGCGCGGGGCCGGGGGTCGACCGGCGGAGGGGCGACGGTCCCGGCGGCCGCCTCCCTCACCCGGGAGCAGCTCGTCGCCGCCGCCCTCGAACTCGCGGACACGGAAGGCCTCAACGCCCTGACGATGCGCCGCGTCGCGACCGGCCTGGGGGTCTCGACGATGGCCCTGTACCGTCATGTGCCGGGCAAGGCGGAACTCGTCCGCCTGATGACGGACGCGGCCTGCGGGGAGGTCCCGCTGGGCCCCGTGCCGGCGCACTGGCGCACGGGGCTCGAACAGGGCGCCCGCTGGCTGCGCGCGGTGTACGCGCGGCACCGCTGGATGGCCCATGCGATGGCCTCGTTCACCCGGCCGGTCGCGACGCCGAACGCGATGGCGTACACGGAGTGGGTGCTCCGGGCGATGCGCGGCACGCCGCTGACCCACACCCAGAAGCTCCACACCCATCTGGTGATCTTCGCGTACGTCCAGGGCCTGTCGATGGCGGACGACCTGGAGGAGCAGGCGCGGCAGGATTCGGGCATCTCCGACGACGAGTGGATGGAACAGAACGAGCCACGATTCGACGCGATCCAATCGGCGGGCTCGTACCCCGAGTTGACCTCCGTCACCAGTGAGGGCGGCTTCGGTCTCGATCTGCGGACGCTCTTCGAATTCGGGCTCGGGCGAACACTGGACGGCATCGCGTCCATGATCGACGAAACGTCCGGTTAACGAACACGGCCTTACGAGCAGCGGACGATTTCCGGCCAACTTGCCGACGCGCTCCTGACAGGTCCCCGTCATTCCTGTCACTCTCTCACCGGCTCTTCGCACCAACGTTCACCGCTTCATCCGAACGAGTTCCGCGTCACAAGAACGTGCTCCACAGCTCTGCTTGCTCCGCCCGGACGGGCCGACCCAGTCCGCCGGTACCCCCCTCGCAAGAAGGAGTCTGCGTGAGATCCACGCCCAGCCGTCGCGCCACCGCGACCGGCGCTCTGATCGCTGCCGCAGCCATGCTCACCGTGAGCGTCCAGACGGGTGCCGCCACCGCGGCCGACGCCCCCTGGAGCATCGCCCCGAAGGCCCAGCAGGGCACCTCGGCGAACCCCGGCAAGCTCCCGGCCGACCTCACCCCGGCCGAGCGCACCGCGCTCATCAAGGCCGCCGACGCCGACAAGGCCGCCACGGCCAAGTCCCTCGGCCTCGGCGCCCAGGAGAAGCTGGTCGTCCGCGACGTCGTGCAGGACCGCGACGGCACGACCCACACGCGCTACGAGCGGACCTACGCCGGACTGCCCGTCCTCGGCGGCGACATGGTCGTCGAAGAGAACAAGGCCGGCGCGACCCAGAGCATCTCCAAGGCTTCCCGCGCGGAGCTGAAGAACGTCGACACCAGCGCCAGCGTGGCCCCGGCCGCCGCCGAGAAGCAGGCCGTCGGCCTCGCCCAGGCGGACGGCTCCGACAAGGCCGCCGCCAACCGCGCCCCGCGCAAGGTCGTGTGGCTGGCCCAGGGTTCCCCCGTCCTCGCGTACGAGACCGTCGTCGGCGGCCTCCAGCACGACGGCACCCCGAACGAGCTGCACGTCGTCAGCGACGCCAAGACCGGCAAGAAGCTGTACGAGTGGCAGGCCATCGAGACCGGCACCGGCAACACGCAGTACAGCGGCCAGGTGACCCTCGGCACCGCGCCCTCGTACACGCTGACCGACACCGGCCGCGGCAGCCACAAGACGTACAACCTCAACGGTGGTACGTCCGGCACCGGGACGCTGTTCAGCAACACCACCGACGTGTGGGGCAACGGCACGGCGTCGAACAAGGAGACGGCCGGCGCCGACGCGCACTACGGTGCCGCGCTCACGTGGGACTACTACAAGAACGTGCACGGCCGCACCGGCATCAAGGGTGACGGCGTCGGCGCGTACTCGCGGGTCCACTACGGCAACGCGTACGTCAACGCCTTCTGGTCCGACTCCTGCTTCTGCATGACGTACGGAGACGGCACGGGCAACACCAAGCCGCTGACGTCCATAGACGTGGCCGCGCACGAGATGACGCACGGCGTCACCTCCAACACCGCCGGTCTGCAGTACAGCGGCGAGTCCGGCGGCCTCAACGAGGCCACCTCGGACATCTTCGCGGCGGCCGTCGAGTTCTACGCCAACAACGCCAGCGACCCGGGCGACTACCTCGTCGGCGAGAAGATCGACATCCGCGGCAACGGCACCCCGCTCCGCTACATGGACAAGCCGAGCAAGGACGGCTCGTCCAAGGACGCCTGGTACTCGGGCCTCGGCGGCATCGACGTCCACTACTCCTCGGGCCCGGCGAACCACTGGTACTACCTGCTCTCCGAGGGCAGCGGCGCGAAGACCGTCAACGGCGTCAACTACGACTCGCCGACCTCCGACGGCCTCCCCGTCACCGGCATCGGCCGGGACAAGGCCTCGCTGATCTGGTTCAAGGCGCTCACCACGAAGTTCGGCACCACCACGAACTACGCGGGTGCCCGCACCGGTACCGTCGACGTCGCCAAGGCGCTCTACGGTGCCACCAGCCCCGAGGTCGCGGCCGTCGAGAACGCCTGGGCCGCCATCAACGTCGGTGCCCGCTCCGGTGGCGGCACCCCCGGCGGCACGGTCTTCGAGAACACCGCCGACGTGTCCATCCCGGACAACGGCGCCGCGGTGACCTCCACGGTCAACGTCACCGGTGTCACCGGCAACGCCCCGAGCAACCTCGCCGTCGGCGTGGACATCGTCCACACCTACCGCGGTGACCTCATCGTGGACCTCGTCGCCCCCGACGGCTCGGTCTACAGCCTGTCCAACCGCTCCGGCGGCAGCGCCGACAACATCGTCCAGACCTTCACCGTGAACGCCTCCTCCGAGGTCGCGAACGGCGCCTGGAAGCTCCGCGTCCAGGACAAGGCCTCGATCGACACCGGCTACATCAACAGCTTCAAGCTGACCTTCCCGTAACCCCGCACGCGGGAGAGCGAGTAGGCCGGTAACCCCGGAACACAAGTGCCGGACGCCCGGAGGGAACCTTCCCTCCGGGCGTCCGCGCGTCCGCACGAGGCTCCGTAGGCTGGAGCCCATGATCAAGGTGCTGCTGGCCGACGACGAGACGATGATCAGGGCCGGAGTGCGGGCCATCCTCGCCACCGACCCCGGGATCGAGGTGGTCGCCGAGGCGGGCGACGGCCACGAGGCCGTCGAACTCGCCCGCGAACACCGGCCCGACGTCGTCCTCCTCGACATCCGGATGCCCCGGCTCGACGGACTGGGCGCGGCCGAGGAACTGCGCACGGCCGTGCCGGACGCGGCCGTCGTCATGCTCACCACCTTCTCCGAGGACACGTTCGTCGCGCGGGCCCTCGGCAGCGGTGTCAGCGGCTTCCTGCTCAAGTCCGGGGACCCGCGCGAGCTGATCGCCGGGGTCAGGGCCGTCGCCGGGGGCGGCGCCGCGCTCTCCCCCACCGTCGCCCGCCGGGTCATCGACACCCTCGGCGGCGAGCGCTTCACCCGCGCGGCCGCGGCGCGGACCCGCCTCGAACCGCTCACCGGCCGGGAACGGGAGGTCGTCGCACTCCTCGGCGCCGGACTCTCCAACCAGGAGATCGCCGAGCGGCTGTACGTCGTCGAGGGCACCGTCAAGGCGCATGTGAGTGCCGTGCTGGGCCGGCTGGGTCTGCGCAACCGGGTCCAGCTCGCGGTCCTCGCGTACGAGGCGGGCCTGGTCCCCGATGCGTGAGCGCGCCTTCGACCTGCTCCTGTGGCTGCTGCTCTGCGTCCCCGTCCTGCTGAAGTCGGACCCGAACGACGGGGGCAGCTGGCTCCAGGTCGCCGTCGGCGTGGTGGTCCTCGCCGGCTGCGTCGCGGTCAGCCGGCGGTGGCCGCTGGTATCGCTCGCGGCCACGGTCGCGGCGAGCCTGCCGGCCACCCTCGAACTGTTCACCCCCTCGTACGGCCTGGCCCTGATCGCCTTCGGCTACCTCGCGGGACGGCGCCAGGAGCACACCCGGGCGGCGCTCTGGCTCTTCGGGGCGATCGCGGTGACGGGCCTGGTCCTCACCTGGATCACCCGCACGTCGCTCGGGCAGTGGTTCACCCTGCTGCTCGCGCTCGCGCTCGCCGTCGTCGCGCCCTGGCTGATCGGCCGTTACGTACGCCAGTACGACCGCCTCGTGCGGAGCGGCTGGGACCTGGCGGACCGGATGGAACGCGAGCAGGCGGCGGCCGCCGACCGGGAGCGGCTGCGGGAGCGTTCCCGGATCGCGGGCGACATGCACGACTCCCTCGGCCACGACCTGGCCCTGATAGCGATCCGGGCGGGGGCCCTGGAGGTCTCCCCGGAGCTCGGCCCCGACCAGCAGCGGGCCGCCGGCGAACTGCGCCGGGCGGCGGCGGACGCGACGGCCAGACTGCGGGACATCATCGGTGTCCTGCGCGAGGAGGACGAGGCCGCCCCGACGAGCCCGCCCGGCGAGACCGTCGAGGAACTGACCTCACGCGCCCGCGCGTCGGGCCTCGCGGTCACCCTGACCACGGTGCCGGTGCCCACCCTGCCGGACATGTCGGGGCTGGCGCTGCACCGGGTCGTCCAGGAGGGCCTCACCAACGCGGCCAAGCACGCACCGGGAGCGGCCGTCTCGGTCGCGGTCACCCGGGACGCGACGAACCTGCGGGCCGAGGTGATCAGCGGCCCGGGCACCTCCGGCCCCTCGGAGAGCTCCGGCTCCGGCGGAAAGGGCCTCGTCGGACTCGACGAACGGGTCCGGCTCGCGGGCGGCACCCTCACCCACCGGACCACCGAGGACGGCGGGTTCGCCCTGACCGCCGTCCTGCCCCGGAAGGCTCCCGCGCCGCTGCCCGCCGCACCCACCTCGGCCCACGCACTGGACCGGGCCCGCCGCGAGGTCCGCAAGGACCTGGCGCGGGCGGTCTGGATCCCGCTCGCGCTCCTCGCGGCCCTCGGCCTGCTGATGACCGGGGTCGCCCTGTGGACGCAGGCCCAGTCGTACCTGGAGCCGGAGGACTACGCCCGGATGCGGCTCGGACAGACGCTCACGGAGATCGCCGAGAACACCGACGACTGGCCCGGCCATCCGCTGGACGCCGCACCGCGGGTGGCCCCGCCCGAACCGGCGGGCATGGACGAATGCCGGTACTACCGGTCGGCGATGCTCGCCGCGATCCCGGTGTACCGGCTGTGCTTCGTCGACGGGCACCTCGCCGCCAAGGCCGAGGTGCCGTGACCGACGCGTCGGCGGGGACTACCGGAGCAGCACCCCCGCTCCCTCCCCCGTCGTCTCCTCCGGCAGGGCCACCAGGCCCAGTTCCGCCGGGTGGGCGAGGAGGGGGTGGGCGGGGCGGACCCGGATCGTGCAGCCGAAGGTGCCGGTGCGGTCGAGTTCCAGGGTCCCCGCGTACGGCTGCCGGCCCTCCAGATCGGGGCCGCCCGTCGGCTTCAGCGGGACGGCGCGGGGGTCGGCGAGGGTGTCGTCGGCGTCGACCCGGCCGGTGACGGCCTGCACCTCGACGTCGTCGGGGGCGAGCGCGCCGAGGGCGACCCGGACCCGGACGACCGGGGTGGCGCCGAGCTCCGCGTCCGCGAGGTCGTCCGCGAGGTCGTCGCCGACCTCGACGTGGTCGACGGTCACCTTGGGCCAGGCCTCCCGGACCCTGGCCTTCCAGGCGGCGAGGTCCCGCGCCCGCCCGGGGGTGAGCGCCCGGCGGGCGGCCGCCGCGGGGACGTACAGCCGCTCGACGTACTCGCGGACCATCCGGTCGGCGAGCACCTTCGGGCCGAGGTCGGTGAGGGTGCGCCGGACCATGGCGATCCAGCCGGCCGGTACGCCGTCGGCGCCCCGGTCGTAGAAGCGGGGGGCGACCCGGCGTTCGATCAGCTCGTAGAGGGCGGCGGCCTCCAGGTCGTCGCGGCGGTCCTCGTCGGCGGCGGCGGCCCCGTCGGCGGTGGGGATGGCCCAGCCGAAGTCGGGCTCGAACCACTCGTCCCACCAGCCGTCGAGGACGGACAGGTTGAGGCAGCCGTTGAGGGCGGCCTTCATGCCGCTGGTGCCGCAGGCCTCCAGCGGGCGGAGCGGGTTGTTGAGCCAGACGTCGCAGCCGGGGTAGAGGCCGCGGGCCATCTCCATGCCGTAGTCGGGCAGGAAGACGATCCGGTGCCGGACCCGCGGGTCGTCGGCGAACCGGACGAGCTCCTGCACGAGCCGCTTCCCGCCGTCGTCGGCGGGGTGCGCCTTGCCGGCGACGACGAGCTGCACGGGCCGCTCGGGGTGGAGCAGCAGCGCCCGCAGCCGGTCCTTGTCCCTCAGCATGAGGGTGAGCCGCTTGTACGAGGGGACGCGGCGGGCGAAGCCGATGGTGAGGACGTCGGGGTCGAGGACGGAGTCGGTCCAGCCGAGTTCGGCGGCCGCGGCCCCGCGCTGCCGCCAGGAGGCCCGCAGCCGCTCCCGTACGTCGGTCACGAGCCGTTCGCGGAGGGTGCGGCGCAGCTCCCACAGCTCGCGGTCGGCGGGGTCGGGGCCGAGCCGGCCGACCTCGGGGGCGACCCAGGTGGGGGCGTGGACGCCGTTGGTGATGGAGGTGATCGGCACCTCGTCGGCGTCGAAGCCCGGCCAGAGTCCGGCGAACATGGCCCGGCTGACGGCCCCGTGGAGGGTGGAGACGCCGTTGGCGCGCTGGGCGAGGCGCAGGCCCATGGCGGCCATGTTGAAGACGCCGGGTTCGCCGCCCAGGGGGGTCTCGTCGCCGAGGGCGAGGACCCGTCCGGTGTCGACGCCGGGGAGCGCGCCGTCCTCGCCGAGGTGGCGGGCGACCAGGCCGCGGTCGAAGCGGTCGATGCCCGCGGGGACGGGGGTGTGGGTGGTGAAGACGGTACCGGCGCGGACCGTCTCCAGGGCGCTGTCGAAGTCGAGCCCCTCGCCCTGGAGTTCGCGGATGCGTTCGAGACCGAGGAAGCCGGCGTGGCCCTCGTTGCTGTGGAAGACCTCGGGGTCGGGGGTGCCGGTGAGCCGGGTGTACGTACGGACGGCACGGACTCCGCCGATGCCGAGCAGCATCTCCTGGAGGAGCCGGTGCTCGCTGCCGCCGCCGTACAGCCGGTCGGTGACGCCCCGTTCGCCGGGGGCGTTCTCCTCGACGTCGGAGTCGAGCATGAGGAGCGGGACGCGGCCGACCCGGGCGATCCAGAGGTGGGCGTGCAGGCTGCGGCCGCCGGGCAGGGCGAGGGTGATCCTGGCGGGGGTGCCGTCGGCCTCGCGGAGCAGGGTCACCGGCAGCTCGCCGGGGTCGAGGACCGGGTACTGCTCCTGCTGCCAGCCGTCGCGGCCGAGGGACTGGCGGAAGTAGCCGTGCCGGTAGAGCAGGCCGACGCCGATGAGCGGGACGCCGAGGTCGCTGGCGGACTTGAGGTGGTCGCCGGCGAGGATGCCGAGGCCGCCGGAGTACTGGGGCAGGGCCGCGGCGACGCCGAACTCGGGCGAGAAGTAGGCGAGGGCGGCGGGCGGCGGGCCGGGCTGCCGCTGGTACCAGCGGGGGGCGTTCAGATACGTGTCGAGGTCCTCGGCGGCGACGCGGAGCCGGCCGAGGAACTCCCGGTCGGCGGCGAGCGCGGCGAGCCGGGGGGCTTCGAGGGCGCCGAGGATCCGGACGGGGTCGGCGCCGGACGTGCCCTCGGGGGCGAGGGAGTCGAAGAGGGCGCGGGTGGGCTCGTGCCAGGACCAGCGCAGGTTGTGCGCGAGGTCGGCGAGGGGTCGAAGGGTGTCGGGGAGGACGGGACGCACGGTGAATCGACGGATTGCCTTCACGTGTTCCACCTTCGCAGGCGAGTACGGAGCGGAGTGGACGCACCACGCTGTGCGTCCGTCGTTCCGCTCCGACGTTAGGGCACGACGCCCCGCCGGACCACGGCGCGCGGGGAGCGGTGGGGCGCGTGTCAGCCGATGACCGGGAGCGGCACCTCGTACGGGGAGCCCTGGTTCACGGTCGTCGGGTCGAAGGCTCCGGTGGCGGCGTACCGGCAGGCGATGGCGGCGAGTTCCTCGGCGGGGATGACGTCGTGGATGTCGGTGAAGCCGTGCGGGGCGCGGGCGTGCGCGAGGTTGATGACGATCTCGGGGCCGAGCTCCCGGTTGGCCCGCTGAAGGGCGGTGGTGACGGGGCGGCGTTCTCGTTCGTACGCGGCGAGGCCCTCGGCCGGGTCGGGGTGCCGGGCGAGGGCGTGGGCGAGGGCGCGGGCGTCGACGATCGACTGGGTCGCCCCGTTGGAGCCGATCGGGTACATGGCATGGGCGGCGTCGCCGATGAGGGTGGTGCGGCCGTGGGTCCAGCGGTCCAGGGGCTCGCGGTCGACCATCGGGTACTCGTACGCGGAGTCGGCGGCGCGCAGGATGTCGGGGACGCTGACGCCGTCGAAATCCCAGCCCTCGTAGAACGGGAGGAACGACTCGACGGGGACGGGCCGGTTCCAGTCGCCCAGGAAGCCCTCCTCCCCCGGCACCGCCGCGGTCCGGCAGGTGCGCTCGGCCGGCCGGGCGAGCGCCCAGTTCACCAGGACCTCCCTGCCGGGCCCGGTGGGCCGGCCCATCGGGTACACGACGGCCTTCTGCCGGTCGTCGCCGGCGATGAGCATGAACGAGCCCACCGCCCGCGCCGGCATCCGGGACACCCCCCGCCACACCAGCGTCCCGTTCCACTGCGGCCCGCCCTCCCCCGGGTGCAGCGCCGCCCGCACCGCGGACCGGATGCCGTCCGCGCCGATCAGCACGTCCGGTTCGAGCGAGGCGCGGCCCTTCACGGCGCCCTCCCGGTGTTCGAGCCGCAGCCGGGGCCGGCCGCCCGTCGGCAGTTCGAGACCGGTCACCCGGACCCCGGTGACCAGGGCGGCGGGTCCGAGCCTGGCCCGTACCGCCCCCGCCAGGACCTGCTGGAGGTGCCCGCGGTGGACCGACAGCTGCGGCCAGCGGTAGCCGGCGCCCAGACCGCGCGGTTCCCGGGATATGAGTCCGCCCGAGCGGTGGTAGTAGCGCAGTTCGCGGGTGCGCAGGGCACCCGCCTCCAGGGCGTCGAGCAGACCGAGGGCGTCCAGTTCGCGGACGGCGTTCGGCATCAGGTTGAGTCCGGCGCCGACCGGCCGGATCGCGGCCGCCGCCTCGACGACCGTCACCCGCTCGAACCCGGCGGCGTGCAGGGCGAGGGCGGCGGTGAGGCCGGCGACACCGCCACCGGCGATCACGATGTGCGGGCTCTGCCCGTAGTCGGGGGCGGGGCCGCGGCCGTACGGGGAGGGGGTGGGGCCGTACGAGGAGGGGGTGTGGGGGGACATGTCGACTGCTCCTTCGGCGCCGCTACGCGGCGGACGGCCCGACGGGGGCCCCTGCGGGACGGCGCCGCACGGTCGCGCGGCGCACCATGGTCTCGTTCTCCCTGGTCAGGTCCAGGATCGAGCGCAGCAGCGCGACCGGGGCCCCGCCGCTGCCCTCCTCGTACAGCCGTACCTCGTCGCTGTACGCCTTGCGGGCGATGCCGAGGTGCCGGGCGCGGAAGGTCTTCAGGAGGCGCAGCACCCGTCCCAGTGCCTCGGCCGAGGCGGTGAGCGAGGGCGGCAGCCGGTCGGCGCCCTCCCAGCTCACCGCGGCCGACAGCTTGCTCACCGCCGAGACCCCGCCCCGGTGCCGGGCGTGGAAGGCGCGCCAGGCCGGCAGCGCGTACGGCACCGACTCCGCCAGGAAGCCCTCGTAGGCGGGGTCCGAGCGGTCGCACTGCCACAGCGTCAGATCGACCAGCCAGAGCGGCACCTGGGCCGCGGCCGGGCCCAGATAGTCGCGGCCCGCCACCTCGACCTCCTCGAAGTAGGGGCGCAGGGTGAGCGCGAAGTACTCCGGGGAGACCCGCGCCACGGTGAGGTCGATGGAGTCGACCACCGTCCGCACATGACGGGCCACCCGGTCGAGGGCGGCCGCGAAGCCCGGGTCGTACGGTTCGAGGCGGGCGACCCGCCCGCAGTCGTCGAGGGCGGCGACGAGGCCGGGGAAGACCATCCGTACCGCGTCCTGGAGGAGGGCCTCGGTGGGGTGGCCGGTGTACGAGCGGCGGCGCGAGCCCGGCGGGTTCCAGGTCGTGTAGTGGTGGACGGTGTCCCGGGGCACCATGTCGGTGCGGCGGCCGAGGAGTTCGAGGACGGGCAGCGCCTCCGGTACGGCGGCCAGCGGCTGCACGCCGTGGCGCTTCAGCGAACCCAGCAGGATGCCGAGGTCCCGCATCGCGGCGCAGGCGGCGCCGACGCTCCACTGCGCGGCCCGGTCGGGGTCGGGCACCAGGGCGCGCAGCGCGACGGTGAGCGCGGCCACGTCGGCGTCCGTGTTCATCGCGGGTACCGCGGCGAGCAGGGCGTCGGCGCCGAGCGGGTCGGCGGCGCGTATGTCCTCGGTGCGGTGACGCGGGTCGCCGAGCAGCAAGACGTGGGCTCCTTTTTCCGGGGCTCGGTTCGCCGAAGACACACGGCTCACCCGCCGGGGTGGATGGGGCGGCGTTCTCTGGTGTGTGCGGGTCAGCGCAGGCCGGACACCCGGTCCTTCGGCGCGGGGGACGGTTCGGGCGGGTGGAGGCGCAGGGAGGCGAGGGCGGCCGCGGCCGCGAGGGCGGCGCCGGTGAGCAGGGCGGCGCGGTACCCGGCCGTCTCCGCGACCGCGCGGGCCGCGTCCATGCCGTCGGTACGGGTGGTGGCGACGGCCACCAGGACGGCGAGGCCGAGGACGGAGCCGAACTGCTGGCTGGTGTTGACGAGTCCGGAGGCGAGTCCGGTCTCCCCGGGCGCGGCCTCGGCGGTCGCGGCCACGTTCGTGGTGACCACGACCAGCGGCAGGGCGGCGCCGAGGAGAAGGCTGGGGGCGAGGACGGTGGAGGCGAAGCCGCCGTCCGGGGTGAGCGCGAGGGCGAGCCACAGCGTCCCGGCGCACAGCAGCGCGAAGCCCAGGGTCGCCGTCCGGTGCAGACCGATCCGGAAGATGAGCCGGCCGGTCTGCGGGGCGACCGCGACGACCACGAGCGAGAGCGGCAGCAGGCCGAGGCCGCCGCCGAGGGGCCCGTACCCGATGACGTTCTGGAGGTAGAGGCTGACCAGGAAGAACATCGGGAAGAGCGTCGTCTGGGCGAGCGCGGCCAGGAGGTTGGAGAGCCGGAGCGCGGGGCGGGTGAGGACCTCGGGCGGGACGAGGGGCGCGGCGGCCCGGCTCTCGACGGCGGCGAAGGCGAGGAGCAGCGCGAGGCCCGCGCCCCCGGCGCCGAGGGTGCGGGCGGAGAGCCATCCCGCCTCGGCCGCGCCGACGAGCGCGTAGGCGAGGAGTCCGAGTCCGGCGGTCGCGGCGCACGCCCCGGCGAGGTCGAAGCCGCCGTCGCGGGGGCGTCCGGTGCCGTGGTCGAGGAGGCGGAGCGCGAGGACGGCGAGGACGGCGGCGAACAGCACGTTCAGCCAGAACGTGGAGCGCCAGCCGAGGAGGTCGGTGACGACGCCGCCGAGGACCGTGCCGAGGACGCCGCCGAGCCCGCCCATCGCGGCGAACGCGCCGAGCGCCCGGTGCCGGGCGGGGCCGTCGGGGAAGAGCAGGAGCAGCAGGGCGAAGGCGGCGGCCGCGGCGAGGGCGGCGCCGGCGCCCTGGGCGGCACGGGCGGCGACGAGGGCGTCGGCGCCGGGGGCGAGACCACCGGCGGCGGAGGCGACGGCCAGCAGGCCGAGGCCGCCGAGGAAGACCCGCCGGTGGCCGAGGAGGTCGGCGATCCGGCCGCCGAGGAGGAGGAGTCCGCCGAAGGCGATGAGGTAGGCGTTGGCCACCCAGGAGAGACCCGCGGAGCCGGAGCCGAGGTCCTCGCCGATGGACGGCAGCGCGACGTTGACGATCGCGGTGTCCATGATCAGCAGCAGTTGGGTGGAGGCGAGCAGGGCGAGCGCGCCGCGCCGCGGCCCCGGTGGTGCGGTCACCGGGTCGTCCCCAGTCCGTAGCCGTCGAGACACGCCTGGGCGAGGCTCTCGCACTCCCCGGCGGCGCCGGCCCAGGTCTGCATGGTCAGGTAGACGTGCGGGGCGCCGTGGTAGAGGCGCTCGTACTGCTCGTGGCGTCCGGCGAACTCGGAACCGAGGGCGTCCCAGGCGAGCTTGAGGAGTTTGACGCGGTCCTCGGCGGGGTGTCCGGGCGTGCCGAAGTAGCGGCGGACCAGCGGCCCGAGTTCGGGGTGGAGGAGGTCCCGGCCGCTCGCGGGGAGCTGGACGAGGGCCCCGCCCGCGAGGAGCCTGATGTCCTGGACGGCGCGCGGGTAGAGCTCGCCGGCCATGATCCGCTGGGCGAAGGAGATCTCCTGCCCGGGGCGGACGCCGCCGCGCCCGCCGTCGACCTGCTCGAACGAGGCCTCGGCGGCCAGGACGAAGGCCTTGGCCTGGGCGACCATGCCGAGGAGCCGGCCGAGGGCCTGGGTGACGGGCGGCAGTTTCTCGGTGCCGTGGGAGCGGCTGATGAGGATCGCGAGTCCGGTGAGGAACTCCAGCTTGGTCCAGAAGCGGGTGGCGGACTGGTGGACGAAGTTCAGATAGGCGGGGGTCTGCCACCAGACGGCGCCGGTGGTGGCCGGGTCGCGGTAGGTGAGGACCCGTTCCCAGGGCACGAAGACGTCCTCGCAGACCAGCATCGCGTCGTTCTCGTCGTACCGGGAGGAGAGCGGGTGGTCGAAGACGGACCGGGAGCGTTCCTCGTAGGAGGTGCGGGAGATCAGTCTGATCCCGGGGGTGTCGGGCCGGACGGAGAAGGTGACCGCGTGCTCGGTGTCGTCGGCGGCGAGGGGTTCGATGGTGCCGACGAGGATCTCGTCGGCGAAGACCGCGCCGGTGCCGACGGTCTTGGCGCCGCGGACGACGATCCCGCCGTCGTGTTCGGCGACGACCCGCAGGGCGAGGTCGTCCCCGTCCTGTCCCGGGGCCGGGTTGCCGAGGGTGAAGGCGGTGTGCAGGTCGCCCTCGGCGAGCCTGCGGTGGAAGGCGAGGGCGTGTTCGGCGCCGTCGAAGGCGGCGCCGGTGAAGACGGCGGGCGCGGCGGCGAACCCGGCCGCGCCGGCGGCCATGTAGTCGGGGGTGCGGCCGAGGAAGCCGTAGCTGGCCTCGGCGGTGGTCCGGAAGGCCCGGCGGCGGGCGACGAGGTCCTCGTACGAGCGGGGCACGGCGTACGCGCGGCGCACCCCGTCCCGGACGAGGACGGGGTGGTGGACGGGGTCGTCGGCGAGGTCGTAGAGCCCGGCGAAGGAGGCCGCGGTGGACCGGAAGGCGGGGTGGGCGGTGACATCCTTGACCCGTTCTCCGTCGAGCCAGATCTCGCGCCCGTCGCGCAGCCCCTCCAGATACTCCTGCCCGGACCTCGTCACCGGTGTGTCGCCTCTCCTCGGGTGTCACGGCACTGCCGGTCCCGAGACTGTCCGGCACGGCCCGTCCGGACAATGAACGTCCGTCCAGGGGTCCTTAAGAACCGTCCAGGTGCTCCCGAAGATGTCAGGTCGGTCGACCTGGAACCGCTCCGCGGCCGGACCGGGAGCCGACAGGCCGCCGGACCGGGCCGCCCGGCGGCCCTCCCGGAGCCGTCCGACCGCCCGGCCTTCGGCCGCTCAGGCGGCCCGGACGGCTCCCGCGCGGTATTCCCCGGGGGTCACGCCGAACCACTTCCGGAAGGCGAGATGGAAGCCGACGGCGCTCTGGTAGCCGACCCGGGCGGGCACGGCGGACTGGGGCAGCGAGGTCTCGGTCAGCAGCCGCCCCGCCTCCTGCATCCGGCGGGCGGCGAGATACCGGGCGGGCGATTCGCCGACCAGGTCGCGGAAGGCGGCGGTGAACGCGGAGCGGGACATGCCGACCTCCCGGGCGAGGGAGTCGATCGTCCACGGTTCGGCGAACCGGGTCGCCATCATGACGACGGCCCGGCTGATCCCCGGATGCCTGAGCAGGGGCAGCGAGGCCGGGTTCCCGGCGAGTTCGCGGAGCAGCGGGCGGAGCGCGAGGACGAGGGCCATCTCGAAGGCGCGCAGGGTGATGAGCCGGTCGCCCGGCCCGACGGGCCGGTCGGGGGCGGCGAGCAGCCGGAGGGTGTCGCGGAGCAGCGGCTCGCGGTCGACCTGGGGGCCGTCGAGGACAAGGGCCCAGGGCAGCGAGGTGTAGAGGCCGGTGGCGGCGCTGGCGTCGTAGTGGAGTCCGGCGCAGAGCAGCCGGCTCTCGGGTCCGCTGCCTTCGATGACGATCTCGCCGGAGGTGCCGGGCTGCCGCTCGGGCAGGACGGCCTTGAGCGGGACTCCCTGGCGTTCGGGCCGGTCGGCGAGGCGGTGCGCGGCGCCGGTGGGGAAGACGACGAGGTCGCCGGCGTGCAGTTCGAGGGGTGGTTCGTCGTCGGTGGTGATCCAGCAGTCTCCCTCGACGACGTAGTGGAGGACGGCGCAGCTGCGTTCGGCGTCGCCCTCGATGGCCCAGGGGGCGCGGACGTGCCAGCGGCTGTCGAAGACTCCGGTGAGCCGGAGGGGTTTGAGCAGTTCGCTCAGCAGGTCGTCGTGCTCGTCGTGCGGATCGTGCCGGTCGCGCGGATCGCGCGTGCCCCGCTGATCGCGCTGATGGTGACGGTCGGTTCCCACGGTTTCCATGGACGATCCTTCAACTTCCGCCCCGGTTTGTTAATTGAACGGCCGAAGCCGTCGCGGCGAGCCTGGAGAGACGCCGACACGACAGCAGCGACAGCCTATCGAAGGGCCTCAGACACACATGTCCAGTGAGATTCCGATGCGGGTGGCGGTCGTGGGCGCGACCGGGTTCCAGGGGGGCGCCGTGGCGCGTCTGCTCGCCGAGCGGCACCACCGGGTGCGGGCCCTGACCCGGCGCCCCTCGGCCGACCGTCCGCCGCTGCCGGGGGCCTTCTTCCTCGCCGGCGACCTGGGGCGGGCCGAGGACGTCCGGCGGCTCTTCGAGGGGACGACGCACGGCTTCGTGACGATGCCCCTGGTGTACGAGAGCGAGCGGGTGGAGGCGTACGCGCTGAACGTCGCGGCGGCGGCCCTGGACGCGGGGCTCACCCGGCTGGTGTTCAACGCCAACACCCGGATACCGCTGGGGTCGACGGACGTCGCCGCCTTCGAGACGCGGCGGCTCGCGGAACGGGTGCTGCGGGACAGCGGGGTGCCGCTGGTGGTGATCCGGCCGCCGGTGTACCTGGACAACCTGTTCTCGCCGTGGAACGGTCCGGCCCTGGTCGACGAGGGCGTGCTCGCCTATCCGCTGCCGGCGTCCGCGCGGACGGCGTGGCTCTCGCACCGGGGTCTGGCGGAGGCGGCGCTCGCGGCGCTGACCCGGGAGGGCCTGGAGGGCCGGACCTTCGACGTCGGCGGTGAACGCTCGCTGACGGGCGGCGAGCTGGCGTCGGCCTTCGGCCGGGGGCTCGGCCGGTCCGTGCGGTACGAGGAGCTGGATCCGGCCGCTTTCGAGCGCGGCCTCGGCCGTCTCCTCGGCCCGGAGACGGCGGCGGGGGTGGCCGGGATCTACCACTACATGGCGACGGGCGCCGATCCGCTGCTGATGGCGGACGACGACGGGGTCTCGACGGAGGTCCTCGCACTCGAACCGGCCCCGGTGGAGGAATGGGTGGCCCGCCAGCCCTGGCAGGTCTGGTCCTCCGACACGTCCCCGCTGCGCTGACCGCGGGCCCCGGGCCGGGGAATCGCCCGCGGCCGGAATAAACAGCCTCCGCCCCACAAAGGCGGGGGTTGTTTGTTGTCCGGGTCCTGTGCTTGCCGGTACGGCTACGCCCTAGTAGTTAACAAAGCGCCGGGATTGCCCACCCGGGGACCGTGGGAAGGCTCCTGCGGTACCCCCCTAACCCCTCCCCCCCGTGACCCTTGTTCATCCCTGTGGACCCGCCATCCGGGTGAACGCGGACAGGAGCGGCCATGCCCTCGACCCGTCGGCCGTCGACGGAGCTAGAAAGAGCGCACAACCACCACCCGCACCCCCGTAAACCGTCAGGTGATGCTGTGAATCCGCTCATGGGACGCATTCCCGTACTGGACGTACGCCCGCTGGTCGACTGTGGCCGGCGCCCCGCCAAAGCGGTGGCCGGAGAGTCCTTCGAGGTGACGGCGACCGTCTTCCGCGAGGGCCACGACGCGGTCGCCGCCAATGTCGTGCTGCACGGCCCCTCGGGCCGCCCCGGCCCCTGGACCCCGATGCGCGAACTGGCGCCGGGGACGGACCGGTGGGGGGCCGAGGTCACCCCGGACGCCGAGGGCCTCTGGACGTACACCGTCGAGGCGTGGAGCGACCCGGTGGCCACCTGGCGCCATACGGCGAAGATCAAGATCCCGGCCGGGATCGACTCCGAACTCGTCCTCGCCGAGGGCGCCGAGCTCCACGAGCGGGCCGCGAAGGGCGTCCCGAAGAAGGGCGGCGGCCGGGAGGCCGTGCTCGCCGCCGCGGACGCGATGCGCGATGTGTCGCGGCCGGCGGCCGTCCGTCTCGCGGCGGCGCTCACCCCCCGGGTGGTCGACTCCCTCGACCGCCACCCGCTGCGCGAACTCCTCTCGGCCTCCCCCGCGTTGCCGCTCCAGGTGGAGCGGGAGCGGGCCCTGTTCGGCTCCTGGTACGAGTTCTTCCCGCGCTCGGAGGGGGTCCGGAAGGTCAAGGGCCGTACGGTCCCGGGGAACTTCCGTACCGCCGCCGAGCGGCTGCCGGCGGTGGCGGCGATGGGCTTCGACGTGGTCTATCTGCCGCCGGTGCACCCGATCGGCGAGACCCACCGCAAGGGCCCCAACAACTCCCTGTCGGCGTCGCCGAACGACGTGGGCGTGCCGTGGGCGATCGGCTCGCCGGAGGGCGGGCACGACGCGCTCCATCCGGACCTGGGGACCTTCGAGGACTTCGACGCCTTCGTGGCGCGGGCCCGGGAGCTGCGGCTGGAGATCGCGCTGGACTTCGCGCTCCAGTGCTCCCCGGACCACCCGTGGGTGGAGAAGCACCCGGAGTGGTTCCATCACCGCCCGGACGGTTCGATCGCGTACGCGGAGAACCCGCCGAAGAAGTACCAGGACATCTATCCGATCGCCTTCGACGCCGACATGGACGGCATCGTCGCGGAGACCGTGCGGGTGCTGCGGCACTGGATGGACCACGGGGTACGGATCTTCCGCGTCGACAACCCGCACACCAAGCCGGTGGTGTTCTGGGAGCGGGTGATCGGCGAGATCAACCGGGCGGATCCGGATGTGATCTTCCTGGCGGAGGCCTTCACCCGGCCGTCGATGATGCGGACGCTCGGCGCGATCGGCTTCCAGCAGTCGTACACGTACTTCACCTGGCGGAACACCAAGGAGGAGCTCACGGAGTACCTGACGGAGCTGTCCGGTGAGACGGCGGCGCAGATGCGGCCGAACTTCTTCGTGAACACCCCGGACATCCTGCACGCCTATCTGCAGGAGGGGGGCCGGCCCGCGTTCGAGGCGCGGGCGGTGCTCGCGGCGACGCTCTCGCCGTCCTGGGGCATGTACGCCGGGTACGAGCTGTGCGAGGGCACCGCGCTGCGGGACGGCAGCGAGGAGTACCTCGACTCGGAGAAGTACCAACTCCGTCCGCGCGACTGGGAGTCGGCGGAGCGGGCGGGGACCACGATCACTCCGCTGATCACCGCCCTGAACCGGATCAGGCGCCGGCACCCGGCCCTGCGCCGGCTACGGAATCTGTCGTTCCATGACACCGACAATCCCCAGGTGATCGCATACAGCAAGCGATCGGGTTCGAACATTGTTCTGGTTGTCGTCAACCTTGACCCGCACCACACCCAGGAGGCGACGCTCTCGTTGGACATGCCGGAACTCGGCCTCGACTGGCACGAGACCGTTCCGGTGCGCGACGAGCTCACCGGCGACACCTATCACTGGGGCAGGGCCAGTTACGTGCGTCTGGAGCCGGGTGTCACACCCGCGCACGTCCTCGTCCTGCGACCGTCCCCGCAGACCGGAGGGTCACCCACATCATGACCGTCAACGAGCCCGTCCCCGACACCTTCGAGGACACCCCCGCCAAGGACCGCGATCCCGACTGGTTCAAGCGGGCCGTCTTCTACGAGGTCCTCGTCCGTTCCTTCCAGGACAGCAACGGGGACGGCGTCGGCGACCTGAAGGGCATCACGTCCAAACTGGACTACCTCCAGTGGCTGGGCGTGGACTGCCTCTGGCTGCCGCCGTTCTTCAAGTCCCCGCTACGGGACGGCGGCTACGACGTCGCCGACTACACCTCGGTACTTCCCGAGTTCGGCGACCTCGCCGACTTCGTGGAGTTCGTCGACGCGGCCCACCAACGCGGGATGCGCGTGGTCATCGACTTCGTCATGAACCACACGAGCGACCAGCACGAGTGGTTCCAGGAGTCGCGACGCGACCCGGAGGGGCCGTACGGCGACTACTACGTCTGGGCCGACGACGACAAGCAGTACGCCGACGCCCGGATCATCTTCGTCGACACCGAGTCCTCCAACTGGACCTTCGACCCGGTCCGCAAGCAGTACTACTGGCACCGGTTCTTCTCGCACCAGCCCGACCTCAACTACGAGAACCCGGCGGTGCAGGAGGAGATCCTGTCCGCGCTGAAGTTCTGGCTGGACCTGGGGATCGACGGCTTCCGGCTCGACGCCGTGCCGTACCTGTACCAGCAGGAGGGCACCAACTGCGAGAACCTCCCCGCGACCCACGGCTTCCTCAAGCGGGTCCGCAAGGAGATCGACGACCACTACCCGGACACGGTGCTGCTCGCCGAGGCCAACCAGTGGCCGGAGGACGTCGTCGACTACTTCGGCGACTTCCGCTCCGGCGGCGACGAGTGCCACATGGCCTTCCACTTCCCGGTCATGCCGAGGATCTTCATGGCCGTACGGCGCGAGTCGCGCTACCCGGTCTCCGAGATCCTGGCGAAGACCCCGGAGATCCCCTCCGGCTGCCAGTGGGGCATCTTCCTGCGCAACCACGACGAGCTCACCCTCGAAATGGTCACGGACGAAGAGCGCGACTACATGTACGCCGAGTACGCCAAGGACCCGCGGATGCGGGCCAACATCGGCATCCGGCGCCGCCTCGCCCCGCTCCTCGACAACGACCGCAACCAGATGGAGCTGTTCACCGCACTGCTCTTCTCGCTGCCGGGCTCACCGGTGCTCTACTACGGCGACGAGATCGGCATGGGCGACAACATCTGGCTGGGTGACCGGGACGGGGTGCGGACCCCGATGCAGTGGACGCCCGACCGGAACGCGGGCTTCTCCTCCTGCGACCCCGGACGGCTCTACCTGCCGACCATCATGGACCCGGTCCACGGCTACCAGGTGACCAATGTCGAGGCGGGGATGGCGTCACCGTCCTCGCTGCTGCACTGGACGAAGCGGATGATCGAGATCCGAAAGCAGAACCGCGCCTTCGGCACGGGGACGTACACCGAACTCCCGGCGTCCAACCCGGCGGTGCTCGCCTTCCTCCGCGAGGACGGCGACGATCTGGTG
This sequence comes from Streptomyces sp. NPDC017246, assembly GCF_044331325.1. Lineage (NCBI taxonomy): Bacteria > Bacillati > Actinomycetota > Actinomycetes > Kitasatosporales > Streptomycetaceae > Streptomyces > Streptomyces sp. NPDC017246. Next base: position 194,599 of record NZ_JBIRMW010000005.1, on the reverse strand, counting down.
CTCTGCGTGAACAACTTCTCCCGGTTCGCGCAGCCGACCGAGCTCGACCTGCGCCGCTTCGACGGCACCCAGCCGGTGGAGCTGATCGGCGGGGTGACATTCCCGGCCATCGGCCAGCTCCCCTACCTCCTGACCCTTGCGGGACACGGCTTCTACTGGTTCCGTCTCAAGAAGGGCTGACCGACGGTCAGTTCGGATTCGTCCGAGGTGGGGCGGTTTCCTCCCGTCCCACTCTGGGCACTGTGAACCACACACGATTCAGGTCCATACGGGCCTTATAGCCGGGCCCATACGGATCTTCCCCCTCCGACACGTCCCGCACATCCGGACAGCCCCAGCCGCCATCCGGGACACTCTGCGCATTTGAACGCATACGAAAGCCAACTGCGCGCCCCGGGGAAAGGACGCGATGCCATGCCGGAGACCGCATCCACCACCCGGGCCCCGGACGCCCTCCTTCCGTCCCTCGCCCCCCTGCTCCACGAATGGCTGCCACGGCAGCGCTGGTTCGCGGGCAAGGGCCGCAGGGTCATCGGATTCACGCTGGAAGCGGCCACCGAGCTGCTGCCCCTGGACGGCCCGGGACCCGGTCTCCTCCATCTGCTCGTACGGGTCGAACAGCCGGGACGCCCGGCAGGAACACCCGCCGACTGCTACCAACTGCTCCTCGGCGTACGGACCCAGCTCCCGCCCCGCCTCGCCCCCGCCCTGATCGGACGGATCAGGCAGGGGCCGCTCGCCGGACGCGCCGTGTACGAAGGGCTGCGCGACCCGCGGCTCGCCGGCCTCCTCTACGAACGACTGCGCACCCCGGGCCGGACCGGCCCCCTGCGCTTCCACGCCACGACGGCACTCCCGCCCGCGCTGGCCCCCCGCATGCTCGACGCCGAACAGTCCAACTCATCCCTGGTCTACGGAGATTCGTTCATCCTGAAGATCTTCCGACGGGTCAGCCCGGGCGCCAACCCCGACCTGGAGCTGCCCCTCGCCCTCGCCGGAGCCGGCTGCGCCCGCGTGCCGGCCCCGGTCGCCTGGTTCGAGTCCGGGGCCTCCACCCTCGGCGTGCTCCAGCCCTACCTCCGCAACTCCCGCGACGGATGGCGCCTCGCGCTCGACGCGCTCGCCGACGGACGGGAGTTCACCGCCGAGGCACGAGCCCTGGGCCGGGCCACCGCCGAAGTCCACCTGGCCCTGGCCGAGGCACTGCCGACCCGGAGACTCCAACGGGCCGAGACCGAGCAACTGGCCGCGGCGATGGACCGGCGGCTGCACGCGGCCGCCCAGGCGGTCCCGGCGCTCATGCCGTACGTCCCCGGCCTCCGCGCGGTCTTCGCGGCGGCGAGCGGCGCGGACGGCGGGAGCGCGGTCCAGCGCATCCACGGTGATCTGCACCTCGGCCAGACCCTGCGGGGCTCCGACGGCGGCTGGGCCGTCATCGACTTCGAGGGCGAGCCGGCGAAACCGCTCGACGAGCGGCGGAGCCCCCAGCCCACGGTCCGCGACGTCGCCGGAATGCTCCGCTCCTTCGACTACGCGGCCCGCACGCACCGGCCCTGGAACGCGGACTGGGCCGCGCGGTGCCGGGCGGCCTACTGCACGGGGTACGCGGAGGCGGCGGGGGCGGACCCCCGGACGGATCCCGCGCTCCTGCGCGCCTACGAGACGGACAAGGCGGTCTACGAGGTCGTGTACGAGGCCCGCCATCGTCCGGACTGGCTCCCGGTCCCGATGTCCGCGATCGAACGCCTCTCGGCCACCCGATGAACCCACCCCACCCCACCACGGACCGAGCCCCACCACGCCCCGCACCCGGGCGCCGCCCACTCCCGCACGAGCGCTGCCCCCGCCCACCCCGGTGCGGGCACGCGCCCGCTGCCCCGCCCGCATGGCGCTGCCCCACCCACCCCGATGCGGGCACGCGCCCACTGCTCCGCCCGCATGGCGCTGCCCCACCCACCCCGATGCGGGCACGTGCACGCTGCCCCGCCCACCCCCGTGTGGGCAATCGTCCCGCTGGGGCGGGACGGGTGGGCACACGGGACGGCGCCCTTGGCGGCGCGTCCGCCCCCTGCGCCCGAACCCGCACCAACACTGCGACGCGCATCCGGTGCGGGTCACGGCAAGGAAGCCTGGGCCCGGCAAAGGGCGACGTTCCGTTGTGCCCACCCGTTCCGCCCTGGGGGTCCCCCCGGACGGAGTCTGGGGGAGGAACGAATGCCCACAACGAGGTGGGCGACCTCCGCCTACCCCCGTTCAGCGCAGTGCCGGGTCGGCCCCCGGTACCCCCGCCTGCGGGAACCCCACCCGCCCCCGTTCGGCCGAGTGTCCCGCCCCCGTACCCCGACGTTGCGCATCCGTACCCCCGTACCCCCGTACCCCATGAGGAGGCATCCCGGTGACCGCCCGCCCCGCAGGCAAGTCGGCCCGCAGCACCACCAAGTCCACCAAGGCCCCCAAGGCCCCCGCGCCACCCCGGAAGGCGCCCCCGCTCGATCCGGGTGACCGGGCCCGGCTGCTCGCCGGGGAGCACCACGATCCGCACGGGGTGCTCGGCGCGCATCCGGTGCGGGGCGGTGTGGTGGTCCGGGTGCTGCGCCCGTGGGCGAAGGAGGTCACCGTCCTCAGCAAGGGCAGGCGCGTCCCGCTCCAGGACGACGGCGACGGGCTCTTCTCCGCGCTGCTGCCCCTCCTCCGCAAGGTCCCGCCGTACGAGCTGCGGGTCCGTTACGACGGGCCCGACGAGCTGGCCGTGCACGACCCGTACCGCTTCCTGCCCTCGCTCGGCGACCTCGATCTGCATCTGATCGGCGAGGGCCGGCACGAGGAGCTGTGGACGGCGCTCGGTTCCCGGGTCATGACCCACGAGGGCGTGTCCGGCACCCGTTTCGCGGTCTGGGCGCCGAACGCGCGGGGCGTGCGGGTCACCGGTGACTTCACGCACTGGGACGGCACGGGGCTGCCGATGCGCTCGCTCGGTTCGACGGGCGTGTGGGAGCTGTTCGTGCCGGGGGTCGGCGAGGGCGCGCTCTACAAGTACGACATCACGCGGCCGGACGGGACGCACACGGTCCGCGCGGACCCGATGGCCCGCCGTACGGAGTGCCCGCCGAACACCGCCTCGATCGTCACGGAGTCGCACTACACCTGGGACGACGAGGAGTGGATGGCGCGGCGCGGGGAGCGGCCGCCCCACGAGGCGCCGCTCTCGGTGTACGAGGTCCACCTGCCCTCCTGGCGGCCGGGGCTCACGTACCGGCAGCTGGCCGAGCAGCTGCCCGCGTACGTCCGGGACCTCGGTTTCACGCATGTGGAGCTGATGCCGGTCACCGAGCATCCGTTCGGCGGCTCGTGGGGCTACCAGGTGACCGGGTTCTACGCGCCGACGGCCCGGATGGGCACTCCGGACGACTTCAGGTTCCTGGTCGACGCGCTGCACGCGGCGGGGATCGGGGTCCTGATGGACTGGGTCCCGGCGCACTTCCCGAAGGACGACTGGGCGCTGGCGGAGTTCGACGGGCGTCCGCTGTACGAGCACGAGGACCCGCGCCGCTCGCACCATCCCGACTGGGGAACACTGGAGTTCGACTACGGCCGCAAGGAGGTGCGGAACTTCCTGGTGGCGAACGCCGTGTACTGGTGCCAGGAGTTCCACATCGACGGGCTGCGGGTGGACGCGGTGGCCTCGATGCTCTATCTGGACTACTCGCGGGAGCACGGCGAGTGGCTGCCGAACGAGTTCGGGGGCCGGGAGAACCTGGACGCGGTGGCCTTCCTCCAGGAGATGAACGCGACCGTGTACCGGCGCTGCCCGGGGATCGTGACCTTCGCGGAGGAGTCGACCGCCTGGGACGGGGTGACGCGGGCGACGGACCAGGTGGGGCCGGGTGGTTTCGGCGGTCTGGGCTTCGGCATGAAGTGGAACATGGGCTGGATGCACGACTCGCTGGAGTACGTGCAGAAGGAGCCGGTGCACCGCAAGTACCACCACCACGAGATGACCTTCTCGATGGTGTACGCGTACAGCGAGAACTACATCCTGCCGATCTCCCACGACGAGGTGGTGCACGGCAAGCGGGCCCTGGTGTCGAAGATGCCGGGCGACTGGTGGCAGCAGCGTGCCAACCACCGCGCCTATCTGGGCTTCATGTGGGCCCATCCGGGCAAGCAACTGCTCTACATGGGGCAGGAGTTCGCGCAGGGCGCCGAGTGGTCGGCGGATCACGGTCCGGACTGGTGGCTGCTGGATCCGGCGTACGGGGCGGAGCCGGACCATCGGGGGGTGCGGGATCTCGTCCGGGACCTGAACACGGTGTACCAGGCGACGCCCTCGCTCTGGGAGCGGGACACCGCCCCGGAGGGTTTCCAGTGGGTGGCCGGGGACGCGGCCGAGGACAACGTCTTCGCCTTCCTGCGTTTCGACGCCTTCGGCTCGCCGCTGCTGGCGGTGTCGAACTTCTCGCCGGTCGTGCGGCACGACTACCGGCTCGGTGTGCCGGAGGCGGTGGTGGCGTGGGCGGAGGTCCTGAACACGGACGCCGGCCGGTACGGCGGCGGGGACGTGGTGGGGCGGGATCCGGTCAAGACGGAGTCGGTTCCGTACCACGGCCGTGCGGCCAGTGTCCGGATGACGCTGCCGCCCCTGGCGACGGTCTGGCTGCGGCCCGCCTGAGCCCCGAGGGGGCGCGCGAGCGCCCTCCGTGGGCCTAGCCGGACACTACCCGCCGGTAAAGGACTCTACCTGTCCGATAATTGACGCTCGTTCAGTTGATGGTTCACCTGTTCGGGCATCCCGCTCATTGTTCGGCTATCTTCGCTCTCCGGATCAGGCCGACAGGTCCAGATGAGTGGGGACACCATGCAGGACACCGTGGAGCGGCCCCTGTCGCCGCAGCTGTGCCATCGGGTGCGCAGCGAGGACACCTTCCCCGTCGAGTGGCGACCGCTCGACGGGAAGGAGCGGTTCGCGGTCCGGGCCGCCTGGCCGACGGACCATCCGTTCTTCACCCCGGTCCGCCGGGGTGCGGAGCTGTGTCACGACCCGCTGCTGGTCGTCGAGACGCTGCGGCAGTCCACGATGGCCCTGCTGCACGCGGCCCACGGGCTGCCGCTGGACCGGCACATCCTGCTGAGCGAGATCTCCCTGTCCTGCGACCCGGCGGGCCTCGCCGTCGCCGGCGAGGAGGTGGGCATCGAGGTCCGGTTCGCCGAACTCCATTCCCGGGCCGGCCAGTTGTCCGAGATGCGGGTGGAGTGGACCGTGCGGCGGGCGGCGCGGGTGGTCGCGACCGGCGCCGCCCGCGCCCGGTTCGCCGGTCCCGCCGCCTACCGCAGGCTGCGCCGCGGGCACGTCGAGGCCGGTGCCGTACACCCGGGACCCTGGACCCGCCGGGCCCCGGCGCCGCTCACCGGGCGGGGCAGGCCCGAGGACGTCCTGCTCGCCCCGAGCGGCGAGGAGGGGGTGTGGGAGCTGGTCGTCGACACCGGTCACCCCACCCTCTTCCAGCGCCCCAACGACCACATACCGGGGATGCTCTTCCTCGAAGCGGCCCGGCAGGCCGCCTCCGCCGCGGTCTGGCCCCGCCCCTATCTTCCGGCCGCCCTGCGGGTCGTCTTCGACCGGTACGCCGAGTTCGACGGCGGCCCCTGCCTGCTCCGGGCGCAGCCCGGGAGCACGGCGGGGGCGTTCGAGATCGTCGGGCACCAGGACGGTGAGAGGCTCTTCACCTGCGGGCTGCGAAGCGGATGATCCCGAGCCGCTGCGTCGCCCGGGTCAGCGCCACGTACAGGTCGTTCGTCCCGTGCGCGGAACCGGCGACGATGCCCTCCGGGTCGACGACCAGGACCGTGTCGAACTCCAGGCCCTTCGCCTGCCGGGGGTCGAGCAGGACCACCGGCCTCGCGAGGTCGGGAGCCGGTCCGTAGGCGGCGTCCGGCAGGGCGGCGCGCAGGCCCGGGTGCAGCTCCGGCGGGGCGATGACGGCGATCCGGCCCTCGTCGCGCAGCTCGGTCGCCACCGCGTCGGCGGCCTCCTTCACCGGGTCGTCGACCGTCCGGTCCCAGGGCTCCACACCGGTGGACCGCACCGAGCTCGGCGGTTCGAAGCCCGGGTCGTCGACCCGTCGCGCCGCGGCCGCGACCGCCATGATCTCGGCGGGCGTCCGGTAGTTGACGCCGAGCCGCACCAGTTCCCAGCGGTCCTCCACGTACGGGGCGAGGATCCCCTCCCAGGCGCCGACGCCCGCCGGGTCGCCGGTCTGGGCGGGGTCGCCGACCAGGGTCATGGAGCGGTTGGGACTGCGGCGCATGAGGAGCCGCCAGGCCATCGCGGAGAGCTCCTGCGCCTCGTCCACGATGATGTGCCCGAAGGCCCAGGCACGGTCGGCCGCCGCACGCTCGGCCGCGGTGCGGTGGTCGGCCTCCTCGTGGCGCTCGGCGAAGCGTTCGGCGTCGATGATGTCGTGGGCCGAGAGGACCTCGGAGGCGTCCTTGTCCTGCTCCTCCTTGTCCTCGAACTCGTAGGTGCGGGAGGCGTAGGAGACGTCGAGGACGCCCTGCGCGTACTGGATCTGCTTCTGGCGTTCGGCCTCCTCGGCGGCGCGGGCGGCCGAGTCGTCCTCGCCGAGGAGTTCGGCGGCCTCGTCGAGGAGCGGCACGTCGGCGGGGGTCCAGGGGCCGCCGACGCGCCGGATCTCCGCGGCGTCCGCGGCGGCGAGGTGGGTGGGCTCGGTCAGGTAGTCGGCGAGGAGGTCCTGCGGGGTGAGCGCGGGCCAGAGGGTGTCGATCGCCGTGTACACCTCGGGGTTGGCGGCGATGCCCTTGGCGAGCAGGGCGATGTCGTCGGGGCCGAGGAAGTTGGGGCCGCCGTAGGGGTCGGCGCCGATCCGGTCGGCGAGCTGTTCGGCGAGCGCGTCCAGGATCCGGAAGACGAAGTAGGGGCGGGCCAGGTTGTGCGGGAGCGCGGTCTCGCGGGCCTTGTGGCGGGCCTCCAGGGCCATGTCCCAGTCGATGACGAGGTCGCCGTCGTCGTGCGGGACGATCAGCGGTTCGCCGCGTTCGGGGACCCGCTGGCGGTCGCGTACGGCGGCGGCGAGCGCCCCGGCCATGGCGGCGGAACCCTTGACGGCGGCGGCGCGGGGGGTGTCGGTGCCGGTGGCGCGGACGCCGGGGAACAGCTCGGCGGGGGTGGCGAGAAGGACGCCGGTCTCGCCGAGCGAGGGCAGCACGTTGCCGATGTAGCCGAGGAAGGCCGGGTTGGGGCCGACGATGAGGACGGCCCGCTTGGCGAGCTGCTCGCGGTGCGCGTAGAGGAGGTAGGCGGCCCGGTGGAGGGCGACCGCCGTCTTGCCGGTGCCGGGTCCGCCCTCGACGACGAGGACCCCGCGGTGCGGGGAGCGGATGATGGCGTCCTGCTCGGCCTGGATGGTCTGCACGATGTCGTGCATCCGGCCGGTGCGGGCGGCGTCGAGCGAGGCGAGCAGCACCTCGTCGGCGTCGCGGCTCTCGTGCCCGGTGCGGGTGGCGTCGGCGAGGTCGAGGACCTCGTCGTGGAGGGCGGTCACGGTGCGGCCGAGGGTGCTGATGTGGCGTCGGCGGGAGAGCCCCATCGGCTCGTACCCGGTGGCGAGGTAGAAGGGGCGGGCGATCTCGGCGCGCCAGTCGACGACGAGCGGGGTGCGGTTCGGGTCGTCCTCGCGGATGCCGAGGCGGCCGATGTGGTGGTCGCGCCCGTCCTTGAAGACGAGGCGCCCGAAACAGAGCCCGCTCTCACCGGCGTTGAACGCGGCGAGCAGTCCGGACTGCTCGGCGACCAGCACGTCGCGTTCGAGCCGCCCCTGGTTGCCGCCGGCCCCGGGGGTGCGCAGGGCCTGCTCGACGGCGGCCTCGGCCTGGTCCCTCAGGTCGTCGAGGCGTGTGTAGAGATCGGTGATGAATTGCTGCTCTTTCCGAAATTCCTCGGTTGACAATTCGACTCCCGGCGCGATACAGTGCGTTTATTGAACTTCTCTGCGTCCGTGGCGTTTCCGGACACGGAATCCAACAATATACGCGAAGAAATACCCCGACTGTCAATTGTAGTCGGGGTATTTCTGTATGCCCTGCCGAAGTGCCGGGCGCGGCCGTGGCCCGGCGGCTAGCCGAGCACGTCCTCCAGCTCCGCCAGGAGACGGCGCTTGGGACGGGCGCCCACGAGGGACTTCACCGGCTCGCCCGCCCGGAACACCATGAGCGTCGGCGTCGCGAGCACCCCGTACCTCAGGGTGGTCTCCGGGTTCCGGTCCACGTCGATCTCGACGATCCGGAGCCGCTCCGCCTCCTCCGACGCGATCGCGCCGAGCACCGGGTTCAGCTGCCGGCAGGGGCCGCACCACTCCGCGGTGAACTTCACCAGGACCGGCAGCCCGGCGCCCAGCACCTCCGTGCCGAAGTCCGCGTCCGTGACCTGGGCCACACCCTCCGCGTACGTCTTCATCCCCGTCGTCCCTCCGTCGTCTCCGCTGTTTCCGTGTCCCACTCCGCACCGAGCTCGCACCGGGGCTCCGGGCCGAGCGGGAGCTCCGCCTCGGCCCGCAGCAGCTGGGCGCCCACCTCGGCGCGCACCGTCCGGAGCTGTTCGATCAGCCCGTCAAGCTCCGCGACCTTCCGCCGGTAGACGGCGATCGACGCGGGACAGGCGTCCCCCGCCGGGTGCCCCGCCCGCAGACAGTCGACGAACGGCCGCGTCTCCTCCAGCTCGAACCCGAAGTCCTGCAGGGTCCTGATCTGCTGGAGGAGCCGCAGGTCGGCCTCGTCGTACGTGCGGTGCCCCTGCTCCGTGCGCCGGGCGGTCAGGAGTCCCCGGGACTCGTAGTACCGCAGAGTCCGCGTGGTGGTTCCGGCCCGCTCGGCCAGCTCTCCGATGCGCATGTCCCCGACCGTAGGCCTTGACCCCGACGTCAAGGCAAGAGGTCAGGCGCGGGCGGGCGGCAGCAGCGGTCGCCGCTCGACCGGCGAGGAGAGCACGATCGAGGTCGTGGTCCTGCCGAGCGCCGAGGTCTGCTCCAGGATCTCTTCCAGGTGGATGGTGTCGGTGACGGCGACCTTGAGGATCCAGCAGTCCTCGCCGACCACGTGGTGCACCTCCAGGACCTCGGGGCGGGCGGTCAGCTCCAGGGTCCGCGGGTGCTTCAGGGTGTAGCCGCCGTGCGGGTTCACCCTGATGAAGGCCTGGATGCCGTAGCCGAGACGGGCCGGGGAGACATGGGCGCCGTAGCCGGTGACCGCCCCGCCCGTCTCCAGGCGGCGGACCCGCTCGGTGACGGCGGCGGGGCTGAGCCGCACCCGGCGGCCGAGCTCGCTGAGCTTGATGCGGCCGTCGCTCTGCAGCAGGTCCAGGATCTGCCGGTCGATGGGGTCGAAAGCGGCCGCCGAGGTTTCGTCGGTGACGGAACGCGAATGCCGTGGTTCCTTCGGTACGGCGGCCGGGACTCCCATGTTCTCCCCTTCAGACGGCGACGGATCAACGTAACACTTGTCCGGTGAGACAAGGGAGTTGGGAATGACGGACGTTCTGGTCATCGGCGGAAATCGCTATTTCGGCAAGCGCCTTATCGCCCTGCTGCGGGAATCCGGGCATCGGGTCACCCTCCTCAATCGGGGTTCTTCCGGTGCCCCGGAGGGAATCGAGCAGCTCGTCGCCGACCGCGACGACGAGGCCGCGCTGGAATCCGTTCTCGCGGGCCGTTCCTTCGATGTCGTCGTGGACCAGGTCTGCTACACCCCGCGCCAGGCGGAGATCGCCCTGCGCGTGTTCGGCACCCGCACCCGGCGCTATGTCATGACGTCGACGGTGGAGGTGTACGAGTACCAGGACTCGGCCGCACCGGTCGCCGAGGGAGCCCTCGACCTGGGCTCGGTCGCCGTCGACACGGGCCCGGCCTGGGACGACCCGGAATTCCGCGAGGCCCACTACGGGGAGGGGAAGCGGCAGGCGGAGGCGGTCTTCGCGGCCGGGTCGCCGTTCGCGTGGGCGTCGGTACGGGTGGCCCATGTGCTCGGCGGCGCCGACGACTTCACCGGCCGGCTCGACCACTACGCGCGGCGCGTCAGAGCGGGCGAGCCGATCGCCGTACCGGTGGTGAACCGTCCCGCGACCTATGTGTACGTCGAGGAGATCGCCGCGTTTCTCGCCTGGGCGGCCGGGGCCGAATTCACCGGACCCGTGAACGCCCATTCCCACGGGGCGCTGACCACCGCGGAGATCTGCGCCGAGGTGGAGAAGCGGGTGGGCGGCCGGACGGTCTTCCGGGAGGTGGAGGCCGGCGAGGTGTCGCCGTTCTCCTTCGACCGCTCGTACGCCATGGACAACTCCCGTGCGACCGGCCTCGGCTATTCCTTCTCGCATTCCGGCGAATGGCTCGCGCGGGCGGTGGCCGAGACCGTCGGGGACACCTCGGGCGCGGTCGGCGGGGAGGTGCGCCGATGAGGTTCCGGATGCTGGGGGACGTACGCGTCGGGGCGGTCGGGCTCGGCACGATGCCGCTCTCCGTCGAGGGCCGGCCGGACGCGGCGAGGGCCGTGGCCACCGTGCACGCGGCCCTCGACGCGGGGGTGACCCTGCTCGACACCGCCGACTCCTACCATCCGCCGGACGGCACGCCCGGCGAGGGCGAGCTGCTCGTGGCCCGGGCCCTGGCCTCGTACGGGGGCCGCGTGGACGAGGTCCTCGTGGCGACGAAGGGCGGCCGGGGCCGCACGGCGGACGGCGGCTGGACCGTGGACGGCCGGCCGGCGCATCTGCGGCGGGCCGCGGAGGCCTCGGCGCGGCGGCTCGGGTCCGTACCGATCGGCCTCTACCAGCTGCACAAGCCCGACCCGGCCGTCCCGTACGCCGAATCCCTGGGAGCGATACGGGAGTTGCTGGACGCGGGGACGGTCCGGCTGGCCGGGATCTCCAACGTCGACACCGCGCAGATCCGGCTGGCCCGCGAGATCCTGGGCGACCGGCTGGTCTCCGTACAGAACCGCTACTCGCCGGCGGTGCGCACGAGCGGGCCGGAGCTGCGGCTCTGCGCCGAGCTCGGCCTCGCCTTCCTCCCGTGGAGCCCGCTGGGCGGGATCTCGCGCAGCTCCCTGGACGGCGCCTCCGCCCAGGAGGAGGACCCCTCGTTCGGGGCCTTCCACCGGGTGGCGCGGGCGCGCGGGGTCAGCCCGCAGCGGGTGGCGCTGGCCTGGCTGCTCGCCCGTTCGGAGACCGTTCTGCCGATCCCGGGCGCGAGCCGGCCGGAGTCGGTGCGGGACTCCGCGGCCGCGTCCGCACTGCTGCTCACGGACGAGGAGCTGGGGGAACTGGACGGCCGCTGAGGAGCCGCCCGCCGCACGAGCAGGGGAGCCGGACGGCCGCCGAGGAGCCACCCGCCGCACGAGCAGGGGAGCCGGACGGCCGCCGAGGAGCCACCGAGCGGCCGCCGAGGAGCCTCCCGCGAACGAAGAAGGGCGACCCCGGCGGGGGCCGCCCTTCTCCCGGTGCCCGGATCCGGCTCAAGACCCGGGACCCGGACTTCAGACGCCCGCGCGCGCCTTCTCCTCGCCCTCCCCGGCCCGCTGGTCCGGGACCGGGGTCGGCGCGTGGTCGTCGATGAGGGTCTTCTCGTCGAAGGGGACCCGGCCCGCGAGGACCTCAGTCACGCGCGCCTTGTCGATCTCCTTCGTCCACGTGCCGACGAGCACCGTGGCGACGGCGTTGCCCGCGAAGTTGGTGAGGGCGCGCGCCTCGCTCATGAAGCGGTCGATGCCGACGATCAGGCCCACTCCGTCGACCAGCTCGGGGCGGTGCGACTGGAGGCCGCCCGCGAGGGTGGCGAGACCGGCGCCGGTGACGCCCGCGGCCCCCTTCGAGGCGATGATCATGAAGACGAGGAGCGAGATCTGCTCGCCCACCGAGAGCGGGTCGCCCATCGCCTCGGCGACGAAGAGCGACGCCATCGTGAGGTAGATCGCGGTGCCGTCGAGGTTGAAGGAGTAGCCGGTCGGCACGGTGATGCCGACGACCGGCTTGCTGACACCGAGGTGCTCCATCTTCGCGATGAGGCGGGGCAGCGCCGACTCCGACGACGAGGTGGAGAGGATCAGCAGGAACTCGCGGCCCAGGTACTTCAGGAGGGCCCAGATGTTGATCCCCGCGACCAGCCTGAGGAGCGCCCCGAGGACGACGAAGACGAAGAGTCCGCAGGTCAGATAGAAGCCGATCATGATGACGGCGAGGGACTTGAGCGCGTCGACGCCGGTCGCGCCGACGACGGCGGCGATCGCGCCGAACGCGCCGACGGGGGCCGCCCACATGATCATGCCGAGGATGCGGAAGACGAGGCGCTGGATGTGCCCGATGCCACGCAGGACCGGTTCGCCCGCCGCGCCCATGGCCTGGAGCGCGAAGCCGGCGAGCAGGGCGACGAGGAGCGTCTGGAGGACCTCTCCCTCGGTGAAGGCGGAGACGAGGGTCTTGGGGATGATCCCGAGCAGGAAGTCCGGCGTGGACTCGCTCGCCCCCTCGGCCTGCTTGGCGCCGGCCTCGGCCAGCTCCTTGGTGAGGTGGAGCCCGGAGCCGGGCTCCAGGAGGTTGCCGACGACCAGGCCGATCGCGAGTGCGACGGTCGACATGACCATGAAGTAGCCGAGGGCGAGACCGCCGACCGCGCCGACCTTGGCGGCCTTCCGGACCGATCCGACGCCGAGCACGATCGTGCAGAAGATGATCGGCGAGATCATCATCTTGATCAGATTGACGAAGCCGGTGCCCAGCGGCTTGAGCTCGACGGCGACGCCGGGGGCCAGGAAGCCGACCGCGATGCCGAGCAGTACGGCTCCGATGACTGCCAGATACAGATAGTGGGTACGGTCCCGTCGTGCGGCCACGGGGTCCTCCTCGTGCTGATGGGTGTCCACGTCCCGGTGGACTCCGCGACTATCCATCAGCCTGTGACCGGGGTCACGGTTGCGTACGTTTCGTTCACGACCGGGACGACGGCGGGGCGGGCACGGAGGGAACGATTCGGGAACGCGATGCCCCCGCGCAAATTCCGCCGTGCACACTTACCCGCATGCGTCTCCCCCTCCCCCGCCCCCGCAGCCTGGCCGGCCAGCTCTTCGCCATGCAGGTCGTGCTCGTGGCCGTCGTCGTGGCGGGGTGCGCGGTCTTCGCGTACGTCACGGACCGGGCGCAGGCCGAGGAGACCGCACGCCGCCAGGCCACCGCGACCGCCGCCGCCGTCGCCGACTCCCCCTCCGTGGTCGCCGCGGCCCGCTCCGCCGACCCCACGGCGGTCCTCCAGCCGTACGCCGAGTCGCTGCGCCGCCACGCGGGCGTCGCCTTCGTGGTGATCATGGCCCCGGACGGCACCCGCTGGACCCATCCCGAACCCGAGCAGATCGGCCGGACCTACCTCGGCCACATCGAGCAGGCCGCGGCGGGCCGGACGTACTCCGAGACCCACCTCGGGGTGCTCGGCCCCTCCGTGCGGACCGTGGCGCCCGTCTTCGACGGCGGGCGGGTCGTCGCCCTGGTCAGCGCGGGCATCACCATCGACAAGATCAGCGAGCAGGTACGGGAGCAGGTGACCGCCCTGCTCGGCATGGCGGGCGCGGCGCTCGCGCTCGGCGGAGCGGGCACGTACGTGGTCAACGCACGGCTGCGCCGACACACCCACGGCATGAACGCGACCCAGCTGAGCCGGATGCACGACTACCACGAGGCCGCGCTGCACGCGGTCCGCGAAGGGCTCGTGATGCTCGACGGCCGGCGCCGGATCGCCCTCATCAACGACGGCGCGCGGGAACTGCTCGGCCTGGACGAGGGGGTCGTCGGCCGTCCGGCGGCCGAGCTCGGCCTCCCCGCCACGCTGACGGGCGCGCTGCTGTCCTCGGAGCCGCGCGTGGACGAGACGCATCTGACGGCCGACCGGGTCCTGGTGGTCAACACCCGCCCGGTGGTGGGCGGGGAACACCGCGGCACGGTCGCCACACTCCGGGACCGGACCGAACTCCAGACACTTTCCGGTGAGTTGGACTCCGAGCGGGGATTCACCGAGGCGCTCCGCTCACAGGCCCACGAGGCGGCGAACCGGCTGCACACGGTCGTCTCCCTCATCGAACTGGGCCGGGTGACCGAGGCGGTGGAGTTCGCGACGGCGGAACTGGAACTCGCGCAGGCCCTCACCGACCGGGTCGTGGACGCCGTCGGGGAACCGGTGCTCGCGGCGCTGCTGCTCGGCAAGGCGGCCCAGGCCAACGAGCGGGGCGTGGAGCTGGTCCTCACCGAGGACAGCCGGATCGACGACGGACTGGTCCCGGCGACCCTGCCGTCCCGGGACCTGGTGACCATCCTCGGCAATCTCGTCGACAACGCGGTCGAGGCGGTGAGCGGCACCCCGCAGGCGCGCGTCACGGTCACCGTCGCGGCCCGCACCGGCGACGGCGAACTGCTGCTCCGCGTCGGCGACAGCGGCCCCGGTGTCCGCCCCGCCGACCGGGACGCGGTCCTGGGCCGGGGCTGGACCACCCGGGGCCCCGGCCGCGGCATCGGCCTGGCGCTGGTCGGCCAGGCCGTCTCGCGCGCCTCGGGCACGCTCGACGTGACGGACGCGGAGGAGGGCGGCGCGCAGTTCACCGTACGGCTGCCGCTGCCGGCGCGGACGCCCCCGCCGGTGACCGCCGGCTCCTCCTCCCCCTCGGAGGTGTCCGCGTGAGCGCGCTCCCCCTCCGGGTCCTCGTCGTCGAGGACGACCCCGTCGCCGCCGACGCCCACGCCCTCTACGCGGGGCGGGTCGAGGGCTTCACCGTCGTCGGGGTCGCCCACTCGCGGGCCGCCGCCGTGCGACTGCTCGACCGGACGCCCGTCGACCTGATCCTGCTGGACCTCTACCTTCCCGACGGTCACGGCCTCCAGCTGCTGCGCGCCCTGCGCGCCGCCGGGCACTCCGCCGACGTCATCGCCGTGACCTCCGCCCGCGACCTGGCCATCGTCCGCGAGGGCGTCTCCCTCGGCGTCGTCCAGTACGTCCTGAAGCCCTTCGCCTTCGCGACCCTCCGGGACCGGCTCGCCCGGTACGCCGAGTTCCGGGCGAGCGCCGGGGAGGCCTCCGGGCAGGACGAGGTCGACCGGGCGCTCGCCACCCTCCGGGCCCCGCACCCCGCCACCCTGCCCAAGGGGCTGAGCTCGCCCACCCTGGAGGCGGTCACCCAGGCCCTCCGGTCCACACCGGCCGGGCTGACCGCCGCCGAGGCGGGCACGGCCGTGGGGATCTCCCGGATCACCGCACGCCGCTATCTGGAGCACCTGGTGACCGGGGGCCGGGCCGTGCGCGCCCCCCAGTACGGCCAGATCGGGCGGCCCGAGCTCCAGTACCGCTGGCTCGACGGCCCGGCCCGGGGTCACTGATCGACGCGGCGGGCGCCTGCACCGAAGGGCACCACGGCGCGGGGCCCGACACCCAGGGCCGACACCGAAGAGCCCGGCGGCGCGGGGTCCGGCGGCGAGGAAATCGGCTCCGCGACGATCGCCCCCTTGCGTCACCGCCCGTGATCGGTGATCGTTTCCGAAGGCCACGGCACCCGGTCACTGATCGTTTCCCAGGCGACCACGCCCGGTTACTGATCGGTTCCCACGTTCCTACGACTTCGCGCCTTGGGGGAACGCACCGTAGCCCCCTGTCACCCTCCGCACCTACCGTGACCGAGTGCACCAACCCTCCCCACCCTTCAACGCCCTGGCCGCGCGCCGCCTCCGTGAGGCCCTCGGCATGACCCCCGGTCATGTCGCGTACGGCCTGCGCGCGCAGTACGGCCTCTTCGTCACCCCCGACACCGTCGTCGCCTGGGAACGCGGCCGCGCCGTCCCCGGCGAACAGGAGCTCACCGCCCTCGCCGGCGTCCTGTGGTGCTCACCCGCCGAGCTGATCGCCGCCGCCTCCACCCTCCGCGAGCACCGGATGGCGCGCGGACTCGCCGCCGAGGAACTGGCCCGGCGCGTCGGCGTCGCGACCGCCGCGTACCAGCGGATGGAGGACGAGGGCCGCTGGCGCGGCACCGAACGCCAGACGGCCACCCTCGCGGAAGTCCTCGGCCTCGGCCCGCGCGCCCTGATCACCGCGACCGGCGGCGACGAGCGGCTCGCCGAGCTGCTCCGCAGCGCCGCCACCACCCGCTGGCAGGCGTATGTGAAACCGGCCGTGAAGATGGTGCCGCTGCCCCGGCAGACCCTGGAGTCCGCCCTGCAACGGCTGCACACGGACTACCACTCCCGGATGGCGGCGACCAGCAGCTGGGGCGCCTCGGCCGCGACCGGCGACGAGGGGCGCGCGTATCTCGAAGAGATCACCGGCCACTTCTGGGCGACCGTCGGCTCCTAGATCATCCCGGCCCGGCGACGCCGTAGATTGAGCGGGTGAGACGACACATAGCCTTCGAACGACTCCACAACTTCCGTGATCTGGGCGGCTATCGGACCTCCGACGGAGGGACCGTGCGGTGGGAGACCCTCTACCGCTCCGACTCCCTCGCCAAGCTCGCCGACGCGGGCCCCGCCGACCTGGAGGCCTTCCGCGCGCTGAACGTGGCCACGGTGATCGACCTGCGCTATCCGTGGGAGATCGCCGCCAAGGGCCGTCTGCCGGAGACCGAGGACGTCGCCTGGCACAACCTCTCCATCGAGCACCGCCCCTACGACCAGGCGGAGATCGACCCGGACCTCGACCCCTGGCGCTACCTCGCCGACCGGTTCGCCGAGGTCGCCGAGGACGGCGCGGCGGAACTCCGCACGGCCCTGGAGGTCATCGCCGCCGCCGACGGACCGCTCGTCTTCCACTGCGCGTCCGGGAAGGACCGTACGGGCCTGCTCGCGGCCGTCGTCCTCGCCCTCGTGGGAGTCCCCGACGATGAGATCCTCGCTGACTTCGCCCTCACCGAACTGGCCACGGAGCGGCTGATCGCCGACTGGCGGGCGACGCACCCGGGCCGCGAACTGCGCTGGCCGGGCTACGGCCGGGCACCCGCCGACATCATCCGGCTCTTCCTGGCCGACCTGCGCGCGCGGTACGGCTCCGTGGACGCGTACGTCACGGGCCATGTCGGCCTCGACCCGTCGGTGGTGACGGCACTCAAGGCCCGGCTGGTGGAATCGTCCGCCTCCTAGGCGGTACTTCCGCCCTCACCGCGCCGGTCGAACGAGAAGAGCTGGCCGGTCGCGTCCGGCAGACAGGGCGCCTGCGCGAGCCGTGCCCAGGCAGCCGTGCGGTCACCGACGACGGTGACGCAGCTGCCGCGCGTGGCCGAGCCGACCGGCACGATCCGGTAGCCCCGGACGGGGCCTTCGGGAGTGCCGTACGGCTCCAGGGCGAAGGTCTCGACCCGGCTGGGGTCCCCGCACTCGGAGTCCTCGTACGCGGCGTCGGGTATCCGGCCGCCGGAGGGTATGCCGGAGCAGCCGGGGCCGAAGTCGCGATGGTCGGAGACGATCCTCCACCGGCCGGCGCCCACCGCCGCGAGGGAGTAGAGCGGGACGCCCGCCTCGGCGCACGGCACCTGATGGACCTGTCCGGTCCGGGTGCCCCGCCGCTCACCGAGACAGAGGTCGGTGCCGGTCACCCGGATGCGGACGTCCCCGGCGGCGGGGGCGGTGGCGGTCTTCGCGGGCGCGGTGGTCGCGGGGGCGGTGGTACGGGGCGGCTGCCCGGCCGGACCGGTGCGGCCGTCCCGCAGGAAGGCGACGACGCTCACCCCGGCGAGGACGAGCCCGGTCACGGCGACGGCGGCGACGACCGCGCGCCGTATCCGGGACGGCGTCCCCGGCCGGGGACGCGACGGACCGCCCGGCGGCGCCGCGGAGACGACCGGCCAGGAGGGCGCGGGGTCCGGCGCCTCGGCCGTATGCGCGGAGCCGAAGGGTTCGGCCGGCGCGTACGCCCCCCGTCCCGCCAGCCTCCTCCGTACCGCCCGCCACTCCTCCAGCCCGGTCTCCTCGACCCCGCACGCGCGGACGAAGACGGTCAGCAGTTCCTCGCGGGGCAGGGTGGGACGGGCCAGCATGTTCGCCACGGTGGAGCGGGGCAGGACGTCCCCGCGCGCCTCCGCCCGGGCCGAGAGCTCGCGGAAGGTCAGGCCGGACCAGTCCTTCAGGGCCTGGAGACGCGCGAGGAACTCGGCGGGGGTCCGCGCCTCCCGCGGGTCAGGGGTGGTGTGCCGCCCCGGTGCCATCCGCGCCTCTTCCCTTCCGCCGGACCGCGTCGGGACATGTCCGGGACAGGCCCCAAGCCTTGTTGATCCCGTGCTCCGGCTCAAGAGTGGAACCCGGCAATTCCAGGGGTGACGCCCGGGCACGGCGGAGTGGCCCCGACCGTCCACGGGGGGACGGTCGGGGCCACTCGGGTGGGTCCGGCTCCCGGGGGATTCCGGGACGGGCCGGGACGGAGGTCCCGGCGCCGGGGCCGAGGGGCCGGGCCCCTCGGGTGCCCTAGAAGACCGACTCGGCCTCGCGGATGCGGTCCTCGGGGACCGTCTTGAGGCGGGTCACGGCGTCGGCGAGCGGCACCATCTCGACATCGGTGCCCCGCAGCGCCGTCATCCTGCCGAACTCCCCGCGGTGCGCGGCCTCCACCGCGTGCCAGCCGAA
This sequence comes from Streptomyces sp. NPDC017246, assembly GCF_044331325.1. Lineage (NCBI taxonomy): Bacteria > Bacillati > Actinomycetota > Actinomycetes > Kitasatosporales > Streptomycetaceae > Streptomyces > Streptomyces sp. NPDC017246. Next base: position 175,959 of record NZ_JBIRMW010000005.1, on the reverse strand, counting down.
GCGGGTGGCGAGCACCCGGTCGTACGCGGTCGGCGTGCCACCGCGCTGGACGTGGCCGAGAATGACCGGGCGGGCCTCCTTGCCGAGGCGCCGCTCCAGCTCGACGGCGAGCTGGTTGCCGATGCCCTGGAAGCGCTCGTGGCCGAACTGGTCGATCTCGCCCTTCCCGTAGTCCATCGAGCCCTCGACCGGGTGGGCGCCCTCGGCGACGCAGATGACGGCGAACTTCTTGCCGCGGGCGAAGCGCTCCTCGACCATCTTGACGAGGTCGTCGATCTGGAAGGGCCGCTCGGGGAGGCAGATGCCGTGCGCGCCGCCGGCCATGCCCGACTCCAGCGCGATCCACCCTGCGTGGCGGCCCATCACCTCGACGACCATCACCCGCTGGTGGGACTCGGCGGTCGTCTTGAGGCGGTCCATCGCCTCGGTGGCGACGCCGACGGCGGTGTCGAAGCCGAAGGTGCGGTCCGTGGCGGAGATGTCGTTGTCGATCGTCTTCGGGACGCCGACGACGGGCATGCCGGCCTCGGAGAGCATCCGGGCGGCGGTCAGGGTGCCTTCGCCGCCGATCGGGATGAGGACGTCGATGCCGTGCTGGCGGGCCAGGTCGGGGGCGGACTCGGCGGCCTCGCGCAGCCGGTTCCGCTCCAGGCGGGCGGAGCCGAGGATGGTGCCGCCGCGGGCCAGGATGCCACTGACGGCGTTGAGGTCGAGGGGGCGGTAGTGGCCGTCGAGGAGGCCCTTGAACCCGTCCTCGAAGCCGATGACTTCGTCGTCGTGGCCGGTCAGCGCCCGGTGCACGACCGACCGGATCACTGCGTTCAGGCCAGGGCAGTCGCCGCCTGCGGTGAGAACTCCGATGCGCATCGTGCTGTGTCTCCTGCTCGGTCGCGTTCCGTTGTGAGCCAGAGCGATTCTCACACGCCCGCCGGGAGGGGCGCGCTCGCGACCGCTCCGCGCGTCCCTCCCGGCGGCCCCGCCGAGGCCTTTCGTCCCGGGCTTCCGGGCCCTTCGTCCGGCGGGCGGCCTAACTATCGGCGGGGGTATTGTCAAGGGGGTAATGCCGCCCTATCGGGGCTTTCTGAGCACAGCCGGTTGACGACCGTGTCGCCCGGCGGACGGACTGCGAGCCTGCCGCGAGGGCACCGCTCGCCCCGGCTCCGTGAGTCCCGTTTTCCGCAGGACTGGACAGGAGACCACGGCGTGACGCGCAGCGTGTACGTGACCGGGATCGACCGCGGTGACGGCCGCCAGGTCGTCGAGCTGGGAGTCATGGAGCTCCTCACCCGACAGGTGGACCGGGTGGGGGTGTTCCGGCCGCTGGTGCACGACGGTCCCGACCGGCTCTTCGATCTGCTGCGCACCCGCTACCGGCTCTCGCAGGACGCCTCCACGGTCTACGGCATGGACTACCACGAGGCCTCCGCGCTCCAGGCCGAGCGCGGTACGGACGAACTGGTCTCGCGGCTGGTCGACCGCTTCCACGCGGTCGCCCGCGACTACGAGGTCGTCCTCGTCCTCGGCACCGACTTCGCCGCCACCCAGCTCCCCGACGAACTGGCGCTCAACGCCCGGCTCGCCAACGAGTTCGGCGCCTCCGTCATCCCGGTGGTCGGCGGCAAGGGCCAGCCGGCCGAGTCCGTGCGCTCCGAGGCGCGCAACGCCTTCCGGGCGTACGACGGACTCGGCTGCGACGTGCTGGCGATGATCGTCAACCGGGTGGCGGGCGAGGACCGCGAGGTCATCGCGGAGCGGCTGGCCGCCCGGCTGCCCGTGCCCTGCTACGTCCTGCCGGACGAGCCGGCGCTCGCCGCGCCCACCGTCTCCCAGATCAAGCACGCGCTCGGCGCCTCCGTGGTCCTCGGCGACGAGGCGGGCCTCGCGCGCGACGCCCTCGACTTCGTCTTCGGCGGCGCCATGCTGCCGAACTTCCTCAACGCGCTGACCCCCGGCTGTCTGGTCGTCACCCCCGGGGACCGGGCCGACCTGGTCGTCGGCGCGCTGGCCGCGCACTCGGCCGGCACCCCGCCGATCGCCGGGGTGCTGCTCACCCTGAACGAGCGGCCCAGCGAGGAGATCCTGACCCTGGCGTCCCGCCTCGCGCCCGGCACCCCGGTCATCTCCGTACCGGGCAACAGCTTCCCGACCGCCACCGAACTCTTCGCCCTCGAGGGCAAGCTGAACGCGGCCACCCCGCGCAAGGCCGAGACGGCGCTCGGCCTGTTCGAACGGCACGTGGACACGGCCGACCTGCTCAAGCGGGTCTCGGTGGCCCGCAGCGGCCGGGTCACCCCGATGATGTTCGAGCACGAGCTCATCGAACAGGCGCGCACCGACCGGCGCCGGGTGGTGCTCCCCGAGGGCACCGAGGAGCGGGTGCTGCGCGCCGCCGACGTACTGCTGCGCCGTGACGTCTGCGACCTGACGCTCCTCGGTGACGTCGAGACCATCCGCAAGAAGGCCGCCGACCTGGGCATCACGCTCGCCGGCACCCAGCTGATCGACCCGCAGACCTCGGAGCTGCGCGACTCCTTCGCCGAGAAGTACGCGGCGCTCCGCGCCCACAAGGGCGTCACCGTCGAGCTCGCGTACGACGTCGTCTCGGACGTCAACTACTTCGGCACGCTGATGGTCCAGGAGGGCCTGGCCGACGGCATGGTCTCCGGTTCCGTGCACTCCACGGCCGCGACGATCCGTCCCGCCTTCGAGATCATCAAGACGAAGCCGGACGCCTCGATCGTCTCCTCGGTCTTCTTCATGTGCCTGGCCGACAAGGTCCTCGTGTACGGCGACTGCGCGGTCAACCCGGACCCGAACGCCGAGCAGCTCGCGGACATCGCCGTCCAGTCGGCGGCCACCGCGGCCCGCTTCGGTGTCGAGCCGCGGACAGCGATGCTCTCGTACTCCACCGGCACCTCGGGCTCGGGCGCCGACGTCGACAAGGTGCGGGAGGCGACCAAGCTGGTCCGCGAGGCGCACCCGGAGCTGCGGATCGAGGGGCCCATCCAGTACGACGCCGCCGTCGAGCCCTCGGTCGCGGCGACGAAGCTGCCGGGCTCGGAGGTGGCGGGGCAGGCGACCGTCCTGATCTTCCCGGACCTCAACACCGGCAACAACACCTACAAGGCCGTGCAGCGTTCGGCCGGCGCCGTGGCCGTCGGCCCGGTGCTGCAGGGTCTGCGCAAGCCCGTGAACGACCTCTCGCGCGGCGCGCTCGTCAGCGACATCGTCAACACGGTCGCCATCACGGCGATCCAGTCCCAGGTCCCCGCCCAGGGTCAGGAGTTCCCCGCATGACCGACCCCACCACCGACCCGACCACCGCGGCCGCCCGTGCCGCCGCCCACGCCGCCGCCTCCGTCCCGGCCGCCGGCCCCTCCCGTGTCCTGGTGCTGAACTCCGGCTCCTCCTCGGTGAAGTACCAGCTGCTCGACATGCGGGACGACAGCCGCCTCGCCCAGGGGCTCGTGGAGCGCATCGGCGAGGAGACCTCGCGGCTCGTGCACACCCCGCTCCAGGGCGGCGGAGGCGAGAGGCGCGAGAAGAGCGGCCCGATCCCGGACCACGCGGCCGCGCTGAAGGCGGTCGCCGAGGAGCTGGCGGCGGACGGACTCGGTCTGGACTCCCCCGAGCTGGCCGCGATCGGTCACCGGGTGGTGCACGGCGGGCTGCGGTTCACCGAGCCGACGGTCATCGACGACGAGGTGCTCGCCGAGATCGAGCGGCTGGTGCCGGTGGCGCCGCTGCACAATCCGGCGAACCTCACGGGCATCCGTACGTCGACGGCGCTCCGCCCCGACCTGCCGCAGGTCGCGGTCTTCGACACCGCCTTCCACACGACGATGCCGGAGTCGGCGGCGCGGTACGCGATCGACGTGGAGACCGCCGACGCGTACCGGATCCGGCGGTACGGCTTCCACGGCACCTCGCACGCGTACGTCTCGCGGGAGACGGCGAGGCTGCTCGGCCGGGAGCCGGAGGAGGTGAACGTGATCGTGCTGCACCTGGGCAACGGGGCCTCGGCCTCGGCGGTGAAGGGCGGCCGGTGCGTGGACACCTCGATGGGCCTGACGCCCCTGGAGGGGCTGGTCATGGGCACCCGCTCCGGTGACATCGACCCGGCGGTCACCTTCCACCTCAAGCGGGTGGCGGGCATGTCGGCCGACGAGATCGACGTACTGCTCAACAAGAAGTCCGGCCTGGTGGGCCTCTGCGGCGACAACGACATGCGGGAGATCCGTCGCCGGATCGACGAGGGCGACGAGCGTGCGGCGCTCGCCTTCGACATCTACATCCACCGTCTGAAGAAGTACATCGGCGCGTACTACGCGGTGCTCGGCCGGGTGGACGCGGTGGCGTTCACGGCGGGGGTCGGGGAGAACGCGGCCCCGGTGCGGGAGGCTGCGATCGCGGGCCTGGAGGAGCTGGGTCTCGCGGTGGACGCGGACCTCAACGCCGTCCGCGCCGACGAGGCACGGCTGATCTCGCCGAACTACGCGCGGGTCGCGGTCGCCGTGGTGCCGACGGACGAAGAGCTGGAAATCGCCCGCCAGACCTTCGCTCTGGTGCGCGAGGGAGCGCTCGGAGGAGTGAACGCCTGAGCGCCCCCGCGCCCATTTGTACTTTCCACCAGACGGAATATTCCGCAGTGAAACAAACCGATAGGATCCGCCTCATGCGCCGTTCCAAAATCGTCTGCACGCTGGGCCCCGCCGTCGACTCGTATGAGCAGCTGAAGGCTCTCATCGAGGCCGGCATGAACGTGGCCCGATTCAACTTCAGCCACGGATCCCAGGCAGAGCACCAGGAGCGGTACGACCGCGTCCGGCAGGTCTCCGCCGACACCGGCCGCGCCGTCGGCGTCCTCGCCGACCTCCAGGGCCCCAAGATCCGTCTCGAGACCTTCGCCGAGGGCCCGGTCGAGCTGGTGCGCGGTGACGAGTTCACCATCACCACCGAGGACGTCCCCGGCGACAAGTCCATCTGCGGCACCACCTACAAGGGCCTGCCCGGAGATGTCTCCAAGGGCGACCAGGTCCTGATCAACGACGGCAACGTCGAGCTCCGCGTCGTCGAGGTCGAGGGCCCCCGGGTCAAGACGATCGTCGTCGAGGGCGGCGTCATCTCCGACCACAAGGGCATCAACCTGCCCGGCGCGGCGGTCAACGTCCCCGCCCTGTCGGAGAAGGACGTCGACGACCTCCGCTTCGCGCTCCGCATGGGCTGCGACATGGTCGCGCTCTCCTTCGTCCGCGACGCCGACGACGTCAAGGACGTCCACAAGGTGATGGACGAGGAGGGCCGCCGGGTCCCCGTCATCGCCAAGGTGGAGAAGCCGCAGGCCGTCGAGAACATGGAGGCCGTCGTCGCGGCCTTCGACGCGGTCATGGTGGCCCGTGGCGACCTCGCCGTCGAGTACCCGCTCGAAAAGGTCCCGATGGTGCAGAAGCGCCTCGTGGAGATGTGCCGCCGCAACGCCAAGCCGGTCATCGTCGCGACCCAGATGATGGAGTCGATGATCACCAACTCCCGTCCGACCCGCGCCGAGGCGAGCGATGTCGCCAACGCGATCCTGGACGGCGCGGACGCGGTCATGCTGTCGGCCGAGTCCTCGGTCGGCGCGTACCCGATCGAGACCGTGAAGACGATGTCGAAGATCGTCACCGCGGCCGAGGAGGAGCTCCTCTCCAAGGGCCTCCAGCCCCTGGTCCCGGGCAAGAAGCCGCGCACCCAGGGCGGCTCGGTCGCCCGCGCGGCCTGCGAGATCGCCGACTTCCTGGGCGGCAAGGCACTGGTCGCCTTCACCCAGTCCGGCGACACCGCCCGCCGCCTCTCGCGCTACCGCGTCCAGCAGCCGATCCTCGCCTTCACGACGGACGAGAACACCCGCAACCAGCTCACCCTGAGCTGGGGCGTCGAGTCCTTCGTCGTCCCGCACGTGGACAACACGGACGCGATGGTCGACCTCGTGGACGCCGAGCTCCTGAAGCTCCAGCGCTACGGCGCCGGCGACACCATGATCATCACCGCCGGTTCGCCCCCCGGCGTCCCCGGCACCACGAACATGGTCCGCGTCCACCACCTCGGCGGCGGCGAGCACGCCTGATCCACGACGAAGCCCCCGTCCGCTGCGGACGGGGGCTTCGTCGTACCTGGTACGAGGATCAGCTGGGCTCGATCGTGTTGCGGAGGCCCGGGACCTTGAGGGTGCCGCCGAGCTGGCCGGCCTGGATCACCGTCACGTTCGTGAAGAAGGCGAAGGGGACGTCCAGCGGGGGCGGGGTCTCGGGGGCGAAGGTGACCGGGATGAGGCCGAAGAGGTTGCCCTTCAGCGACTCGGTGTACATCGTCACCGTGCCGTTGCGGATGGTCGACGTCGAGCCCCGGTCGGAGCGGACGTGGGCCGTGCGGCCCTCCGAGTGGACCGTCAGCTGGTGCAGGTCCTTGATGTCGACCTCGGACGAGGTGAACTTCAGGACCTTCTTGATCTTGCCGCTGCCGGTCTTGACCTCGACGATGCCGTGGTACTTGAGGCCCTTCAGGGTGAGCAGCGAGCTCTCCAGGCGCCACGGGTCGTCCGGCAGCAGCGGGAGTCCCGCCTCCAGGTCGGCCGCGGCGAGTGCCTCGGGGTCGGCCTCGGGGCAGGGGAACCGCGGCTTGGCGCCGTCGGGTATGGACTCGTCCTTCTTGGCGTCCAGGCCCTTCGCGCTCTCGGGCAGTTCCTCGACCTTCGCGCCCGCCTTCTCGGCGGCCTTCTCGATCTCCGCCTTCGCCTTGTCGGCGGCCGGGTCGGCCGTCGCCTTCGGGGCGGTGGTCTCCGGCGCGGTGGTGGGGGCCGGGTCGTCGGCGGTCGCCGGCTTCGCGGCGGGGGCCGTCGTCGTCTTCGGCGCGGGTGCCTGGGTCGTCGGGGCCGCCGTGGTCGGCGTCGCCGTCGGTGTCGCGTCCGGGCCGTCGAACAGGTCCTTGAGCGCGTCGCCCACGCCCAGCGGGTCCAGCGGGTTCTTCGACTTCGTCGGCGTGGGTGTGGCCGTCGGGGTCGGCGTCGCGGTGGGCGCGGCGGTGGTCTCCGCCTGCTCCCGCGTCTGCTGGGTGGTGGCTCCCCGGGTCTCCGTCGCGGTCGGCGTCGGTGTCCCGGTGGCGGTCGGCGTGGCGGTGGCGGTCGGGATGCTCGTGGCGGTCGACGAAGGCGTCGAGGACGGGGTCGGCTTCGTGGTCTCGGCCGGCTTCGTCGTCTCCTCCGGCGTGGGCTCGTCCGAGCGGGTCACGCAGGGGCCGGGCGCGAAGGGGATGTCCTTGTCGTCGGCGAGGGCGAGCTTGGGCGTGAGGCCCATGCCCACGAACACCGCGGTCGGCATGGCGGCCAGTGCCATCGCCTTGCCCGCGGGGCCCTGGATCCTGTTCAGCAGCGACTTGCGCGGGGCCGCGTGCCGCGGGCCCTCCTTCGCGAGCGCCGACTGAGTCTCGTCACCCCGCACTGTTCCTCCCGCCCTTGGCGTCGATCGTCGATTCGGTCACGTGCTGCACGCCCTCGCGCTGCTCCGGGACACCGGCCGCGACGACGACCTCGGTCTCGGGGTCGAAGGCGGCGCCGGCCTCGTGCGAGGCCTCCGGCTGACCGTCGTGCTCCGCGTCGGCGTCTGCCTCGGCGGACTCCTCGGCCGGCGGGGCGGGCGCCCACGCGGCGGACATGCCGCCACCGATGAGGGCGAACAGGAACCCGATGACCAGGCCGCCGAAGTTGGAGACCGGGATGGAGACGAGCGCCAGGACGATCGTCGCGACACCCGCGAACACCCGGACGACGGGCTGGAACCACATCGTCAGACCGAGCGTGATGAGCAGGACGCCGATGATCAGCGCGCCGGCTCCGGCGGTCGTCTGCATGGCGAGGGTGACATTGCCGAGCCGCATGTCCCCGTACGGAAGGTAGGCGATCGGCACGCCGCCGATCATGGTGAGCAGTCCCGCCCAGAAGGGCCGGGTCTGCCGCCAGACCTTGAACCGGTTCTCCTTTTCGGGGACTTCGCGGGAGGCGGGGATCTCGGCGCTCATGGAACAGCTCCCTGGAAGCGGTGTTGCTGAGAAGTTGGAGAAGAGAAGGAACCTGCCGGGTGGGACCGCACAGGACGGTCCCACCCTCAGGACGGGCCGGTCGTGGTGGACCGGTCAGTCCTAGTAGCACTCCTTCGAGGTGCCCCGGCTGAGGGACAGGTGCAGGTCGGGAAGCTTGAAGGTGCCGGCCGTGGTGGCCCAGGCCTTCTGCTGCACGTTGTTCAGCGTCGCCTGCTCGGCGCGCTGGCCGAAGCCGTACGGGTTGGCCTTGGTGTTCGGCTGGATGCCCGGCTTGCCCGGGACCTCCTTGCCGTTGACCTTGTTGAGGTCACCCGCGGCGATGCCGATGTCGATGTTGGTGAACTCGGCGTCGGCCTTGAGCTCGGAGACATCGAGGTAGATGCCCTTCGCGTAGACCTTGTCCTCGGCCTTGCCGCTCTTGACGGCGTCGGTACCGGCCTCCAGGCGGAGGGTGACGTCGCCGATGAACGGCACCTTCGGCGTCACGACCGACTGGCACATGTTGGTGATCCAGGCCTCGGAGAAGCCGGACACCGCCACCGGGGCGGCGAAGTCCTTGCCCTCGAGGTCCTTACCGGCGTCGACGCTGCCGTACTGGACGAAGTCCGTACCGACAAGGCTGTTGGCCGAGACCTTGAACTCCTGGCCGGAGATGCTGAAGGACGCGGCGAGCGCGCCCTGGGCCAGGCCGACACCGATCGCGGCCGTCGCGGCCACACTCGGGACCATGACGACGGCGAACCGCTTCCATCTGGTCCCGCCACGAACCTGGGACTTCATGAGAATTCCTCCTTCTCGGACGTACATCTCCGGAAGGGCCGGGGGCCCGTCCTGGGATGGGAGAAGAGCTACGTCCTCGGGAAGGAGAGCGCCGAGGCATCAGGCGGCGCGATGCGCGTCCGAATCACCGGCGATCACCCCCGAGCGACAACCATGGGCCGCGCCTTGGCGCGCGACCTGATGTGGACAGGCCCCGTTCGGTGAGAGCGGGAACCCCCCTGCCCATGACCGGTGCCGGAACACCGGTCCGCCCGGTGGGGACCCTCGCCGCGATCCCGGTTGGTTGCCGGGTGGTGCGGTTCGGACCGAGCGTCGCCGATCGTGGTCCATTCCCGGCCCCCGCACAAGGGGGTTCGTTACTGGCTAGTAACGGGTGGATAACCACGCCATGGCGGGGCGGGGCCGAACGGGCACTCTGGGTGCGTTCGGGTGACATCCAATATCAGCAGATCGCCGGAAGAATGCGGACAGACTCACAGGTTCGATTTACTGCAAGTAACAGCGGCCGCGATTACCAAGTTTTGGTAAAACGCGGCCGCCTTCTGTCGCTCTGTCGCCAAATCGCCGGGCGATGCGGCACCCTCCGGCGGGGTCGGAGCCCGCCCCGCGGGAGGATCAGAACACGAGGATCAGAACAGCACCCGGGCCAGGGCCTGCCGGGCCGCCGTGACCCGCGGGTCGTCGACGCCGATCACCTCGAAGAGCTCCAGGAGCCGCAGCCGCGCCGCGTCCCGGTCCTCGCCCGCCGTGCGGCGCACGGTCTCCACGAGGCGCCCGAAGGCGTCCTGTACATGACCGCCCACCAGATCGAGGTCGGCGGCGGCGATCTGCGCGGTGACATCGGCCGGACCGTCCGCGGCGGCCTTGCGGACCGCGGCCGGGTCCAGGTCCTGCACCCGGGCGAGCAGCTCGGCCTGGGCCAGACCGAGCTTGGCCTCCGGGTGGGCCGGGTCGTCGGCGAGCACGTTCTTGTACGCCTGGACGGCGCCGACCAGGTCGCCCGCGTCGAGCGCGGACATGGCCGCTTCGAGCAGCGCGTCGTACGGGCCGACGGGGCGCGGGGCCCGCTCCGCGCCGGCATCGGCGCCTTCGGCGTCCGCGTCGACGGCGATGCCGGTGAGACCGAAGCGCTCCTCGCCGACCTGGATCAGCTGGTCGAGGGTCTCGCGGATCTGGGCCTCGGGCACGGCGCCCTGGAAGAGCGGCAGCGCCTGACCGGCGACCACCGCGAAAACGGCCGGAATTCCCTGGATGCCGAACTGCTGCATCAGCATCTGGTTGGCGTCGACGTCGATCTTCGCGAGGAGGAAGCGGCCGTTGTACTCGACGGCGAGCCGCTCCAGGAGGGGGCCGAGCTGCTTGCACGGCTCACACCACTCGGCCCAGAAGTCGAGGACGACCGGGACCTCGGCGGATCGCTGGAGCACATCGCGCTCGAAGCCCGCCTCGTCGACGTCGATCACCAGGGCCGACGGGGGCACCGCGGCGGAGCCACCCTGCCGGGCGGCTTCGGCGCGCGCCTGCTCCGCCTTCGTCTTGGCCTCTCCGGCCGCCTTCACCGCGGCAAGGTCGACGACGCCGCTCATGGACATGTTTCGGGGCTGCATGCGTACATCCTCCCCCTTCCGCGCGCGTAACCGGTAAGCCATGGCTGAACCGTGCCGTCCTCAGGTCTCCCGCCGGTGTGCGAGACATGGGGGCGACACGGTTCTTCTTCGTCTTCGGTTCCACACCGGATCCCCACCCGGCGTGTGGTTGTACACCGGGTCCCCACCCGGCACTGTGGTTGTCGCTCAGGCCGCTCAATGCCTTTCGCTACAGGTCGTAGCGTAACTGCCCGGGGCGAGCCGCGGGGAGTGCGCGGGCCCGATCCGCACGGTGAACTGCCTCACACGCCGCCCCTCTGGCGCCGTACCTACCGGCGGGTATGGTCGACGTCCATGTGTAGCCGCACCAACCCCCGCAGCAGCCGTACCGGGCGCCCCCGCTCCACCGAGGCCGACACGGCCATCCTGGAGGCGACCCGCGCGGCCCTGGTCGAGCTGGGCTGGTCCAAGCTCACGATGGGGGACGTCGCCGGCCGGGCCGGGGTCGCGAAGACGACCCTGTACCGCCGCTGGGCCAACAAGAGCGAGCTCGTGGTGGACGCCGTCGCCGTCCTCTTCGATGAACTCGAACTGCCCGACCTCGGTTCCCTCCAGGCCGACATCGAGCATGTGGTGCTGCAGTTCGCGGCGCTCCTCGAACGCCCCGAGACCAAGACGGCCCTGATGGCGGTGGTGGCCGAGTCGACCCGTGACGAACCGCTGCGCGAGCGCATACGGGCCTCGATCGTCGACCGGCAGAAGCGGCTGGTCCTGGAGGGCCGGATGCGGGCGCAGCGGCGCGGTGAACTCCCGGCGGACCGCGACCCGGTCGCGGTGGACGCCACCGACGACCTGATCTTCGACGTGATCGCGGGTGCGGTCGTGCACCGCGCCCTGGTCAGCGCGGAACCGGTCGACGAGCCGTGGGTGGCCCGCCTCTCGGCCCTTCTGGTGGGCGGGCTGAGCGCGGCGGCGGCGCGCGGCTGAGGACCTCGTGAAGAAGGGGCGGTACGGGAGTTCCCGTACCACCCCTCTCGTATGACAGGGGATCAGAAGCCCGGGGGCTCCGTGTAGACGCCCCACTCGTCGCGCAGCGCGTCGCAGATCTCGCCGAGGGTGGCCTCGGCCCGGACGGCCTCCAGCATCGGGGCGATCATGTTCGAACCGTCCCGGGCGGCGGCCAGCATGGCGTCGATGGAGGCGCGGACCTTGGCGTCGTCACGGCGCTCCTTGCGCTCGCCGAGGACCCGGACCTGCTCCCACTCGACCTCGTGGCTGACCCGCAGGATCTCCAGGTCGCCGGTGACGGAGCCGTGGTGGACGTTGACGCCGACGACCCGCTTGTCGCCCTTCTCCAGGGACCGCTGGTACTGGAAGGCGGACTCGGCGATCTCGCCGGTGAACCAGCCGTCCTCGATGCCGCGCAGGATGCCGGAGGTGATCGGACCGATCGGGTGCGAGCCGTCCGGGTGGGCGCGGCGGCCGCGCTCCTTGATCTGGTCGAAGATCTTCTCGGCGTCGGCCTCGATGCGGTCGGTGAGCTGCTCGACGTACCAGGAGCCGCCGAGCGGGTCGGCGACGTTGGCGACGCCGGTCTCCTCCATGAGCACCTGCTGGGTGCGGAGCGCGATCTCGGCGGCCTGCGCGCTGGGGAGCGCGAGGGTCTCGTCGAGGGCGTTGGTGTGGAGGGAGTTGGTGCCGCCGAGGACGGCGGAGAGGGCCTCCACGGCGGTCCGTACGACGTTGTTGTACGGCTGCTGGGCGGTGAGGGAGACACCGGCGGTCTGGGTGTGGAAGCGGAGCCACTGCGCCTTGTCGGTCTTGGCGCCGTACACCTCCTTCATCCAGCGCGCCCAGATCCGGCGGGCGGCGCGGAACTTGGCGATCTCCTCGAAGAAGTCGAGGTGCGCGTCGAAGAAGAAGGAGAGGCCGGGGGCGAAGACATCCACGTCCATGCCGCGGCTGAGGCCGAGCTCGACGTAGCCGAAGCCGTCGGCGAGGGTGTACGCGAGCTCCTGCGCGGCCGTCGCCCCGGCCTCGCGGATGTGGTAGCCGGAGACGGAGAGCGGCTTGTACGCGGGGATGCCCTGCGCGCAGTGCTCCATCAGGTCGCCGATGAGACGCAGGTGGGGCTCGGGCTGGAAGAGCCACTCCTTCTGCGCGATGTACTCCTTGAAGATGTCGGTCTGGAGCGTGCCGTTGAGCACGGCCGGGTCGACACCCTGGCGCTCGGCGGCGACCAGGTACATGCAGAAGACCGGCACGGCGGGGCCGGAGATGGTCATCGAGGTGGTGACGTCGCCGAGCGGGATGTCCTTGAAGAGGACCTCCATGTCGGCGGCGGAGTCGATGGCGACACCGCAGTGGCCCACCTCGCCGAGTGCCTTCGGGTCGTCGGAGTCGCGGCCCATGAGGGTGGGCATGTCGAAGGCGACGGAGAGGCCGCCGCCGCCGGCGGCCAGGATCATCTTGTACCGCTCGTTGGTCTGCTCGGCGTTGCCGAAGCCGGCGAACTGGCGGATGGTCCAGGTCCGGCCCCGGTAGCCGGTCGGGTGGAGTCCCCGGGTGTAGGGGTACTCGCCGGGCCAGCCGATGCGCTCGAACCCCTCGTAGGTGTCACCGGGCCGGGGGCCGTAGACGGGCTCGACGGCATCGCCGGAGAGCGTGGTGAAGTCGGCGTCCCGCTTGCGGGCCTTGTCGTAACGGGCCTGCCAGCGACGGCGGCCTTCCTCGATCGCGTCAGCGTCCATGCTTCGAATTTACTAGGACGTCCTAGTAAATGTCGATGGCGAACCTCCGCACATGTGTGCGGAGGCGGGGGGGTCAGGCCTTGACCGGCTCCGGCCGGGCTCCGCCGATGAGCGGAAGCGTCTCGGCGACGACCTTCCGTTCGACGAAGAACGCGGCGAACGGGATGGTGCCGGAGAGCAGCACCCAGAGCAGCTTCCCGAACGGCCACCTGGCCTTGGAGCCCAGGTCGAAGGCGAAGACCAGGTAGATGATGTAGAGGACACCATGGGCCTGGGAGACCGCGAAGGTCACGTCCTCGCCCATGTCGAACCCGTACTTGAAGATCATGCAGGTGCACAGCACAAGCAGCATGACGGCGGTGATGTACGCCATGACGCGGTAACGGGTCAGCACGCTGGATTTCATGCCGTCGAGCGTAACGGCACGTTCCGGGCGATCTTCGCGCGGGTCAGCTCTCGTCGAAATCCTGCGCGCTCACCCTCAGCGGGCGCAGCATCGCGAAGATCTCGCCGCACTCCTCGGCGTCGTACGCGCCGAGCCCGAACTCCATCTCCATCAGGTCGCGGGTCGCGGCCTCGACCACCTCGCGGCCCTTCTCCGTGATCGTCGCCAGGGTGCCGCGGCCGTCGTTGGGGTTGGGGCGCTTGGCGACCAGACCCGACTTCACCAGCCGGTCCACCGTGTTCGTCACCGAGGTGGGGTGCACCATCAGCCGCTCGCCGATCTTGGACATCGGCAGCTCGCCGGCCTTCGAGAAGGTGAGCAGCACCAGGGCCTCGTACCGCGCGAAGGTCAGCCCGTACGGCTTGACGACGGCGTCGACCTCCGCGAGGAGGATCTGATGCGCGCGCATGATCGAGGTGATCGCGGCCATCGAGGGGACCGGGCCCCAGCGCTTCTGCCAGAGTTCGTCGGCGCGGGCGATGGGGTCGAAGGGGAGACTGAGCGGCTTCGGCACGCGTCGACCTTACCCATGGGGAACATGGCGGTCAGCCCCGTCTCGTCCCTCGGTCGCCCCGGCCGCCCTCAGCTCCGCCGCGGCGGCGAGGAGACAGAGCGTGCCGAGGACTCCGGTGCCCGCGACGACCAGGTGCACGGGAGCGAACTCGGCCGCGATCCCCGCCCCGGCCATGCCGATCCCCTGGACGGTCATCATGCCCGCCGTCATCAGGGTCATCGCCCTCCCCCGCCGCTCCTCCGGCACCGCGGCGACGAACCAGGCGTCGAGCCCCAGGGTGTACGCGCCGGTGGCACCCGCCAGGAAGAGCGCCACGGCCGCCAGGGCGACGCCGGGCTCGGGGGCGTACAGGAGGTAGGGCAGGACACCGGTCACGGCGAGCGGCAGCACGATCCGCGAGCGGGTCGCCGCGCTCAGGAACGACCCGGCGAACAGCTCCCCCGCGATGGTGCCGACGGGCAGCGCGCACATGAGCAGACCGAGTGCGGCGGTGGAGACGCCGATCCGGTCGGCGTACGGGGCGGCGAGCGCCTCCGGTACGACGGCGAAGAGGGGCGGCACCCAGAACATCAGCATCAGGGCACGGACCCGGCGGTCGCGCAGGACGGCCCAGGTGCCGGAGAGCCCGCTCCCCGGGGTCTTCCCGGCGGCGCGGGCGGGGCGGCGGGCGGTGCCGAGCCGGAGCAGCAGCGCGGAGACGAGGAAGGTGGTGGCGGTGACGACGAGCGCGCCGCGCGGCGGGACGGCGGTGAGCAGGACGCCGCCGACGGCGAAGCCGGTGAGGAGGGCGCTCTGGGAGACGATCCGCAGGAGCGAGCGGCCGAGGACGAAGAGGTCGCCCTCCCCGAGGATGTCGGCCAGGGTCGCCATGCGGGTGCCGTTGAAGACGGGCGAGACGACGGCGATGGCGCAGCGCAGGACGAGCAGGACCGCGACGGGGGTGGCGGGGACGACCATGAGCGCGACGCAGCCGGCGCAGACGAGGTCGCAGACGACCAGGATGCGGCGGGGCGGGAGCCGGTCGGTGAGGCCGGCGAGGAGGGTGCCGCCGACGAGGTAGGGGAGGAAGCCGAGGGCGAAGGTGAGGGAGGAGAGGAGCGGGGAGCGGGTGAGGTCGTAGACGAGCACGGTGAGCGCGAGCTCGCTGACGACGACCCCGAGCAGCGAGAACAGATGCGCCACGAAGACGACCCGGAACTCCCGGACCCGGAAGACGGCGCGGTAGCCGGGACTGTCGGGGGCGGAGGCCGGGGCCGTCGGGGCGGAGGCGGAGACCGGCGCCGGGGCCTGGGCCTGGGCAGAAGCCGGGGCGGAGACCAGGGCCGGGGCCGGGGTGGAGGCGGAAGCCGGGGTGGAGGCCGGGGCCGGGGTGGAGGCAAGGGCGGTCGGCTCCGGTTCGGTTCCGGGCAGCGTCGTGGCAGAGCGGTCGTGCGTCGGCATGCCCGCAGCGTGCCGCCGGGACCGGGGTCCGCCCTAGACTTTCGGCTCCGGACGAATCTTCCGAAGGGAGCCGGGGCCCGTGCCGTACCACCTGCGCTTCGGCGAGTCCGATCCGCTGCGGATCCGGTTCGCCGTCTCCCCGCTCTGGGAGACGCACTCCGCGGTGCGGGTCCTCGCGCGGCCCGGCAAGCAGGGCTACCACCTGCCGTGGCTGCGGCGGATCGCGGGCGCCGCGCGCGAGCTCGATCTCGGGCCGCTGCACCTGCTGATGCCGCTGCGCGGGCACAGCCCCGACTTCCTCTATCCGCCGCCGCTCGGCCCGGCCGCCGCCTTCGAGGACGAGATCGCCGCCGTACGGGAGACCGATCCCGCGCTCGTCCTCGACGACTTCCGGCGGGCGCTCGCCGATACGCCGGGGGCCGCCGACACCGTGGAGGGGCGACGGCTGCTCGCCGATCCCGCCGGGGCGGTGGGGCGGCTCGCGGATCTGCTGCGGGCGGCCTGGGAGGCGCTGATCGCACCCGAGTGGCCCCGGCTGCGGGCGCTCCTGGAGGCGGACGTGGCGTACCACTCGCGGCGGCTCGCGGAGGGCGGTCTGGAACGGCTGCTCGCCGAGCTGCACCCGGCCTTCGACTGGGCCTCGGAGACGGCGACGCTCCGGGTGGACTACCGCGGCGAGCACGACCGCCCGCTGGACGGGCAGGGGCTCGTCCTGATGCCGTCGGTGTTCACCTGGCCGGACGTGGTGAGCGGTTTCGATCCGCCGTGGCAGCCGACGGTGGTGTATCCGGCGCGCGGGATCGGCGGCCTGTGGGCCGAGCCCCGGGACCGCACGCCGGAGGCGCTCGGTCGGCTCCTCGGGCCGGTGCGGGCGGACGTCCTGTGCGCCCTGGCCGAGCCGATGGGGACCACGGCGCTGGCCCATCTCCTCGGCCGGTCGCCCTCCACGGTCTCCGCGCATCTGTCGGTGCTGCGGGACGCGGGGCTGCTGACCTCGCGGCGGTACGGGCACCAGGTGCTGTACGAGCGGACCCCGCTGGGGATCGCGGTGTCGCAGCCTGGAACGGATTGACCGGCATGTCACGATGGCCCGGATTGTCGCCTTGTCGGCATGAGCCGACGCAGCCGCACCCGCCGTACCCGACCCTGGGGGCCGGATGTCCCGCCGCACCGTCACCGCCGTCGCCCTGGCCCTCGTCTCCGCACTGCTGCTGACCGGCTGCGGCGAGGACGAACGCCCGGAGGGCCCCGTCGGCCCGCCGTCCACGCGCGACGAGGCGGCGAGCGGGTCCCCCTTCTGGGTCGACCCGGAGAGTGACGCCGCCAGGCAGGTCCGCCGGTACGAGGAGCAGGGCAGGACCGAGGACGCCCGGGTCCTGAAGCGGATCGCGGACCGCCCGGTCGCGGACTGGCCGGCCGGTGACGATCCCGTACCGGAGATCACCCGCGCGGTCCGGGGCGCGGCGGCGGAGAACCGTACGGCCGTCTTCGTCGCGTACAACATCCCGCACCGCGACTGCGGGATGTACTCGGCGGGCGGCTCGCACGACGCGCAGGCCTACCGGAGCTGGATCGACTCCTTCGCCACCGCGCTCGGGGACGCCTCCGCGATCGTCGTCCTGGAGCCGGACGCGGTGCCGCACATCGTGGACGGCTGCACGCCGGCCCGGTACCACGACGAGCGGTTCGGGCTGCTGGCCGGGGCGATCGACCGGCTCAAGCGGCAGCCCGGCACCCGGGTCTACCTGGACGCGGGCAATCCGGCCTGGATCGACGATCCGGGCAGGCTGGTCGAGCCGCTGCGCCGGGCGGGTCTCGCCCGGGCGGACGGCTTCTCGCTCAACGTCTCCAACTTCCAGACGAACGACACGGTGCGGCACTTCGGCGCCTCGCTCTCCGGGCTGCTCGGCGGCGCCCGCTTCACGGTGGACACCAGCCGCAACGGCGCCGGTCCCCTCCCGGGCGACGGGGCGGAGGCCTGGTGCAATCCGCCGGGCCGGTCCCTCGGCGTACCGCCGACGGACCGGACCGGGGACGACCTGGTCGACGCCTACCTCTGGGTCAAGCGCCCCGGCGACTCGGACGGCCCGTGCCGGGGCGGCCCTGCGGCCGGGACCTGGTGGCCGGAGTACGCCCTGGGCCTGGCCCGCAGGGCGAAGGGCTAGCCGGGCCCGGCCGGCCGCCGCGGGTCAGCCGCCCACCTGGATCCACCTCGCCTCGGACGGGATCCCGTCGGCGTCGGTGACGAAGAGCATGTACCAGCCGGGCGGGACGAGGGTCCGGTCCTGCGGTACGTCGACGGTGACCGTCATCCCGTCCCGGCCCTTCGTCAGACCGAGCTCGACCGAGCGCTGTTCGACGTCCGTGGTGTGGGTGACGGCGCTGGGGCGCATGAGGCGGGCCTGGGCGATCCGGCCGGCGTCCTTCGTCTTGAAGGTGGCGCGGCCGTTCTGGTCGAGTTCCCGCGGCCCCTCCCCCAGGGCGGGCCGGTCGGCTCCGGCCCTGTGGAGGGAGGGCGGGGTGAAGACCTCGATGCGCTGCTCGAAGGTGCCGAGCTTGGTGTTGTCCTTGTCGTCGAAGAGCGGGTCCGAGCCGAAGGTGGCGACCCGTCCGTCGGGCAGCAGCAGCGCCTCCGAGTGGTAGTTGCGGCCGACGGTGGGTTCCGCGGCCTCGGTGAAGGCGTTGGCCTTCGGGTCGTAGAACTGCGCCTTGAGGATGTCGCTGCCGCTGCGGCCCCGGTAGTCCGCGGAGCCGCCGGTGGTGAAGACGGTGTCGTCGGGCATCAGGACGCTGCTGAGGTAGCGGGTGCCCTGCGGGAGTGCCGGGCCGTCGGTGAAGACGGGGTTGTCCTCGGAGACGTCGATGATCGAGGTGCGGGCGGTGGACTTGGACGACTCGCCGACCCCGCCGCCGCCCAGGACCATGATCTTCTGGTGCTGGGCGGGGGGCAGGATCAGGGAGGCCGAGGTCTCCAGCCGGTCGGGGTCGGTGAGTCCGCCGAGCTTGGTGAAGGAGTTCTTCTCCAGGTCCCACAGGCCGGGTGCGCGGCCCTTCTCGGCGGGGCCGTAGCCGGCGTTGGAGCCGGTGTAGAGGAGCTTGCCGCCCTGGGTGAGGAAGAGGGAGGGGTAGGTGGGGAAGTACCGGAAGGGGCCCTTGGACCACTTCTTGGTCGCGGGGTCGTAGATCTCGTTGTCGCCGGGGACGACGTCGCCGACGTCGTTGAGCCCGGAGACGGCGAGGACCTTGCCGTCGTCGAGGGTGACGAGGGTGGGGTACCAGCGGGCGTCCTTCATGGGGGCGACCGGGATGTACTTCTCGGCCCTCGGGTCGAACTCGTAGGCGCCCTTGATGCCCTGGAAGTCCTGCTTCTCGGTGGTGAGCTTCTGCGCGAGGCCGTAGACGTCGTCGGCCGCCTCGCCCTTGAGCCCGACGACCTCGTACTGCGCGGCCTCGGTGGTGAGGGCCTGCGGGCCCTCCTTCCTCGCCTCGACGAAGACCCGGGCCTCGGCGGCGGTGACCTTGGTCCGCCACGGCTTCATCTGGCCGCTCTCGAAGTACGAGATCTCGAACCGGCGCGTGGCCCTGGGGACGGTGACGTCGAATCTGGAGACGTACTCGATCCCGGACGGGGAGCGGAAGACGGTGCCCTTCTTGAGGGTGACCGCCTTGTCGGGGCTCTCGTTCTTGACCCTCATGCCGCCGCCGGCCCGCTTGACCTCGCCGTCGAGGATCTCGTAGCGGGCGGTGCCGCCGGCGACGAGCAGCCGTCCGTCGGGGAGCTGGGTGTGGCCGGAGCAGAAGAAGTCCACGGGGGTGGGGATCTTCTTGAAGGTGTTCTTCGCCGGGTCCCAGAGGATGGTCTCGAAGGTCCCCGCGTCGAAGTTCTTCTGGCTGTTGCCGGAGCCGGCGATCAGCAGGACCTTGCCGGTGTGCAGCAGGGCCGCGTGGATGGCGTTGACGCGGAATCCGTCGGGGACGGCGACCTCGGCCCAGGAGCCGAACTTCCGCTGGTAGCCGGGCTGGGCGATCTTGTACGCGTGGTATCTCTCCTCGGCGAAGGAGACGGCGGCGGGGGCGTTGAGCGCCGCCAGGACCAGCACCGCGCCGCTGCCGAGCAGGGTCTTCCTGAACTTCTTCGACGGACGGTGGGCCATGGCTCAGTTCCCTCCGGTCGTCGTGGGGGCCGGTGCGGCGGGCGCGGGCGGGACCGGGGTGTCCCCGCGCGCCTGGACCCCTTCACGGGCGTCGGCGGCACCGCGGGCCCGGACGCGGGCACGGGCGTGCTCGCGGACGCGCAGCGCGCGCCTGCCCCTGAGGGTCGTGAAGGCCCAGAGGGAGACCGGGGCGAGGGCGATGACCAGGGCCAGGAGGGCCCAGGTGCGCATGGCCGCGTGGGTGTGCCCGAAGTGGACCGAGGCGGCGAGCGAGGCGAGGAGGACGACCGCCCAGCAGAGGTGGGTACGGAAGGTGAGGACCCGGTCGGGGCTGGCCGCGCCGCCCTTGGGGGTCACGACGAAGCGGCCGCGGGTGCGCAGGACCGCCGAGCCGAGGGACGCGAGGTAGACCGGGGCGGAGAGCGCGGACATCGCCATGCCGGCGAGGCCGCCGGAGCCCTCGGGCTCGTGGGGCGAGACGTTGTGGCGCCGGTTCCAGAGGTAGAGGCCGATCTGGAGGGCGACGGCGTCGCTGTAGATCATCAGCCACACCGAGGTGGAGACCTGGGTGCCGGAGGCGCCGAACCAGAGGTACAGGACGCCGCTGAGGATGCCCAGGAACCAGTTGACCGCCGTCATCGGGTAGTAGACGAGCATCAGGCTGTAGTTGAGGAAGCGGCCCGGCGGAGTGCGGAAGGGCGCCTTCCAGTACTGCTTGAGGATCGTCTCGTACGTGCCCCGGGACCAGCGGTGCTGCTGGCTGAAGAAGTCCGTCCAGGAGGCCGGGCCCTCGCCCACCGCGAGGACGTCGGGGGTGTAGACGGAGCGCCAGTAGCGGCCGGTGCCCGGGTTCTTCCTGCGGTGCAGCTCGAAGCCGGTGGCCATGTCCTCGGTGACGGAGTCGTACAGGCCGCCGACCTGTTTGAGGGCGGAGATCCGGACGACGTTGTTCGTGCCGACGAACATGGGCGCGTGGTAGCGGTTGCCGGCGCGCTGGATGAGGGCGTGGAAGAGGAACTGCTGCGACTCCGCGGCCTTGGTGACGATGTTGGTGTAGTTGCCGTACACCTGTGGTCCGACGACGAAGGCGATGTCGGGGTCGCGGAGGTAGCCGAGCATCCGCTCCAGGAAGTTGGGGAGCGGGACGTGGTCGGTGTCGACGGAGGCGAAGTAGTCGTAGTCGTCACCGTGCATGGCGAGCCAGGCGTTGTAGTTGCCGTGCTTGGTCCTCGCCCGGTGCACGCCCTTCCCGCGGTTCCACTCGGGGACGCCCGCGCGGGTGAAGTGGCGGACCCCGAGCTCGGCGCAGAGCGCCTTGGCCTCGGCGGAGTCGCCCTCGTCGAGGAGCCAGACGTCGAGGAGTCCGTCGTGCCGCAGCGCGGTGGCCCCCGTGAGGGTGCCGCGGACCATGGAGAGCGGTTCCTTGCCCGGGACGTACGTGGTGAGGAAGGCGACCCGGGTGCCCTTCTCGGCGTACACGGGTATCGGGTCGCGGGCGACCATGGTGGCGTGGGCGATCGCCGTGACGTTCACCAGCATGAAGAGGCAGATGAGACCGATCGACACGAGCATCACGGTGTCGAGGTGGACGAGCCAGGGTTCGCCGCCCTCGCGCACGGTCCAGTGGCCGGGCCAGACGAGATAGGCGAGGAGCAGCGCCGAGAGTATCGGCGCGAGGCTCATCAGGAGGACGGCTCGTATGCGGTGCGGCTCCTTCGAGAGCAGACTCCGGTACCGCACTTGGTAGGCCACCGGGTCCGGGTCCGTGAGCGGACCGGCGAGTCGGCTGTAGGTGTCGTAGTCGTAGCCTTCCGGCCGCACGGTGCCTCCAGCTGCCCTCGAACCTGTCGATACCCCAACGAAACGGGCAAACGATCGGTGTGTCGACTGGAGTAGTCCGAGTGGGCGGTCTTACCGGGCGCGGCCGCTCTGCCGCCGCAGTGTGTACGTGACGGCCTTTCGGGCGACCGGGTTCAGCTCCTCGACGGCGGCCATCAGGGCGCCGAGCTGCTCCAGCGCGCCGAAGGCCGCCTCCGCACCCGCGGGGTCGACCCCCTCGTACAGTTCGAGACCGATGAAGGAGGCTCCCACCGCGCGGGCGAGGCCCGCGGGGTCGGTGAACTCGGCGAACGGGGTCCCCGCGAGGACCCGGACGAGCACCTGCTCGATCTCCGTGATCCACAGGTCGAGCCCGGCGGCGGTGGCGGGAACGAGCCGGGGGTGCGCCTGCGCCCCCGCGAGCAGCTGCCCGAGGAAGGCCACGTGCCCGGCCTCCCGCTCCTCCTCGTGCAGCGCCCGGCCGAAGGCGAGCAGCTCGCCGAGACTCCCGACGGAGCCCAGCCGCTCGCGGTGACGGGCGACCCGCTGCTCGGCGCCGTGACGGCAGGCCGCGGCGAGCAGCTCGTCGACGGAGCCGAAGTGATAGAAGACGAGGGCCTGGTTGACCCCGGCGGTGGTCGCGATGGCGCGGGCGGAGGCCTTGGCGATGCCCTGCTCGACGAGGGTGCGCAGGGCGCCTTCGAGCAGCTTCTCCCGGGTCTCCCGGCTCCTGGCGTCGTGCGCCGTCGCGCCGTCCGCCGCCTTCCGGCCCTTCACGTCCCCGCCCATGGCCACGTCACCGCTCACGCCCGTACCTCCTCGCGCACCGGGCGCAGCCCGGCGCGCACCCCGTGAGAGCGTAGGTCCAGGTACTCGGCGGCGAAGGTGCCCTCGTATCCGAAGAGGGGACCGAAGTGCCGGTTCTCCACCGCCACGTTGATACGGAAGCGGCCGGTGCGCTCGTCGAAGGACTCGCGCACCTCGGCCCGGCCGCCGACGATTTCCGGGACGCGGACGTCCAACGGGCCCTCGCGGAAGCGGTGTTCGCCGGAGCGGATGAGGGGGGAGCCGTCCGGCTCGGCGGACATGTGCAGCTCGCTCGCGAGGTGCTGGTGTGTGCCGAGGTAGTCGAGGACGCAGCCGCGCTCGGGGCTGTGGACCATGGTGGCGTCGAAGCGCCGGGGCCCGCCGGGCAGGGCGAAGGTGCGCACGAAGGTGACGGTCTCCCGCCCGTACGAGTCCGCGTAGGGCACGTTCTCGATGGTGAAGGGGACGTCCCGGCCGGTGCGGGGCAGCAGGATGTTCCGCAGTCCGCCGACCGCGAGGAACGGCTTCACGAGGGCCCGGCCGTGCCAGATCCGGTCCATGACGCCCCGCCCGACGCACAGCTCGCCGCCGGCGAGCCCCACCGAGAAGCGCCGCCGGAGCTCCGGGTGCAGCCGCTCGAAGGCCGCGTCCCCCATGGCCGTGCGGAAGATCGAGGTCACGGCTGCTCCAGGACGGCGAGGTCGCGGGGCCCGGGGGCGGGCTCAAGAGTGGCGAGGAGCCGGGGCTCCCGGGTGCGGGCGGGCGGGGTGCGCAGACAGCGCCGGGCCGCGGGGGTACGCGACGAGGGCGGTACGAGCACGGCGGCGGCGAGGCCGAGGACGGTGAGGGGTACGGCGCCGAGCGAGACGAGCCCGAGCGGCAGGGCGGTGGCCGCGAGGGGCGCGGCCACCAGGAGGACCCGGGCGAGGAGTTCGAGGAGCCCGTGGGCGAGGGAGCGCCCGGGGGTGATGCCCCGCTCGCACCAGAGCCGCAGCCGGTCGAAGGACCAGGCGGTGGCCCAGCCCATGAGGGGCCGGAAGGCGAGCCGGTCGGCGACGCGGCCGAAGCGCCCCCAGCGGGGGCGGTAGTCGTAGCCGGTGAGGAAGCGGACGCCGTCCGGGGTGGGCACGTAGCGCCAGTAGCCGCTGCCCTCGGCGAGGAGCGAGAGCGGGTGGGGCGAGGAGAACCGGAGGGCGGAGACCCGGTCGCCGCCGGCCCGGTGGCGCTCCCCCGCGGAGACACCGGTGCCGGCGACGGCCAGGAAGGGCAGGACGCGTGTCGCGTACCGGAAGCGCCGGGGTTCGCCCTCGGCGCGCGGAAGGTGGGTGATCTCCGTGAACCGCAGGTCCCACCGCTGGTGGCGGTCGGGCTCCTGCGTGTACTCCCAGAGCGTCTCCAGGTCCGCGCGGACCCGTGTCTCGATGTAGAGACCCATGGGCGTTCTCCCCGCTCGTACGGCATTTTGAGCGACTGCTCAAACTTGCCCCGCGGCTGAAAGATAGCCGATTTTGAGCGATCGCTCAAGACGGGTCTCCGGGCACGAGGAAGCCCCGGCCCGATGCGCGACGGGCGCGACGAAGCCCCCTGTCCCGACACGGGACAGGGGGCTTCAGGGGGCCTGGGGCTTCAGGGGCCTGGGGCTTCCGGGGGCGGGGGCGCTCAGGCCTCCAGGTGCCGCTCCACGGTGGCCACCTTGCTGTGCAGCCCGTCCGTCACACCCGGGCGGATGTCGGCCTTCATGACCACCGAGACGCGCGGCGCGCGGGCCTCCACGGCGGCGACGGCGCGCTTCACGACGTCCATGACCTCGTCCCACTCGCCCTCGATCGAGGTGAACATGGCGTCGGTGCGGTTCGGGAGCCCCGACTCGCGGACGATCCTGACGGCGTCGGCGACGTACTCGCCGACCTCCTCCCCCACACCCAGCGGGGTCACCGAGAACGCGACGATCATGCCTTCACCGCGCTCTCCGCGCGGGCGCGGGAGGCGATGACCGCGTCCTCGGCCTCGCGCTTGAGCCGCCGCTCGGCGTAGAAGCCGCCCAGGGGCACCACAGAGCACAGGAAGTAGACGGCGGCCGTGCCGAAGCTCCACTTGGTGCGGTTCCAGGCGTCCAGCCAGAAGAGGACGTAGAGGATGAACAGCACACCGTGGATCGCGCCCATGACCGGCACCGCGTTGAACTCCGTCGTCCGCTTGAGCACCGAGCAGACCAGCAGGAGCAGGAACGAGACGGCCTCCGGCGCGGAGACGAGCCGGAGCCGGTGGAGGGAGGAAGCGGTCTTGATGTCCACGGAGGGGGTCACCTTCGTTCGATCTTGTGAACGGATGCACAAGGGCCCGTCCATTGTGCACGCCGACTTTGCTGTCTCTTTAGGCGGGTCCCCAGTACCGTCTGCGCGTGGCAACGTTCCGACTCCAAGGCAGCAAAGTGCTCGCCGTCTCCATGACCGGCGACTCCGTCAAGGCGAAGAACGGCTCGATGGTCGCCTACGACGGCCAGATGGCGTTCAAGAAGATGAGCGGCGGCGGTGAGGGCCTGCGCGGCATGGTCACCCGCCGGCTCACGGGTGAGCAGATGGAGGTGATGGAGGTACGCGGCCAGGGAACCTGCTGGTTCGCCGACCGGGCCTCCGAGATCAACCTCGTCTCCCTGCACGGCGACAAGCTCTGGGTCGAGGCGAGCAATCTGCTCTGCACCGACGCCGGCCTGCGCACCGGCACCACCTTCACGGGCATGCGCGGCGGGGCCACCGGCAACGGCCTCTTCACCACGACCGTCGAGGGCACCGGGCAGGCCGCGATCATGTCCGACGGCCCGGCGGTGGTGCTGCGGGTGACCCCGCAGTACCCGCTCCAGGTCGACCCCGGCGCGTACATCGCGCACCAGGGCAACCTCCAGCAGCACTTCCAGTCGGGTGTGACCTTCCGCACCCTGATGGGCGAGGGCGGCGGCGAGGCCTTCCAGATCCGCTTCGAGGGAGACGGCCTCGTGTACGTCCAGCCGAGCGAGCGGAACACGATCGGGGGCGACGTCTGATGCCGTTCCGCGAGATCAACTCGAAGATGGTCGAGGCGACCGTCATCCCCGGGCAGCGGATGTTCAGCCAGCGCGGCGCGATGCTCGCGTACCGCGGCGACGTCACTTTCACGCCGAACATGGCGGGCGGCCAGGGCGGTCTGATGTCGATGATCGGCCGCCGGGTGGCCGGCGAGGCGACCCCGCTGATGACCGTCGAGGGCAACGGCACGGTGATGTTCGGGCACGGCGGTCACCACATCCAGGTGATCGGCCTGACCGGCGACACCCTGTACGTGGAGGCCGACCGGCTGCTCGCCTTCGACGGCACCCTGGAGCAGGGCACGATGTTCATGGGCTCGCAGGGCGGGGTGATGGGCATGGTCCGCGGCCAGGTGACCGGCCAGGGCCTCTTCACCACCACCCTGAAGGGCCACGGCGCGGTGGCGGTCATGGCGCACGGCGGGGTCGTCGAGCTGCCGATCACCCCGGGCCGCCCGGTCCATGTGGACCCGCAGGCGTACGTGGCCCACCACGGCGACGTACGGAACAAGCTCTCCACCGCGCTCGGCTGGCGCGACATGGTGGGGCGCGGCTCGGGCGAGGCGTTCCAGCTGGAGCTGAGCGGCAGCGGCGCGGTGTACGTCCAGGCCTCGGAGGAGAAGCTGTGAGCACCCCGGTGATCCACGACCCGACGACGCTTCCGTCGGACGACAACGTGAACCCGTACACCTTCTGCGTGGAGCTCAAGGGCTCCCAGTGGTTCCTGCAGAAGGGCAAGATGATCGCCTACTACGGGCGGATCGAGTTCAACGGCATCGGGCACGGCAGGCTCGACCGGCTGGTCCGGACGTCCTTCCACTCGCCGCTGCACGCGAGCGACTGGGTGGTGGCCGAGGGCAGCGGGAAGATGCTGCTCGCGGACCGGGCCTTCGACGTGAACTCGTTCGACCTGGACCAGGGCAATCTGACGATCCGTTCCGGCAATCTGCTGGCCTACCAGCCGACCCTCGCGCTGAAGCAGTCGATCGTGCCGGGCTTCGTGACGCTGATCGGCACGGGCAAGTTCGTGGCCGCGTCGAACGGACCGGTGGTCTTCATGGAGCCCCCGATGCGGGTGGATCCGCAGGCCCTGGTCGGCTGGGCGGACTGCCCCTCCCCCTGCCACCACTACGACCACGGCTACATGACGGGCGTGATGGGCGGGGTCCGTGCCCTGACGGGCATCGGGGGGACCTCGGGCGAGGAGCACCAGTTCGAGTTCGTGGGAGCGGGTACCGTTCTGCTCCAGTCGACGGAGCTGCTGATGGCCGACCGGGCGATCGGCGCTCCTCCGGCGCAGGCGGGGGTGCCCGGCGGCCACGGGGCGCCCGCTTCCGGCCAGGGCATGCCCGGATCGGTACCGCGCCTTCCCGGCCAGCTCGGTGACCTCCAGCGTCGCTTCGGGCTGTGAGCGGTAGCCTGCGGAGTGTGACGTCCTCGAACGCGCGCTCCCAGACTTCGTCAAGTATTCAACTTCTTAGGTAGAATCCATATATGGAGACCGAGACCGCCACTCCGTGGCTCACCGACGCCGAACAGTGTGCGTGGCGCACATTCCTGGACGTCAACAGAATGCTGACGTACCAGCTGGAGAGGGACCTCCAGCCCTTCGGCCTGACGATGAACGACTACGAGATCCTGGTCAATCTCTCGGAGTCGGCGGAGCGGCGGCTGCGCATGAGCGATCTGGCCGCCGCCACCCTCCAGTCGAAGAGCCGGCTCTCCCACCAGATCACCCGGATGGAGAACGCCGGACTCGTCCGCCGGGAGAACTGCGAGTCCGACCGCCGCGGGCTGTACGCCGTCCTGACCGACCAGGGCATGGAGACCATGCAGAAGGTCGCCCCGCACCACGTCGAGTCGGTGCGCAAGCACTTCATCGACCAGATCGGCACGGACGCGCTCGGCGACCTCCGCGAGTCCCTGAAGCCGGTCGCGGAGCAGCTGCGCGGACGGCGCGGCAAGCCGTAGCCGCGGACGTACGGGTACGGGCTCCGCGGTCGGAGCCGTACCCGAAGGAGAAGGGCCTCCCCGGTCGTCCCGGGGAGGCCCTTCTCCGTCCGTGCGTGAGCCGTGCGCGGCTCAGTTGCCCGTGATGCTCGCGACCAGTTCGTCCGAGGCCGCGTACGGGTCGAGGCCGCCCGCCACGATCCGCTCCGCGAGCGCGTCGAGCCGCCGGTCGCCGTGCAGGTCCCCGATCCGCTCGCGCAGGGCCGTGACCGCGATGGTCTCGACCTCGCGGGCGGCACGGGCCCGGCGGCGCTCCGCCAGGACTCCGTGCTCCTCCATCCAGGCGCGGTGCTTCTCCAGGGCCTCCACGACCTCGTCGATGCCCTCGCCGCGCGCCGCGACCGTCTTGACGATCGGCGGCCGCCAGTCGCCGGCGCCCCGCGCCTCGCCCAGGCCCAGCATGTGGTTGAGCTCGCGGGCCGTGGCGTCCGCGCCGTCCCGGTCGGCCTTGTTCACCACGTACACGTCGCCGATCTCCAGGATGCCCGCCTTCGCGGCCTGGATCCCGTCGCCCATGCCCGGCGCGAGGAGGACGACCGAGGTGTCGGCCTGGGAGGCGATCTCGACCTCGGACTGGCCGACGCCGACCGTCTCCACGAGGATCACCTCGCAGCCGGCCGCGTCCAGGACGCGGATGGCCTGCGGGGCGGACCAGGCGAGGCCGCCGAGGTGGCCCCGGGTCGCCATCGAGCGGATGTAGACCCCGGGGTCGGAGGCGTGCTCCGACATCCGGACCCGGTCACCGAGCAGCGCCCCGCCACTGAAGGGCGACGAGGGGTCGACGGCCAGGACGCCGACCCGCTTGCCCGCCCGCCGGTAGGCGGAGACCAGCGCGGACGTCGACGTGGACTTGCCGACGCCGGGCGAGCCCGTCAGACCCACCACGTACGCGCCGCCGGTCAGCGGCGCGAGCGCCGCCATCACCTCGCGCAGCTGCGGGGACGCCCCCTCCACCAGCGAGATCAGCCGGGCCACGGCCCGCGGCCTGCCCTCCCGTGCCTGGGCGACGAGTTCGGGGACGTCCACCATCTGCGCTGCTCCTCGGTTGGGTGCTTACTTGCCGGACACGCGGACGATCAGCGCGTCGCCCTGACCGCCACCGCCGCAGAGGGCGGCCGCGCCGATGCCGCCGCCGCGCCGCTTGAGCTCCAGCGCCAGGTGCAGCACCACGCGGGCGCCGGACATGCCGATGGGGTGACCGAGAGCGATGGCGCCACCGTTGACGTTCACCTTCTCGGGGGTAACGCCGAGGTCCTTCATTGACTGGACGGCGACCGCGGCGAAGGCCTCGTTGATCTCGATGAGGTCGAGGTCGTCGACGGTCAGGCCCTCCTTCTTGAGGGCGTGCAGGATCGCGTTGGACGGCTGCGACTGGAGCGAGTTGTCCGGGCCCGCGACATTGCCGTGGGCGCCGATCTCGGCGATCCACTCGAGGCCGAGCTCCTCGGCCTTGGCCTTGCTCATCACGACGACGGCGGCGGCACCGTCGGAGATCTGCGAGGAGGTGCCGGCGGTGATGGTGCCGTCCTTGGCGAAGGCGGGGCGGAGCTTGCCGAGGGACTCGGCGGTGGTCTCCGCGCGGATGCCCTCGTCCTTGGAGAAGACGACCGGCTCGCCCTTGCGCTGCGGGATCTCGACCGGGGTGATCTCGGCCTCGAAGATGCCGTTCTTCTGGGCGACGGCGGCACGCTGGTGCGAGAGGGCGGCGATCTCGTCCTGCTCGGGGCGGCGGATGCCGAGGCGGGTGTTGTGCTTCTCGGTGGACTCGCCCATGGCGATGTTCTCGAAGGCGTCCGTGAGGCCGTCGTACGCCATGGCGTCGAGCATCTCGATGGCGCCGTACTTGAAGCCCTCACGGGACTTCGGGAGCAGGTGCGGGGCGTTGGTCATCGACTCCTGGCCGCCGGCGACGACCACGTCGAACTCGCCGGCGCGGATCAGCTGGTCCGCCAGGGCGATGGCGTCGAGGCCCGAGAGACACACCTTGTTGATGGTGAGCGCGGGAACGTTCATCGGGATGCCGGCCTTGACGGCGGCCTGGCGGGCGGGGATCTGGCCGGCGCCCGCCTGCAGCACCTGGCCCATGATCACGTACTGCACCTGGTCGCCGCCGATGCCGGCCCGGTCGAGCGCGGCCTTGATGGCGAAGCCGCCGAGCTCCGCGCCCGAGAAGGACTTGAGCGAGCCGAGCAGGCGACCCATGGGCGTACGGGCGCCCGCGACGATCACTGAGGTGGTACCGGTCGTTCCAGACATGAGGCACGGCCCCTAGGGATGAGAAGTGAACGAGGGTTTACCGCCAATGTACTGAGCGGCGGCTCGCCCGGTCACCGGGCAGCCGGTGTGACGGCGCGCACGTTGCGTAACCACCTTCCCGGCGTTGCACTGGAGGCATGCTGACGCGAATCGACCACATCGGGATCGCCTGTTTCGACCTGGACAAGACTGTCGAGTTCTACCGTGCGACCTACGGTTTCGAGGTCTTCCACTCCGAGGTCAACGAGGAGCAGGGCGTCCGCGAGGCCATGCTCAAGATCAACGACACCTCCGACGGCGGGTCCTCGTACCTCCAGCTCCTGGAGCCGACCCGGGAGGACTCCGCGGTGGGCAAGTGGCTCGCCAAGAACGGCGAGGGTGTGCACCACATCGCCTTCGGCACGGCGGACGTCGACGGCGACGCCGAGGCCATCCGTTCCAAGGACATCCGGGTCCTCTACGACGAGCCGCGGATCGGCTCCATGGGCTCCCGGATCACCTTCCTCCACCCCAAGGACACCCACGGCGTACTCACGGAACTGGTCACCTCGGCCAAGCCGTCCACTGACCACTCCTCAGCGGAGCACTGACCTCCGGATTCCTGGCCCGGTAGAGTGGGCGGCTCCGGGCCGGGGCCGGTCGGGGCCACTCCACATGGCACCGAAGTCGGGATGTCGGGGTCGTCCGATCTGCCACGATTCCCCGGGGGTCCGTCCTCGGCCGTGAGGACGGTCGTCGGAGTTGCGACCAGGGTTGGGGTCTCCCCTGCTCGAAGAGCTCGGGGAAGGATGGACCGCGCAGTGCGGGGCTACGAACGCCAGGAGAGCCACCGAGCTGAAGACGACCATCTCGCCAGGTTCGAAGCCGAGATGGACCGGCTGAAGACCGAGCGCGAGAAGGCCGTCCAGCACGCCGAGGACCTCGGGTACCAGGTCGAGGTGTTGCGCGCCAAGCTCCACGAGGCGCGCCGCACCATCGCGTCCCGGCCCGCCTACGACAGCGCGGACATCGGCTATCAGGCCGAGCAACTGCTGCGGAACGCGCAGGCGCAGGCCGAGCAGCTGCGGCAGGACGCCGAGCGCGAGCTGCGCGAGGCCCGCGCCCAGACGCAGCGCATCCTCCAGGAGCACGCCGAGCACCAGTCCCGGCTCCAGGCCGAGCTGCACAACGAGGCCGTGCAGCGCCGCCAGCAGCTGGACCAGGAGCTCAACGAGCGCCGCCAGACCGTCGAGGCGCACGTCAACGAGAACGTCGCCTGGGCCGAGCAGCTGCGCGCCCGTACGGAGTCCCAGGCCCGCCGCCTGATGGAGGAGTCCCGCGCGGAGGCCGAGCAGTCGCTGGCCACCGCCCGCGCCGAGGCCACCCGGCTCGCCGAGGAGACCAGCCGCCGCGTCGGCACCGAGGCCGAGGCCGCCCGCGCCGAGGCCGAAGCGATTCTGCTGCGCGCCCGCAAGGACGCCGAGCGGCTCCTCGGCGCCGCCTCCAGCCAGGCGCAGGAGGCCACCAGCCACGCCGAGCAGCTCCGCTCCACCACCACCGCCGAGACCGACCAGGCCCGCCGCCAGGCCACCGAGCTCTCCCGCGCCGCCGAGCAGCGCATGCAGGAGGCCGAGGAGAAGCTCCGGGTCGCCCGTGCCGAGGCCGAGAAGGCCCTCACCGAGGCCAAGGAGTCGGCCGCCAGGCAGCTCGCCACCGCCGAGTCGGTCAACGAGCAGCGCACCCGGACCGCGAAGACGGAGATCGCCCGGCTCGTCGGCGAGGCCACCAAGGACGCCGAGGCGCTCAAGGCCGAGGCCGAGGAGAAGCTCCGCGAGGCGTCCGCCGAGGCGGAGAAGCTGGTCTCGGAGGCCTCGGACAAGGCCCGTACCGCCGCCGCCGAGGACTCCGCCGCCGCGCTCGCCAAGGCCGCGCGGAACGCCGAGGAGATCCTCACCAAGGCGTCCGACGACGCCCGGGAGACCACCCGCAAGGCCTCCGAGGAGGCCGAGCGGATCCGTCGCGAGGCCGAGGCCGAGATCGACCGGCTGCGCTCCCAGGCCGAGGAGCAGGCCGACGAGCTGCTCGGTTCGGCGAAGGACGACACCAAGGAGTACCGCGCCAAGACGGTCGAGCTGCAGGAGGAGGCGCGCAGGCTGCGCGGCGAGGCCGAGCAGCTGCGGGCCGAGGCGATCGCGGAGGGCGAGCGGATCCGCGGCGAGGCCCGCCGTGAGGCCGTCCAGCAGATCGAGGAGGCGGCCAGCACCGCCGAGGGGCTGCTCACCAAGGCCCGTACGGACGCCGAGGAGCTGCGGACCAAGGCCGGCGCCGAGAGCGAGCGGGTCAAGTCGGAGGCCGTCGAGCGCGCCCAGACGCTCCGGGCCCAGGCCGAGGAGACCCTGGAGCGCACCCGCGCCGAGGCGGAGCGGCTGCGCGTCGAGGCCGAGGAGCAGGCCGACGCGGTGAAGGGCGCGGCCGAGGAGGCCGCCGCCGGCATGCGCGCCGACGCCGAGCGGGCCGCCGAGGCCCGCCGTGCCGAGGCCGCCGACGAGCTGACCCGGCTGCACACCGACGCCGAGGCGAAGGTCGCGGCCGCCGGGAAGGAGCTCACCGACGCGCGCGCCGAGGGCGAACTGATCCGGCGGGAGGCCGCCGAGGAGACGGAGCGGCTGCGGACCGAGGCCGCCGAGCGCATCCGTACGCTCCAGGAGCAGGCCGAGCAGGAGGCCGAGCGACTGCGCGCCGAGGCCGCGTCGGACGCGTCCACCACGCGTACGGAGGCGGAGACCGCGGCGGTACGGCTGCGCAGGGAGGCCGGCGAGGAGGCCGAGCGGCTGCGGTCGGAGGCCCAGGAGACCGCCGACCGGGTACGGGCCGAGGCAGCGGCGGCCGCGGAGCGGGTCGCCGCCGAGGCGGCCGAGGCACTGGCCGCCGCGCAGGAGGAGGCCGTCCGGCGCCGTCGGGAGGCCGAGGAGACGCTCGAATCGGCCCGTTCCGAGGCCGGCCGGGAGCGCGAGCACGCCCGCGCGCAGTCCGAGGAGCTCCTCGCCGCCGCCCGCAAGCGCGTCGAGGACGCGCAGGTCGAGGCGCAGCGCCTGGTCGAGGAGGCGGACGCGCGGGCGACCGAGATGGTCACCGCGGCCGAGCAGACCGCCCAGGAGGTGCGGGACTCGGTGGCGGGTCTGCGGGAGCAGGCCGAGGAGGAGGTCGCCGGGCTGCGCAGCGCCGCCGAGCACGCGGCGGAGCGGACGCGGAGCGAGGCGCGGGAGGAGGCGGACCGGGTCCGCGCCGACGCGTACGAGGAGCGGGAGCGGGCCTCCGAGGACGCCGCCCGCACCCGGGCGCGTGCCCAGGAGGAGACGGAGGCCGCGAAGGCGCTGGCCGAGCGGACGGTCACGGACGCGATCTCCGAGTCGGAGAAGCTGCGGGCGGACACCGCCGAGTACGCGCAGCGGGTACGGACCGAGGTGACGGATTCACTCGCCTCGGCCGAGCAGGACGCGGCCCGCACCCGGGCCGACTCCCGCGAGGACGCGAACCGGATCCGTTCGGAGGCCGCCGAGCGCGCCGAGTCGCTGGTCGGCGAGGCCCGTACGGAGGCGGACCGGATCGCCGCCGAGGCGGAGCAGGTCCTGGACGAGGCCCGTCAGGCGGCGGACAAGCGCCGCAGCGACGCCGCCGAACAGGCCGACGCGCTGCTCGCGGAGGCGACGAGCGAGGCCGAACGGCTCACCCGCGAGACGGCCGCCGAGGCCGAGCGGCTCACCGCCGAGGCCGTCGAGCTCATGGAGACCACCGAGCAGGACGCCCGGCGGCTCCGCACCGAGGCCGAGCAGGTCAAGGTCGACGGAGAGGCGCACGCGGAGGCGCTGCGGGCGGCGGCCGTCGCCGACGGCGAGCAGGTCCTCGACGAGGCCCGCAAGGCCGCCGACAAGCGCCGCAGCGACGCCGCCGAACAGGCCGACGCACTCCTCGCCGAGGCGACGAGCGAGGCCGAACGGCTCACCCGCGAGACGGCCGCCGAGGCCGAGCGGCTCACCGCCGAGGCCGTCGAGCTCATGGAGACCACCGAGCAGGACGCCCGGCGGCTCCGCACCGAGGCCGAGCAGGTCAAGGTCGACGGAGAGGCGCACGCGCAGGCCCTGCGCAACGCGGCCCTCGCCGACGGCGAGCAGGTCCTCGACGAGGCCCGCAAGGCCGCCGACAAGCGCCGCAGCGACGCCGCCGAACAGGCCGACGCACTCCTCGCCGAGGCGACGAGCGAGGCCGAACGCCTCACCCGCGAGACGGCCGCCGAGGCCGAGCGCGTCAGGCGCGAGGCCGACGCCGAGGCCGAGCGGGTCACCCGCGAGGCGGGCGAGCTCGCCGACGCCGTCACGGCGGACGCACGCGCCGAGGCCGAGGCGACGGTGGGTTCCGCCCGGCAGGACGCCGAGCGGATCCGTACCGAGTCGGAGCGGCTCAGGGCCGATGCCGAGGCGGCGGCCGAGCAGATGCGCGCGGAGGCCCGCGAGGAGGCGGACCGGACGCTCGACGAGGCGCGGGAGGCCGCCGCCCGGAAGCGTTCGGACGCGGCCGAGCAGGCGGACCAGCTCATGGCCAAGGCCCAGGAGGAGGCGCTGCGCGCCACCACCGAGGCCGAGTCGCAGGCGGACACGATGGTCGGCGCGGCCCGCAAGGAGGCCGAGCGGATCGTCGCCGAGGCGACCGTCGAGGGCAACTCCCTGGTGGAGAAGGCCCGTACGGACGCCGACGAGCTCCTGGTCGGAGCGCGTGGCGACGCGACGGCCATAAGGGAGCGGGCCGAGGAACTGCGCGGCCGGATCGAGGGCGAGATCGAGGAGCTGCACGAGCGTGCGCGCCGCGAGAGCGCCGAGCAGATGAAGACGGCGGGCGAGCGGGTCGACAACCTGGTGAAGGCCGCGACGGAGCAGCGCACCGAGGCCGAGGAGAAGGCCAAGGAGCTGGTCTCCGAGGCGAGTTCGGAAGCGAGCAAGGTGCGTATCGCCGCGGTCCGCAAGGCCGAGGCACTCCTCAAGGAGGCCGAGCAGAAGAAGGCCTCGCTTGTCGCGGAGGCCGAGGGCATCAAGGCCGAGGCCGAGCGGATCAGGGCGGAGGCCCAGGCCGAGGCCGAGCAGACGGTCGAGGAGGGTCAGCGCGAGCTGGAGGTGCTCGTGCGACGCCGCAAGGACATCAATGCCGAGATCTCCCGTGTCCAGGACGTACTGGAGGCGTTGGAGTCTTTCGAGACGCCGTCGGCCGGGACGAAGTCCACCGGGGCGGTGGGAGCCAAGGCGGGTGCGTCGGCGGGCTCCACTCGTTCGAGTGGCAAGTCCCAGGACGGCTAGCCACTCAAAAGGCTGGACATTCTCCAGATCAATCGGGCATAGGCTCGATGACACGCCGCTTAGGCCCCTAGGATTCCCTCTAACACCTCACCGGTCTCATTCGACAGGAAACCCATGAGCGACACATCCTCCCCCTTCGGCTTCGAGCTCGTGCGGCGCGGTTACGACCGCGGTCAGGTGGACGACCGCATTACCAAGCTCGTTTCCGACCGCGACAGTGCCCTGTCCCGCATCACCTCCCTGGAGAAGCGCATCGAGGAGCTCCACCTCGAAACGCAGAACGCCCAGGCGCAGGTCACCGACGCCGAGCCGTCGTACGCGGGGCTCGGCGCCCGGGTCGAGAAGATCCTCCGGCTGGCCGAGGAGGAGGCGAAGGACCTGCGTGAGGAGGCCCGCCGCGCCGCCGAGCAGCACCGCGAGCTGGCCGAGTCGGCCGCCCAGCAGGTGCGCAACGACGCGGAGTCGTTCGCCGCGGAGCGCAAGTCGAAGGCCGAGGACGAGGGCGTCCGGATCGTCGAGAAGGCGCAGGGCGAGGCCAACACGCTGCGCGCCGAGGCGCAGAAGGACGCGCAGTCGAAGCGCGAGGAGGCGGACGCCCTCTTCGAGGAGACCCGCGCCAAGGCCGCCCAGGCCGCCGCGGACTTCGAGACCAACCTGGCGAAGCGCCGCGAGCAGTCGGAGCGGGACCTGGCCTCGCGTCAGGCCAAGGCCGAGAAGCGCCTCGCGGAGATCGAGCACCGCGCCGAGCAGCTCCGCCTCGAGGCCGAGAAGCTGCGCACGGACGCGGAGCGCCGGGCCCGTCAGACGGTGGAGACCGCGCAGCGCCAGGCCGAGGACATCGTGGCCGACGCGAACGCGAAGGCCGACCGGATCCGCAGCGAATCGGAGCGCGAGCTGGCGGCGCTGACGAACCGCCGGGACTCGATCAACGCGCAGCTGACCAACGTCCGCGAGATGCTGGCGACGCTGACCGGTGCCGCGGTGGCGGCGGCCGGCTCGCCGATCGACGACGAGCGTCCGGCCGGTGTTCCGGCCCAGCAGTCCCGCTGACGCCGTCCGGGCCGTTCCGGTCCGGTGGGCGCACGGCCGGTAACAAGTGCGTAGCGTTGCCCGAAACCCCCTGTCATTCCGGTGGCGGGGGGTTTTGCGCGCCCGTAGGTTGGTTCGCATGATCGAGCTTGAGGGCCTGACCAAGCGATTCGGGGCGAAGACCGCGGTCGACCATCTCTCCTTCCAGGTGCGTCCGGGGGTGATCACCGGCTTCCTCGGGCCCAACGGGGCGGGCAAGTCCACGACGATGCGGATGATGCTGGACCTGGACAACCCGACGAGCGGGACGGTCCGGATCGACGGCAAGCACTACCGGGAGCTCGAAGAGCCGCTGAAGTACATCGGCGCGCTGCTCGACGCCAAGGCGATGAACGGCGGCCGGTCGGCGTACAACAACCTGCTGTGTCTGGCGCAGTCGAACCGCATCCCGGAGCGCCGGGTGAGCGAGGTGCTGGACCTGGTGGGTCTGACGGCGGTCGCGAGGAAGAAGTCGAAGGGTTTCTCCCTCGGTATGGGGCAGCGGCTCGGCATCGCGTCCGCGCTGCTCGGTGATCCCGAGATCCTGATGTTCGACGAGCCCGTCAATGGTCTGGACCCCGAGGGAATTCACTGGATCCGCAATCTGATGAAGGCGTTGGCGGCCGAGGGCCGGACGATCTTCGTTTCCAGCCATCTGATGAGTGAAATGGCGCTGACGGCCGATCATCTGATCGTGATCGGCCAGGGAAGGCTGCTGGCCGACACATCGATGGCGGATTTCATCCAGCAGAATTCCCGGAGTTATGTGCGGCTGCGTTCGCCGCAGCAGGAGCGGCTCCGGGACGTGCTGCACGCCAATGGGTTCATCGCGGTCGAGGCGGGCAACGGCACCCTGGAGGTGGACGGGACGACGACCGAGAAGCTGGGCGAACTCGCGGCGGAGCACGCGGTCGTGCTGCACGAGCTGAGCTCCCAGCGCGCCTCCCTGGAGGAGGCCTTCATGCAGATGACGGCCGGTGCGGTCGAGTACCACGCGCACGGCACCGATGTACACGGTGGCGCCCCGGCGCCCGGCCCCCAGTGGGGCACGACCTCCCAGGGAGCCTGAACGATGGCAGCGGCATCCGCGGTCCTGCAGTCCGAGTGGACCAAGATCCGGACGGTGTCGTCGACCGTCTGGACACTGGCGAGCGCCTTCCTCGTCACGGTGGCGATGGGCGCGGCGCTGAGCGCCCTGGTGAACTCCACCTTCTCCGACCTGAACGAGGCGGAGCAGATCACCTTCGACCCGACCCTGATCAGCTTCTCCGGGATGGTCCTCGGCCAGCTGGCGATGGTGGTCTTCGGCGTCCTGGTGGTGGGGACCGAGTACTCCTCGGGCATGATCCGCACCTCGCTGGCGGCCGTGCCGCAGCGCGCGACCTTCCTCTTCTCGAAGATCGCGGTGGCGGGCGGCCTCGCCCTCCTGGTGGGGCTCGCGACGAGCTTCGTCTCCTTCTTCCTGGGGCAGGCGCTGCTCGGCGGTCACAGTGCCTCGATCGGTGACGACAACGTGCTGCGCGCGGTGTTCGGCGCCGGGCTCTACATGGGGCTGATCGCCCTGTTCTCCATGGGTGTGGCGGCGATGCTGCGCTCGTCGATGCTGTCGCTCGGCATCCTGGTGCCGTTCCTCCTCCTGGTCTCGAACATCCTCTCCGCGGTGCCGAAGGCCAAGGAGGTGGCCCGCTACTTCCCGGACCAGGCCGGCGCGAAGATCATGCAGGTCGTGCCGGACGCCATGAACTCGGAGGAGGCTCCGTACGGCCCGTGGGGCGGACTCGGGATCATGGTGCTCTGGGTGGCGGTCGCGCTGCTCGGCGGCTATCTGGTGCTGAAGAAGCGGGACGCCTGATCCGCCGGGGAGCGCCGGGTGCCCGAGGGCGTCCGGTGCTCCCGGGGCGGCCGGGTCCCCCAGGGAGAACCCTGACGTTCCCCCGGAGACCGCCCGGAGGCCGTCTCCACTTCGCCGGAACCGTCAACGGCTGGATAAGCTCCTAGCTCATACGGGGGGCTCGGCCGTCGGCCGCCACGCCCCGACATGGATGCGACCGACCTGTCGATGGGGCTGGAGAATGATCGAGGCAGTCGGCCTGACGAAGCGCTACGGCGCCAAGACGGCCGTGTACAACCTTTCCTTCCAGGTGCGGCCCGGTGTCGTCACCGGGTTCCTGGGGCCCAACGGGTCCGGCAAGTCGACCACGATGCGCATGATCCTGGGCCTCGACCGGCCCACCTCGGGACATGTCACGATCGGCGGCCACCCCTTCCGGCAGCTGCCGAACGCGCCCCGGCAGGTCGGCGCGCTGCTCGACGCCAAGGCCGTGCACGGCGGGCGGAGCGCGCGCAGCCATCTGCTGTCGCTCGCACAGCTCGCGGGCATCCCGGCGCAGCGCGTCGACGAGGTCCTCGGCGTGGTCGGCCTCCAGGACGTGGCCAAGCGGCGCTCCAAGGGCTTCTCGCTCGGCATGGGCCAGCGGCTCGGCATCGCGGCCGCGCTGCTCGGCGACCCGCAGGTGCTGCTCTTCGACGAACCGGTCAACGGCCTGGACCCGGAGGGCATCCTCTGGGTCCGCAACCTGATGAAGAAGCTGGCCTCCGAGGGGCGGACGGTCTTCGTCTCCAGCCACCTCATGAGCGAGATGGCCCTCACCGCCGACCATCTGATCGTGATCGGCCGCGGGCAGCTGCTCGCGGACATGAGCGTCACGGACTTCATCTCGGCGAACTCCGCCGACTTCGCCCGGGTGCGGACCCCCGGGACCGAGCCCGGACAGCGGGAGAAGCTGACGGCGGCGCTCATGGAGGCCGGCGGTCAGGTGATGTCCGAGCCGGACGGCGCGCTGCGGGTGACGGGCCTGCCCCTGCCGCGGATCAGCGATCTGGCGCACGACGCGGACGTCCGGCTCTGGGAGCTGTCCCCGCACCAGGCCTCCCTGGAGGAGGCGTACATGCGGATGACCCAGGGCGCCGTGGACTACCGCTCCACCGACGACCGGCTCGCGCACCTCCAGCCGCCGCAGCAGCCCGGCCACCCGGGGTACGGCATGCCGCCGCAGCCCGTGGTCCAGGACGTGCCGCAGCAGGGCTGGTACGCCCCGCCGCCGCCCGGACAGAACCCTTACGCCGGGGCACCCGGCCAGGCACCCGCGCCGGGCCCGTACGCCTCTCCGGCCGCTCCGCAGCCGGGTATCCCCCAGCCGAGCGACACCACCAAGGACGCCCGATGACCGCCCCCGCCCCGCACCACGCTCCGGCGCCGCACGCCTACGTCTCCCCCATCCCGGTCCGCAGGGCGAACCTCGGTGACGCCCTCGCCTCCGAGTGGACGAAGATCCGCTCGGTGCGTTCGACGCTGTGGACGCTGGGTGTCATGGTCCTGCTGATGCTGGTCATCGGCCTGGGGGTGGCGGCGATCGCCGCGAGCTCCGAGGCGAGTCTCGGTGACGAGTCCGCGCTCGGCTTCGGTTTCTTCGGGATGCTGCCGGCCTCGATCTGTGTGATCACGCTCGGCGTGCTGACGATCGCCTCCGAGTACGGCACGGGCATGATCCGTACGACCCTGACCGCCTGCCCGAGCCGGGCCCGGGTGCTGGCGGCGAAGGCGATCGTCTTCTTCCTGCTCGTGTTCACGGTCACCACGGTGGCCGCGGCGCTGGTGGGGGCGGGCCAGGTCGCCCTGGTGGACCAGGCGGACGCGCCGACGGCGGCCGAGTGGCTGCGGGCGACGGTCGGCGCGGGCGCCTACCTGGCCATGCTGGGACTGCTGTCGCTGGCGCTCGGCACGCTGATCCGGCACTCGGCCGGCGCGATCACGGTGATGATCGGTCTGCTGCTGCTGCCGCTGGTGGCGGCGCTGTTCATGTTCTCCGAGGCGCTGAAGTCCGTGCAGGAGTGGCTCCTCACGTACGCGATCCCCTCGCAGATGATCTCGCTGTACGCGGCGCAGCCGCCGTTCGGCGAAGACGGCCCGGCGGGCTGGGAGCCCCTGCTGATCATGACCGGTGTCACGGGGATCGTGCTCGCCGGCGCGTTCGCCCTGCTGAACAACCGGGACGTGTAACCGCCCGGGCTCCGCGGCCGGGCCGGGCCTCCGGGCTCGGCCGGGCCGCTCCGGGCTCAGTACTTCGGCGCGTTACGGGACCGCTGCACCCTGCTGGTGCGGCGGCCCTTCGCGTTCCAGCAGGCCTTGTGCCAGTGGCGGCGGTCGTCCACTCCCCCGTACTCCGGCCAGGCGACCACGTGCGGGG
This sequence comes from Streptomyces sp. NPDC017246, assembly GCF_044331325.1. Taxonomy (NCBI): domain Bacteria; kingdom Bacillati; phylum Actinomycetota; class Actinomycetes; order Kitasatosporales; family Streptomycetaceae; genus Streptomyces; species Streptomyces sp. NPDC017246. The sequence goes on along the minus strand of NZ_JBIRMW010000005.1, from coordinate 135,626 downwards.
CGCCGCCCGGGATCTCCTGGTCGCAACCGGGGCAGCGGTAGCGCTTGCCGGGCGCGCTCGCCCCGGCGACGAGGCGGACGTACCACTCCTCGCCCTGCCAGGTCTCGCTGCGCTGCACGCCGCCGTACCGGTCGCCGTTGTCGCCCTGCTGCTGCTCGGGCTTCTCGCCGCCTCGGGAGCGGTTGTGGCGCGGGGACACGGGCACACCTCACGGGGTCTGGGAACACGGACCGTTCCGTCAAGCCTACGGGCCGCCACTCGGTGCCCCGGGCCCCGACCAGGAGGGCTTAGCCGAAAATCGCAAGAACTTCATGAACGGCCGTTGCCTTTGGCACGTGTCAGACGTTGTTGCCAGTGCGAGGGGAGATACGCGTCGGCCGCAAGGAGGCAGAAGGCGATGCGCGTGGGAATGTTCGTTCTGGCCGCCCAGTTCCCGGGGCAGGGACAGGGTGAGGCCCTGCACCGGGCGGTGCGGACCGCAGAGGTCGCCGAGGAGGCCGGCCTCGACTCGGTCTGGCTGGCCGAGCACCACTTCGTGCCGTACGGGGTCTGCCCCTCGGCCGTGACACTGGCCGCGCTGCTCCTCGGGCGGACGCGGCGGCTGCGGGTGGGCACGGCGGTGAGTGTGCTGCCGACCGTCCACCCGGTCGCCCTGGGCGAGCAGGCGGCGCTGCTGCATCTGACCTCGGGCGGCAGATTCACCCTGGGGGTCGGCCGGGGCGGGCCCTGGGTCGACCTGGAGGTGTTCGGCACCGGCCTCGGCGCGTACGAGAAGGGCTTCCCCGAATCGCTCGACCTGCTGCTGCGCTGGCTCACCGAGCCGCGCGTCGGAGCCGAGGGAGAACGATTCGCCTTCCGCGAGGTGCCGGTGGTGCCCCGCCCCGACGAGCTGATCGGCGGGACGGCCGCCCCCGAGGTCGTGGTCGCCTGCACCTCGCCGAAGAGCGTACGGCTCGCCGCGGAACGCGGGCTGCCGATGCTGCTCGGGATGCACTGCGGCGACGAGGACAAGGCCGAGATGGTGGCGGCCTGGGCGCGGTGCGCGCGGGAGGCCGGACGGGACCCGGACGAGATCGCGCGGATCGGGGCCGACCACGTCTCGGCGGGCGTGGCCCAGCTCGCGGACCGGGGCACGGACGCGGCGGAGGCACTGGTGAAGGCGATGCCGGGCTGGCTGAAGCAGGGGCTCGACGCGCATGTCACGGTCGACGGACGACACCGGGCGATGCGGGACCCCGTGGCGTACGCGGAGCTGCTGTGCGGGCTCCACCCGGTGGGCACGCCCCGGCGCGCGGCGGACCGGCTCGCGGCGACCGCGGAGCGCACGGGCATCACCCGTTTCGCCCTGCTGGCCGAGGGCACGGGCGACCTCGCGGCGACCGAGGAGAACGTGCGGCGGCTGGGCGCGGAGGTCCTGCCGCTGCTCGTCTGACCGTACGGACCGGGTGGGCACGCCCGTACGGACGGGGGGTGGGACCGTGCTGCCGCTCCGGCATCTCCGCGCGGCGATGCGCGTCGACACGCATCGATCGCGTCTCCCGCGATGCGGAGGAGCGGCAGCACCATGTCTCAGCAGTCGCGCAGTTCCGGCGACTGGTTCAGCAGCTGCCCCCGTACGGACGTGAAGCGGGCGAGCCGCTCGTCCACCGACGGGTCCAGCGGGAACACCGCCAGCCGGTGGCAGTTCTGGAAGGCGAGACGCACCCCGAAGTGCCGCTGCAGCGCACCACGAATGGCGTCGCTCGCGAGCGCGCGCAGCAGCTGACCACGTGCCTGCTCATTCGGCGGCGGCGTCTGGTTGTCGGCGAACTCTCCGCCGTCGACCTTCAGCTGGGCCACCAGAGAACTGATCATCTCCCATGCGTAGGGCAGGGAGGTCCGGACGCAGTCGACGAAGTCGGCTTCGTCGACCTCGCCTCGCTCGGCCTGTTCCAACAGTGCCGGTGAGACGTCGAGCGACATGGGTTCTCCTCTCGCGACCCCGCGGACGGGGTCTTGCGGGCAGGGGCGAAGGCCGGGCCGCCCGCCACGCAGCGTGCACGGACGACGACCTCCAGCTTCCACGGTAAGCGCGCAGTCCTGACCGCACCAGGAGATTGGGAACACAACCGGCTGATAACCGACGGGTGTTCGGCTCAGGATCATGCCCCGGGGGTCTCGGGCCGCTGACCGAATCGCGCGGAAGAGGGCCCGTCTTGTAGCGTTGTCGACCATGCGTCTCGTCATTGCCCGTTGCTCCGTGGACTACGCGGGCCGGCTCACGGCCCACCTGCCCTCCGCGCCCCGTCTGATCCTCATCAAGGCAGACGGCAGCGTCTCCATCCACGCGGACGACCGGGCGTACAAACCGCTCAACTGGATGTCCCCGCCGTGCACGCTGAAGGAAGGCCCCGACGGTGCCGAGGGTGAGGCCGGCGTCTGGACCGTGATCAACAAAGCGGGCGAGAAACTGATCATCACGATGGAGGAGATCCTCCACGACTCCTCGCACGAACTGGGTGTGGACCCGGGTCTCATCAAGGACGGCGTCGAGGCGCACCTCCAGGAGCTCCTCGCCGACCGCATCGAGACCCTCGGCGAGGGCTACACCCTGATCCGCCGCGAGTACCCGACGGCGATCGGCCCGGTGGACATCCTGTGCCGGGACTCGGACGGCGCGACGGTCGCGGTCGAGATCAAGCGGCGCGGCGAGATCGACGGCGTCGAGCAGCTGACCCGCTATCTGGAGCTGCTCAACCGCGATCCGCACCTCGCTCCGGTGAGGGGCGTCTTCGCGGCCCAGGAGATCAAGCCGCAGGCGCGGGTCCTCGCGACGGACCGCGGGATCGGCTGTGTGGTCCTGGACTACAACGCCCTGCGCGGCATCGAGGACGACAAGCTGCGGCTGTTCTAGCCCTCCGGGGCGTGGCAGGCACAGCGGTACGGGGACGGCCCCGGGTGCGGTGATCGCACCCGGGGCCGTCCCCGTTCTCCGTTCCGGAGCGCACGTGCTCCGGAGCGTTCGTGCTCCGGAGCGTTCGTGCTCCGGAGCGTTCGTCAGGCGGGCGACTCCGAGCCGGTGGACTCGCCGGGGGTCGGTACGCCGCCGAGCGTCGAGGAGGCGGTGTTGCTGGGGCTGTTCTCCTCCGTCGTCGGCGCGGTGGTCGGCGGGTCCGTGGTCGGCTGCGGCGGGGTCGTCGTCACCGGCGGAGGGGTCGTCGTCGTCGGCGGCTTGCTCGTCGAGGTCGGCGGCTTCGGACCCGTCGTCGTCGGGCGCGGCGGCCTGGTCGTCGGGTTCGTCGGCGGGGCCGTCGTCGTCGGCGCCGTCGTGGGCGCCGACGAGCTGCCCGAGGACGAGGGGCTGCCGGAGGGGCCCGTCGAGCCCGGAGTGCCCGACCCCGAGGAACCGGAGGGAGAGGCGCTCCCGGAGGCCGAGGGGTCCGGGGAGCCGGAGCGGGTGGCCGCGCCGGTCTCGCCCGGCTTCCCCGGCTCGCCCTCGTCCGGCTGCTCCTCGTCGAAGCCGTCGCCGGTGGAGTCCTCCGTCGCCGTGCTGTCGGAGGTGACGCTGTTGGTGGCCGGGTCCTCGCCGTTGCCGGAGGTGGCGCCGAGGGTCACGACGGTGCCGAGGACGGCGACGAGCAGCGCGCCCGCGCCGACCGCGGCGAGGTTGCGGCGCGCGCCGCCGAGGATGCCGGCCGCGAGGCCGGTACGGCCGCCGCCCTTGGCGGTGTCGGGGCGGGGGACGAGGGTCGGCCCCTCGTCGGCGAAGCCGGGGAACGCGGGCTTGGCGGCGCCCCGCCCCGGACCGCCCGGCAGAGCCGGCTTGACGGCTCCGCCCGGCAACACGGCGGTGGCGGGCTCGGGCGCCTGCCTTGCCGGGCGGGAGGCGGCCGGGCCGCGCAGGGCGGGGGTGCCGCGCGGCGGGGAGACGGGTTCCTCGGCGCGGGCCGGAGTGACGTGCTCTCCGGCGAGGTCGGCGACGAGGGCGAGCGCCCGGCGGCCGGCGACGGTGCCGCGCTTGTCGGCGAGCACCCCGCGCATGCCGATGGAGGCCTCCAGCTCGGCGCGGGCCCGCTCCAGGTTTCCGGCGCAGAGGGCGAGCACGCCGAGCTCGTGGTGGAAGTAGGCCTCCTCGGCGACCTCACCGGTGAGCCGGGCGGCCTCCTGCCCGGCGCGCAGGGCGCGCTCCCAGGCGCCCCAGTGCAGTCCGGCGGCGAAGGCGGGGGCGGCGGCGCGGGCGAGGGCCACGGCGGTGGCGCGGTGTTCGCCGTCCTCGGCACCGGCGCCGGCGACGAGGACGGCGAGGGAGGCGAGGAGGGCGTCGGACTCGGCGGCGGCCCGCTCGGGGGTGACGGAGGGGTGGGCGGTCCACCAGGCGTAGTGCTGGGCGACCGTGTGGGCGCGGTCGGCGCCCTCGGTGGCGTACCCCTGGGCGAGGAGCTGGGTGAGGACGCCGGCGGCGAGCCGGTAGCGGGGTCCGGCCGGGGAGAGCAGGCCACAGGCCATGAGTTCGCCCAGGGCGGCGTCGGCGTGGGTGTCGCCGACCAGGGCCGGCAGATGGGCCTGGTGCGGGACCTCGCCGCCGAGGGCGACGGCGAAGCGCAGGGCGGTCTGCGCGGAGCGGCTGAGCCGGGAGGCGAGGAGGGCGGCCGGGGCGGCGCCCTCGCCGAGGCTGGGCAGGGGTATCTCGCGCAGTTCGACGTCGGGGTCGTCGACCCCGTCGAAGGCGGCAGCGGCGGCGGCCGCCGCCGCGTCGGGATCGGTCGGCCCGAAGGCCTCCTCGAGGGCTCCGAAGGCGTCGAACTCGGCGGGGGTGACACGCAGCCTGTCGCGCTGGCGGAGCAGCGCCCCGGCCTGGACGAAGCGGAGCGGCAGGCCCTCGGACTCGAACCAGAGGTCGCCGGCCCAGTTGGCCTCGTCGTCGGTGAGGGTGCGGCCGACGGCGCTCTCCAGGAGCTTGAGGGCGGCACCGCGGCCGAGGCCGGCGAGGTGGAGGTCCTCGACGTGGGCGTCGGCCGACGGGGCGGGGGTGTCGGGTCCCGCGGCGAGGAGGAAGGCGCACTCGGGGGCGGCGGCGAGGAGCTCGTCGAGGGCGGCGCCGCCGAACTCCAGGTCGTCGACGACCACGACGGCGCCGATCTCGCGGAGCCGGTCGAGGAGCACGGCACGGCCGGGCCGGTGGTTCGGGGCGTACCGGACGGCGACGAAGAGCTCGTGGAGGAGTTCGGGGGCGGTGCGGTGGTGGCCGGAGAGCCGGACGACCCCGTCGGGGGCGAGTCCGGCGCAGTCGGCGGCGACGGCGTCGAGGAGGGCGGTGCGGCCGGAGCCCGCGGGGCCGGTCAGCCGGGCGGAGCGGCCGCGGCCGAGGATGCCGACGAGGCGCTCGCGCTCCTCCTGGCGTTCGAGGAGGGGCAGTGCGGGCGCGGCCGGCCCCGGCGGGACGGGCGGCGCGGCGGCGCGGACGGCCTCGGCGCGCTCCTCGGCGGTACGGGGGCGGGGGGCCGCGGGTTCCTGTCCGGGCGGGCAGGGTTCGATCTCGCTGCCGTCGACGGGGTTGACGGTGACGAGCAGGTCGCCGGAGACGAGCCGGACGACGCGGGCACGCGCGGGTGCGGGCGCGGCCGTGCCGCGTCCCTGGCGGGCGTCGTCGCTCTCGCCGTCGTGTCCGTACTCCTCCGGCCCCCGGTTGATCGGGTCCATGGTCCAAGCCCCCAAGAAGCGGTGTCCGGTGCCCGCCGGGTGGGTCCGTCAATGTGCAGGCGACCGAACCCTAGACCGTGGTCAGGCGGTCGGGAACAGCTGGGGTGCCCCGGAGACCAAGACGTCACGGTCTTGTGAGGATTGAGTGTGACGCCTGGTTCACACAGCGGCTTCACACGCCCGTCGGCCCCGGCGGCCGCACCGGGTCGTCCACCCCCGCCGTCGTACCGCCGTCGTCCACTCCGGCCGTCGTACCGCCGTCGCCCGCTCCCGGCCGTCGTACCGCCGTCGCCCGCTCCCGGCCGTCGCACCGTCGGCGCCCGCTCCCGGCCGTCGCACCCCGGTGTCACACCCGGGGCAGGGACTCCAGGGCGAGGCCGCCCTCGATGGCGAGGATGCGGTGCAGCCGGGTGGCGACGAGCAGCCGCTGCATCTGGGGCGGCACCCCGCGCAGGACGAGGCGCCGGCCGCAGCGGCCGGCCCGCCGGTGGGCGCCCATGATGACGCCGAGCCCGGTCGCGTCCCAGGAGTCGAGGCCGGTCAGGTCGAGCACCAGGTCGCCGACTCCGTCGTCGACGGCCGAGTGCAGGACCGTACGGGCGTCCGCCGCGGACCGGACGTCGAGGCGGCCCCCGACGACCAGCTCGACATGGTCGCCCCTGATGTGCATATGCGCTCCCCGAGAGTGCTCCGTCTTCGCAACAACTGACTGCCGCACCGGCAGAAGCGTTGCGCCTTGTCAGCGAACCGGTACCGAAATTCACCCCACGGGGTGATGCGGGGTGGCGGGTACGGCTCAGTACTTGTAGAAGCCCTGCCCGCTCTTGCGCCCGATGTCACCCGCGTCCACCATCCGGCGCATCAGCTCCGGCGGTGCGAACTTCTCGTCCTGGGACTCGGTGTAGATGTTGTTGGCCGCGTTCACCAGGATGTCGATGCCGGTGAGGTCGGCGGTGGCGAGCGGGCCCATGGCGTGGCCGAAGCCGAGCTTGCAGGCGATGTCGATGTCCTCGGCGGTGGCGACGCCCGACTCCTGGAGCTTGGCGGCCTCGACGACGAGGGCGGCGATGAGCCGGGTGGTGACGAAGCCGGCCACGTCGCGGTTGACGACGATGCAGGTCTTGCCGACGGACTCGGCGAACTCCCGGGTGGCGGCGAGGGTCTCGTCGCTGGTCTTGTAGCCGCGGACGAGCTCGCAGAGCTGCATCATCGGGACCGGCGAGAAGAAGTGGGCGCCGACGACGGCCTCGGGACGCCCGGTCACCGCGGCGATCTTGGTGATCGGGATCGCGGAGGTGTTGGAGGCGAGGACGGCACCGTCCTTCACGACCTTGTCGAGCGAGCGGAAGATCTCGTGCTTGACGTCGAGGTTCTCGAAGACGGCCTCGACGACGATGTCCGCGTCGGCGACGGCTTCGAGCTCGGTTGTGGCGGTGATCCGGCCGAGCGCGGCCTCCGCGGCGGCGGCGTCCAGCTTGCCCTTGGCGACGAACCGGTCGTACGACGCCTTGATGCCGTCGGTGCCGCGCGTGAGGGCGGCGTCGGTGACGTCACGCAGTACGACGTCCCAGCCCGCCTGTGCCGAGACCTGTGCGATGCCGGACCCCATGAGTCCGGCTCCGATGACGGCGAGCTTCCTGGCCACGATGTTCCACCCCTTAACGCCTGTTCACTTCTGGCTCTCCGGCGGAGATTAGCGGTCGGGAGGCGCCATGTGACCGCGAAGTAATGCGCGTCACGCCCTCTTTGACGGACGTCACACTCACAGCACCCCTCAGCGCCCGGTTCGGGCGCCCCCACGGTCGCCACATACCCATGGGGGGTATATGGTCGAGCGCACCTTGTCCGGCTGCCGCCGCCCGAGAGGAGCTGCCGTCATGCGCCCGTACGCCCGGAGGACCGTCCCCGCCCCCCTGCTCCTGCTGACCGGCATGATCAGCCTCCAGTTCGGCTCCGCCTTCGCGAAGCGGCTCTTCGAAGAGACCGGCCCGGCCGGCGCCACCCTGTTACGGCTGCTCGTCGCCGCCGCCCTGCTCTGTCTGTTCACCCGGCCCGCACCCCGGCTCCTGCGCACCCACGGAAGACTGCTGCTCCCCTACGGGGCCGTCTTCGCCGTGATGCAGTTCTCCTTCTACGAGGCCACCTCACGGCTCCCCCTCGGCGTCGTGGTGACGCTGGAGTTCAGCGGACCGCTGCTGCTCGCCGCCCTCACCTCGCGGCGCGCGCTCGACCGGCTCCTGGTGGCGCTCGCGGGCCTCGGTCTGCTCGTCCTCGGCGGCACCAAGGGCATGGACGACCCGGTCGGGCTCGCCGCGAGCCTGCTCACGGGGGCCGCGCTCACCGGCTACATCCTGCTCGGGTCCCGGGTCGGCCGGGCCCTCCCCGGCGGCTCGGGCCTCGCCCTCGGGCTCACGGTGGCCGCCGTCCTCGCCCTGCCCACCGCCCCGGCCCTCGGCCTTCCCTCCCCCGGGGTCCTGCTGCGGCCGGCGGTGCTCGGGGCCGCGCTCGCCGTGGCCGTCCTCACCACCGTGGTCCCGTTCTCGCTGGAGTTCGCCGCGCTGCGCCGGATGCCCCCGCGGGTCTTCGCCGTCCTGTCGACGGTGGAGCCCGTCATCGCCTCCCTGGTCGGTCTCGCCCTGCTCGGCGAACACCTGTCGTGGCTCCAGTGGGCCGCCGTCCTCTGCGTCGTGGTCGCGGCCGTCGGCACGGGCCGGGCCCCGGACACACCACCGGACCCGCCCCCCGCACCGTCCGATCGATCCCCGTCACGGAAGAACGGAGTGCACACATGACCGGCATCACGAGCACCACGAGCACCATCAGCCCCCGGGGCCATCAGGTCCCGGCCCGGGTCGCACCCCTCCTGGAGACCGTCTCCACCACGTCCCGCTCGGCGGTCCTCGTCGCCGGCGGCTACTTCGACACGACCGCCGGCATCGGCGCCTTCTCGCTCAACTCCTTCGCCCTCGCCCAGGAGACCGGCGCGGCCGCGCGCCGGCTGCACCGCGGCAACAAGGTGCTCTACGACGTCATCGTCAACGACCTCGGGATGTCCTGTTCCACCGACGTCTGCACGCTCCCGGCCGCCGGCCCCGCGGAGACCGACCTCTCCCCGCTCACCGCCTCGGCCGCCGGGGCGGGGATCTCCTTCACCGTCACCCGTGAGCGGAACCTGCGCAATCGCGCCGCCCGTTCGATGAAGCGATGGCTGCGCGATCCCGCGGCCCGGCCGCTGTTCACCCGCGCCGGGGACGAGATCCTCTTCCGCTCCCGCCAGTACGAGAAAGTGCTCGCCGGAGTCGTCACGGACGACCGGGTCGTACCCCGCTGCCCACTGATCGTCGCCGAGTACTTCGCCCGCTACTTCGCCCGGCTGCGGGCCTTCCCCGACTGCGGCCCCCGCCATGTCGTCGACATCAACTCGCTCGCGGACCGGGACAAGGTGACCAAGGGCGCCGAGATCTACCTCCGCACCCTGGGCACCCCCGAGGAGGAGATCGTGCTGGTCTTCGCCGACGCGGCCTGCGCCGATCCGCTGGCCCTGACCTACACGGCGTACGACTTCTGACCACGCGTCCGACCCGAGCACCGTCCCAGCGGAAGAGGGAGAGCACCGGCATGTCCACGATCTATCTCGACCACCAGGCGACCACCCCGGCGGACCCGGCGGTCGTCGAGGCGATGCACTTCGCCGCCACCCACTGCTACGCCAACCCGTCCAGCCCGCACGCCGCCGGCATCCGCGCCTTCCGCGAGGTCGAGCGGGCCCGCGGGGCGGTGGCCCGGTTCATCGGGGCGGGGCGCAGCGAGATCTGCTTCACCTCCGGTGCGACGGAGGGCAACAACCTCGCGATCAAGGGGGTCGTCGGCCCGGCCGCCCGCACCGGCGGGCCCCGGCACGTGGTGACGACGGCGGTGGAGCACAAGTCCGTGCTCGACACCTGCCGTTCGCTGCGGCAGGCGGGGCACGAGGTGACGGTCCTGCCGGTCGACGGCACGGGCCGGGTCGACCCGGCCCGGGTGGCGGCGGCGCTGCGGCCGGAGACCGCGCTGGTCTCGGTGATGCTCGCGAACAACGAGATCGCCACGATCCAGCCGGTCGCCGAGATCGGCGCGCTGACCCGGGCGGCGGGCGTCCCGCTGCACTGCGACGCGACCCAGGGCGTGGGTTCGCTGCCGGTGGACGTCGGGGCGCTCGGTGTCGATCTGCTGACCTTCTCCGGGCACAAGATCTACGGCCCCAAGGGCGTCGGCGTCCTCTATGTCGCCAACCGGCACTCGGACCGGGCGCCGCTGGTGCCGCTGCTGCACGGCGGCGGCCAGGAGCGCGGGCTGCGCGCGGGCACCCTCAACACCGCCGCGGTCATCGGCCTCGGCGCGGCCGTCGGGATCCTCGCGGCCCGCCGGGAGGAGGAGGCGGTACGGCTCGCGGGCCTGCGGGCCCTGTTCCTGTCCGGGCTCGCGGAGCTCGTCCCGTACGAGCTCAACAGCGGTACGGGGCCGGGCTTCCTGCCGCACGCCGTCAATCTGTCCTTCCCGGACGTGGACGCGCAGCAGCTGCTCCTGGAGGTCGCCGATCTGGCGGTGTCGACGGGCTCGGCCTGCAACAGCTCGGCGCAGGAGCCCTCCCACGTCCTGCGGGCGATCGGGCTGCCGCCGGAGCGGATCCGGGGCAGCGTCCGGATCTCGTTCGGCCGCTTCACGACGGAGGAGGACGCGGTCCGCGCCGCCCACGTGCTGGCCGCGGTGGCGACCCGCCGGCCCTCCCGGACCGCGTGACCGGGCCTTCCCTTACAGGGCGGCTCAGCCCTCCCGGACCGCGTGACCGGGCCTTCCCCTACGGGGCGGCTCAGCCCTCCCGGACCGCGTAGCCCAGGACCCTCTCGCTGAGCAGCTCCTCGATCTCGTCGAGGAGCACGAGGGCTTCGCGGGAGACGGTGGTCGCCCTGCCCCCGGTGGTCATCTCACGGGTGATGTAGCCGACGACGGTGCTCTCGATCCAGGCGAGCTGCCCGCCGACGAGCAGCGGCAGCGGGTCGTCGTCGGGCGCGCCCGTCTCCTCGCGGAGGGTGGCGACGACGGCGTCGTGGACCTGCTGCTGGACGTGGAAGAGCCGGGCCTTGAGCGTGGGGGCGTGCTCGATGACGTTCATGAAGGCGTCGAAGCCGTCCATGAGTCCGTACGCGGGTGAGACCGCCCCGATGTCCTGGCGGAGTTCGCGCAGGACGGCGCGGGCGGCGGACTCCCCCCGGTCGCGGCCGCGGATCATCCGGGCGAGGCGCTGGGTGACGCCGTCCATCCGGTCGAGGAAGAGGTCCTCCTTGGCCGGGAAGTAGTTGTAGACCGTGTTGACGGAGACGTCCGCCGCCTCGGCGACGTCCGCGACGGTCACGGGGACGAAGCCGCGCTCCAGGAAGAGTCCGGTCGCGATGTCGGAGATCCGCTGCTTCGTCTCACGCTTCTTGCGTTCCCTGAGTCCCTCGGCCATGCCCGCCATCCTAGACTCCCTGAAATTTCGGTGCCGCTTAATTTTTGGTGACATTGCAAAATTTCAGTGACTCTGTTTTTGTAGTCGCCATGCCCATCATCAGCACGGCCGGGCTCGCCCGGACCTTCTCGACCAGGAGCGGCCCCGTGGAGGCCGTCCGCGGGATCGACCTCACCGTCCGGCCCGGCGAGATCCTCGGACTCCTCGGCCCCAACGGCGCCGGGAAGACCACCACCCTCCGGATGCTCACCACCCTCCTCCCACCCACCTCCGGCGCCGCCACCGTCGCCGGCCACGACCTCGTACGGGACCCCGCCGCCGTCCGCCGCCGCATCGGATACGTCGCCCAGTCCGGCGGCCTCGACCCCCAGGAGACCGTCCGCTCCGAGCTCGTCCTCCAGGGCCGGCTCTACGGCATGAACCGGGCCCGCGCGACGGCCCGCGCCGAGGAACTCGCGGCCGACCTCGGGCTCACCGAGCTCCTCGACCGCCCGACCCCCGCGCTCTCCGGCGGCCAGCGCCGCCGGCTCGACCTCGCGATGGGCCTCACCCACCGGCCGGAGATCCTCTTCCTCGACGAACCGACGACAGGCCTCGACCCCGGCAGCCGCGCCGACCTGTGGGCCCTGGTGCGGCGGCTCCGCGACGAGCACGGCACCACCGTCGTCCTCACCACCCACTACCTGGACGAGGCCGACGCCCTCGCCGACCGCCTGGTGATCGTCGACAAGGGCACGGTCGTCGCCGAGGACACCCCCGCCGCCCTCAAGGCCGCCCACGGCGCGGCCACCCTGCAGGACGCCTTCCTCGCCGTCACCGGGCGCGGCCCGGCGCCCGTCGACACCGCCCCCGTAGCCGTCTAGGCCCCTGGCCACCCAGTCCCCGAGGACATCCGATGCTTCTCCACGACACGGCGCTGCTCTTCGGGCGCTACGCCCGACAGACCCTGCGCTCCCCGTTCCAGATCTTCTTCGGCGCCCTGATGCCGCTGCTCTACCTGTTCTTCTTCGGACCGCTGCTCACCGGGCTCCCCCTGGGCCGCGAGGGCGACTCCTGGCAGATCCTGGTCCCCGGACTGCTGCTCCAACTCGGCCTCTTCGGAGCCTCGTTCGCCGGCTTCTCGATCATCATGGAGAAGAACTGGGGAGTGTTCGACCGGATGCGCGTCACCCCGGTCAGCAGGCTCGCCCTGCTGCTCGGCCGGGTCCTGCGGGACACCGCGCTCTTCGTCTTCCAGGCGGTGCTGCTCGTCCTGGTGGCCCTGCCGATGGGTCTCAGGGCGCCGCTCGCCGGCATCCTCATCGGCTTCGGCTTCGTGGCGCTGCTGTCGGTGACGCTGGCCTCGCTCTCGTACGCCCTGGCCCTCAGGCTGCGCACCCCGCAGGAGTTCGGGCCCGCGATCAACACCCTCGCGATGCCGGCGATGCTGCTGTCGGGCCTGATGCTGCCGATGGCCCTCGCCCCCGGCTGGCTCGACGCGCTCTCGCACCTGATGCCGTTCCGGTACCTGGTGGACGCGGTCCGGGAGGCGTACATCGGCCACTACACGACCCCGACCCTGCTGTACGGGGTGCTCGTCGCCCTCGGGGCCGCCGCGCTCGCCGTGACGGTGGGCACACGGACGTTCCGGAAGGCCGGTGCCTAACTAGGCTGGGCCCCATGGTCAATCTGACACGCATCTACACCCGCACCGGCGACCAGGGCACCACGGCGCTCGGCGACATGAGCCGGACCGCCAAGACGGATCTGCGGATCTCGGCCTACGCGGACGCCAACGAGGCCAACGCCGTCATCGGTACGGCCGTCGCCCTCGGGCAGCTCGACGAGGAGCTCGTGAAGGTCCTCGTCCGGGTCCAGAACGACCTCTTCGACGTGGGCGCGGACCTGTGCACACCGGTGGTGGAGGACCCGAAGTACCCGCCGCTGCGGGTCGAGCAGAGCTACGTCGACAAGCTGGAGGCGGACTGCGACCGCTTCCTGGAGGAGCTGGAGAAGCTGCGCTCCTTCATCCTGCCGGGCGGCACGCCCGGCGCGGCACTGCTGCACCAGGCGTGCACGGTGGTCCGGCGGGCGGAGCGCTCCACCTGGGCGGCCCTGGAGGTGCACGGCGAGACCATGAACCCGCTGACCGCCACGTACCTCAACCGGCTGTCAGACCTGCTCTTCATCCTTGCCCGCTCGGCGAACAAGGAGGTCGGGGACGTGCTCTGGGTCCCGGGCGGGGACCGCTGAGTCCTTCTCGGGGGCCCTCTCCGGGGCCCTCTCCGGGGCCCTCTCCGAGGCGTTCACCGAGGCGTTCACCGGGGCCTTCTTCGGCCAGATCGCGTAGCTGAGCGCGATCAGGCCGTGGATGCCCGCCGCCCGCCAGGCGACGAAGATCCAGCCGTACAGCCCCTCGGTGTTCCCGTCGCCGCCCACGTACCGGGCCGCCAGGAGCAGCAGGCCCGAGGCGACGGCCGCGGCGACCACCGTGCCGAGCCAGAGCGCGCCCTCGTGGCGGGCACGGGCCATGCCGTACTTCGGCGGCTTCGGCGGCGGCGGGGCCCCGCCGAAGCGGTGGGCGGCGTGTCCGTCGAGCCACTTCACGGTGCGGTGGCCGTGGCCGACGGTGTAACCGATGTAGAGGGCGGCCAGGCCGTGCTTCCAGCTGGGGTCCGCGCCGTTCTTGAGGTCGATCGCGGTGACGATCAGGAGCAGCACCTCCAGGAGCGGCTCGCACAGGAGCAGCGCCATACCCGCCCGGGGTATCTTCAGGAGGTAGCGGGTGGCGAGGCCGGCGGCCAGCAGGACCCAGAAGCCGACCTCGCAGACGACGATCAGCGTGACGATCACGGCGGTTCCCCTTTCGGTTCCCCCTCAGCGTCCCGTGGGATCCGGCCGCATACGTCGTCGCCGGTGACGACGTACGCCTACATCCTTCGACGGAGGGACGGATCGGCCCGGACGAGGAGGTCGGGGCGGGTACGGGCGTGTTGGATGAGTCCGTGACGTTCCCCCGCCCTCACCGCCACGACCTGTTGATCGCCGTCGCGGGATTCGCCTGCGGGCTGCTCCTGTGGTCCTACGGGCTGTACACGACCGGCGACCGCGTCCTCGACCAGAGAGGGGCGGCGCTGATCCCGCTCGCGGTGATGGCCTCGGCGGAGGCGGTGCGCCGGACGCTGCCGCAGACCGCGCTGGCCGTCGGCACGCTCGCGATCGTCGCGGACCAGTTCACCAACGGGAACCTGGTCACGGTCCTGATGTTCACGGACATCGTCTACGCCGCCGTCGTGTACGGCCCGCCCGCCTCCGCCCGCCGCATCCCGTACTCCACCGGGCTGATCACGGTCGCGGTGACGATCGGCTTCCTCGTCTGGTGGCAGAACGCCCTCGCCCTGCTCGTCGGGGTGATCACGGCCATGATCTCCTTCATGCCCGCGGTGACCGGCTCCATCGTGCGCAACCACCGGGAGGCGGCCGAGGCCGCCCGGCTGCGGGCCGAACAGACGGCGCTGCTCGCCGAGATGGACCGGGCGCAGGCCGTGGTGGCCGAGCGGGCCAGGATGGCCCGCGAGCTGCACGACATGGTGGCGAACCACCTCTCGGCGATCGCGATCCACTCCACGGCGGCGCTCTCGCTCGACGAACCGGCCACCACCCGGCGGGCGCTGACCGTGATCCGGGAGAACAGCGTGGCGGGCCTCTCGGAGATGCGGCGGCTCATCGGACTCCTCCGGGACAGCAGCGGGGACGCGGAGCCCGCCGCCGCGCCCACGCTCGCCGGTCTGGACGCCCTGGTCGACCAGGCACGGGTGAACGCGGTCCCGAGCGGGCTCGCCCTCGTCCTCGACGACACCCGGGAGTCCATGGCGGGTCTTCCGGCGCCGGTGGAGCTGGCCGCGTACCGGATCGTGCAGGAGTCCCTGACGAACGCGCTCAAGCACGCGGCGCCCGGCGAGGTCAGGGTGGTGCTCGGCCGGGAACCACGAGCCCTTACGGTCGAGGTGACGAGTCCGTACGGGGAGCGCCCCGGCCCGACCGCCCCCGGCTCGGGGGCCGGTCTGGTGGGCATGCGGGAGCGGGTGGCCCTGCTCGACGGAAGGTTCGACGCGGGTCCGGTGACGGACGGCGGGGGACGCAGGCAGTGGCGGGTCAGGGCGGAGCTGCCCATGGACGCGAGTGACGAGGAGCGGGCATGACAGTGCGGGTGGTGGTCGCCGAGGACCAGTCCGCGGTACGGGCGGGGCTGGTGCTCATCCTGGGCAGCGCGCCGGACATCGAGGTCGTCGGGGAGGCGGCGGACGGTGAGCGGGCGGTGGAGCTGGCGCGCGAACTGCGCCCGGACCTGGTCCTGATGGATGTGCAGATGCCCCGGATGGACGGGGTGACGGCGACCGGGATCGTCGTGTCGGAGGGCCTGGCCGATGTGCTGGTCCTGACGACCTTCGATCTCGACACGTATGTCTTCGGGGCGCTGCGGGCCGGGGCGTCGGGCTTTCTGCTGAAGAACGCGGACGCGCGGGAGCTGATCGAGGCGGTACGGACGGTGGCACGGGGCGAGGGGCTGATCGCGCCCGCGGTGACCCGGCGGCTGATCGCGGAGTTCGCGGCGACGGGGCGGCCGGTGCGGCCGGCGGCTGGGACCGATCCCTCGGTCCTCGACGTACTGACGCCCCGGGAGCGGCAGGTGCTCCAGACGCTCGGCCAGGGCCTGTCGAACGCGGAGATCGCGGTGCGGCTGGACATGGCGGAGGCGACGGTGAAGACCCATGTCAGCAAGGTCCTGGGCAAGCTGGAGTTGCGGAGCAGGGTTCAAGCGGCCGTCTTAGCACAGGAGTTGGGGGTCTAGGAGGACATCGGCGACGTTGGTCTGGACCTCTTGACGATTGGTCCAGACCTTCCTACGCTCGCGGGGCGCGCGCATCTTCACGGACCACCCCCACCCATGTCCGTCCGCAACTTGAGGAGCACCGTTGAGCACTCAAGCACCGACGCGCAGAACAGGGTTCAGACACCGGGCCGCTGCCGGTCTGACCGCCCTGATCCTGCCCCTGGCCGCCATGGTCGGCCTCGCCACCCCCGCCGAAGCGGCCACCTCGGCCACGGCCACGTACACCAAGACCCAGGACTGGGGCACCGGATTCGGTGCCAACTGGACCGTCAAGAACACCGGTACCACCACGATCAGCTCCTGGACCGTCGAGTGGGACTACCCCACCGGTACCTCCGTCACCTCCGCCTGGGACGCCACCGTCACCAGCTCCGGCACCCACTGGACCGCCAAGAACGTCGGCTGGAACGGAACCCTCGCCCCCGGCGCCTCCGTCTCCTTCGGCTACAACGGCGCCGGCGCCGGCGCACCCACCGGCTGCAAGATCAACGGCGCCGCCTGTGACGGCACCACCCAGCCCGGCGACAACCCCCCGTCGGCCCCCGGCACCCCCGTCGCCTCCAACATCACCGACACCTCGGTGAAGCTCACCTGGACGGCGGCCACCGACGACAAGGGCGTCAAGAACTACGACGTCCTGCGCGACGGCACCAAGATCGCCACGGTCACCGGCCTCACCCACACCGACCAGGGCCTGGCCGCCGGCACCGACTACAGCTACACGGTCGTCGCCCGCGACACCATCGACCAGACCGGCCCCGCCGCCGGCCCGGTCCCCGTCCGCACCACCGGTGGCGACGGCGGCCAGCCGCTCCCCAACGCGGTGAAGATGGGCTACTTCACCAACTGGGGCGTCTACGGGCGCAACTACCACGTGAAGAACATCGTGACCTCGGGCTCCGCGTCCAAGATCACCCACATCAACTACGCGTTCGGCAACGTCCAGGGCGGCAAGTGCACCATCGGTGACTCCTACGCCGACTACGACAAGGCCTACACCGCCGACCAGTCCGTCGACGGCGTCGCCGACACCTGGGACCAGCCGCTGCGCGGCAACTTCAACCAGCTGCGCAAGCTGAAGAAGGCCTACCCGAACATCAAGATCCTGTGGTCCTTCGGCGGCTGGACCTGGTCCGGCGGCTTCGGCCAGGCCGTGCAGAACCCGACCGCCTTCGCGCAGTCCTGCTACGACCTCATCGAGGACCCGCGCTGGGCCGACGTCTTCGACGGCATCGACCTGGACTGGGAGTACCCCAACGCCTGCGGTCTCTCCTGTGACACCAGCGGCCCCGCCGCCTTCAAGAACATGATGCAGGCCATGCGCGCCAAGTTCGGCGCCAACTACCTGGTCACCGCGGCCGTCACGGCCGACGGCTCCGCCGGCGGCAAGATCGACGCCACCGACTACGCGGGCGCCGCGCAGTACATGAACTGGTTCAACGTCATGACGTACGACTTCTTCGGCGCCTGGGCGGCGCAGGGCCCGACGGCCCCGCACTCCCCGCTCACCTCCTACGCCGGCATCCCGCAGGCGGGCTTCAACTCCGCCGACGCGATCGCCAAGTTCAAGGCGCAGGGCGTCCCGGCCAAGAAGCTGCTGCTCGGCATCGGCTTCTACGGGCGCGGCTGGACCGGCGTCACCCAGGCCACCCCCGGCGGCACGGCGACCGGCCCCGCGCCGGGCACCTACGAGCAGGGCATCGAGGACTACAAGGTCCTCAAGACCTCCTGCCCGACCACCGGCACCATCGCGGGCACGGCCTACGCCAAGTGCGGCAGCAACTGGTGGAGCTACGACACCCCGTCCACGGTCACGTCCAAGATGGGCTGGGCGAAGAACCAGGGCCTCGGCGGCGCGTTCTTCTGGGAGTTCAGCGGTGACACCGGCAACGGCGAGCTCGTCGGCGCCATCAACACCGGTCTGAACTAGCCCTACGACGAAGCGGGGGACGGCGCAGCACGCCGTCCCCCGCTTTCTCACGTCTCAGGTCCCATCAAGCGACATTCACCCTCCCCCGGACTCCGTCCGGGGGGACCCCCACTCAACGGGCAGGGAATCTAAGCGACATTCACCCGTTGCCCCGGAGGCGCCGCCTCCAGCCAGGCCATGAAGCCGGTCCGGGCGTCCTCGCTCATCGCGAGCTCCAGACGGACGCCCTCGTACATACAGGGCTGGATCACCGCGTCCGAGAGCAGCGCGAGCTCCTCCTCGCCCTCCGGCGTCCGGCGCTCCAGAGCCACGATGGACGAGCGCTCCAGCACACGGCGCGGGCGGGGCGCGTACGAGAAGACACGGAACCAGGCGATCTCGTCACCGCTGTAGCGGGCGACGCCGTACACCCAGCCCTTGCCGCTCGGATCCGGATCGTCGGGGACGTTCCAGTGCAGCGAACAGTCGAAGGTGCCGCCGGCACGCTGGATCAGCCTGCGGCGCAGTCCGAAGACGAAGAGCCCGATCACCACCAGTGCGACGACCAGGCCGCACACGAGCAGAGCGAGGAACATCTTCACCGACCTCCTCGCTGCGTCCCGTAGCCGACACCGCCGGCAGAACCGAATACAACCTGCATCTGCATCGCCTCAGCCGCGGCACGGTCCGGAAAATTCCAGACCGTGCCGCGGCTGAGGGCACTACTCCGCGCGGACCGTCAGCGGACGGACACCGCGCGCAGTCGGACATCGGCGCGCCGCTCGGCGGCGGCGTCGGAATCCGACTTCGCGCGCTCCAGCGCGCGCTCGGCGCGCTGGGCGTCGATCTCGTCCGCCAACTCGCAGATCTCCGCGAGCAGAGACAGCTTGTCGTCGGCGAAAGAGATGAATCCACCGTGGACGGCGGCGACAACAGTCCCGCCCTCACTCGTACGGATGGTCACCGGGCCCGACTCCAGCACACCGAGAAGCGGCTGGTGGCCGGGCATGACGCCGATGTCGCCGGAGGTGGTACGCGCGATGACCAGGGTGGCCTCGCCGGACCAGACACTCCGGTCCGCGGCGACCAGCTCGACGTGCAGCTCAGCAGCCAAGGGTGGCTCCTCGGGTCACCACCCGGCGGTCGTGCCGGGTGTTGGGGTCAATTCTAATGGGCGTGGTGAGGGGGGCGGGACGGATCCCGCCCCCCTCGGCGAGCACGGGGCTCAGGAGACGCCGAGCTCCTTGGCGTTGGCCTTGAGGTCCTCAATGCCACCGCACATGAAGAACGCCTGCTCGGGGAAGTGGTCGTACTCACCGTCGCAGATCGCGTTGAACGCGGCGATCGACTCGTCGAGCGGAACGTCCGAACCGTCCACACCGGTGAACTGCTTCGCCGCGTGGGTGTTCTGGGACAGGAATCGCTCGACACGGCGGGCGCGGTGGACAACGAGCTTGTCCTCCTCGCTCAGCTCGTCGATACCGAGAATCGCGATGATGTCCTGGAGGTCCTTGTACTTCTGCAGGATTCCCTTGACGCGCGTGGCGGCGTCGTAGTGGTCCTGCGCGATGTAGCGCGGGTCCAGGATCCGGGACGTGGAGTCCAGCGGGTCCACGGCCGGGTAGATGCCCTTCTCGGAGATCGGACGGGAGAGAACCGTCGTCGCGTCGAGGTGGGCGAAGGTGGTGGCCGGAGCCGGGTCGGTCAGGTCGTCCGCGGGGACGTAGATCGCCTGCATCGAGGTGATCGAGTGACCACGGGTCGAGGTGATGCGCTCCTGGAGGAGACCCATCTCGTCGGCCAGGTTCGGCTGGTAACCCACCGCGGAGGGCATACGGCCGAGCAGGGTCGACACCTCGGAACCGGCCTGGGTGAAGCGGAAGATGTTGTCGATGAAGAACAGCACGTCCTGCTTCTGCACATCGCGGAAGTACTCCGCCATGGTCAGACCGGCGAGGGCCACACGGAGACGGGTGCCCGGGGGCTCGTCCATCTGGCCGAAGACCAGCGCGGTCTTGTCCAGAACGCCGGCCTCCTCCATCTCCACCATGAGGTCGTTGCCCTCACGGGTACGCTCACCGACGCCCGCGAAGACCGACACACCGTCGTGCAGCTTGGCCACACGGACGATCATTTCCTGGATCAGAACGGTCTTGCCGACACCGGCACCACCGAACAGACCGATCTTTCCACCCTTGACGTACGGGGTGAGAAGGTCGACGACCTTCAGGCCGGTCTCGAACATCTCGGTCTTGGACTCGAGCTGGTCGAAGGCCGGGGCCTTGCGGTGGATCGTCCAGCGCGGCGCGTCGGCCACGGTGGACTCGTCGTCGTTCAGCACCTGACCGAGCGTGTTGAACACACGGCCCTTGGTGACGTCGCCGACCGGGACGGTGATGCCCGTACCCGTGTCGGTCACCGGGGCCTGGCGGACCAGACCGTCGGTGGGCTGCATGGAGATGGCGCGGACGACGCCGTCACCGAGGTGCTGGGCGACCTCGAGGGTCAGCGTCTTGGTCGCGCCCTCCTCGGTCGGGTCCATGACCTCGACGTGCAGGGCGTTGTAGATCGCCGGCATCGCGTCGACGGGGAACTCCACGTCGACGACCGGGCCGATGACCCGGGCGACGCGGCCCGTGGCGGCGGCCGTCTCAACAGTGGTCGTCATTACTTGTCACTCCCCGCGGTCGCGTCGGCCAGGGCTGCGGTGCCACCGACGATCTCGCTGATTTCCTGGGTGATTTCGGCCTGGCGGGCCGCGTTGGCAAGTCGGGAGAGGTTGTTGATCAAGTCTCCCGCGTTGTCGGTCGCCGACTTCATCGCGCGTCGCGTGGCGGCGTGCTTGGAAGCAGCCGACTGGAGCAGCGCGTTGTAGATCCGGCTCTCGACGTACCGAGGCAGCAGGGCGTCGAGGACGTCCTCCGCCGACGGCTCGAAGTCGTACAGCGGACGAAGCGTGTCCGAGTCGCCCGCCTCCTTCGCCACCTCGTCGAGGCTGAGGGGCAGCAGCCGGGCCTCGACCGCCGTCTGCGTCATCATCGAGACGAACTCGGTGTAGACGATGTGGAGCTCGTCCACACCACCCTCCGCCGTGTCCTGCTCGATCGCCTCGATCAGCGGAGCCGCGATCGTCTTGGCGTCGCCGTACGACGGCTGGTCCGTGAACCCGGTCCACGTACCGGCCAGCTTCCGCTCGCGGAAGTTGTAGTGCGCGATGCCACGACGGCCGACGACGTAGACGGCGACCTCACGGCCTTCGCCTTCCAGCTTGGCCGTCAGCTTCTCCGCCGCCTTGATGGCGTTGGAGTTGAAGGCGCCGGCCAGACCGCGGTCGCTCGAAAGAAGCAGAACCGCGGCACGGATCGGGTTCTCCGCCTCGGTGGTCAGCGGGTGCTTGTCGTTCGCACCCGTGGCCACCGCCGTGACCGCACGCGTCAGCTCGGTCGCGTACGGCGTGGACGCCTGTACCTTGCGCTGCGCCTTGACGACACGCGAGGCGGCGATCATCTCCATCGCCTTGGTGATCTTCTTCGTCGCGGTGACGGATTTGATGCGACGCTTGTAGACCCGGAGCTGCGCTCCCATGAGTCAGGTCCCTTCCGTCGTCACTTCGAGACGTTGACGGCGGCAGGAGCGTCCTCGCCCAGCAGCTTGCCGTCAGAGGTCTCGAACTGCTTCTTGAACTCCGCGATGGCGTCGCCCACGGCCTGCAGGGTGTCGTCCGACATCTTGCCGCCCTCACGAATGGAGGTCATGAGGCCCGAGTGGTTCTGGCGCAGGTACGCCAGGAGCTCGGCCTCGAAGCGACGGATGTCGGCGACCGGAACGTCGTCCATCTTGCCGGTGGTGCCGGCCCAGACGGAGACGACCTGGTTCTCGGTGGGCATCGGCTGGTACTGAGCCTGCTTGAGCAGCTCGACCATCCGCTGTCCACGCTCCAGCTGCGCCTTGGAGGCGGCGTCCAGGTCCGAACCGAAGGCGGCGAACGCCTCGAGCTCACGGAACTGGGCCAGGTCCACACGGAGGCGGCCGGAGATCTGCTTCATCGCCTTGTGCTGGGCGGAGCCACCGACACGGGAGACCGAGATACCGACGTTCAGGGCCGGACGCTGGCCGGCGTTGAACAGGTCGGACTCCAGGAAGCACTGGCCGTCGGTGATGGAGATGACGTTGGTCGGGATGAACGCCGACACGTCGTTCGCCTTGGTCTCGACGATCGGCAGACCCGTCATCGAACCGGCACCGAGCTCGTCCGAGAGCTTCGCGCAGCGCTCGAGCAGACGCGAGTGCAGGTAGAAGACGTCACCCGGGTAGGCCTCACGGCCCGGCGGGCGGCGCAGCAGCAGGGACACGGCGCGGTAGGCGTCGGCCTGCTTCGACAGGTCGTCGAAGACGATCAGGACGTGCTTGCCCTGGTACATCCAGTGCTGACCGATGGCGGAGCCGGTGTACGGCGCCAGGTACTTGAAGCCGGCCGGGTCGGACGCCGGGGCGGCGACGATCGTCGTGTACTCGAGCGCACCGGCCTCTTCCAGGGCGCCGCGAACGGACGCGATGGTCGAGCCCTTCTGGCCGACGGCGACGTAGATGCAGCGAACCTGCTTGTTCACGTCGCCCGAGCGCCAGTTGTCGCGCTGGTTGATGATCGTGTCGACGCACAGCGCGGTCTTACCGGTCTGACGGTCGCCGATGATCAGCTGACGCTGGCCGCGGCCGACCGGCGTCATGGCGTCGACGGCCTTGTAGCCGGTCTCCATCGGCTCGTGCACCGACTTACGGGCCATAACGCCCGGGGCCTGCAGCTCGAGGGCGCGGCGGCCCTCGGTCGCGATCTCGCCGAGACCGTCGATCGGGTTGCCGAGCGGGTCGACGACGCGACCCAGGTAACCCTCACCGACACCGACGGAGAGGACCTCGCCGGTGCGCTGCACCGACTGACCCTCCTCGATGCCGCTGAACTCGCCGAGGACGATCGCACCGATCTCGCGCTCTTCGAGGTTCAGCGCGAGACCGAGGGTCCCGTCCTCGAACTTCAGCAGCTCGTTCGCCATGGCCGAGGGAAGACCCTCGACCTTCGCGATACCGTCACCGGCCAGGCTGACCGTGCCGACCTCCTCGCGCGAGGCCGCGTCCGGCTGGTACGACTGGACGAAGTTCTCCAGTGCGTCCCGGATCTCCTCCGGCCGGATCGTGAGCTCCGCCATCTGGGTTCCCTGCTCTCCTTGTTGGGCCCGAAGTTTCTTAAGGGGTCTGGGGGCCGACCCCCAGGAATCTTCTGCAATCTCTGCACGGCCCAACCGGGCCGCTGGTGATGCTGTGATGCTGTGTTGCTGTGTGACTGCGTCAGCCGGCCAGTCGGCGGGTCGCCTCTTCGAGGCGCTCCGCGATGGAACCGTTGATGACCTCGTCGCCGACCTGCACGGTGATCCCGCCGAGGACCGCGGGGTCCACGTCCAGGTTCAGGTGCATGTCGCGGCCGTACAGCTTGGCCAGGACGGATCCGAGGCGCTGCTTCTGCTGGTCCGACAGCGGCACCGCCGAGGTGACGACGGCGACCATCCGGTCCCGGCGCGCCGCGGCGAGCTTGGAGAGGGACTCGAGTCCCGCTTCCAGGCTACGTCCCCGGGGCTGGGTCACCAGACGGACGACCAGACGCTCGGTGGTGGTGTGGGCCTTGCCACCGAGCAGGCTGCGGAGCAGCTCGCTCTGGGCGGTGGCCGTGGCGGCCTTGTCCGTCAGCGCCGAGCGGAGCTCGGGGCTGGAGGACACGATCCGGCCGAACCGGAACAGCTCGTCCTCGACGCCGTCGAGCGCGCCCGCCTTCTGCGCCGCGGTGAGGTCGGCGATGTTCGCCAGCTCCTCGGCCGCGTCGACCAGGTCACGCGAGCGCGACCAGCGGGAACGCACCATGCCCGAGACCAGGTCGGCGGTCTCGCCGCCCACCTGACCGCTCAGGAGTCGCTGCGCGAGCTCGGCCTTGGCCTCGCCCGACTGCGCGGGGTCGGTCAGGACCCGGCGCAGCGACACCTCGCGGTGGAGCAGCGCGGTGACCGCGGCCAGCTCGTCCGCGAGCTTCGTCGCGTCGACCGAGGTGTTGTCGGTCAGCGCGTCGAGGGACTCGCGTGCGGAGGCCAGTGCCTCGCGGCTCGCTCCGTTCATCGGACGGCCTCGGCCTTCTCCTCGAGCTCGTCGAGGAAGCGGTCGATCGTCCGGCTCTGGCGGGCGGTGTCCTCGAGGGACTCGCCGACCAGCTTGCCGGCCAGGTCGGTGGCGAGCTTGCCCACGTCCTGACGCAGCGAGGCGGACGCGGACTTGCGGTCGGCCGCGATCTGCGTGTGGCCGGCCGCGATGATCTCCTCGCGCTGGCGCTGGCCTTCCGCCTTCATCTCCTGGATGATCGCGGTGCCCTGCTCCGTCGCCTCCTGGCGAAGACGCGCGGCCTCGTGGCGGGCCTCGGCAAGCTGGGCCTTGTACTGCTCCAGCACACTCTGAGCCTCGATCTGGGCCGACTCGGCCTTCTCGATGCCACCCTCGATGGCCTCGCGACGCTGCTCCAGAACCTTGTTGATGTTCGGGAGGAGCTTCTTGGCGAGGAAGCCGAAGACGATGACGAAGGCGATCAGGCCGATGACGAGCTCGTCGAGATGCGGGATGAGCGGAGGCTGCTCCTCCGCCGCTGCCGCAAGAAGCAGAGCGTTCACATCAGTGCCTTCCGTAAAAGTTGGGCTGTCGGTCCGGCTTACTTGTAGACGAAGCCCATGACGATGCCGATGAGGGCAAGCGCCTCACAGAACGCGAAACCCATGATCTGGTTGGTGCGGATCAGGCCGGCAGCCTCGGGCTGGCGGGCGAGGGCCTGGGTGCCGTTACCGAAGATGATGCCGACGCCGACGCCGGGGCCGATGGCCGCGAGGCCGTAGCCGATCGAGGCGACGTTTCCGTTGACGGCGGCGAGAGTCTCGAGAGCGGACATGCCGGTTCTTCCTTCTCTTTCAAGGACCCGGTGGGGGTTGGCCACCGGACGACTGTTGGTAAGGGGGTGGTGCTGCCGGTCAGGGCTCAGTGGTGCTCGGAGAGCGCGCCCTGGACGTAGCTGCAGGCCAGGAGTACGAAGACGTACGCCTGGACGGCCTGGATGAAGAGCTCGAAGGCGGTCATCACGAGGACCATCACGAACGAGGCGCCGGCGTAGACGAAGCCGAGCCCGTTCATGAGGTACCAGGTGGCGAGCGAGAACATCACGATGAGCAGGTGACCGGCGAACATGTTCGCGAACAGTCGGACCGCGTGCGTGAAGGGCCGGATCAGCAGGTTCGAGAAGAACTCGAGCACGACGACCAGCGGCAGGATCGGGCCGAGCGACTTGTCGTAGCCGACGATGTTCTTCCAGCCGCCGACGAAGCCGTGCTTCTTGAAGGTCAGCGACACCCAGAGCACGTACACGATCAGCGCGAGACCGGCCGGGAAGGCGATCAGCGAGGTGACCGGGAACTGGGCCAGCGGGATGATCGACCAGAGGTTCAGCATCCACACGAAGAAGAACAGCGACACCATCAGCGGGACGTACTTCTCGCCGTCCTTCTTGCCGATGATCTCGTAGACGATGCCGCGCCGGACGAAGTCGTAACCGGCCTCACCGACCATCTGCATCTTGCCGGGGATCAGCTTGGGCTTGTTGAAGGCGGCCCAGAAGAACCCGACGACCACGAGCGAGCCCAGGATGGCGAGCAGCATCGGCTTGGTGAAGTCGAAGCCACCCACGGAGAAGATGGGCTCGTACATGAACGTGTGCAGGCCCGGCGCCGGGAAGCCACATCCGGTGAAGATGTGGCAATCCGGGTCGAAGGCAAGCGTCTGGTCAGCACTCACCGCGGGCTCCTTCAGCGTGGCGCATAGGTACGGCAACCTCGTTGTGTCGGCGCGGCACGCAGCCGCGGGTCGGCACTGGACTGGTCTTACGGATAAGGGGGCGGCGGTTCGGCATCGAGCCTCGCGCTGGGACAGGCGTCTCGGATGCCCGCGCCCGCAGTGCCGCAGTTGGCACCGGACGATAGCAGGAAGCCGAACGCGGCTTTATCCCGGCCCTACCCTTCACGACTTCGACCCCGTCTTTTCGGGGTCGACGTACATGATCTTGGCCTTCATGTAGGCCCGGGCCTGCGCGGCGACCCACACCACGGTCGTCGCGAGCAGCGTGAAGGCGAAGGCCTTGAAGTCGAACAGCGTCGTGTCCTTGAACAAGGCCAGGAAGATGAAGAGCAGCAGCAGTTGGGCCACGTAGAGCATGAGCCCCATGGCCTGGAACAGCTGCGGCAGCGACCGCGCCGTCCGCTGGAGCACCACCAGCCCGACACCCATGAAGAGGATCACGACCAGAGTGCCGGCGACGGCGCCGAGCGCCCCCTTGCCACCGGCGACCACGCCACTGATGACCGTGGCGAGTGCGCCGACGGCAGCGGTGGGGACGGCGGTGTGCAGCAGGGTGCGTACGTCGTTGGACGGCATGGCGGTGTCTCCGCTTGATGGAGGGGGCGATGGTGTCGTCATGGACGAGCGTAAGCCCGGTCCGAGGTGGGTCTCGGGGCCAACAGACCGTCGCACTACGGTCTTTCGGCACTGTCGCCGGGTCTCGTGAACGGTATCACAAACTATTTGAATAGGTCTTTACCCATAAGGTGTGCCAACTGTCACACCTGAGAGCTACACCGCGCGTGTGTGCGCGACAGGGTGGCGCCGCGTGTGCTAATGACCGCGAATGCGGCTTTCGTCAACTTGGCGTTCCGGCCTTCCGCCGGTCGGTGAAGCGCGCGCGGTTGCCGATGGCGGTGGCGCCGTTGATGCCCGCGGGCACCGGAATCCGCTCTTCCTCGACCGTGACCGGCTCCAGGACGGCCTCCACGACGGGAACCCTCTTGCGCCGGCGATAGCGAGGCGGTACGACCGACTCGGCCCAGCGGGGGGCACGCGGCGCGAAGCGCGGCAGCAGGAGCAGCACGAGGCCGATCGCGCTCAGCGCGACGACGCAGAGGACGATCCACATCGAGGCCGAGTGGACCGAGTACGCCAGCGTCCCGAAGGCGATCAGCGCCGACCAGAAGTACATGATCAGGACCGCGCGGCTGTGCGAGTGCCCGATCTCCAGGAGCCGGTGGTGCAGGTGCCCGCGGTCGGCCGCGAACGGCGACTGGCCCTTCCACGTACGGCGCACGATCGCGAGGACCAGGTCCGCCATCGGGATCGCGATGATCGACAGCGGCAGCATCAGCGGGATGAAGACCGGCAGCGCGGCGTGCGTGGCCTGACGGGTCGAACCCTCGAAGATCTTCAGCGCGTCGGGGTCGACCTGACCGGTGATCGAGATGGCCGAGGCCGCCAGGATCAGACCGATCAGCATCGAGCCCGAGTCGCCCATGAAGATCCGCGCCGGATGCATGTTGTGCGGCAGGAAGCCCAGGCACATGCCCATGAGGATCACGGTGAAGAGCGTCGCGGGGGCGGCGGCCTCGATCGTGTAGCCGTACCAGAGCCGGTACGCGTACAGGAAGAAGGCCGCGGCGGCGATGCAGACCATGCCGGCGGCGAGACCGTCGAGACCGTCGACGAAGTTGACCGCGTTGATGGTGAGGACGACGAGGGCGACGGTCAGGAGCGTGCCCTGCCACGGGGTCAGGGAGACGACACCCACACCCGGGATCGGCAGCCACAGGATCGTCAGACCCTGCGCCACCATGACGCCCGCCGAGATCATCTGCGCGCCCAGCTTGATCAGGGCGTCCAGTTCGAACTTGTCGTCCAGGACACCGATCAGCCAGATCAGGGCGGCACCGGACAGCAGCGCGCGCGGCTCGTTGGAGAGCTCGAAGACGCTGTTCAGGTTCTGCAGGTGGTCGGCGACGAGCAGACCCGCGCACAGCCCGAAGAACATGGCGATGCCACCGAGCCGCGGAGTCGGTTCTCGGTGTACGTCTCGGGCACGGATCTCCGGCATCGCCCCGGTCGCGATGGCGAACTTCCGCACCGGACCGGTGAGCAGATAGGTCACCGCGGCCGTGACACAGAGCGTCAGCAGGTAATCACGCACGGGCTGCCCCACAGGAATCGCTGGCCATCTCAGCCCCACACCCTAGCCGTGCCGTCCATGTGCTTGGAGACACCAGGACCGCCCGAACGGTTGCACAGCGACTTCCGGTGACTTTTCCTCAGCGTCCATACGGGGGAAAACGCCCGGTCAGCGCCCGTACCTCCGCCCGTACGCGGGCCGTCTCCCCGGCGTCGTCACGCAGCGCGGATGTGAACAACGCCGCGATCCTGGCCATCTCCGGAGCGCCCATCCCCTGCGTGGTCACGGCGGCCGTGCCCAGCCGGATGCCGCGCCCCTCCCCGTACGGCAGGGCACAGGTGTCGAGGACCATGCCGGCGGCGGCCAGCCGGGCGCGGGCGGTGCGGCCGTCGATACCGAGGGGCGCGGGGTCGGCGGTGATGAGGTGGGTGTCGGTACCGCCGGTGGTCAGCGCGAAGCCCTCGGCGGCGAGCGCGGCCGCGAGCACCCGCGCGTGCTCGACCACCTGATGGGCGTACGCGGTGAACGCCGGGGTGGACGCCTCGCCGAAGGCCACCGCCTTCGCCGCGATCGTGTGCATCTGGGCGCCGCCCTGCGTGAACGGGAACACCGCCCGGTCGATCCGCCCCGCGAGTTCCTCGCCGCAGAGGATCATTCCGCCGCGGGGACCGCGCAGCACCTTGTGGGTGGTCGCGCAGACCACGTCGGCGTACGGGACGGGGCTCGGCGCCGCTCCCCCGGCGACCAGGCCGATGGGATGGGCCGCGTCGGCGATGAGATAGGCGCCGACCTCGTCGGCGACCTCGCGGAAGATCGCGTAGTCGAGATGGCGGGGGTAGGAGATCGAGCCGCACACGATCGCCTTGGGGCGGTGGTGACGGGCGAGCGCGGCGACCTGCTCGTAGTCGACGAGCCCGGTCTCGGCGTCGACTCCGTAGGGCACGAACTCGAACCAGCGCCCGGAGAAATTGGCGGGCGAACCGTGGGTGAGGTGCCCACCGTGGTCGAGGCCCATGGCGAGGACCGTGTCACCGGGCCTGAGAAGGGCCGCGTACGCCGCCAGGACGGCCGAGGAGCCCGAGTGTGCCTGCACGTTCGCATGGTCGGCCCCGAAGAGCGCGGTGGCCCGTTCCACGGCGATCCGCTCGGCGGCGTCCACGTACTCGCAGCCGCCGTGGTGACGGGCGCCGGGATAGCCCTCGGCGTACTTGTTGGCGAGCGGGGAGCCGAGCGCGGCGAGGACGGCGGGCGAGGTGAAGTTCTCGGCGGCGATCAACTGCAGACTGTCGGCCTGCCGCCGTACCTCGCCGAGCAGCACGTCGGCGATCTCCGGGTCCTGCCGGCGCAGGACGTCGAGAGCCTCATCGGGGGGAGCGGTGACCGACATGTCACCAATGTAGGCACGCACTCCCCCACGCGCCCGGCGAGAACCGGCAGCGTCAGTCGCGCGCCCGCACGCCCGTCAGCGCCGTCACCACGGGGTCCAGCGCCTGGTTGATCTCGTCGCCGATCGAGCGGAAGAACGTGATGGGGGCGCCGTACGGGTCGTTGACCTCGTCCGCGTCCACCGACGGGGCCAGGAGCCACCCGCGTAGAGCCGCCGCGGCGCGGACCAGGGCGCGGGCGCGCTCCACCATGCCCTCGTCGTGGGCGTCCGGGAGCGTGGCCGGGTCGATCGCGCGGACCAGGCGGGTGAACTCCTTCAGCGTGAAGGTGCGCAGACCCGCCGAGTGGCCCATCGAGATGACCTGGGCGCGGTGGTCGCGGGTCGCGGTCAGGACCAGGTCCGCGCGGATGACGTGCTCGTCGAGGAGCTCGCGCCCCACGAAGCCGCTGTAGTCCGCGCCGAAGTCGGCGAGGACCAGTTCCGCGTTGGCCTCCATCGGGGCGCCCTCGTGGCCCCAGGTGCCCGCGCTCTCCACGATCAGGCCGCCGCCGAGAGGGTCGCCGAGGCGGTCGCTCAGGGCATGGCGGGTCAGCCGCTCGGTGATCGGCGAGCGGCAGACGTTGCCGGTGCTGACGTGGAGGATGCGGAAGGTGTTGCCGTCGTTGAACCCCGCTATGCCACGCCCCTCAGGGGCGGTCAATTCGCCACCTCGAGGTCGGGTACGACCTTCCGGAGCTCCTCCGGCGAGAGCGCGCCCTCGCGCAGCAGCACCGGGACCTTGCCCGTGACGTCGACGATGGACGAGGGGACGATGCCGGGCGTCGGTCCGCCGTCGAGGTAGACGGAGACGGAGTCGCCGAGCATCTGCTGGGCGGCGTCGCAGTCCTCCGGCGACGGGTGGCCCGTGAGGTTCGCCGAGGAGACGGCCATCGGGCCGACCTCGGTGAGCAGCTCGATGGCGACCGGGTGCAGCGGCATACGGATGGCGACGGTGCCCCGGGTGTCACCCAGGTCCCACTGGAGGGAGGGCTGGTGCCTGGCGACGAGCGTGAGGGCGCCGGGCCAGAAGGCGTCGACGAGCTCCCAGGCCTGCTCGGAGAAGTCCGTGACCAGGCCGTGGAGGGTGTTCGGGGAGCCGATGAGCACGGGCGTGGGCATGTTGCGGCCCCGGCCCTTGGCGGCGAGCAGGTCCGCCACGGCCTCGCTGCTGAAGGCGTCCGCCCCGATCCCGTACACGGTGTCGGTGGGCAGCACGACCAGCTCGCCCCGGCGGACGGCGGACGCGGCCTCGCGCAGACCGGTCACACGGTCGGTCGCCTCGTTGCAGTCGTATCGCCGTGCCATCAGTTCCCGGCCTCCTCGTAAGCGTGGTTCGTCATGGCAGTCGTGCCGGTCATGGCATGGCCTTGCGGGCGGTCGCGAAGCGCGGCCGGTTGTTCAGGTCCGGGTGGTCGGCGGCGTCGGCCCAGCCGGCCTCTTCGTTGAAGATCCACGGCACCTGCCCGCCCTGGGTGTCCGCGTGCTCGATGACGACGAGGCCGCCGGGGCGCAGCAGCCGGTGGGCGGTGCGCTCGATGCCGCGGATGGTGTCGAGACCGTCCTCGCCGGAGAAGAGGGCCATCTGGGGGTCGTGGTCGCGGGCCTCGGGTGCCACGTACTCCCACTCGGTGAGCGGGATGTACGGCGGATTGGAGATGACCAGGTCGACCTGGCCGTCCAGCTCGGGGAGCGCGCTCAGCGCGTCGCCCTGGTGGACGGTGACGCGGGAGCCCTCGGCGTTCTTGCGGGTCCACACGAGGGCGTCGTCGGAGAGCTCCACGCCGTGCACGCGCGAGCGCGGGACCTCCTGGGCCATGGCGAGGGCGATGGCCCCGGAGCCGGTGCACAGGTCGACGATGAGGGGCTCGACGACGTCCATGGCGCGCACGGCGTCTATGGCCCAGCCGACGACCGACTCGGTCTCCGGCCGGGGCACGAAGACCCCGGGTCCGACCTGCAGCTCCAGGTAGCGGAAGAACGCCCGCCCGGTGATGTGCTGGAGCGGTTCGCGGGCCTCGCGGCGGGCGACCGTCTCCCAGTAGCGGGCGTCGAAGTCCGCGTCCTGGACGTTGTGCAGCTCCCCCCGCTTGACGCCGTGCACGAACGCGGCGAGCTCCTCGGCGTCGAAACGCGGTGAGGGAACGCCGGCGTCGGCCAGCCGCTGGGTGGCCTGGGCCACCTCGGCAAGCAGCAGGTTCACGCTGGTCCTCCGTGGTGCGGGGTGGGGCGGGGGGAACTTACGCCATCGGGCTCGCTTACGCCGCGGCGAGCTTGGCGGCCGAGTCGGCGTCGACGCACGCCTGGATCATCGGGTCCAGTTCGCCGTCGAGCACCTGGTCCAAGTTGTACGCCTTGAAGCCGACCCGGTGGTCCGAGATCCGGTTCTCCGGGAAGTTGTACGTACGGATCTTCTCGGACCGGTCGACGGTGCGGACCTGGCTGCGACGGGCGTCGGCGGCCTTGGACTCGGCCTCCTCCTGCGCGGCGGCGAGAAGCCTGGACCGCAGGATACGCATGGCCTGCTCCTTGTTCTGGAGCTGGCTCTTCTCGTTCTGGCAGGAGGCGACGATGCCGGTCGGCAGGTGGGTGATGCGGACGGCGGAGTCGGTGGTGTTGACCGACTGGCCGCCGGGGCCGGACGAGCGGTAGACGTCGATGCGCAGGTCGTTGGCGTGGACCTCGACCTCGACCTCCTCGGCCTCGGGCGTGACGAGCACGCCGGCGGCGGAGGTGTGGATGCGGCCGGCGGACTCGGTCGCGGGCACGCGCTGCACGCGGTGCACCCCGCCCTCGTACTTGAGGCGCGCCCAGACGCCCTGGCCGGGCTCGGTGGCGCCGTTGCCGCCCTTGGTCTTCACGGCGACCTGGACGTCCTTGTAGCCGCCCAGCTCGGACTCGGTGGCGTCGATGATCTCGGTCTTCCAGCCGACGCGCTCGGCGTACCTCAGGTACATGCGGAGCAGGTCGCCGGCGAAGAGCGCGGACTCGTCGCCGCCCGCGCCCGCCTTGATCTCCAGGATGACGTCCTTGTCGTCGCTCGGGTCGCGCGGGACGAGGAGCAGTCGGAGCCTCTCGGTGAGCGCCTCCCGGTCCTTCTCCAGCTGCTTGACCTCGGCGGCGAAGTCGGGATCGTCGTGTGCCAGCTCGCGGGCGGTCTCGATGTCGTCACCGGTCTGCTTCCAGGACCGGTAGGCGGCGACGATCGGGGTCAGCTCGGCGTAGCGCTTGTTCAGCTTGCGCGCGTTCGCCTGGTCGGCGTGGACCGAAGGGTCTGCGAGCTTCGTCTCGAGGCCGGCATGCTCGCCGACCAGTTCCTCGACCGCCTCGAACATCGGGGGCTCCTGGGGTTTTCGTCAGTTGCTACGGGGACGGCAAAGCGCCGGTCCCGGCCACCCGCGCGGGGCGACCGTGGACCGGCGCAGGGGCTCGCTACTTGGAGCCGGCGGCCTTGCCGAAGCGGGCCTCGAAGCGGGCGACGCGGCCGCCGGTGTCGAGGATCTTCTGCTTGCCCGTGTAGAACGGGTGGCACTCGGAGCAGACCTCGGCACGGATGGTGCCGTCGGTCAGGGTGCTCCGGGTGGTGAACGACGCACCGCAGGTGCAGCTGACCTGGGTCTCGACGTACTCGGGGTGAATCTCGCGCTTCAAGGTGTCTCCTAGTTTCGGGAGGGCTCCGGGTCGCTTCCGCGGGTTGCGGCGAGCGTGAACCGGGGCCGACGTACCAGTCTGCCAGGACCGGCCGTATCTCCCAAAACCGGGGTGGGGCCGGAACTATTCCTGAGCTGCGTCGGACGGCGCTCCCGCGCTACCTCACGACGCCGTCGGCCTTGCCGGTGGCCGCGTCCTCCGTGGCCGACGCGGGGATCGGCAGGTCCTTCTTCAGGGCCGTCCAGACCTGCTTCGCCTGGGCTTCCAGCGGTACGACGCGGTTGGGGTCCCGGGGGTCGTACTCGACGGGCATGGTGACCATGTGGACGTTCTGGGCGCCGATGCCGGAGAGGCCCTTGGCGAAGCCCATCAGCTCCTCGACCGAGTCGAGTTCGGAGTCGGGGGTGATGGCCTTGGTGGCGGCGTCGGCGAGGTCGAGGAGCTTCTTCGGACTGGTGAAGACGCCGACGTCCTTGACCTGGTCGATGAAGGCCTTCATGAAGGCCTGCTGGAGCTGGATGCGGCCGAGGTCGCTGCCGTCGCCGACGCTCTTCCGGGTGCGGACCAGGCCGAGGGACTGCTCGCCGTCGAGGGTGTGGGTGCCCGGTTCGAGGTCGAGGTGGCTCTTGCTGTCCTTGATGGCCGCGGTGGTGGTGATCTCCACGCCGCCGAGTTCGTCGATGAGCTTCTTGAAGCCCGTGAAGTCGACCTCGATGTAGTGGTCCATACGGATGCCGGACATCGACTCGACGGTCTTGACGGCGCAGGCGGGTCCGCCGACCTCGTACGCGGTGTTGAACATGGCCCGCTGCTCGCCGGGGACGGCGGCGCCCTTCCCGTCGGTGCAGGAGGGCCGGTCGACGAGGGTGTCGCGGGGGACGGAGACGACGCTCGCCTTCTTGTGGCCCTCGTAGACGTGGACGACCATCGCGGTGTCGGAGCGGGCGCCGCCCTCGTCCTTGCCGTAGGCGCCGTTGTCGCCGGAGCGCGAGTCGGAGCCGAGGACGAGGATGTCCATGGAGCCGTTGTCGACGTCGTCGGGGCGGTCGGTGCCCAGCTGGGCGTTGATGTCGACGCTGTCGAGGTTGCCGTCGAGCTTGAAGTAGACGTATCCGAGTCCGGCGCCGCCGAGCACGAGGACGGCAAGGGCCCCCGAGACCAGGACGGCCGTCTTTCGGCTGCGTTTGGCGGTCGGCTTGCGGCGGCGGCCGTTTCCGGCGCCGCCTATTCGGCCGCTCTTGTTCTGCTCGGTCATCCTCATCCCTCGGGCCCTCGGTTCACCATGTGTGACGGCGAAGCACCCGAAAGGGTTGCATACGGGCCTGTGAGGTTTCGGTGAGCTTCCGTGCGAACAGCACTGCGCCCACCGTGCGGGGCACGGTGGGCGCAGTGGTTTACGCAGGTCACGACGGGGTTACGAGACCGGGCTCGCGTCCCTGTCGTACGACTGGCGCATGACGCAGGTCACACGTCAGTCGTCGTTCTTGCCGCCAGGAGTCGTCTTCTGGATCTGGAGCAGGAACTCGCCGTTCGACTTCGTCTGCTTCATCTTGTCGAGAAGCAGCTCGATCGCCTGCTGCTGGTCGAGCGCGTGCAGCACACGGCGCAGCTTCCAGGTGACGGCGAGCTCGTCGGCGCCGAGCAGGATCTCTTCCTTGCGCGTACCCGAGGCGTCGACGTCGACGGCCGGGAAGATGCGCTTGTCGGCGAGCTTCCGGTCGAGCTTGAGCTCCATGTTGCCGGTGCCCTTGAACTCCTCGAAGATCACCTCGTCCATGCGCGAACCGGTGTCCACCAGGGCGGTGGCGAGGATGGTCAGCGAGCCGCCGTCCTCGATGTTCCGGGCCGCGCCGAAGAAGCGCTTCGGCGGGTACAGGGCGGTCGAGTCGACACCACCGGACAGGATGCGGCCGGAGGCCGGCGCCGCGAGGTTGTACGCGCGGCCCAGGCGGGTGATCGAGTCGAGCAGGACGACCACGTCGTGACCCAGCTCCACGAGACGCTTGGCGCGCTCGATGGCCAGCTCGGCGACGGTGGTGTGGTCCTCGGCCGGACGGTCGAAGGTCGAGGAGATGACCTCGCCCTTGACCGACCGCTGCATGTCGGTGACCTCTTCCGGACGCTCGTCGACCAGGACGACCATCAGGTGGCACTCGGGGTTGTTGGTGGTGATCGCGTTGGCGATCGCCTGCATGATCATGGTCTTGCCGGTCTTCGGCGGGGCCACGATCAGACCGCGCTGGCCCTTGCCGATCGGCGACACGAGGTCGATGATCCGCGTGGTCAGCACGCCCGGGTCGGTCTCCAGACGGAGCCGGTCCTGCGGGTAGAGCGGGGTCAGCTTGTTGAACTCGGGGCGGCCGCGGCCGGAGTCGGCGGCCATGCCGTTCGCGGAGTCCAGGCGGACCAGCGCGTTGAACTTCTCGCGGCGCTCGCCCTCCTTCGGCTGACGCACGGCGCCGGTGACGTGGTCACCCTTGCGCAGACCGTTCTTGCGGACCTGGGCGAGGGAGACGTACACGTCGTTCGGACCGGGCAGGTAGCCCGAGGTCCGGATGAACGCGTAGTTGTCGAGGATGTCGAGGATGCCCGCGACGGGGATCAGGACGTCGTCGTCGGCGACCTGCGGCTCGCCGGCCTGGAAGTCGTCACGCCCACGACGCCCACGACGGTCGCGGTAGCGGCCGCGACGCCCGCGGCGACCGCCGGCCTCGTCGTCGTAGTCGTCCTGCGGGCCGGCCTGCTGGCCGCCCTGCTGACCCTGGCTCTGGACCTGCTGGCCCTGACCCTGGCCCTGGCCGCCCTGGCGCTGGCGCTGGCCGCCCTGGCCACCGCCCTGCTGCTCGTCGCCCTTGCCACGGTCGCGCTGACGGTCACGGCGGTCACGGCGCTCGCCGCGCTCCCCGCGCTCGCCCCGCTCCCCGCGGTCACGACGGCCGCGGCCCTCGGCGCCGTCGACGGCGGCCTCGGCCTTGGCGTCGGTGCCCGCGTCGGCCTTGGCCTCGGTACGGGCCTCGGTCTTGACTACCTGCGCGGCCTCGGCCTTGGCCTCGCCCTCCGGCGACCCGGCGGGGGCGGTGGCACGGCGGCGACGACGCTCACCGGCCGGCTGGTCTTCGCTGGCAGGCTGACCGGGAATGTCGATCTGCTGCTGGGCGACGGCCTTCTCGGCCTTCTCGGCCTTGGGCTCGGCGGCCTCGACGGCGGTCTCGCCCGTACGGGCCTTGGCGGTGGCGCGGCGCTTCGGCTTGGTCTCGGCGGCGTCGGCGGCCTTGGCGGGGGCGGCGGAACCGCCACCGGCCTGCGCCTCCTTGATGACCTCGATCAGCTGGCTCTTGCGCATCCGCGCGGTGCCCCTGATGCCGAGGCCGGACGCGACCTGCTGCAGCTCGGCCAGGACCATGCCCTCGAGGCCGGTGCCGGAGCGGCGGCGCCGTGCGGTGCCGCCGGTGGCAGCACCTGCGGCGGGCGCGGCGGCGTCGACACTGCTGTCGGCAGTCACGCCCATCAGATCGGTGGTGTCGCTCACGAAGGGTCCTTCCCTGGAGCGGACGTCGGCCATCTGGCTCGGCGACCGGTTGTGCTGTCCGGCAGCGGTCCCGTGTTGGGTGGACCGTGTCCGGGGCGGTGGTCCCGCCGGGTACGGCGGAGAGAGAACGTGCTGGGTCCGGCCCGAGCGCCCCCTGCTCGGTCCTCGCTGCGGAAGAGCGAGGGGTGTCGTGCCGGTTCCGGAGCGTGCTCGAAACTGCTCAGGCAGGCTGCTCAGGCAGTTGGGGAGGCTCCCGGAAGAATCGGTGGTCCCTGATGGGGACACTCAGCACCGCGCCACAAAGGCGCCGGGTGCTGACTTGAGGTTAACACTACCGGCTCCGACAAACATTCCCCCTCTCCCTCACCGGCAATCTCCCGCCCCCGACGCTGCCCGGCGTCAGGGGCGCCGCGCGCCTAGGGCGCCAGCGGAAGGACACACGCCCCGGACGCGTCGAGGTCGAGCCGGTTCGCGGCCCATCCCTCGCCCGCGAGGCGGGCGACCTTGTCGGCCGTCCCGTGTTCGGCCAGCGCGAGCACCGTGGGGCCCGCGCCGGAGATGACCGCGGGGACACCGTCCGCCCGCAGCCGGTTCACCAGGGCGATGCTCTCCGGCATCGCGGGAGCCCGGTACTCCTGGTGCAGCCGGTCCTCGGTGGCCGCGAGCAGCAGCTCGGGGCGGCGGGTCAGGGCCTCGACGAGGAGCGCCGCGCGCCCGGCGTTGGCCGCGGCGTCCACGTGCGGGACGGTGCGCGGCAGAAGTCCGCGGGCGGTCTCGGTCAGCACCGGCTTACCGGGGACGAAAACCACCGGAACGATGGAATCCGAGGGATCCATCCTGATCGCCCGCGCGGCACCGGACTCGGTCCAGGCGAGCGTGAATCCGCCGAGCAGACAGGCGGCGACGTTGTCGGGGTGACCCTCGATCTCGGTGGCCAGTTCGAGGAGCGCGGCCTCGTCGAGCCTGGCGTCCCCGCCTATGGTCACGGCGCGGGCGGCGACGATGCCGGCGCAGATGGCGGCGGAGGAGGAGCCGAGGCCGCGGCCGTGCGGGATGCGGTTGGCGCAGACGACCTCGAGGCCGCGCGGCTGTCCGCCGAGCAGGTCGAAGGCCGTGCGCAGGGAGCGTACGAGCAGGTGGCTCTCGTCGCGCGGGAGTGTCCCGGCGCCCTCACCGGCGATGTCGACGTGCAGCCCGGAGTCGGCGACTCGGACGACGACGTCGTCGTAGAGACCCAGCGACAGGCCGAAGGCGTCGAAGCCCGGACCGAGATTGGCGCTGGTGGCGGGGACGCGCACCCGTACGGCGGCGGCGCGGAACGCTGGACCGGCCATCGCTCGATGACTCTCCTTGATTGCGACAACGGGTTGTTCTGGAACAGCGGGTATTTCTGGAACAGCGGGTGTCAAGAGAAGTACGGGAAACCCGGGGGCCGTTTCGGCCACGGAGGCGACAACGGCAACAACACCGCGCATATGCGTCGGGGCGGGTTCGGTACAGCCTATCGAAGGAAGGTTCTGCCGCGACATAGGGCGCACAGGAGGCGCACGATGCGTGTCGCAGGCCAACCTGTGCGCCTATGTACGTTCCTGATCGGGTTTCGATCAAGGCCGTCCCCGCGCAGGGAAAGGTGCCTTCCCCTGCGCGGGGGTGGAGATCAGGCCAGTCCGAGGCGCTCGGCGGCGGCGGCCGCGTCGACCGGGACGGTGACCGGCTGCGGCGCGCCGGCGACGGCCCAGTCGGGGTCCTTGAGCCCGTTGCCGGTGACCGTGCAGACGATCCGCTGGCCGGGGTCGACCTTGCCCTGCTCGGCGGCCTTCAGCAGACCGGCGACCGACGCGGCCGACGCGGGCTCGACGAAGACACCCTCCTGTGCGGCCAACAGGCGGTAGGCGCGCAGGATCTCACGGTCCGTCACCTCGTCGATGAAGCCGCCCGACTCGTCGCGCGCGGCGATCGCGTAGTCCCACGAGGCCGGGTTGCCGATCCGGATCGCGGTGGCGATCGTCGACGGGTCCTTGACGATCTCGCCGCGCACCAGCGGGGCGGAACCGGAGGCCTGGAAGCCCCACATGCGCGGGGTGCGCGTCGCCAGCCCGTCGGCGGCGTACTCGCGGTACCCCTTCCAGTACGCCGTGATGTTGCCGGCGTTGCCGACCGGGAGGACGTGGATGTCGGGCGCGTCGCCCAGCATGTCCACGATCTCGAAGGCGGCGGTCTTCTGGCCCTCGATACGGACCGGGTTGACCGAATTGACCAGCGCCACCGGGTAGTTCTCGGAGAGGCTGCGGGCCAGGGTCAGGCAGTCGTCGAAGTTGCCGTCGACCTGCAGGATCTTCGCGCCGTGCACGAGGGCCTGGCCCATCTTGCCGAGCGCGATCTTGCCCTGCGGCACGAGGACGGCCGACACCATGCCGGCGCGTACCGCGTAGGCCGCGGCAGAGGCGGAGGTGTTGCCGGTGGAGGCGCAGATGACGGCCTGCGCCCCCTCCTCCTTGGCCTTGGAGATGGCCATGGTCATGCCCCGGTCCTTGAAGGAGCCGGTGGGGTTGGCGCCCTCGACCTTGAGGTGCACCTCGCAGCCCGTGCGCTCGGAGAGGACCTGAGCGGGAACGAGCGGCGTGCCGCCCTCACGGAGCGTGACGACCGGCGTCGTTTCCGTGACCGGAAGGCGGTCCCGGTACTCCTCGATGATGCCGCGCCACTGGTGGGTGCCCTTGTGGGTCATGGGTCCTTACTCCCCTTCAACACGCATGATGCTGGCGACACCGCGCACGGTGTCGAGCTTGCGCAGCGCCTCGACGGTCCCCGAAAGGGCGGCGTCGGGCGCGCGGTGGGTGACGACGACGAGGGAGGCCTCGCCGTCCTTGCCCTGCTGGCGCACCGTATCGATGGATACGCCGTGCTCGGCGAAGACCGTCGCTACCTGGGCGAGGACGCCCGGCTTGTCGGCCACGTCGAGGCTGATGTGGTACCGCGTCACGACCTCGCCCATGGAGCTCACGGGCAGCTGGGTGTACGCGGACTCGCCGGGGCCGTTGGCCTCGTTGAGCTTGTTGCGGCACACGGCGACGAGGTCGCCGAGGACGGCCGAAGCGGTCGGAGCGCCGCCGGCGCCGGGGCCGTAGAACATGAGCCGGCCGGCCGCGTCCGCCTCGACGAAGACCGCGTTGTACGCCTCGCGGACGGAGGCGAGCGGGTGGCTCAGCGGGATCATCGCGGGGTGCACGCGCGCGGTGACCGAGCCGCCGTCGGCGGCCCGCTCGCAGATGGCGAGCAGCTTGATGGTGCAGCCCATCTGCTTGGCGGAGGCGAAGTCGGCGGCGGTGACCTCGGTCATGCCCTCGCGGTAGACGTCGTCGAGGCGCACGCGCGTGTGGAAGGCGATCCCGGCGAGGATGGCGGCCTTGGCGGCGGCGTCGAAGCCCTCGACGTCGGCGGTCGGGTCGGCCTCGGCGTACCCGAGGGCGGTGGCCTCGTCGAGTGCCTCGCTGTATCCGGCCCCGGACGTGTCCATCTTGTCGAGGATGAAGTTGGTCGTGCCGTTGACGATGCCCATGACGCGGTTGATCTTGTCGCCGGCGAGGGACTCGCGCAGCGGCCGGACCAGCGGGATGGCGCCGGCGACGGCGGCCTCGTAGTAGAGGTCCTGGCCGTGCTTCTCGGCGGCGGCGTAGAGGCTCGCGCCGTCCTGGGCGAGCAGCGCCTTGTTCGCCGAGACGACGGAGGCGCCGTGCTCGAAGGCGGTGGTGATGAGGGTGCGGGCCGGCTCGACCCCGCCGATGACCTCGACGATGACGTCGATGTCCCCCCGTTTGACCAGGGCGGTGGCGTCCGTGGTGATCAGCTCCGCGGGGATGCCCTCGCGGACCTTGTCCGGGCGGCGGACCGCCACGCCGGCGAGCTCGACCGGGGCGCCGATGCGCGCGGCGAGGTCGTCGGCGTGCGTCGTCATGATGCGCGCCACCTCTGAGCCGACCACTCCACAGCCCAGCAGCGCCACCTTCAGCGGACGCGTACGCATCATCCGACCTCTTTCTCGTACTACTTCGTATCTCTACGGTTTCGTATCTCTACGCGGAACCAGTCTCACTCACCGGACGAGGGATTCAGCCCCTCGTCCGGATCCTGAGACATCGATTTCATCACTCGACTATTTCATCATCCGACGTCGAGACGCAGGAGATCTTCCTCCGTCTCGCGCCGGACGATCACCCGTGCCTCGCCGTCACGAACGGCGACGACGGGCGGCCGGAGCGCGTGGTTGTAGTTGCTGGCCATGGAGCGGCAGTACGCGCCGGTGGCCGGCACGGCGACGAGGTCGCCGGGCGCCAGGTCCGAGGGCAGGAACGCGTCCCGTACGACGATGTCGCCGCTCTCGCAGTGCTTGCCGACGACCCGCGAGAGCATCGGCGCGGCATCGCTGGTCCGCGAGACCAGGTTGACGCTGTACTCGGCGTCGTACAGCGCGGTACGGATGTTGTCCGACATGCCGCCGTCGACACTCACGTACGTCCGCAGCCCTTCGAGCGGCTTGATCGTGCCGACCCGGTAGAGCGTGAAGGCCGTCGGGCCGACGATGGCGCGGCCCGGCTCGACGGAGATGCGCGGGGTGGCGAGCCCCGCGGCCTCGCACTCCCGCGTCACGATCTCGCCCAGCGCCTTGGCGATCTCGTGCGGCTCGCGCGGGTCGTCGTCGGAGGTGTACGCGATGCCGAGCCCGCCGCCGAGGTCGATCTCCGGCAGCTCGACACCGTGCTCGTCACGCACCTCGGCGAGCAGCTGGACGACCCGCCGCGCGGACACCTCGAAGCCGGCCATGTCGAAGATCTGCGAGCCGATGTGCGAGTGGATGCCGATGAGCTCGAGACCGTCGAGCTTCAGCGCGCGCCGGACGGCCTCGGCGGCCTGGCCCCCGGCGAGCGCGATGCCGAACTTCTGGTCCTCGTGCGCGGTGGCGATGAACTCGTGCGTGTGGGCCTCGACGCCGACGGTCACCCGGATCTGCACCCGCTGGCGCCTGCCGAGGGACTGCGCGATGTGCGCGACGCGCGCGATCTCCTGGAAGGAGTCGAGAACGATGCGTCCGACACCGGCCTCGACGGCCGTACGGATCTCGTCCTCGCTCTTGTTGTTGCCGTGGAATGCGATGCGCTCGGCGGGCATCCCGGCGGAGAGCGCGGTGGTGAGCTCACCACCGGAGCACACGTCGAGGTTCAGTCCCTCTTCCTTGAGCCACCGCACGACGGCCCGGGAGAGGAACGCCTTGCCGGCGTAGAAGACGTCGGCGTCCGCGCCGAAGGCCTCCGCCCAGGCGCGGCAGCGGGCGCGGAAGTCGGTCTCGTCGAGGAAGTAGGCGGGGGTCCCGAACTCCTCGGCGAGCTCGGTCACGCTCAGGCCGCCGACGGTGACGACACCGCGCTCGTCCCTCTCGACGGTCCGGGACCACACCTTGGGGTCGAGGACGTTGAGGTCGGCGGGCGGCGCCGAGTAGTGGCCCTCGGGGAGGACGTCGGCGTGACGGGGGCCTGCGGGATGGGCGGAACGGCTCATGTCTGCGTCTGCTCTTTCAGATCCGGTCGGGTGCGCTGATGCCGAGCACGGAGAGGCCACCGGCGAGCACCGTCCCGGCGGCTTCGGCGAGCGCCAGCCGGGAACGATGGGCGGCCGAGGGTTTCTCGTCGCCGAGCGGCAGAACCGTGTGCTGGAAGGCGAGCAGCGCGTCGGCGGCGGCTTCCAGGTGCCGGGCGACCCGGTCGGGGGCGCGGTGGCGGGCGGCGGCGAGGAGGACGACGGGATGGTCGCCGAGGACGCCGAGAAGTTCGGTCACGCAGGGGGCGGGCACGCCGGACTCGTCCTGGTGCCGATCCTGACCCTCGTACTCGTACTCGTACTCGTACGGGGGGAGGATGCCGAGCTGTCGGCCGTTGACGAGGAGTCTCCGCACCCGGGAGTGCGCGTACCGCACGCGGAAGAGGGAGTTGCGCTCGTGCTGCACGAGCAGCGGCGGCCCGTCGAGGGGCCGGTCCTGGGGAGCGGGCCGGAGCAGGGCCCAGCGAGCGGCGTCGACACCGAGGGCGCCCACGTCGTACGCCCCGCCCCGCACGTGCATCCGCTCGGCACCGCCGAACCCGGCGTCGGCGCCCTGCAGGCGGAGAAGACGCACCACGGTCTCGGTGACGACCGAGGCGCGCGACTCTGTCAGGTCGGACGGATCGGCGAAGCGAACGCTGGTCCCGGCGAGCGCGGCACCGCTTCCGTACGCGGCTCCGGCCTCGCGGATCGCCCGCACGAGCTCGGCGCCGGCATCACGGCGGAGGCTGAAGTTCAGGAACCCGGGCCCGGTGATCTCGACCCCCCGGAGCCCGGGGGCGTCACGGAGCCGCTCCTTGAGAATCCCGGCCACATCGAGAGCGGTACGCCCGGCGGGCCGGGCGAGGGTGAGGGCGATATTGCTGGCGTACTCACCACGACCACCCGGACGGGCCCGCTCAACGGTCACCCGCGGGGGCACGTCGACCCGCAGCGCACCGTCGTCGACCGCACGGCGCACGGCGTGCAGCACGGTGAGGGAGAGGTCCGCGGGGGTCACGGGACAAGCCTAGGGGAGGAGGGGGGGCGGAACGCGAACCGGTTTCGCCATACGGGCACCGCAACGACATCACCACACGCACACGACACGAACACCGACGAGGAGGAGCGGGTTCACTGCGGGCCGGGGGGTGGACGGGAGCCGAGGTCGTCGACGCTTCCCGGGCTCAACGGGGACCAGGCCTCGACGCGGACCAGGCTCGACGCGGACCAGTCCGACCACGGACCGGCCTCCATGGGGACCGGCCCCACCGCGGACCGGCTCAACACGGCCCGGGCCACATGCCCGCAAAGCTCAATGCTTCCGCTCAAGACTTCCCGCGCCCCATGCGGACAGGGATCCATGCGGACCGGGATCCATGCTTCCGGGGGGGGGCTCAATGCTGACCGGTCGGGCTCCCGGTCGAACTCCCTGTGGGGCGGCCGGTCGGGCTCCCGGCGCGTCGGGTCGGCTGCCGGCCGTCGACTGCGGCCGGCTCCTCTCCCCCGTCGGCCCCGGCCGCCTCCGGCCGCTCGCGCCGCTCGCGGTGCATCAGCTGACGTACGACACGCACGAGCTCGGAGGGCTCGAAGGGTTTGGCGAGGAAGGCGTCGACACCGGACGCGGCTCCCCCGGCGACCTCGCGCTCACCGCAGGCGCTGATGATCGCGACCGGCAGATGACTGGTCCTCGGATCGGCCCGCAGTCTCTCGGCCGTCTTGATCCCGTCCAAGCGGGGCATGACGACGTCCAGGGTGACGACATCAGGACGAACCCGATGTACGACATCCAGACACTCGGCACCATCGGCCGCGGTCACGACCTCGAACCCCTCGAGTTCGAGATTGACCCTGATCAACTGCCGGATCACCTTGTTGTCGTCGACAACGAGCACCCGACCGGACACGCCTGACACACGAACGAGAGTAGGCGGCCCCGAACGGCTGCGTCCGGGTTTTACCCACTTCTGACCCGTGCGGGGGAGCCAGCCCCTGGTGACACCCCGGAAATACCTGTTCACAGCCACTCCCGAGGAGCTGGTAGGGTTCTACCCGTCGCCGCCGAACGCGGCGGACGCCCCCGTAGCTCAGGGGATAGAGCAACGGCCTCCGGAGCCGTGTGCGCAGGTTCGAATCCTGCCGGGGGCACTTCGCAAGAAGTGCCACACAGACCCCGTGATCAGCGGAAACGCTGAACGCGGGGTCTTGTTGTATCTGCGGGCGTGTGCGGTGCTGAGTCGCCGTATGTGTCGGAGGGGCGGCGCAGGTCAGTTCGGGAACGGCGTAGG
The DNA here is from genome assembly GCF_044331325.1 of Streptomyces sp. NPDC017246. NCBI lineage: Bacteria > Bacillati > Actinomycetota > Actinomycetes > Kitasatosporales > Streptomycetaceae > Streptomyces > Streptomyces sp. NPDC017246. The sequence goes on along the minus strand of NZ_JBIRMW010000005.1, from coordinate 91,155 downwards.
GCGCCGGACAGGTGCAGGGGCCTTGAGGGCCGCGGTGGATCACCCTCTGATTTCTCGTGACAGGGCGTTGTTCTCGTCGTTCAGTTCAAGCTCGTACGGAAACCCGAAGGAGCCGAGAAGCCGTCCCAAGTCGTCTACGCGGGTGGGGTCCACAACGCCGTTGAGCAGGACGTCCGGGCCATCGGCCGGATCGATCTCCACCTGGCACCAGCTGGTCTCCAAACGCCACACACGTTGTTGCCCAGCTCGCTCCACTGCCGATCGAGCGTCAGACCTTCATCGGAAACGTCCACGCCCGGAGTATGCAGCAGCGGCCCAACCATGCTCACTCGTACTCCCTGAGGAGATCCTCCATGCGTCGATTCGCCACCTCCTGGCGGCCGTCGAGGCGCTTCACATATCGGCCCAAGAGCGCCTCCACGTCTCCCGCGTTCAGCCATTTCCAAAAAGCCGCGTGCTCTGCCAGGCCGAACCGTCCGAAGTGCATGCCAGCGAACAGGCTGGCCAGCCGCCGGGATCGGCTCGTCGACAGCCGCCGTCGTAGGTACCGCGTGGGGGAGGTACCGCGCAAAGACCGCTTGCGCTCGCCCACCCGCGGCCTGTCATCATCCGGTGGATGACCGCTGGTCACAGCGGCGCTCAAGGGGATCGGCTGTGGTCGTGGGTATCGCGCTGTTCGTATGGGGGCTGGCAGGCGTGGCGTGGGGGCGATGTTCCTCTTCAACGTGCGGGGCGCGGTGGACAAGGCCGTCGCTCGGCGCAACGCCGTCAGGGCTGTGACCGCGGCACGGACGCTGAACATGGGACTTGCCGAGCCGTCGCGACTCGGCGCCTGGTTCTTTCGGCTCACGGGCGGCATCGTGTTCCTCTGCTCGCCCTTGCTTGCCCTCGCCGGCCTCGTCATCGCCACACTTAACTGACAGCTTCATCTGCCGGCGCGACAAGTGACCCTCGTCCGATACAGCGGCTTTGCGACTTTGTACCGCGGCCACCGCAATCGACCCCGTCCGATAGCACCCTCCGAGGCCTCGGAGCGGCCGGTCTGGCCGCCGATGGGCCGATCCCGCCAGAGGTACGGATCAGAAGGTGGCCGTGCCACTTCCGTGGCAGGAGGGCGGGGATTGACGGGGATTCCCGAGCAACAGGGGTGCATGCCCCTGGTCTTGCCCACGTGGAGTGCTTGCAGGCCCACGCCCATGGTCACCCTCCCGCTCTGTAAAGCGGTGGCTTCCTGGCAACCAGTGGCAGCCGCCAGCCGGTGCCATCCGCGTGTGCGGAAGTCTGAGATTGAAGTCTCCAGCATGCGCGGCCAGCGGATTGAGAGCCGGATCCGGTCCCACCGGGTCCGGCTCTTTGTCGTTGGCTATCGCTGGTTGTGTGTGAGTGGCGCGTGGGTCACTCTGATTTGGGTTGGCCAGTGGCCGCCGTTTCGGCGCAGGTCAGGTGGTCCTTGGTGTTTCGCGTGACGCTGATGTCGTCGAGCGGTTCCGCGCCGGTGGGGTAGCCGCGGAACGAGAACCGCCACAGGTCGTCGCCCGGCCCCAGCGTCTCGCCATCGTCGGGAAACATGTCGATGACCGTCGTCGCGAGCATTCCATGCGTCGGCCCGTCGACGCCGACCGCCGTCAGGACATAGGTCTCCCCGGACCTGTTGGCGCCGCCCACAGTCAACTTGTCCGCACGCCATGTGCCGTTGCGCATGGTCGCCTCGCGCGCAAAGACGATGCGGTTGCCTCCCGACCTGTCCGGGAACTCGATCGCGATCCAGAGGTGATGGCCGGCCTCCAGGGCCCCTGTGCCCTGCAGCGTCGGCAGGCAGCGGGGGATCACCACAGACTGGTTGCGGCGGAGCGAGGTGATGCGGATGTCGTCCTCGTGGAATTGATCGACGTAGAAGCCGACTCCGGCAGGAAGGGCCAGCATCGCCATGAGTACGGCGATCGTCCCGGTGCGCGTTCGGTCACGCCACCGCCGCGACGCCGAGGAAGCCAGGCTCCGCCAGGCCTGTCGCTGGAGCCTCCAGAAGCCGGGCGGTCTTGGCGAAGGGGAGACGGCGTCGATGGGGCGTGGTGGGCCGTGCCGGTCGGGACGTCGCGCGCGTTGTGGCCCGCGTCGGTCCGTCGGTGAGGGGGCTTCGGGGCTTCATCCGGTGCCCCCACGCCCGGACTACAAGGAGGCCTCCTGGTCCTGGCGGGGTGCTCCGTACCGACATGCGCGGGGACTCGGCCGGTGATGCAATGGATCCACTGAGAGAGCCACGACATCAGGGGTTGCGCCGTGAACGACGAAACCGAAGAGCTGGGACCGATCGACTATCTGATCGTGGAGTTCCCCGGCAACCGAATGACCGGTGAGGGCCTGCCCCTCCTGGTCGATCTCGTGGACCGTGGCCTCATTCGCATCCTCGACCTGACCTTCGTCAGGAAGGACGAGGACGGCTCCGTGAGCGGCCTCGAGATCGCCGACCTCACCGGTGACGGCGAGCTCGACCTGGCCGTGTTCGAGGGTGCCTCGTCCGGACTCCTCGGTCAGGACGACCTCGATGAGGCCGCCGGCGCCCTGCAGCCGGGCAGCTCCGCCGGGATCCTCGTCTACGAGAACCGTTGGGCCGCGCCCTTCGCCGCGGCCCTGAACCGCGGCGGCGCCCAGGTGGTCGCCTCCGGGCGGATCCCCGTACCCGCCATCCTGGCCGCGCTCGACAGCGCGGACGGCGCTTCCTGAGCATCGGCCGACGCCAGTCGAGGAACAGAAGGGAACCCTCCATGCCAGGTCTCCTCCGCGGGGTCGCGCGTACGGCCGTCGTCGCCGGAACCGCCACCGCCGTGTCCAATCGGGTGAGCCGCCGCCAGCAGGGGCGATGGGCGGCGCAGCAGGAGCCGCAGTACGCGGCTCCGCCACCGCCGCCACCCGCCCCCGCCGCCCCTCCGGCGGGCTCCGACATGTCCAGCAAGATCGATCAGCTCAAGCAGCTCGGCGAGCTCAAGGATCAGGGCGTCCTCACCGAGAGCGAGTTCGAGGAACAGAAGCGCAGGATCCTTGAGGGCTGATCGATCCTGATTCTCCGCGGCCGGTCCCTCGGGGCTGTTTCAGAGGTCCTTGCCGAATCCGTCGACCCCTTTCTCGGGGCGGCGGGTTCGGCTTTTCCGGCGGCTTCCCCCTCCCCCGTCCTGGGGTGGACCACCGTGCCTGTTCGATTGCGAGGACCTCGGGTTTCGGGGTTGAAGTTGCCGTTGCGGCAGCTTCTACCTTCGTGACCAGGGCCGGAGCGACCGGCCCGGCGACACATACGTGCGGGAGTGGCGATGGACTGGCCGATCGCGGAGGTGGCACGGATGTCGGGCGTGACCGCCCGGACTCTGCGCCACTACGACGAGACAGGCCTGCTGCCGCCAGCCCGGGTCGGCACCAACGGTCACCGCTACTACGGGGAACGCCAGCTCCTGCGGCTGCAGCAAATCCTCGTACTGCGCGCACTGGGTGTCGGGCTGCCGGAAATCGGCCGGATCCTGTCCGAGCAGGTCGACGAGGTGGACGCCCTGCGGGGCCACCACCGGCGCCTCCTTGCGGAGCGGGACCGGATCGACGTTCTGGCCGCCACCGTCTCCGGCACGATCGCGGAACTGGAGCAGTCCAGGAAGGACGACCGTCTCATGACCATCAACCGCCCGGAGAACCTCTTCGAGGGCGTGACGCCCTCCCACTACGAGGACAACATGCGCGACTTCCCTGAACTCGCCCAAGAGGTCGGACGACGCGCCGCCACGATGAGCCGGGCCGACGCCGACGCCGCGCACCGTGAGCGCACGGCGCAGATGATCCGGCTGGCCGAACTCATGGCCGCAGGCCACCCGGTCGACGCCGACCCGGTCCAGGCCGAGATCGACACCCAGTACCGGTCGCTGACCGAACTGCGAGCCGTCTCCGCCGAGGACTACCGGGCCATCGGACGCTCCATCGTCGACAACGAGACGTGGCACGCCGCATACGAGGCCATCGCCCCCGGGCTCGCCGTGTACCAGCGCGACGCCATGGTGGCCTACGCCACCACCCGGCTGAGCTGAGACGCAACGCGGCCGCCATCGAGGGAAGACCATGATGGCGGCCGCGTAGCGTCACGCCGGCCAACGATGTTCGATCCCGAGGACCGGCTGCCGCGTGTTACGCCGTGCGCTTGCGTGGCGGTGTCTTCTTCGCCGTCGTCGTCTTCCTCGTCGTCGCCGTCTTCTTCGTCGTCGACTTCGCCGTGCTCTTCGCCGTGGTCTTCTTCGCCGCCGCCTTCTTCGTCCCGCCGCCGGCGGTCGACGTCGACTTGCGCGCCGGAGCCGCCTTCTTCCTCGCGGGTGCGCGGGACGTGGACTTCTTGCCCCCCGTCTCCTTCGGCGTCCCCCGCGGCTTGAGCTCGGTCACCACCGCGTCCTCGCCCCGGGCCTCCCTGGCCGCGCGGACGCTGTTCTCCAGCGCCGCCATCAGGTCGATGACCTGGCCACCGCCGGGTTCCTCCCCGGGGGCCGGGGCCGCGACGCCCTCGCCGCCCTCCGCCTTCGCCGCGATCATCTCCTCGACCGCCGTGCGGTAGTCGTCGTGCAGTGTGCTGATGTCGACCTCGCCGAGCGTGGCCATCAGGGCGTCCGCCAGGTCGAGTTCGGCGTCCCGCACGCTCACCGGGTTCTCCGGGGCCACGCCCTCGGGGGCGCGGATCTCGTCCGGCCAGAGCAGGCCGTGCATCGCGATCACGTCGTCCACCACCCGGAGCATGCCGAGCCGTTCCCGTCCCCGGAGGGCGTACTTGGCCACGGCCACCTTCTCGCTGCGCTTGAGCGCCTCGCGGAGCAGGGTGTACGGCTTCGCCGCGGGTACGCCGTTCGCCGAGAGGTAGTACGCCGCGTCCATCTGGAGCGGGTCGATCTCGCCGGCCGGTACGAAGGCGACGATCTCGATCGTCTTCGCCGTCGGGAGCGGCAGCGCGGCCAGGTCCTCCTCGGTGATCGGGATCATGGACCCGTCGGCGTCCTCGTACGCCTTGCCGATCTCCGCCTGGGGGACCTCCTCGCCGTCCAGCTCGCACACCTTCTTGTAGCGGACCCGTCCGCCGTCCTCGGTGTGGATCTGGCGGAAGGAGACGGACCTGCTCTCCGTGGCGTTCACCAGCTTGATCGGGATGCTGACCAGGCCGAAGGATATGGCGCCGTTCCAAATGGATCGCACGTTCTTTCCCTCCGGGTCGGATCAGGACGAATCGTCGTCAATCGTGGGATTCTCATCGTATGACGCCTCTTACAGAGGTGGCGGGGCGGCGCCTCACCCTCAGCAACCTGGACAAGGTCCTCCACCCGGTCACCGGCACCACCAAGGGCGAGCTGCTCCACTACTACGCGACCGTCGGGCCCGCGATCCTGCCGCATCTGCGCGACCGCCCGGTGTCCTTCCTGCGCTACCCGGACGGTCCCGACGGGCAGCTCTTCTTCACCAAGAATCCGCCGCCCGGCACACCCTCCTGGGTGAGGACCACCCCTGTACCCCGCTCGGAGGACCCCCGGGCCCGGCAGGTCGTGATCGAGGACCTGCCCTCGCTCATGTGGGCCGCGAACCTCGTCGTCGAGTTCCACACGCCCCAGTGGCGGGCCTCCTCCCCCGCCGTCGCCGACCGGCTCGTGTTCGACCTCGACCCCGGGTCTCCGGCGACGGTCGTCGAGTGCTGCCGGGTCGCCCTGTACCTGCGCGAGCGGCTCGCGGCGGACGGGCTCACCGCCTTCGCCAAGACCTCCGGCTCCAAGGGGCTGCACCTGCTCGTCCCGGTGACCCCGGCCCCCTCGGCCCACGTCTCCGCGTACGCCCGCCGCCTCGCCGTCGAGGCGGAGGCCGCGCTGCCGAGGCTGGTCGTGCACCGGATGGCCAAGGCCCTGCGGCCCGGGAAGGTCTTCGTCGACCACAGCCAGAACGCCGCCGCCAAGACGACCGCCACCCCCTACACCCTGCGGGCCCGGGCCCTCCCCACGGTCTCCGCGCCCGTCACCTGGGAGGAGGTGGAGGAGTCCGCGCTCCCCGACGCGGACCCCGAGGCCCTGGTTCTCCTCATGGACGACATCGCGCCACGTCTGGAGCGGTACGGGGAGCTCCTGGCCCCTCTTCTCACTCCCGAGCTCGCGGGAGACGTGCCGTGAGAGGGCGTGAGGGTGGGGAGAGGAGCGGGGCCGGTGGGGGTTCCGCTGCGGGAGAGGGCGGGGGTACGGGAGTGGGCGCGCGTGACGGTGGGGCCGTCGTCGTTCCGCCCCTCGACGTCATGCGGCCCCGGTCCGCCGACGAGATCCCCGTACAGCGAGACCCTCCCCGTGAACTCCAGTACTCCCTCAAGCTGGACGGGTTCCGCGCGCTCGCCTTCGTCCTCGACGACGGGAAGGTCGTCCTCCAGTCGCGTTCGCGCCGGGACCTCGCTCCCGAGTTCCCCGGGATCGCCGCGCACCTGCGGGACCAGCTGCCGGTCGGGATCGTCCTCGACGGTGAGCTGTGCGCGTACCGGGAGGGGCGGCTGAGCTTCACCGACCTGCTGCGCTCGCCCGCCGACCGGGCCCGTGCCGGCGTGCCCGTCTCGTACATCGCCTTCGACCTCCTCGCCGTCCCCGGGCGCGACGTACGGGGTCTGCCGCTCCGCGACCGGTGGGAGCTGCTCGGCGCCGCCCTGCGAGAGGCCGAGCCGCCGCTCCAGCGCGTGCTCGCCACGCTCGACGAGGAGACCGCGCGCGGTTGGTTCCGGGACCTGCGGGACGCGGGGGTCGAGGGGATCGTCGCGAAGACGCTGAGCTCGACCTATCGGGCGGGCTCCACCTGGGCCTGGCGCAAGATCCGGCACATGGACACCAGCGACGGCCTGCTGCTCGGTGTCCTCGGGCCGCCCGACCGGCCTCGCGCCCTGGTCGTACGACTCCCCGACGGCCGTACGGTGACCACCTCGCCCCGGCTCACCCCGGCGCAGTCGCGCGAGGTCGGCGCGCTGGTAAGCGACCGCGCGGGGCCGCTCGCCCAGGACCCCGAGCACGGTCCCGTGCGGTGGGTGGACCCGCCGCTCCCCGTCGAACTGCGGCAGATCGCGGGGCGGCAGCGGCAGGAGAACGCGACGTTCGTCCGCGTCCGGTCGGAGGGCTGAGGCGCGCCCGGTCGGAGGGCGGGCCGGCCGAGGCACGACACAGCACAGCAAGCCGAGGCGTAGCGAGGCGACGGCACGGCACGGCCCGGCCCGCCCGGCCCGGCACGGCCCGGCCCGGCCCGGCACAAGGTCCCATCGATCCCCGATACCGCCCGTCTACGGCGCAAACCGTCCCGGATATCGTTCCGGCCACTCCGTAGCCACTCCTTCGGCGAGGAACGGCACGTCCACCGGCTCAGGCCCCGCGTCCGCGCCTCGGCGGGCGGCGTCTTCGAAGCCGAGCGTCGCGTCGCGTCGCCGCCCGCTCACCGCCGGTTCCTCATCGGGGTGGGCGGTTCGGGCGTCGGGGCGTACTCCGGGCTTCGCCCGTCGCATCGATGGCCGCCCCTCGCCATGAGTCCCCGGCTCTTCACCTTGAGTCCCCCGGTCGCCGGCTCCGGGCCGCCCGGCGACGGCGGGGGCGACGTGGGCGCCTGGAGCGCCCGCCGGTCCCGGGCTCCCGGCCGCTCCGCGTGGCTTCACCTGCGCGTCGCCGTCCGAGCGGGGCCGTGGTCGCTTCCCGCGCCTCGTCGGGACGGGCTGTTCGGACCTGTGTCCCGTCGGCGTCACCGGCCCGCCGGCCGGTCGGGTGGTCCCGGGTCACGCCGACGGTTTCCGGGAGCCGGACGCCTCCTCCGCCCCCGCCTTCCCCGCCCGGCGGGAGCGGCGGCCCGGCCGTCCGGCGGACGGCCGGGACAACCGCGCCCTCCAGTCGGCCTCTCCCGGGGCCGCCGCCGCCCTCCCCCGGCGCCCCCCGCGCCGCGCACTGAGCGCAACTGACCTGCTCCGCACCGTACATGGCGCAAAGAGGCCGCAACTCGGGGTCCTGGCAGGTCGGGTGTCGTCGGTAAGGGCTTGCCGCCGTTCCCGTGGTGCACACTTGCTGACTGTTACAGCGCTCACGGGGAAGGCGGCCTGGCCAATGCTGACGGGGATCGAGGAGGTCGACTGGGCCTCGTTGGGGCACGCGTACGGCCCCGCGGACGACGTGCCGGAGCTGCTCCGCGGACTCGCCTCCGCCGATCCCGCGGAGCGCGAGACCGCCCTCGACGGCATGTACGGGGCCGTGCACCACCAGGGGGACGTCTACGACTCCACCCTCGCCTGCATCCCCTTCCTCCTCGAACTCGTCGCCGACCCCGGCGTCCAGGACCGCGGCTGCATCGTCGAGCTGCTCACCAGCATCGGCGGGATCGAGCTCGACGACGACGAGGAACTGGACGAACTCGACCCGGACGACGAGGAGTTCATCCCCGCCGCCAACTACGCGATGGCCGCGGCCGCCATCGCCGCGGGCGCGGACGTCTTCCTCGGGCTCGTCTCCGACCCGGACCCCGAGGTCCGGCTCGCCGCGCCGTGCGCGCTCGCCTCGCTGCACCCCGAGCCCGCGCTGGTGCTGACGCTGTTGCGGGAGCGGCTCACCGTCGAGCGGGACACCGAGGTGCGGCTCGCCCTGGTCGCCGCCGTCGGGCGGATCGCCCTGCGGCACGCGTCGCTGCGCACCGAGACCGTCGACTGGCTCGGCTGGCTCGCCCGCGCCGCCCAGGACCCGGGGCTCCGTCTGGCGGCTCTCGCGCAGCGGGCGCGCTGTGCGCCCGCCGACATCCCGGACGACGTCGTGCCGTGGGTGACGGGGCTCCTGGAGGAGATCCGGACCTCGGCACAGGGGCCGGTCGTGCCCGGCTCCGAGCGGGCCGCCACGCCGACCCTCATCGGGCAGGTCCGCGAGCTCCTGGAGGAACACGCCGCCGGGCGTCCCGCCCCCTGGACGGAGGAACTGCTCCGGACGCTGCACGCGGCGCTCGACGACCGGGTCGACGACCGCATCGCGCTGATCCTCGCGCAGCTGCGCAGCCCCGACTGGGGGCAGCGTTCGGACGCGATCTGGCTGTGCGGCGGGTTGATACGGATCTGGCGAGGGCGGTACGAGGAGGTCGTCCGGCTCGTCGGCGCGCAGCTCCAGGATCCCGAACCGCGGCTCCGGGAGGCCGCCACCTCGTTCCTGGAGCGGCTCTTCGAGCTGGGCGCGCCCGCCGCCGACGCGCTCGTGACCCGCCTCACCACCGGCCCGGTCGTGGGTCCGGGGCAGGGCGGCGGTCAGGGCGGCCTCGTCGGGCGGTCCGGGCGGGACGGGGCGCTCCTCGCGCTGGCCCGCGCCGGCGACACCCGCGCGGTTCCGCTGCTCGCCCGCGCCCTGGAGGAGCGCGAGGTGCGGCGCGAGCTGCTGTACGCCATGGACGGCCTGGGGCCCTCCGCCGCGATGCTCGCCCCGCTGCTGCGGCGCCGGCTCGCCGAGGTCGAGCTCGACGAGCGGCTCTACGACCGGGCGGCGCCGCTGCTGTACGCGCTGGCGGCGGTGCGGGGCAACCAGGCCGTGCCGGAGGTCCTGCGGGTCCTGCGCGGGGCGCCGTCGAACCGGCGCGACTGGGTGCGGGAGGCCGCCCTGCGGACCCTGGCGGCCTTCGGTCCCGCCGCCCACGGGGCCGTACCGGAGATGCGAAGACTCCTGGCCGCCGAGTCGGCCGCGGTCGCCACGGCGGCGGCGCGTGCCCTGTGGGCGGCCGAGGGCGACCTGGGCGAGGTGCTGCCCGCCCTGGAGCGGTGGCTGCGGCCGGGCGCCTCCGCCGCGGACTGGTGTGCGGCCGCCCAGGCCCTCGGCGAGATCGGCCCGGCCGCGGCCGTGACGGCTTCCGCCCTCCGGCCGGGTCTGGCCTCTCGGGACCTGTGGGTGCGGGTCCGCAGCGCGGCGGCCCTGTGGCGGGTGTCCGGGGACGCGGCGACGGCTCTGCCGGTGTTGCTGGCGGCCTGGGAGGAGAACCGGCACGCGCGCGTGGACGTCGCCGAGTGTCTGGCGGAGATGGGTCCGGCGGCCTCGGAGGCGCAGCTGGTGATCCTCACCGAGCTGACCCGCCGGCGTCGCCACAACGCCCGGGAGGGCGCTTCGGGCAGCCATGACATCCACCTCGACGAGAAGCTTCTGACCTTGTGCCGGGCGGCTCTGGCGAGGATGGAGCGGGGCGCGTTCTAGGCGGTCGGCCGCGGAGCCGTAGGCGCGGAGCCGTAGGCGCGGAGCCGTAGGCGCGGAGCCGTAGGCGCGGAGCCGTAGGCGCGGAGCCGTAGGCGCGGAGCCGTAGGCGCGGAGCCGTAGGCGCGGAGCCGTAGGCGCGGAGCCGTAGGG